>DATFPW010000028.1:0-3095 GCA_035264605.1 Conexibacter sp. | reverse complement strand
GTCGCCGCGAGCCGTAGACGTGAGGGGGCTAGGTGGACCGGTCGGCTGCGATCACGCGCCGGCTGCGGTCGCGCGCGGCGGGCGCAGCTCGGCATGCGGGGGCGCGTCAGCACTCGACGCGCAGCCCATGTCGTCGTACTCCGCGGCCCAGGCGAGCAGTTGGGCGGCGGGGAGCGCCGGGCTGTAGTCAAAGCCCTGCGCCTCGTCGCATTCGAGCGACGCGAGCTGGGTGTGCAGCTGCCGGGTCTCGACGCCTTCCGCGACGACGCGCAGGCCGAGGCTCTGGCCGAGGTGGATCGCGGAGCGCACGATCGCCGCGTCGCGCCGGTCGGTGCGCATGCCGCGGACGAAGCCGCGGTCGATCTTGAGCTCCGTGACCGGCAGCAGCTTCAGCTGCTCGAGTGAGGAGTAGCCCGTGCCGAAGTCGTCGACCGACAGCGCGACGCCGTGGTCGGCGAGCCGCGTCAGGGTCGAAAGGACCCGTTCGGGATCGGCGACGACCATGCTCTCAGTGATCTCCAGCACGAGCGCCTGCGGCGGCAGGTCGTGGGCGCGGCAGAGGGCCATCACGGTCTCGGGCAGCTCCGGCTCGAGCAGCGCGCGGGCGGACAGGTTGACCGCGACGGTGAGCTGGGCGCCGTGGCGACGCCAGTTGCTGCAGGCGCGGACCGCCTCCTGCATGACATGCATGGTGATTGCGACGATGAAGCCGGTCTGCTCGGCGATGCCGACGAACAGCTCCGGCGCGATAGCGCCCTGCTGCGGGTGGCGCCAGCGCACGAGCGCCTCCGCGCCGCTGACGCGATTCGAGCGCAGGTCGATCTTCGGTTGGAACTCGGTCGAGATCTCGCCGGCGTCGAGGGCGCGGCGCAGGTCGCCGGCGAGCGTCAGGCGGATGAGGTTGTTGGCGTCCTGCTCGCGCCGATAGCGCTGCACGCCGGTGCGACCGGACTTGGCCTCGTACATCGCGATGTCGGCGCGCTGGAGCAGCGTCTCGACGTCGTGCCCGTCGTTCGGGTAGGTCGCAACGCCGACGCTGCCGCCGACGTCGAGCCGGATGCCGGCCGCGTCGAGTGGCGCCGAGAGGCTGCGGCGCACCTCCGCGGCCAATTCGAGGGCGACGTCATCGGATCTGCGGTGTGGCATCAGGATCGCGAACTCGTCACCGCCGAGCCGCGCGACGGTGCCGTGCCCGGAGATGCGTTCGCTGAGCCGCTGCGCGACCTGGCGCAGCACCTCGTCGCCGTAGCGGTGGCCGAGCGTGTCGTTGATCTCCTTGAAGCGATCGAGGTCGACCAGCAGCAGGGCGACGCGCGTTCCCTCGTCGGCCGAAGCGATCGCGTGCGTGAGGCGGCTGTAGAACTTGGCGCGGTTGGGAAGCCCGGTCAGCGCGTCGTGCATCGCGAGGTGCTCGCTGATCTGCGCCTGACGGGCGGCGCGCTGCACTGCCAGCAGCGGCAGCACGAGCAGCGCCAGCAGCACGGCGTTGCGCTCGAGCGCGAGCACGGCGAGCGGCGCAAGCCCGATGAGCACGCTCTCGGTAGCCGACTGGCGGATCAGGTCGCCGGCGACCGCGTCGCTGATGCGCGTACCGGTGCTCAGCGAGACGGCGATCGCGACCGCGCCCGTGTTGACAGCGAAGAACGCCGCGCCGGCCGCCACGATCGCGATCAAACCGAGCAATCCAAGCTCGTCGCCGTGCGACGCGCCGACGATCACGTCGTGGACCAGCCCGGCGGTGGCCACGGCGATCGCGTACTGCGAGACGTTGAACGCCACGAGCCGCAGCCGCTTGCGGTGCGTGACGTCGGAAGCGAGAGAGGCGACCGCCTGCGTGACCGCCGCGGCCGCGGTACCGAACGTCAGCAGGATCGCGAAGGTGAACGTGGTCGACGGCGCGACCTCGCCCTGACCCGGGCCGAGCCGGATCGGATACAGCTCGCCTACCAGCACCGCCGCGACTAGCAGCGCGAGACGCAGGTCGCCGCCGGCGATGATCGCCGGCAGCTGCTGCGAGAAGGCCGCGAGCAGCCCCACCCCGGCAGCGACGATCGCGGCGACGTAGCACGCGATCGGGGTGGGAGTGCCGATGCGCAAAGCGGATCAGCTCTGATCGGTCGCGATGGTGCGGAGGGTCCGAAAGCCGCACGAGCGGCCTTCGGACCCCTGCCGCGTCACTACCACTTGCGGCCGGCCCCGAGCGTCTCGACCCTGCCGGCGCGCACCCCGACGGTGAAGCCGCCCCCGTAGAGGCGAGGAATCATCGTGTTCACCACTTCGCCCCGGCGCTCAGCGCCTCGACGATGACGGCGATCACCGTCGTGCTCAGCGCGACCTGGATGAGCTTCTGCTTCATCGCTACTCCTTGCGTTCTCGTCCCCCGCGTCCGTACGGAGGCTCGTGATCCGCTCATCGGCCGCCCCACAATCCGGATTGATGGGGAATCGACGTATGTCGGAGATACCTGGCCAGCCGCGAGCCGCAGATCGTGTGCAGAGCCAGCAGCGCGCCCAGCACCAGGACGACGTCGCCGACGCTGAACACGTTGCTCACCGGCCACGACGCGGGAACGTGGAGCACGTCTCCGAGAAACGCCAGCCGCGGCCGCGCGAGCGCGGACGAGTTCGAGAACTCACCCGCGTCGAGCCGCAGCCCCGCCGCCGCGAGCGCGTCCGGATCGGCCGGCATGATGCCCCCATTGGCTGCGATCGCCGCGAGGTTGAGCACCCCGCCGAGCGCGATCAGCCATAGATAGGGCAGGCGCAGGTTGACCGCCACGTACGCGGCGAGAAGCGCGTAGGAGCCGAGGTGCACCCAAGTGTGGAGCCGCTCAGATCCGCCAGGCAGCACGGAGATGATCACGATCTGCGCGCCGATCGCGACGGCGAGAAGCCAGCCGGCGCGCAGCCTGACCTCGGCGAGCGCGCCGAGCCGCCCGCGCATGACGGGGACGCTGATCAGGCAGATGAGTAGGGCGAGGCCGATGAGCATGCGAACGCGTGACTAGCCGTCTCGCTGCTGATCGGCGCCGGCGATGCGCGACTTGAGGGCCGCCCCGACCGGCTATCAGCCTCAGGCGCCGGGCGCTGCGGGCG
>DATFPW010000027.1:0-52882 GCA_035264605.1 Conexibacter sp. | reverse complement strand
TCGGCGTCGTGGGCGTGGTCGGCTCGGTTGTCGTCGTGGTCGTCGAGGTGGTCGTCGGCGTCGTGGTGGTCGTGACGGTCGGCGTGGTCGTGGTCGTCGGCGTGCCTGTGCAAGTGCGGGCGACGAGCGTCTCCAGCGTGGAGGCGCCCTGCTGGAGGTTTGTGACGAGGCTTCGGTCGACCTCACCGGGCGGCAGCGCGTTCACGCGGTCCGCAAAGCTCTGCGCTGCCACCGCCGCGTGGCCCGGATTCCCATCGGCGCAGGCCGACTGGACGGCGGCGAGCGCGTCCTGCAGATTGCCCGACTGCGAGCTTGAGAGAAGCCCGCTGCGGTCGCCGCAGGCGACGAGCAGGGCAGCGACGCATCCGAGCGCAAACAGGGGGAGGACCTTCACGGCGAACCGCATCAAGCGAAACAGGCTACTGACCGTGTCCGAGCCGCTCGGCGAGTGAGTCCGGCAGCCGCGCTGCGCGGATCGCCGTCGCCGCGCCCGCGACGTCGTACTCGGTGCGATGGAAGACCGCCCTCGATGCGTCGGTGTCGAGCAGCATCCACGCGGCGCGCGGATCGCCGTCGCGCGGTTGGCCGACACTGCCGGGGTTCAGCAGCCAGGCGCCCTCGGCGAGATCGAGCTCAGTGCCCTCCGGGCAGGTGTCGCCGGAGGCCGGCGTCCCCTCTCTGCGGCAGTACGAGAGCGCCATATGCGAATGGCCGATGCAGCCGATGCGGTGCTCCAGGCGGTCGAGGCACAGCTCGGCCTGCAGCGGCGAGAGCACGTACTCCCACACCGGATCGCGGGGGGAAGCGTGATAGAGGCCGACAGCCTCGTTGAGCCGCTGCGGCTCGAGCGTCGCGAGGTAGGCAAGGCTGTCGGCAGCGATCACGTCCTGCGTCCAACCGATCGACAGCTCGGCGCCGCGCACGAACTGGCCGAGCGGCAGCTTGCCGCAGGTCGCGAGGTCATGGTTGCCGGCGAGGCAGACGGCGACGTGGCGACGCGCCAGCTCGACGCACGCATCGGGCTCTGCCCCGTACCCCACAAGATCTCCGAGGCACCACAGCTCCTCGGCGCCGGACGCGTCGACGGCGTCGAGCACCGCTTCGAACGCATGCCGGTTGGCGTGGATATCGGAGACGATCGCGACGCGCATCGCGCGTGGTCTCGCGGGCCCGGCGTGCTCGCGATCCGCGCTACTCGGCGCGCGGATCGTTGGGGTCGCCGAACTCGGGGAGGTTCTTGATCCCCTCGCTCGTCTGCCACTTCGAGTAGTTGTCCTCCATCGCGTCGATCAGCTCGCGCATGAAGCGGGCCGAGAGATTGACGCGGGAGACCACGACACCCGGGATCTCCTCGTCGTCGACCTCGTGGTCCACTCGCGCGAAGGTGATCGTGAACTCGTACTCCGAGTGGCTCACGTTCGCGAAGTTGGCGTAGACCCCCGCCATGATCTCCGGGGAGAAGTGGATGTTGATGTGGCGCTCGCGGTCTTCGTCGTCCATGGGTCCTAGTATCGCACCCGTGCGGATCATCGTCCTGGCCGTCGGCCGCCTGCGCCCCCCGTTCGCCGACGACGTGCAGCACTACCAGAAGCTGCTGGCCCGCCACGCGCGGGTGGAGCTGGTGGAGGTGCGCGAGGACGAGCAGGTCGCTCGCCGCATTCCGGACCGCGCGTTCGTCTCGTTGCTCGACGCCGAGGGGAAGCAGTACGACTCCCCGTCGTTCGCCAGATTTCTGGAGGACCGGCGCCAGGGCGGCCGCGACGTCTGTTTCGTCGTCGGCGGGCCATTCGGGCTGGACCTGGAGTCAGTCGACCACCGCCTGTCCCTCGGCGCGATGACCCTCCCGCACCAGCTCGCCCGCGTCGTTCTGCTCGAGCAGATCTACCGCGGCCACAAGATCCTCGCGAGAGAGCCGTACCACTACTGAGGGCGGGCGACGGCAAGACTGTCGGCGGGTCGGCGCCGGTACCCTCCGACCCGTGACCCCGCTGCAGGATCTTCGCATCGCCGTCGAGGCGGCCTCGGCCGCGCTGCGCAACGGCGACGGCGCCCAGGCCGGCACCGCGCCGACGGTCGAGCGGCCGAGACGTGACGGCTTCGGCGACTACTCGACGAACGCCGCGATGCTGCTGGCGCCGAGCGTCGGCGCGCCGCCGCGCGAGATCGCGGAGCGGCTGGGGCAGGAGCTCACGGAGCGGCTCGGTGCGGGTCTCGACCGTTACGAGGTCGCCGGCCCCGGCTTCCTCAACCTCTTCCTCGCTGACGCGTGGCACGCGGAGGCGCTTGCGCACGTGCTCGAGCGGAGCGAGGTCTTCGGTGCCAACGGGGCCGACAAGCCCGAGCGGATCCTCGTCGAGTTCGTGAGCGCGAACCCGACCGGCCCGCTCGTCGCGGCCAGCGGCCGCCACGCCGCCTACGGCGATGCGCTGGCGGAAATCCTCGCTTTCCACGGCCACCAGATCCAGCGGGAGTACTACCTCAACGACGCCGGCGCCCAGGTGCGCAAGCTCGGCGAGTCCGTGCAGGCGCGTGCGCTCGGGCAGGACGTCCCGGAGGGCGGCTACGAAGGCGACTACGTCACCGAGCTGGCGCAGGAGATCGCCGACAGCGCGACGGCCGATCCCGACCACCTCGCGCAGGAGGCGGTCGCGAAGATGCTCACGCGCATCCAGGCGACGCTTGCGCGCTTCGGCGTCAAGCACGACAAGGTCTTCAGCGAGCGCTCCCTGTACGAGGGCGAGCCGAGCGCCGTCAGACGCGCGTTCGCGGCGCTCGAGGAGAGTGGACACACCTACCGCTCCGAGGGTGCGCTGTGGCTGCGCACGACGACGTTCGGCGACGACAAGGACCGCGTGCTGGAGCGCGCCAACGGCGAGCCGACCTACTTCGCATCCGACTGCGCGTACCTGCTCGACAAGCAGGCGCGCGGGTTCGAGCGCCAGATCGACGTCTTCGGCGCCGACCACCACGGCTACGTGGCGCGGGTCAGAGGCGCGTTCCGGGCGCTGGGCGGCGATCCCGACGCGATCGAGATCTTGATCATGCAGTTCGTCCACCTGATCAACGCCGGCGATCGTTCGGCGATGTCGAAGCGGCGCGGGATCTTCAACACGCTCGACGAGCTGATCGACGACATCGGCGTCGACGCGACGCGCTTCTTCATGCTGCAGCGCTCGCACGACTCGACGGTCGACCTCGATCTCGACCTCGCACGCGAGCAGTCGAACGAGAACCCGGTCTACTACGTGCAATACGCGCATGCGCGGATCCACTCGATCCTCGAGAAGGCTGGGGAGGAGCGGGTCGTGGCGGCGCTTGCGTCGGTCGCAGGCGGCGGGGCGGACGGAGCCGGCTTGGCGGCGCCGCTCGAGCCGGCCGAGCGGGCGCTGGTCAAGAAGCTGCTGGCGTTCCCCGACGAGGTTGCCGAAGCGGCCGAGCGGCGCGCGCCGCACCGCATCGCCGCGTACGCGCTCGAGCTGGCGCAGGACTTCACCGCCTTCTACCGCGATTGCCACGTCGTCGGCGCCGAGCCGGCGCAGGTCGAAGCGTTCCGTATCGCGCTCTCGGTCGCGGCTCAGCGCACGATCGCGCGGGCGCTCGCCCTGCTCGGCGTCAGCGCGCCGGACTCGATGTGAGCGGCGCCGTGTCCTCACCGGCCTCGCCGAGCAGGTCGCTCAGCGCGTAGCCGGACAGCGCCGCGTCGGCGAGCGCCTCGCACGCGTCAGGCGCACCCTCGCGGAAGGCGGCGGGCAGGTTCACGTATGGGGCGCCGTGGTAGAAGCGCTCGTAGTGCTCATGGCGGCTCGCGAACTCCGAGCCGACGGCGTCCCACACGAGCTTGTAGAGCTTGATCCGCTCCTCCGCGGTGTGGCCCGGCGAGCGCACGTAGCGCTCGATCAGCGGGCCGGCCTCGGGATGGACCAGGTCGCGGTACGAGGCCGGCATCTGTATCAGCGAGCCGCCGGCGAGCCACTTGATCTCTTCGATCAGCTGGATGTAGGCGTTCGGCGCCCACGCGCGCTGGGCGAACGCGACCGAGCGGTTCGGCTGCACGGCGCCGTCGCCGCCGGGGACTGGCTCGCAGCCCTCCTCCATCGCGAGCACGGCGGCCTTCGCGAGGTTGACGGTCGTGAGGACTCTGCCGAGCTGCATCTGGACGAGCGGCACGCGCATGACGTTGTTCGCCTTGGCGACCTTGATCGCCAGGCCGGCGAGAAACTCGAGCTTCGTCCAGTAGCGCGTCGCTGCCTGGTGGATCCAGTAGGCGAACGCGGGCGTGTCCCACCACTGCTTGAAGGCCAGCTCGACGTCTCTGTAGACGAACACCCGCTCCCATGGGACGAAGACGTTCTCGTAGATCATCAGCGCGTCGTTCTCGTCGAAGCGGCTCGAGAGCGGGTTGTCCCAGGGGCTGCGCGCGGCCTGCTCGTAGGAGGCGCGCGAGATCACCTTCACGCCGGGGCTGTTGAAGGGGATCGAGAACGTCAGGGCGTAGTCCTGGTCGTCCCTGCCGAGCGGTTCGATCGTGCCGACGAAGATCTCGTCGCCGAACAGCGCCGCCGTGCCGACCATCTTGGCGCCGCGCACGACGATGCCGTCGTCGCGCTCTCTGACGACGCCCACGTAGAGGAACGGCTCCTCCTGCTCGGCCGCCGGCTTGGAGCGGTCGATCTGCGGGTTGACGATCGTGTGCGACTGGTAGAGGTCGTCGTCGCGCAGGTGCTCGTAGTAGGTGAGCAGGTTGTCGGCGCGCTCCTGCCCGCCACGTGCGAAGACGCCGGGCGCGGCGGCGAAGCCGGCCCAGCAGGAGGCCATGTAGTCGGGGCTGCGGCCGAGGTAGCCGAACGTCGCCTTCGCCCAGGTGCGCGTGGCCTCGCGGCGGGCGACCAGGTCGGCCTGCGAGCGGGGGATCGTGTACGCGCGGTGGATCGGCTCGCCGGTCTTCGGGGACGGCGTCGTGAGGACGTCCGCGTAGCGCGAGTCGTGCGTCATGTCGTAGAGCTGGGCGATCGAGCGCACGGTGTTGCGGAAGGCGGGGTGGGTGGTGACGTCGCCGACTTGCTCCCCGTCGATCCACACCTCGCGGTCGTCCCGCAGGCTCTCGACGTACTCCGCTCCGGTCCGTGTCATCGGCGCTTCCCCCGTGGCTGCCGTCGGCTTTCGCGCGGCCTCCCCGCGGCCGCGTCGCTACCCCCACAGTAATCCGGTGCGATGCTGGGCGTCAAATCGCGCGAGCGCCGATGCCCAGCGTGCGCCGACCGAAGGGCCGGCAAGCATCAGTCGTGCCGGGCGAGATCCTCGTCGAGTCGCTGTGCGTCTTCCGCGCTCAGCGCGGGGACGGGGGCAGCCGGCGCGGCAGCGCGCAGCCGGGCGTGACGGCGCCAGCGCGGCAGGGCGAGCGCCAGCAGCGCAAGCGCCAGTACGACCGCGGCGATCGGCACGAGGTAGACGGCGAGGTTGAAGCCGTCGTCGCGCGGCAGCGCCAGCACGCGCACCCCGTACTGCGCGACGAGCGCGTCCTTGATCTGCTGCTCGCTCTTGCCCTGCGCGATCAGCTGGCGGATCTCGCGGCGCTCGGCGTCGGCCTGCGGGCCGTTGGCGACGGCCAGCGGCGTTCTGCAGACGACGCACATGACCTGCTGCTCCATTGCCGGCAACGTCGTCTGCGGCTCGGCGGCGGCAAGCGGTGCGGCGACGGCGAGCAGCGCCGCGAGCGTGACGAGCAGCAGCAGGCGGCGCGTCATCCGCGGGGTGCCTTAGAGGAGAGCAGCGGGTCGAGCGTCGCCGCGATCCATTTCGAGGTCAGCTGACTGCGCTGCAGCGCGACGATGCGACCGCGTCCGTCGAGCACAAACGTCTCCGGCATCCCTCTGACGCCGTACGCGTCCCCGAAGTCCCGGTCGACGTCGCGCAGGACCGGGTAGCGCACGTCGTGTGCGCGCACGAACTCGCGCGTGTCGCCGGTCGTGTCGTTCCAGGCCACGCCGACGACCGTGCCACGGCCGGCGAGTCTGTGCTGCAGGCGGTTCAGCAGCGGCGCCTCCTCGCTGCACGGCTCGCACCACGAGGCGAAGAAGTTGACGACCACGAAGCCGTCGCCGCGGTAGTCGGCGAGCGTTCTGCTGCTGCTTCCGTCCAGCAACGGAAGCGGAGCGTCGTGGGCGATCGGGTGCTCGCCGCGCGCGAGCGCCTGGTCGATCGAGCTGTCGTCGCCGGTCTGCAGCACTCCGAACACGAGCAGCCCGACGAGCAACAGTGCGAGGACGGAGACGGCGAGGGTCGTGATGGTGCGGCGCATCGCAGTGCTCAAGGGTAGAGCGGCGGCGTGCTCGGCCCGCTGCTGGCGGGCTCGCCTGTCGTCTCGACATCGACCGGCGTGTGCACCAACTCGCGCGTGCCGAGCGGACCGCTCAGCGAGATAACTGCCTCGTGCTGTCGCGCGTTCGCGAACCAGCCGGCGGCGGGCGGGCTCCAGCGCATCAGCGCCGTCACGAACACCTGCGTGGGCGTCTCCTGCGCATCGACGCGGTCGAGCTGCATGTGCTCGTCGCCGTAGCAGCGGATCCGCAGGCGCGGGTCGGCGGGGTCCGACTCGACGAGCGTCCACGGCACGCTCACGAAGCGCGCGCCGGACTCGAGCAGCGCCACGGGCGCCTCTTGCGGCGCCGCGGCGAGCGGCGTCGACCCGGCGCGCATGCGCCGGCGCCGCCGCGCGAGCAGGACGCCCGCCAGCAGCAGGAGCGGGACGATGACGACGCGGCGGCGCACGGCCCGAAGCCTACGCTGCGCCGCATCGGACGGATCGTCCGGGCGCAACGCGGCGTAGGGCCACAGTAGACTCAGGTCAGAACGCGGAAGTAGCTCAGTTGGTAGAGCGTCGGCTTCCCAAGCCGAAGGTCGCGGGTTCGAGGCCCGTCTTCCGCTTCTCCGCTGTAGCGAGACGCCCAGGGAACGGGGGCTGGGTCGGAGTCGGGAAGCGTGGCGCGATAGCGCCCGCTCAGCGATCAGCGTCTGGCAAACCGCTCAGCGGTCATCGATACGGTCGAGCTCCACACGCCTATCGATGGAGTCCGCCTGGAAACAGAAACCTTTCAGCCAGAAAACAGAGGTGTGTACGGCGCCGCGTTGAGGTGTAATGTGCGCGTCACAGCCGTGTGACCTTGGGGAACTTGGAAGGAGACTGTGATGGGGCAGCTTCAGCGTCAGCGAAGCATTGTGGTGATGGCGGTTCTCGCCGCGCTGGTGCTCGGCCTGTGGGCTGGTGGGGTCAGCTCTGCAGCGCCGTCTGGACACGCGGCCAAGCGGAAGTCGTTGCGTCTGACCGATACGGCGTCGCTCCATCTGGTCAGAAAGTCCGGCTCCACGCTGTACGAGAAGGGCACGGCCACGGGGACGCTCCCCGGGACCGTCTCCGCGCGTTTCGTCACCGGCGTCACCAAGGTGACGGGGACGGTGACGTTCCATTCCAGCGGTGGCGGATCGATCACGATGACAGCCGTCGGCTACCCGCAGTCCTCCGGGACGATCGCCAGATTCAGCGGCAACATCGCGGTCCGCAGCGGTACCGGTCGCTTCAGGAACGTCCTCGGCAGCGGCACGTTCACCGGCACGGCCAACCGCAGAACGTGGGCGGTCACCGTCCATGCCAACGCGAACCTGACGTACTAGGCCGGACACGTTGATGTGTCGTAGGCCGCGTCTCTGCGCGGCGCTCGCCGCGCTTGTCGTGCTGTGCGCGGCGGGCGGCTCCGCTCCTGCCGCCGAGCCAGCGCCTGCGGCGGCGCCGATCCACGTGACGGCCGCCTTCGACCCCGACGCCGTGCTCGGAGCTCCCACCGCCCTCGATGTGAGGCTGCGGCTCGATCCGCGTCGCGTGACGAAAGCGTCGCCGACCGAGGTGCGGTTCGCTTTCCCGCGCAACCTCGGCCTCGTCTCGAGCGGACTGGGCCTTGCGACGTGCACGCGACCGCCGAGCGAGTTCGTCCAGGTGCTGATCGTCGCGCCCCGGCTCGGCGGCTGCTCTCCGAACGCGGTGATGGGGTATGGCACCGCGCTCGCGCTCGTGCGTTTGACCAATGGCCAGGTGATCCCGGAGTACGCGGTGGTCACGGTGCTGTCGGGCCCGATCGAGCATGGTCGGCTCGGGCTCGTGGTCTACGTCGACGGACAGCATCCGTTCGGCGCGAAGCTTGCCTACGAGGGGGAGGTCGGTGGTGCTCCGGCGCCCTACGGCGGTGTGCTGACGGTGCGGATGCCGCCCATCCCGGGCTTCGAGGAACTCGCCACGATCTCGCTCGCCGAGCTGCGTCTCACGATCGGCTCGCCCGCGATTCGTTACTACGAGCGTCAGCGGGGACGGCTGGTCGCCTATCGCCCCGAGGGCGTGGAGCTTCCCGCCAGCTGCCCGGCCCATGGTTTCCGCTTCCGCGCCCAGGTGAGCTTCGCCGACGGCAGCCAGAGATCGGCGAGGTCGACCACCCCGTGCCCGCCGGCAGTTGCCATGCCGGCGACTCGCCGCTAATCTCCCATTAGTTGGTGCGTTATTGGGGGACGGATGGGTCGCGCATCGTCCTGCGCGAATTCATCATGCGAGCACCAGTACCTTAATGGGTTAAAGGGCCGGCCTTAAAAGCCGTCGATGCGGGTTCGAGCCCCGCCTGGTGCATTGATGCGTCACACGGGCTATAGCGATCCGTCGACGAACCTGCTCGACCGTTTGGACAGGCGCCTCGCCGCGCTCGGCGCGGACGAGACGCTGGTCCCGATCGTGCCGTTCCGCCCTGCGCCGGTGGACGTCCGGCTGGAGCTGCGGGACGCCGCGTGGTGCGCGTCTACGGCTGGTCGCCGCGCGCTCGCCGCACTCGCGGCGACGGGGGAGCCGCTCGGCGTCCGCTTTGCCGACACCGAGCTCGAACAGCTCGGTGTCGCGCTCGAGCGCGGCGAGCCCGACCCGCTCGCGACGCGCGCGGTCGCGAGCGAGCGTCGCTGGGTCGTCAACTTCGGCGATCCCAATACGACCAAGGCGCTGCACGTCGGCCACCTGCGCAATGTCGCGATCGGCAACGCAGTCGCCAGCGCGGCGAGCGCGTTGGGGGCCGACGTCGTCCGTCAGAGCCGCGTCGGCGATTTCGGGCGCAGCATGGGTGAGGCGATGGCCGGCTACCTCGAGCACGGCGGCGACCGGACGCCGGCGGAGCAAGGCGTGAAGGGCGATCGGCTGATCGGCGAGTGCTATCTGCGCTACGTGCGCGGACTGCCGGCGCGCGCAGCCGCCACGGCCGATCCGGCGCGCGACGGCGACGCCGCTCTGGCGCGCGAGCGGATTCTGCATCGCGACGTCGCGGAGGAGCTGCTGGAGCGCTGGAGCGAGGGCGATCCGACCGCGGTCCGCCTGTACACCGACCTGCGCCGCTGGGTGACCGAAGGTCACGACGCGACGTACGCTCGGCTGGGGGTGCGGGTCGATCGCACGCTGTTCGAGTCGGACTATCTCGACCACGGCGAGGCGCTCGTACGGCAGGCGCTGGCGGAGGGGGCGATCGAGCGCGGGGCGGGCGGCGCCACGATGTACGTGACCGGCGAGGAGGCCTATCCGCAGCTGCTGCTGCATCGTCGCGACGGCTTCCCCACACAGCACCTGCGCTACGTGGCGACGTATGACGCGACGCGCCCGCTGCTCGCCGGCGCCCGGACGATCGCCGTCTTCGGAAGCGAGTGGCGCGGGCTCATACGCTATTGCGAGGCGCTGCTGCGACGCTTGCGTCCCGGCCAGGAGATCCACCCGACCGACAACCTGATGCACGGGATGGTCGTGGGCGAGACCGGGGACGCCGTCAAGTCGAGCAAGGGCGGCGCGCTGCTCGTCGACGAGCTGTTCGAGCTCGTGGAGCGCGTCGGGCCGGTCGCCGGGCTCGCGCGACGCCACGGCCGCGTCGACGCCGAGCAGCTGACGCGGATCGTGCTGCTCGGATTCTTTCTGGGGCGACCGCTGCGTGAGCGCGTGTCGGTGTCGGTCGACGAGCTGCTCGACCCGCGCCGCAACGTCGGCTGGGCGCTCGCGCAGGCATGGGCGCGCGCGTGCGATCCGCGCCATGACGGCGCTCCGGATCCGGACCCCGGCGACGTCGGCTACCGCTTCGTGCTCGTGCAGTCGCAGCGCCACCGGCGCCTGCTCGCGAAGTGTGTCGAGGAGCTCGACTTGCTGCCGTTCGTACGCTTCCACTACCACCTCGCGCGCTGGTTCGCAGGCGTGCAGGCGACGCCGCGGATCGCGCGAGCGATGCGCGCGGTCCTCGGTGAGGGGCTGACGGCGCTCGGGCTCGTCACGCTCGAGCCGGCCCTCGGCAATGGCGCTGCCCAGAGTCGCTCTGCAGCGGTGGGGGGAGCGACCTGATGCCCCTCGTGAGCGAGCTCGCGTGGGTCGACGGCGCACTCGTGCCCCGCGAGCAGGGCGCGCCGTCGCTCGCCTCCAGCACGTTTCACATGGGCACGGGCGTC
This sequence comes from Conexibacter sp., assembly GCA_035264605.1. Classification (GTDB taxonomy): domain Bacteria; phylum Actinomycetota; class Thermoleophilia; order Solirubrobacterales; family Solirubrobacteraceae; genus Conexibacter. Next base: position 42,385 of record DATFPW010000027.1, on the reverse strand, counting down.
TTCGACGGAATCATGGCCTACTGGAACGAGGACCATTACCACCTGCATCGCGTCGAGGAGCACCTCGTGCGCTTCAAGACCGGCGCGGCGCGCATGGACCTGCCGTTCGCCTGGGAGCTCGCCGAGCTGGAGGCGGGGATCCACACGCTGCTCGACACGCTGCCGCAGCGGACGCACTACATCCGGCCGATCGCATTCCGCGGCGCGCCGGAGATCATGCTCGTGGCGAGCAGAGACCTGCCGGTCAGCGCCTGCATCTTCGCGGTGGAGGTGGAGCGCGACGTGACTGATTCGATGCGCGGGACGATCGTGGAGGTCGAGCGCGTCTCGAGCCGTGCGATCCCCGTCTCGTGGAAGGTCTGCGGCACGTACGCGAACAGCTTCCTCGCCCAGCGGATGGCGTTCGAGCGCGGCGCCGACGTGGGCGTGCTGCTCGATGGCGCCGGGCGGCTCGCCGAGGCGAGCACCTCGAACCTCTTCCTGATCTGCGACGAAGCGCTCGTGACGCCGTCGATCGAGGCCGACGTGTTCCCCGGCATCACGCGCCGCAGCGTGCTGGAGATCGCCGAGCGGATCGGCGTGGCAGCCGTCGAGCGCGTGGTCGATCCGGGCGAGCTGGCGCGCTGCGAAGGTGCCTTCCTCGCCTCGACGATGCTCGAGCTGCGGCCCTTCTCGGCGATCGACGAGACGGAGTTCGCGACCGCAAAGCACCCGCTCTATCGCCGCATCCGCACGGAGTTCGACGCCACGACGCACGTATGAGCGAGCTGGCCGGTCAGCTGGCCCGTGGCGGCGGCTTAAGCTGCGCGAGCAGCGCGGCGGCCTGCTCCGCGAGCGCCTCGTGGTGGGGGCCGAGCAGCTCGCCGGCTTGCACGACGAGCGCGTCCATGCTCTGGGGTTCCTCCTCGAGGGCGGCGTCGTCGAGCTGCTCGATCGCCGCTGCGAGTGCGCGGCGCGCCTGGCCCGCGAACGAGTTGGCGCGCTGGATGTCCGCGTACGTCTCCGGATTGCCGCTCGCGATCCGGGCGAGCAAGGCGAGCAGCGCGAGGAACGGCGGCGGCGCGACGGGCAGCAGCTCGTCGAGGTCGACGTCCAGCCGCGCGAGCGCGAGGCCGAAGCCGAGTACGCCGGCGTGCGTCGCAACCTGCAGCGCCGCGGTGGCGCGGTCGTGCGCCTCGGCGTCGGGAACCGTCACGACGCGCGCCAGGCTGCGCAGCAGCGCGAGCAGCGCCTGCGAGCGAGGGCCCGGTGCGAGCTCGACGGCGAGCACGGCGTGGCCGGCGAAGCCGAGCGACGGCGCGAACATCGGATTGAGCGACAGCAGCTCGACGGGTGCGCTCGCAGCCAGCGCCTCCCACGCGAACGACTCCTTGACCGACAGCGTGTCGACGAGCAGCGCGCCTGCGGGCAGCGCGGCCAGCATGTGCGGGAGGGCGCGGAGCGCGGCGCTCTCGGGCAGGGCGAGCACGATGCAGTCGGCACGGGAGAGCACGGCGCCCAGCGCAGGCGACGGCTGCCGCGCGTCGAGCGCGTGGTACGCGCCGAGCTTGCGCACGTCCGGATGCGGCTCCGCCGCCAGGTCCACGATCGCGAGCTCGCGCGCGACAGCCGCGAGCGCACCGGCGAACAGCCGGCCGACGGCGCCATTGCCGCCGACCAGTACGCAACGCGCGAGGTCGCCGGCGGGCGCGTGCGCGTCGTCTGCGTGCGGGCCCACGTCGCGTCGATCTTCGCAGACGGAATCCACCGCAGTAACCGAAGCCGCGGTAGGATCCAATAACAGGTGCAATAGCGCACTGAAAACGAGGAGGGGGACCTCGACATGGGCACCAGCACGCAGGCGTCTGCGCTCGCATCGTTCCGTGAGCGCATCGACCGCGTCGACGAGCAGCTGCTGAGCGCGCTCGCCGAGCGCACCGCGATCTGTCGCGAGGTCGCCGAGCACAAGCGCGAGCACGACATTCCGATGATGCAGCCCGACCGCGTCGCCGCCGTCGAGGCGCGATGGGCCGAGCTGGCGGGGGAGCGGGGGCTGGACGAGGACTTCGCTCGCTCGCTCGCGCGTGCGGTCGTCGCCGAGAACTGCCGGATCGAGGGCACGATGATGAGCGCGGAGAGCAGTGGCGACACCGCTGGGAGCGTGCTCGGCAGATCCGCGATGAGGATCGACCACGTCGCGATCGCCGTGCGCGACCTCGACGCCGCGATCGCGTACTACGGCGACGTGCTCGGCTTCACGTTGCAGGAACGACGTCAGATCAGCGGCCGCATCAGCGGAATGGACTCGGCCGTGATGGAGGCCGGTGGCGTCAAGTTCGTGCTTGTGCAGGGCGACTCGCCGGAGTCGAACGTCTCGCGCTACATCGAGGCGTACGGGCCCGGGGTGCAACACGTCGCGATCGAGGTGCCCGATCCGCAGGAGGCGATCGACGACCTGCGAAGGCGCGGCGCCGACCTGCTCACGGGGATCATCCGCGGCCCCGGCCTCGATCAGATCTTCACGAAGCGCGAGCCGAACTCCGGCATCCAGCTCGAGATCATCGCGCGCGCCGAGAACGACGGCTTCGATCCGGCCAACGTGCAGGAGCTGTTCGAGGCGATGGAGCGCGAGAACGTCTTCTAGGCCACCGGCGGAGAACGGCACAGGGGAACGGCGGGTGCGCGGCACGAGCGTCGGCATCCTGGGGGCGGCCGGGGCGGTCGGTTCGGCGGCGGCGTTCGCGCTCGCGCTCGACGGCGTCGAGCGGCTCGTGCTCGCCGACCTCGCGAGGCCCCAACTGCAGGCCCAGCGGATCGACTTGGAGGCGTTGACAGCCGTCCTGCCGGGGCTCGACGTGCGCGTCGGCGACCTCGACGCGCTCGTAGCCTGCGACGTCGTCATCGCCTGCGCGGGCGTGCCACACCGGGACGGTGCGCCGCGTGCCGCCTTCCTCGCCGAGAACGCGGAGATCCTGACGCTGCTCGCAGATGCGATCGACGCGCGCGGCGACGCCGTCGCGCCGCTCCCGCTCGTGCTCGTCAGCAACCCGGTCGACGCGCTCGCGACGCTGCTGGCGCGCCGCCTCGGCGCTCGCGCGCACGTCGTCGGGCACACGCTCAACGACACGCTGCGGCTGCGCGTCGCGATCGCCCATGCGCATGGCTGCGACCCGGCCGACGTCGAGGCGTGGAGCGTCGGCGAGCACGGACCGCACGCCGTTCCGCTGCTGAGTCGCGTGCGGGTGTGCGGACAGCGGATCGTGCTCTCGCCGCTGGAGCGCGCGCACGTCCTGGCGGAGGTCGACGGGTGGTACGAGCGTTGGCAGCAGCTCGGCACGGGCCGCACGACGCAGTGGTCCTCGGGCTGGGGCGTCGCCGCGATCGTGCGCGCGCTGGTGTGCGGAGATGCGCGGCCGTGGGCGGTCTCGACGCCGCTGGAGGGCGCCTGGAGCATTGAGCGCAACGTCTCTCTGAGCGCGCCCGCGCTGCTCGGTCCCGGCCGCGCGCCCCGCGTGCTGGCGTGGAGAGTCGATGCGGCTGAGCGCGATGCGATCGCACGGGCGGCGGATGCGGTGGCCGAGTGCTGCGACGCGGTCGCGGGGGCTCTCGTCGCGGCGGGCGGGGGGATGCGATGAGGTTCGTGCTGGTCGACAACTACGACTCGTTCACGTTCAACCTGTTCCAGATGCTCGCCGACCTCAACGGCGAGTCGCCGCTGGTGCTGCGAAACGACGACCCCGTCTCGTGGCCGCAGCTGCGCACGCAGGGCTACGGCGCGGTCGTCGTATCGCCTGGGCCCGGGCGCCCGGAACGCCCGCGCGACTTCGGCATCAGCGCCTCGGCGATCAGCGACAGCAGGATGGCGGTGCTCGGCGTCTGCCTCGGCCATCAGGGCCTCTGTCACCTGCATGGCGCGCCGGTCGTCGCGGCGCCGGTGCCGATGCACGGGCGCACGAGCGCCGTCCATCACGCGCAGATCGACCTGTTCGAGGGGATCCCGTCCCCGTTCGAGGTCGTGCGCTACCACTCGCTGATGGTCGGCCACCTGCCTGCCGGCCTGCACGCGCTGGCGTGGTCGGAGGACGGCGTGCTGATGGGCGTGCGCCATCTCGACGCGCCGCTGTGGGGCGTGCAGTTCCACCCGGAGTCGATCTGCTCCGAGCACGGGGCGCGCCTGCTGCGCAACTTCCGCGACCTCGCGCTTGCCTCCTCGACGCGCAGCCGCGCCCGCTTGCGCGGCGACGAGCAGCGGCTCGTACGTCGCCAGCCGATCGTGCGCTTCCGCAAGCTCACGCTGCCGCTCGACCCGGAGCTCACCTTCGCGCAGCTGTACGCCGAGCGCGAGGTCGCCTTCTGGCTCGACAGCAGTATCGGCCCCGCCCACCCGGGAGCGGACGGCGTCGGGCGCTTCTCGTTCATGGGCGACGACCGCGGTCCGCTCGCCGAGCTGCTCACCTACGACGTCGCGAGCGGCTGCGCGACGATACGCACGGCGAGCGGCACCGAGCAGGCGGACGGTCCGCTGCTCGCCTATCTCGACGACCAGATTCGTGCGCGCCGTACGACCACCTCGGCGCTGCCGTTCGAGTTCAACGGCGGCTACGTCGGCTATCTCGGCTATGAGCTGAAGGCGGAGTGCGGCGGCGACGCGGCGCACCAGGCGAAGACGCCCGACGCTGCCTTCGTCTTCGCCGACCGCTTCCTCGCGTTCGATCGCGAGGCGGGGGACGTATGGCTGGTCGCGCTCGAGGCGCACGACGCGCCGGCGGCGCCGTGGCTCGACGAGATGACCGGCCGCCTGACGACGCTCGCGCAGAGTACGAACGGCGACGGTACCGACGCTGCGGCCAACGGCCACGGCCCGGAAGCGGGCGCGACGCACGCGGACGGCGGCGGCCGCGCCGTGCAGGTCGAAGCCGCGTGGCCGGCCGGCTGCGCGCCGCGCCACGACGACGACGCCTACCTCGCGCTGATCGAGCGCTGCCAGGAGGCGATCACCGCGGGGGAGACGTATGAGGTCTGCCTCACCAACCACGTCGAGATCGCCGGTGGGATCGACCCGTGGTCCGCCTACCGGCGCCTGCGGCGGGTCAATCCCGCACCGTTCGCCGCCTTCCTGCGCTTCCCGCAGGTCAGCGTGCTGAGCGCCTCGCCGGAGCGCTTCCTGCGCGTCGGCGCCGACGGCGCGGTGGAGGCGAAGCCGATCAAGGGCACCGCCCCCCGCGGGGCGAGCGTCGAGGAGGACTTCGCGATCCGCGAGCGCCTGCACGACAGCGAGAAGGACCGCGCCGAGAACCTGATGATCGTCGACCTGCTGCGCAACGACCTCGGCGCCGTCTGCGAGGTCGGCAGCGTGCATGTGCCGGTCCTGTTCGGCGTCGAGTCGTTCGCGACCGTCCATCAGCTCGTCTCGACGATCGCCGGCCGGATCGGACGCGGTACGTCGGCTCTGGACGTCGTGCGCGCAGCGTTTCCGGGTGGGTCGATGACGGGCGCGCCGAAGAAGCGCACGATGGAGCTCGTGGACGAGCTCGAGACGGGTCCGCGCGGCGTCTACTCCGGCGCGCTCGGGTGGTTCGCGCTCGGTGGCGCGGCGGATCTGTCGATCGTGATCCGCACGATCGTCGTGACGGATCAGGGCGCGAGCTTCGGGGCCGGCGGTGCGATCGTCGCGCTGTCGGATCCACGCGAGGAGCTGCGCGAGGTCCGCTTGAAGGCGCGCGCGCTCGTCGAGACGCTGCAATTGGCCGTCTACGCGTAGGCTCACCGGGTGCTTCGGCTCCCGCTGCTCGCGCTGGCGCTCGCCGTGCTCGTGGCCGCGAGCGCTCAGCTCGCGCACGCCGACGGTGCGGCCCCGCTCGTCACGAGCATCACGATCGCGCCGTCGGACGGCGGCGCGGCCAGAACGCTCGACCTTGCCGCGCTCACGGACCGCTTCGACGTCCACGGCGTCGCCTACACGCTGCGCGCGGCGGACGGAACGACGACCACGGCGACCGTCGCCGAGGGCATCTCGCTGACGGCGCTGCTTGCGGCTGCGGGGCTCGACGCAGACGCGTTCACGTATCTGGAGATCCCCGGCGCGGACGGCGCGAGCGCGATCGTGCTGCGCGACGACCTCGGCGGCACCGAGGAGGGACCGCCGGTGGTATGGGGCGACGCGCAGGGCGTCCACTTCCTGCGCCCGAGCGCAGGCGAGAGAGACACGAACGGCGCCGACCTCGTCACGCTCGCCGACGGAGCGATCGCGATCGGGCTCAAGACGGGCGATCCAGTCGTGCCGCGGATCGCCGTCTCGACACTGCGCGCCAGACCGCGCGAGCGCGTCGACTTCAGCGCGTCGCTCGTCGGCGCTGCATCGCTTCGGCCCGGGTTGGAGTACCAGTGGTACTTCGACGACGGCACCGGCAACGTGCGCGGCGCAAGCGTCTCGCACCGCTTCCCGCCCGGGGGGCCCTACCTCGTGCTGCTGAACGTCGTGCGCGGCGACGGGACGTCGATCGGCTCGCCGGCCACGGTGCGCGTGCATGTCGTGCGCCTGCACGAGCGCCGCTCGGACGACGCGCACGGCTCGGACGAGTCGCAGGGCGACGGCGATGGAAGTGGCGGGAGTGGAACCGGCGATGGGACCGGCGCCGGCTCGGGCACGGACGGCAGTGATGCCGCGACCTCCACATACGTCGCTCCGCTCTCACCGCCCGCGGCATCCCCAACGCCGGCACCCGCGCCCGCCCCACGGCACGCCTCCCCGCCGCCGCGCCAACCGCGTGGCGACCTCGTCAGCGGTACCCTGGTCGCGTCGGCAAGCGCCGCGTCGACCCCCGTCGGCGGAGGGCACGCGGCTTCGGCGGTGGCGCACCGCGCCGCGTCGGACGGTCCGCTCCACCTGCCGATCGGCATATGGGTCGGGGCCGGGCTGGTGCTGCTGCTGGCACTCGGCTGGGTGCTGGAGTCCCGCCACACGCTCCCCTTCTGGCAGCCATGACGATCGAGCAGATCCTCTTCAACATCTCGGACGCACTGCTCTACCCGGTGCTGGTGCTTGCGCTGCTGTCGCTCGTCGTCGTGCTCGCCGAGGTCGGGACGCTGCTGGCGGAGCTTCGGCGCCGTCGCGGACGCAGCGTCGCGCGACTGGAGCGCGCCGCCGACGTCGCGCGCGACGCGCTCGCCGCCGGCGATGGGGCCAGCGCGCTGCGCGCCGTGCGCAGCGTCGGCTTCAACCCTGCGATGGACGAGGCGCTGACGGCGATCGTCGAGCAGCGCGACAGGCCCGATGCGGCGAACCGCATCGCCAAGCGCCTCGCCGAGTACGACTACCGCTCCATGCGCCGCCTCGAGCGCACGCGCATCCTCGTGCGGATGGGCCCGGCGCTGGGCTTGATGGGCACGCTGATCCCGCTCTCGCCCGCGCTCGCCGGCCTCGCCCGCGGCGATGTGCAGCGGCTCACGGACGACCTGCGCGTCGCGTTCAGCGTGACGGTCGCCGGCCTGCTCATCGGCGCCGTCGCCTACACCATCTCGCTCGTCCGCAACCGCATCTACGACCAGGACTACTCCGACGTCGAGTACATGGCCGCCGCGCTCGCCGACGTCCCCGCCGGAGCGACAGCGCGCCCGCCGGACGCAACGCCGCACGTGCATGCCCCGCAGGAGGCGATCGTCCCGTGAGCCGGCCGACCGTCAGCGCTCGCGCTCGCTCGCGCGAGGATCGCTCCGGCGACCCGCTCGACGGGCTCGTCAACCTGTTCGACCTCGGGATCGTCCTGTCGGTCGCGTTCCTGCTCGCGGCGTTGTCGTCGCTGAAGCTCGGCCCCGAAGTGCTCGCCAGAGACCGCAGCGCCCCCGGCGGTCGCAGCGCCCCGCTCGGTTCCGTGATCGCGCCGAGAGACGCCCACGTCAGATCGGTCCAGCTGAGACCGGGGGAGAGAGTCGTCGGCCACGGGAGAGCCGTCGGCACCGTCTACCGGCTCGACGACGGCCGCACGATCGTAGTGCGCAAGCCGTAGCCCGCTGGACAGCGCGGCGGAGCGACACTACGGTCGGACCCTCACCAGACGAGAGGGAGGTTGCCGTGTCATCCGCCGTGCCGGACTCCGAGCTCAAGACGCGCCATCGTGCGATGTGGGCGTCGGGCGACTACCCCTCGATGGTCGAGACGTTCCTGCTGCCGCTGGGACCGCGGCTCGTGGAGGCGTGCGGCATCGGCGCCGGGATGCGCGTGCTGGACGTTGCGGCGGGCACCGGCAACGCGTCGCTGCCGGCGGCCGAGCGCGGCGCGCAGGTGACGGCGAGCGACCTGACGCCCGAGCTGCTCGAGGCGGGCCGGAGTCGTGCGGAGGCGGTTGGGCTCGAGCTCGAGTGGGTCGCAGCCGACGCGGAGCACCTGCCGTTCGAGGACGGCGCGTTCGACGTCGTGATGTCGTCGATCGGGGCGATGTTCGCGCCCCACCACCAGGAGGTCGCCGACGAGCTGGTCCGCGTCTGTCGTCCCGGCGGCACGATCGGGATGCTGAACTGGACGCCCGAGGGCATGATCGGTGCGCTGTTCCGCACGATGGGGCCGTTCGCCCCGCCGCCTCCGCCCGGTGCCCAGCCGCCGCCACTGTGGGGTGGGGAGGACCACGTGCGCGAGCTGTTTGGAGACCGCGTCGAGTGGCGCGTGCTGGAGCGCGACCTGCTCCCCGTGACCGCCTTCGAACAGCCGCACGAGTACGGCGAGCACTTCAAGGCGAAGTACGGTCCGACGATCGTCGCGCGCGCCAACGCCGGGAAGAACGGTCGCGAGGCGGAGCTGGAGGAGGCGATCGATCGCTTCTGCGACGAGTGGAACCTCGGCACCGCCGACGATGCCCGTTTCGAGCAGGAGTACCTCGTCGTCGTCGGGACGCGCCGCTAGGAGGGCGCCGCGTCGCTCGGCGACGGATGCGAGGCGTCGCGGAACTCCTCGAACTGCCCCGTCAGCACGAAGCCCAGCTGCTCGCCGATGTCGACGGCAAGGTCGCCCATGCGCTCCATCGCCCGAGCGGCGAGGATCATGTGCATCGCCCACTCGCGTGCATCAGGGTCGTCGCCACTCTCCCATGCGAACTGGAAGACGCGGCGGTTGAGCTCGTTGACGTCGCGGTCCTTGTGGATCAGGTCGCGCGCCATCTCCAGGTTGCGCTCGGCGAATGCGCGCTTGGCCTGCTCGATCTCCTGGCTGACGAGGCGACCCATCACGCCCAGCTCCTCCAGCAGCACCGGATGCGTCGGCGGGTGATGGCCGTCGAGCGGAATCAGCTTCGCGACGTTGACGGTCTGATCGCCCATCCGCTCGATCGAACGGGCCACGTGCAGCAGCGCGGCGGCGAGGCGCAGGTCCCCGGCGACGGGCGCCTGCAGCGCCAGCACCGAGAGGATCCGTTCGTGCAGATCCCGGTAGAGCTGATCGATCGCGTCGTCGCCTGCCACCACCTCGCCGGCCAGCAAGACGTCCTGGTGCTCGACCGCCTCCAGCACGCGACGCAGCTGTTCGCCGACCATGTCGAGTCCGCCGAGCGCGAGTTGCTCCGTCTGGGCGAGCTCCTCCTGGAAGCGGATGCGGAGCGCGGTGCGCTGCGCATGTTCGGGAGACCCGCCCATCAGCCGACCTTCCCCGTGACGTACGCCTCGGTGCGCGGATCGGCGGGGTTCTGGAAGATCCGCTCGGTCGAGTCGAACTCGACGATTCGCCCGGTGCGGTGGCGCTCGCCCTCGTCGAGGTCGACGGTGAAGAACGCGGTACGGTCGGACACGCGTGCCGCCTGCTGCATGTTGTGCGTGACGATCACGATCGCATAGCTTCTGCGCAGCTCGAGCAGCAGGTCCTCGATCCGCGCGGTCGAGATCGGGTCGAGCGCCGAGCAGGGCTCGTCCATCAGGATCACGTCCGGGTCGGTCGCGAGCGCACGCGCGATGCAGAGCCGCTGCTGCTGCCCGCCGGACATGCCGTAGGCGCTCTGCTTGAGACGGTCCTTGACCTCGTCCCACAACGCGGCGCGACGCAGCGCGCGCTCGACGATCTCGTCCATGTTCCCCTTCATCCCGAGCACGCGCGGGCCGAACGCGATGTTGTCGTAGATCGACTTCGGGAACGGGTTCGGCTTCTGGAAGACCATCCCGACGAGCTTGCGCACCTCGACCGGGTCGACGTGGCTGGCGTAGATGTCCTGCCCGTGGTAGAGCACCTGCCCGCGCACGCTCGCGTCGAGCACGAGGTCGTTCATGCGGTTCAGGCACCGCAGCACCGTGCTCTTGCCGCAGCCAGACGGGCCGATCAGCGCCGTGATGTGGTTCGCCTGGACATCGAGGTCGATGTCCTTCACGGCGGGAACGTCGGCGTAGGAGACGACCACGTCGCGCAGTCTGAAGACCGGCTCCGCGCACGCAGGGGCGTCAGCGCTCTCGGGCGGCGTGTTCGGCGCGACGACGGGTCGCTGTGCCACGGGGTCTGTCATGCGGGTGCTCACCACTTTCGTTGGTACTTGTTGCGGAGGAAGATGGCGATCCCGTTCATCGCCACGAGCAGGACGAGGAGGACGACGATCGCGGCAGCCGCGAGGACATGGAACTCCTGTTGCGGACGCGAGATCCAGTTGAAGATCTGGATCGGCAGCACCGTGAAGGCGCTGTCGAGGCCCTCGGGGTTGAAGGTGATGAACGTCAGCCCGCCGAGCAGCACGAGCGGCGCAGCCTCGCCGATCGCCCGCGAGAGCGCGAGAATCGAGCCGGTCGCCATGCCGGGGATCGAGGCCGGCAGGACCTGGCGCCAGATCGTCTGCCATTGCGTCGCGCCGAGCGCGAGCGCGCCCTGACGGATCGAGTCGGGCACCGCGCGGATCGCCTCGCGCGAGGAGATGATCACGATCGGCAGCACGAGCAGCGACAGCGTCAACGCGGCTGCCAGCACCGTCTGGCCGAGGCCGAGGAACCCGCGTACGAAGAACGCGAGGCCGAGGATGCCGTACACGATCGACGGGACCGCGGCGAGGTTCTGGATGTTGAGCTCGATCAGCCGGTTCCACCAGCGGTCGCGGTCCGCATACTCCTCCAGGTAGATGGCGGCGCCGACGCCGATCGGGATGGTGATGACCGCGGTCATGCCCACGACCCAGATCGTGCCCATGATCGCCGACTGCGCGCCGGCGAGCTCCGGGTTGCTGGACGGGAAGTGGAACAGCACGTCCAGGTTCAGGCGCGGCCATCCCTCCTTCACGACGCTGAAGATCAGCCAGATCAGCGTGAGGATGCCGACCGCGAGCGAGACGAACAGGGCGGCGCGGAACAGACCGCCGAGCACGCGCTCGCGCTGCGAGGTCGGTGCGATGCGCATCGTGCTCACTCGTAGACCTCCCGGTACTTGCGCACCAGCCGGATGGAGAAGATGTTCATGACGAAGGTGGCGATGAACAGCAGCGCGCCGACGGCGAAGATCGTCTGGTAGCCGGTCGAGCCGGTCGACTGGTCGCCGAGGCCGGCGGCGGCGATGAACGCGGTCATCGTCTGCATCGCCTCGGCGGGGTTCAAGGACAGATTCGGCGTACCGCCGGCGGCGATCAGCACGATCATCGTCTCGCCGACGGCGCGCGAGATCGCGAGCACGAAGGAAGCCACAATGCCCGACAGCGCCGCCGGCACGACGATCTTCGTCGCGACGATCCGCTTCGAGGCGCCGAGCGCGTAGGCGCCCTGGCGCAGGCCCTGGGGGACGGCGGCCATCGCGTCCTCGGACAGCGAAGCGACGGTCGGAAGGATCATCACGCCCATCACGAGGCCGGCCGCCAGTGCGTTGAACACGCTCGGCGGATCGCCGAACAGCCAGATGTCCTGCAGCACCGGCGTCAGGAAGGTCAGGGCGAAGAAGCCGTAGACGACGGTCGGGATCCCGGCGAGCACCTCGAGCACCGGCTTGAGCGCCTTGCGCACGCCGGGTCGCGCGTACTCGCTCAGGTAGATCGCGGCGCCGAGCCCGAACGGGATGCAGACGACGAGCGCGCAGGCGGTCACGACGATCGTCGCGCTCACCAGCGGCATGACGCCGAAGTCCGGCGGCGAGAACAGCGGGCGCCACTCGGTCCCGAACAGGAAGTCCTTCAGCGGGACCTCGCCGAGGAACTCGATCGTCGGTCCGGCGAGCGCCACGACAATCCCCGCGGTCGTCGCGACGGAGACCGCGGCACAGAGGAACAGCAGCGCCTTGACGATGCGCTCGCCGTAGCGCGGGCGCGCCTCCCCCAGCCGCCGAGCGGGGCGGCTGGGGGAGGCGGGTGTGACGGTCGTGCTCACGGTCGTGCGCCCGGCCGGATCAGGTTCCGGACTTGAGCGCGTCGAGCTTCGGCTGCAACTCGTCTTGCTGGGCCTGCGTCAGCGGGACGAACAGCGCCTGCTCGGCGAGCGTAGCCGCGTTGTCGACGTAGTACTGCACGAACGCCTCGACCTCCGGCTTTCTCAGCGAGCTGCCCTTCACGTAGATGAAGAGCGGACGGCTGAGCGGCGTGTAAGTGCCGTCCTGCACCGTCTCGGTGCTCGGGGCGACGCAGCCTCTGCCGCCGTCGACCTCGATGCCCTTGATGCTGTCTCTGTTCTGCTCGAGGTAGGAGAGCCCGAAGTAGCCGAGGCCGCCCTTGTCGCCCGAGACGCCCTGGACCGTGACGTTGTCGTCCTCGGTGGCGTTGTAGTCGGAGCGGCTCGCGCCCTCCTCGCCGTTGATCTTGTCGGTGAAGAAGTCGAACGTGCCGGAATCGGTGCCGGGGCCGTAGAGGGCAAGCTCCTGGTCCGGGAAGGACGGGTCGATCTGGTTCCAGTTGTCGACCTTCGAGCCGGTGTTCCAGATCGTTCTCAGCTGCTCGACGGTCAGGCACTGCGCCCAGTCGTTCTCCGGGTTGACGACGACGGAGATGCCGTCGTTGGCGACCTGGAACGCCTCGTAGGTGATGCCCTTCTCTCTGCAGGCGGCGATCTCGTCGTCCTCGATCTCACGCGAGGCGTCGGAGATGTCGGTCTCGCCGGCGCAGAACTTCTCGAAGCCGCCGCCGGTGCCGGACGTGCCGACCGTGACGCGAACCTCGGAGTTCTCGCCCTGAAACGCCTCGGCGGCCGCCTCCGTCAGCGGGCCCACCGTGCTCGAGCCGTCGATGCGGATCGTCCCGGACACCTGCGAGCCATCGCTCGAGCTCGAGGATCCGGTGCTGCCGCTGTCGCCGCACGCGGCGAGTCCCAGGGCCAGCACCGCGGCGCCGCTCAGGGCGGTCAGTCGCAGTCGATTCACAGCACACTCCTTGGTTCGTTGGGGAAGACGCTGCGACGACCTCCTCAGGCGTCGCGGCGTCGGCACGGATTGAGCTTGCGCGGCGTCAGTGGGATCGCCTGACCGTTCGCCCCCGCCGTATACGCCGCCGGCAGGACTTCCAGGGCGCCGGCCCGCAGTGCTTCCTCGGGGGGCTGGTGACGTCACGGGACACAGGATCGGCGCCGCCGACCACCCGTTGGTTACCGAGTTGTGAACCGACCGTGAAAGGAATGTGTTCGAGCTGCTGACGCTGGGTCAGCAGCTCGAAGGAGTCCGGCGCTGCGGCTCAGCCGTTGGAGCCAGAGGCGCGCGTGATCTGCGCGAGCCGCTCGAGCGACTGGCGCAGGAGCCGCGAGATCTGCATCTGCGAAACGCCGATCTCCGTGGCGATCTCGCTCTGCGTCATGTCCTCGACGAAGCGGAGCCGCAGGATCCGCTGCTCGCGCCCTGGCAGGCATCTGACCGCCGAGCCGAGCAGTGCGCGCGCCTCGGCACGGTCGTAGCCCTCGTCGTCGCTTCCGAGCGTGTCCGCGATCGTGGCGTCGCTGCCGCCGTCGTCGTGGCCGCCGGTCGGCGCGGCGAGCGACAGCGCGGTGCGGTTCGAGAGCGCGCCGAGCGCTTCCACCACAGCCTCGAGACTCGCACCTGTGCGTTCGGCGAGCTGGCGCGGCGTGGGTGCTCTGCCGGTTTCCGATTCGATCGCCTCGGCCGCCGAGCGCACCTTCAGCGCGAGCTCCTGCGTGCCGCGCGCGACGTGGACGCCCCAGCCGGTGTCGCGGAAGTGCCGCAGCAGCTCCCCCACGATCGTCGGCTGGGCGAACGTCGAGAAGCTGTGTCCGCGCTCCGGGTCGAAGCGGTCGACGGCCTTGATCAGACCGAGCGACGCGACCTGGACGAGATCGTCAAGCGGCTCGCTGCCGCGGCGATAGCGGCGCGCGAGCGCGCGGGCGAGCGGCAGGTGCTCGGCGATCAGCGTCTCGCGTGCCTGACCGTCGCCTCTGCGTGCACGCGTGGCGAGTGCCCGCGTGCGCAGTGCGTTGGTTGATGCGCCGCCCCCGTGCAGCAGCTCCAGCTGGGGCGCGCTCCCGGTTCCGTGCCTCATCGCCTCTCCTTACCCGCTTCCGGGCGGCAGCAATCACCGGTATCGCGGCGGTCGTGAGGAAGTCGTGAAAAGGGGGCAATGCCCTGCTACACGTCTACACTCCAGTAAATGGTAAGACTCAGCTGATGGCTGCCAGACCTCCTATTCCCGCATCCGTGCAAACTCGCGTGGCGACGCGTAGGCGCCTGCCCGGACCAGAGCGTCGCGTGCTTATCCTGGATGCCGCGCTGCGCACCTTCGCAGCCAACGGCTACGACGGTGCGGCGATGGACGAGATCGCCTCGGCAGCGGGAATCTCGAAAGCCGTCGTGTACGACCATGTCGCCTCCAAGCGCGAGCTCTATACGCAGCTCGTGCACGCGATACGCGACGAGATCGAGCAGACGGTGGACGAGGCGCTGCGAGCGCCGGGCGCGAACGGCCGCGAACGCGTCGAGACCGCGGTCGACGCCATCTACCGCTACGTCGAAGATCACCCGGAGGCATCCCGCCTGCTCGTGCTCGAGCTGCAAGGCACCAGCGTCTCGGCGATCGGCCGGGAGTTGGACGATCGCATCACCGGTCACCTCGCAAGAACGCTGGGCAGCGATCCGGGCCTGTTCGACGGTCACCCGGACCGCTGGCGGCAGCTCGTGATCCTGGCCGAGCTGCTGAAGTCCGCAGTGCTGGGGCTCACGAGCTGGTGGTACCGCACGCCAGACGCCGAACGGGGGGATCTCGTCGAGCGGACGGTCGGGGTCGTGTGGCCGGCGATCGAGCGCGCACGCGCTGACGTGACGGCCTGAGCTGAGGATCTGCGGAGTCCGGCTACCAGGCCTGCGTGTCGCCGCAGTGCGGACAGCCGACGGTCGTCGAGACGGCCGCCTCGAACACGTAGCCGCACGAGCAACAGTAGGCGGCGAGATCCTGCGGACCGCCGGCGGCTCGCTCGCGCGCTTGGGGCGCGGGCTGCTGGACCGAATGCGACAGGCCCGGCTCGACGCTCGTCTCGCGCCTCGTCGCCCGGCGCCCGATGCGCGGGCGGGTCCTGAGGCGATGAGGGCGGGTGCGCACAGTCATGAGCTTCAACGCATCGATCGGGTAAAGGTTTCGGCGTTCCACCCCCGATTCCTGGTGGAAGCGGGGGTATTCCCATCGGCAGGTCGGTCACCTGGCCTTAGCGGTCTGCGACAATCGCCCACGCATGAACCCGTCCCGCAAGCGCAGGATCCGTCTCGTCGTCGCGCTCACGGCTGCGCTGCTGGCTGCGAGCGCGCTCGTCTACACGAGCTTCAGCGCCGGCAGCGACGAGCGCACCGCCGGGCAGCTGTTGGACGCGGCCGTCGCGGGCAAGACCTACACGCTCGCGGGCACCGTCAAGGACGGCTCGGTCAGACGCGGCGACGGCGTGCTGTGGTTCAGCGTGCGGGACCCGCATCGTCCGGTGGCGGTGCGAGTCCGCTACACGGGAATCGTGCCCGACCCGTTCCGCGAGGGCCGCGGCGTGATGGTGAAGGTGCAGCGCCGCGGCGACCTGTTCATGGGGGAGAAGGATTCGATGGTCACAAAATGCCCGTCGAAGTTCCAGGTCGCCCCGCCAAGACCCGGCTCCGGGCCGGCCAGCCCCACCTGATCCGATGGCCACCGTCGGTCGCGCCTTGCTGATCGTCGCGTTCGCCGTCGCGCTGTACGGCGTCGGCGCCTCGCTCTACGGCGCCTTCCGCGGCGGACATGCGTGGGTCGACTCCGGTCGTCGCGCCGTCTACGCGCTCGCTGGGGTGCTGACGCTCGCATTCGCGATCATGGAGATCGCGTTCCTGCGCTCGGACTTCTCCTTCAACGTCGTCGCGACGCACTCCAGCACGACGACGCCGACGTTCTACAAGGCGACCGCCGCCTGGTCCTCGCAGGAGGGCTCCCTGCTGCTGTGGGTGTGGCTGCTGTCGATCTGGTCGAGCCTCGCGCTCCTGATCACGCGCCGGCGCGTGCGCGAGGTCGCGCCGGTGGCGACCGCGGTGCTGATGACGTTCGGGGCGTTCTTCCTGATGCTGACGCTGTTCTGGGCGAACCCGTTCGAGTCGCTCGCGCAGGTGCCGCAGGAGGGAACCGGACTCAACCCGCTGCTGCGCCACCCGGCGATGATGTTCCACCCCCCGATGCTGTATTCGGGGTACACGCTCTTCTCGATCCCGTTCGCGTTCGCAATCGGCGCGCTTGTGACCCGGCGCCTGAACGCTGAGTGGATCGTCTCGACGCGCCGCTTCGCGCTCGGCGCATGGCTGTGCCTCGGGATCGGGATCGTGCTCGGCGCGCGCTGGTCCTACACCGAGCTCGGCTGGGGCGGCTACTGGGCCTGGGACCCGGTCGAGAACGCGTCGCTGCTGCCGTGGCTGACCGGCACCGCCTTCATCCACTCGATCATGATCCAGGAGCGGCGCGGGATGCTGAAGGTGTGGAACGCCTCGCTCGTGCTCGCGACCGGGACGCTGGCGATCCTCGGCACGTTCCTCGTACGGTCGGGGATCCTCGACTCGATCCACGCCTTCGGCGCCTCGACGCTCGGCATCCCGTTCCTGATCCTGATCGGCGCGATGGTCCTCGGCTCCGTCGGGCTCGTCACGTGGCGGCGGGCCGATCTGCGATCGGAGCACCAGCTCGACTCGCTGTTCTCACGCGAGGCCGTGTTCCTGCTGCAGAACCTGATCCTCGTCGCGCTCGCGTTCGTGGTGTGGTGGGGGACCTTCTTCCCGCTGATCTCCGAGGCCGTCACGGGCACGCGCGCCTCCGTCGGGCCGCCGTGGTTCGACAAGTACACGGTGCCGCTCGCGTTCGCGCTCGTCGCGCTGTCGGGGATCGGGCCTTTGATCCCCTGGCGGCGGCTGACGATGGCGAGCGTCCGGCGCGGCTTCGTGCTGCCGGGTGCCGCGGCCCTCCTGACCGTGCTGGCGCTGCTGCTCGTTCCCGGCGCATGGCAGGAGCCGAAGGCGGCCGCGTTCGCCGGCGTTGTCGCGTTCGTGTTGACGAGCGTGGGGCAGGAGCTGTGGCGCGGGATGCGCGCGCGTCAGGCCTCCGCGCGCGAGCCGGCGCCGGTGGCGCTCGCGGGGGTCGTGCGGCGTAACCGCCGTCGCTACGGCGGCTACGTCGTGCACGCGGGCTTCGCCGTGCTGCTGCTCGGCGTCGCGGTCTCGTCCTCGTTTCAGCACGCGAAGGACGTCACCCTGCGGCCGGGGCAGACGGCGCGCGTCGACGGCTTCGACATCCGCTACGTGCGCGCGACGGCGAGAGCCGAAGCAGAGAAGATCTCGCTCGGCGCCGTGCTCGACGTCTCGAAGGACGGCAAGCAGGTCGCGACGCTGCGCACGACACGCGGCTTCTACCCCTCCCAGGACATCTCGCAGGGGATCGTCGGGCGCTTCTTCGGCGGCGAGCGGGAGAGCGAGGTGGGGCTGCGGGCCGGCTTCGGGCGCGACATCTGGACCGTGATCGCCCCAGACCTCGCGCCGCTGACGCCGATCATCGAACGCGGCAACAGAACCTTCCGCACGGCGATGGTGGGGATCATGTCCAAGCCCGACGGCGACCAACAGCAAGCCGTCGCGCAGCTTTACGCGCTGCGCGATGCGGCCGTCACCGCGGTTGCGCGGCGCTGGGTGACCTCGCCGTGGCCGGCCGACTTCCGCTTCATCGTCTCGCCGCTCGCCACGTGGATCTGGATCGGCGCGATCATCACGTTCCTCGGCGGCCTGCTCGCGCTGTGGCCGGCGCCCGCGACTGCGCGGCGCCGCGTGACCGCCGGCTACGCGGCGCGCGTCGCCCGCGAGCTCGCACGGACGACGCAGTGAGGACGCGCGCGTGGAGCTGCTGATCGTCTTCGCGGTGGTGCTGGCGGTCGTCGCGTTCGTGGGCATGCCGCTGCGCGGGCGTGCCCGCGGGCTCGATCCGGACGCCGCGGCACGCGCCGAGCTGGCCGACCTCCAGGCCGCGAAGGAAGCGAAGTACCAGGAGATCCGCGACGCCGAGCTCGACCAGCGCACCGGCAAGCTCTCCAGAGCGGATCACCAGCTGCTCGATGCGGAGCTGCGCACGGAGGCGATCGCGCTGCTCAAGCGGATCGACGCGCTGAGAGCGCGCTCCGACGCGGCGCACACGGAAGCCGCGGAGGCCGAGTCCGTCACGTCGCCACCGGCCGTCGGCTAAGATCGGCGCAGCATGTACACGATCCTCGCCGTGCTGCAAGTCATCATCGCCGTCGTCCTGACCCTGCTCATCCTCATGCACTCGGGGAGAGACACGGGTTTGTCGGGCGCGTTCGGCGTTGGCACGGGCTCGGGACCGTTCGGCGGCGGATCGCTCGTCGAGCGCAACCTGAACCGCTGGACCGTTTTGTTCGCGGTCCTGTTCGGGTTGAACACCGTGTTGATGCTGAAGATCTGAGGCTCTGCCTCAGATCTCTACGCCAGCGTCGCGCGGATCTCGTCGAAGCGCTCGTCCGCGATGTCGTCGAACGCGTCGGCGACGGTCGGGTCGAACTGCGTGCCGGAGGCTTCGGCGATGACGCGGCGGGCTTCGCGGAAGGATGCGGCCGCGCGGTAGGGGCGGTCGCTCGTGAGCGCGTCGAACGTGTCGGCGACGGCGAACACGCGCGCGGCGAGCGGGATCTCCACGCCGGCGAGACGGTCGGGGTAGCCAGCACCATCCCAGCGCTCGTGGTGCGAGCGCACGACCTGTCGCGCGCCTGCGAGGAAGTCGATCCCGCGCACGATCTCCTCGCCGATCAGCGGGTGCCGGCGCATCGTGTCGCGCTCGTCGTCGGTCAGCAGGCCAGGCTTGTAGAGGATCGCGTCGGAGATCGCGATCTTGCCGATGTCGTGCAGCAGGAAGCCGAACTCGAGGTCGGGTCCGTCCCCGGTGTCCATCCCACACGCCCGCGCGATCTCGAGGCCGTAGGCGGCCACCCGCTCGGCATGGCGGGCGGTGTACGCGTCGCGCGCCTCGACCGCGTCGGCGAGCGCGCGGACGGTCGCCTCATAGGACGCGCGCAGCTGCAGCTCGCGCTGCTCGGCTTCGCGGTCGCGCTCGACGAGGCAGCCGCGCAGGCGCGCGAGCTCCTGCCGCAGCTCCTCGATCTCCGACATCTCGGTTCCGAGCCTACTGGGGCGGTCCGTCGGGACCGTCGACGTGGGGTCGAGCATGGAGGTGTGGACTTCAACGCGTGGCGCTCGGATCCTGTCGCCGCCATTAACGACGAAGCCCCGCAGCAAGCGGGGCTCCTCCATGCGGATGGCTGGACTTCTCACAAACCGGGTGGGACGAAGCGGCGGCGGGCGTTGCGAGCGATCTGAGATCAGGCGGGTTGGATCCCGGTTAGGCGCTTTCGGCGAGACTCTCGACGCGCTCCGCGAGATCCTCCAGCTGTCGCTCGATGCCGGCAACGTAGCTGCGCAGCGGCCGCGGGGCAGTCTCGGCGTCCTGCACGACGAGCTGCGCGCCCGGGATTCTCTCGCGGCGGTGGTTGAGCGACGGCGCCGTGACGCGGATCAGGATCGACTCGAGCGTCGCGATCACGTCCCGTGCGTGCACTTGACGGGTTGGCGCCGGAGTCGACCCGAGGCTTCCGTCGCTGTTGACGATGCGTACGCCGTACCAGGAGAAACGATCCCATCGCCCCGCAACGTCGTCGTAGAGATGCGCGCGCAGGCGCGTCCCCAAGGGCCGCTCCCCGGTCTTGCCGACATAGACGACTCGCCAATCCTGAAACAGGACGTAGATGCCGCGCTGATCCCACACGTCAGTTTCTAGACCGCGGTATCTGCCGATGCGGCCTACGAGAGCACCCTGCCCGCCGGGCTGGGGCGCGCCCCACTTGACGTCGAGGGGATCCCACCACTCGCCGTAGGCGCGGAGAAGCATCGGTCCAAGTTCGCGCTTGGAACTATGGACCCTTTTCCGGATTCGCGCGCGTCCTTGCGCGTGTGGCGGCCGCTGTGCGGATCGGCTAGCGTGACCCGCATGATCGACGATGCGACCATCATCGAGGCGGGACGCCGGCTCTCGGAGGCGGCGCCGGGTGCGCGCGTCGTCCTGTTCGGCTCGCATGCGCGGGGCGACGCCGGACCGCGCAGCGACTTGGACTTTCTCGTGGTGGAGCCGGAGGTCGAGAACACGGCCGTGGAGTCCGTGCGGCTGCGTCGTGTCCTGCGCGGGATGCGGATCATGGCCGACGTGGTGGTTGTCCGCGAGCGTGATGTCGCCGAGTGGCGCGATGTGCGAGGCAGTCTCGTCCATGCGGCGCTCGCCGACGGACGCGTCCTCGTTGCTTGATGGCGAGCCAGCGTGATTTGGCCGAGCATCTGCTGCGTCTCGCGCGGGACGACGAAGCCGCTGCGCGGGCGATGCTCGACGTCGGAGCCGTGACCGATGCGATCGTCGGCTTCCACGCGCAGCAGGCGGTCGAGAAGGCTGAAGGCTGTACTCGCATTCCACGGCGTGGAGGTCCCCTTCACGCACGACCTCGCCGGGCTGGCGGACCTGTGCGCGACAGAAGCAGCCACGTTGCCGTCGAGCTTGGCGGAGATCGATCGACTCACGCCTTTCGGTGTTCGCTTGCGCTACGGCGAGTTCGACGACGCGCCTCCGGTGGCCCGAGGCGTGGCGCTCGGCTGGGCCGAGCAGGCCATTGCCTGGGCTCGCCACGCTCTCGATGGAGCGAACTGACTCACAGCGTGCCGCGCAAGACGTCGAGTACGTCCGAACGCCGCCGGACGGTTTGCACAACGTCCGGCAACCTCTTGAGAAATGCGCTCGAGTGGACTCGAACCACCACGGGGGAAACCCCCCACAAGGCCCTCAACCTTGCGCGTCTACCAATTCCGCCACGAGCGCGAGCGTGGGCGGTGAGTATAGAGGGGCGGGTGCCTTGCGGGTCCGTCCGGCGGCGCTGTAGACTGGTCGAACACACGTTCGTCTTGGAATCCGCCCTAGGAGCGCGTTGCGCGATGGTCGACCTCACGAAGCGCCAGCAGGAGATCTTCGAGTTCATCAAGCGCTATTCCGCGCGCCATGGCTATCCGCCGACGGTGCGCGACATCGGGAAGGCGGTTGGACTTGCCTCGTCCTCGACCGTCCACGCCCACCTGGCAAACCTCGAGAAGGTCGGGCTGCTGCGGCGCGACCCGACGAAGCCGCGCGCGATCGAGCTGCTCGACCGCGCGGTCGACGGCATGCGCAGCATGGTCCGGCCGCCGGGGCTGCCGCTCCTCGGCCAGGTCGCCGCCGGCCAGCCGATCCTCGCGGAGGAGAACGTCGAGGAGTATGTGCAGACGCCGGGCATCGTCGGAGGGGAGACCGGCGAGTACCTGCTGCGCGTGCGCGGCGAATCGATGAAGAACGCCGGGATCCTCGAAGGCGATCTCGTGGTGGTGTCCCCTCAGGACACGGCGCGCGACGGCGAGATCGTCGTGGCACTCGTCGGCGAGGAGGCGACGGTCAAGACCTTCTACAGAGAGCCGGACCACATACGACTCCAGCCGGAGAATGATGCGATGGAGCCGATCCGTACGCGTGAGGTGCGGATCCTCGGCAGAGTGGTCGGCCTCATGCGGAGCATGTGATGACCGTGCTGATGGCGGAGCGCATCGAGCGACCGCCCTCGCTGTTCGGTCCGGGGCCGGAGGTGCGCGCACCGGCCGTGGGCGATATCGCGCGCGAGCGTGACGGCGACCTGGGTGGTGAGCTGACGCTCGACGACGCGATCGTCGGTGCCTGGGAGGGCCTCGCCGCCCAGGTCGTCGTGGCGTGTCCGCTGTGCGGGGGCTCGCTGCGCCCGCGCGCCGCATCCGATGCCGTCCTTGGCTGCTGTGACGACTGCGGCACGACGCTCGACTGATCCGCCGCAGGTTCGCGTGCATGGCTTGCACGCAGCGCGCTGCGAGCTACGCTCCCTGTTGTTGACCAAGCAGTCGCGGAGGCTCGCCTTCGAGGAAAGTCGGGACATCACAGGGCAGGGTGGTCGGTAACGCCGACCCGGGGAAACCCGCGGGACAGTGCCACAGAAATGACACCGCCTACGTCCGCCTCTCGGGGCGGGCCGGTAAGGGTGAAATGGTGCGGTAAGAGCGCACCGGCGCCGTGGTGACGCGGCGGCCAGGCAAACCCCACCCGATGCAAGGTCAAGCCGGACCGTTTGCAGGTTGCCCGCCGAGGTCCAGGTCGGCCGCACAGATGGATGACTGCTCACGACAGAATCCCGCTTACCGGTCAGCTAAGGAAAAGCCCCGCTTCGGCGGGGCTTTTCTATTTCAGCCTGAGGCGAGCCGGTGCGCGCCCAGCCGGTAACCGCGCTCACGCCTCGAGCACGACCGCGAGCCCCTGACCCACGCCGATGCACAGTGTCGCCACGCCCCAGCCGCCGCCGCGACGGCGGAGCTCATAAGCGCAGGTGGCGAGCACGCGTGCGCCACTCGCCCCGAGCGGGTGGCCGAGCGCAATCGCGCCGCCGTTGACGTTCACGCGCTCGGGGTCGAGCTCGGTCCACTCGGCGAGGCAGGCGAGCGATTGCGCCGCGAACGCCTCGTTCAGCTCGAGCACGCTCACGTCGCCCCAGCCGATCCCCGCCTGCGTGAGCGCGCGATTCACCGCCTCGACCGGGCCGATGCCGAACACGTCGGGGTCGACGCCCGACACGCCGCGCCCCGCGATTCGCGCGAGCGGCTCGCGGCCGATCGCGGCGGCCGCACGTGCGTCGCCGATCAGCACAGCGGCTGCGCCGTCGTTCAACGCCGAGGCATTGCCTGCGGTGACGGTGCCTCCCTCTCGACGGAAGGCCGGCTTGAGCTTCGCGAGCGCATCGAGCGAGCTGTCCGGTCGCATGATCTCGTCGCGTGCCAACTCCGTGTCCGGCACTGGCACGACCCAGTCGTCGTAGAAGCCATCGTCCCACGCGGCCGCCGCACGCCGATGGCTGCGCACCGCGAAGGCATCCTGAGCCTCGCGCGAGATGCCGTATCTGTCGACGAGCACCTCGGTCGACTCGCCGAGCGAGATCGTCCAGCGCTCTGGCATGCGCGGGTTGACGAGCCGCCAGCCGAGCGTCGTGGAGGCGAGCGTCTCGTCGCCGCGCGGGAAGACCTTCTCCGGCTTCGGCAGCACCCACGGCGCGCGGGTCATCGACTCGACGCCCCCGGTCAACACCAGCGAGGCGTCGCCGCACTCGACTGCGCGACTGCCTGCGATCGCCGCCTCCAGCGACGACGCGCACAGCCGGTTCACGGTCACGCCGGGGATCGACGTCGGCAGGCCTGCCAGCAGCACGGCCATGCGCGCGACGTTGCGGTTCTCCTCTCCGGCGCCGTTTGCGTTGCCGAAGATCACGTCGTCGATCGTCTCCGGTTCGAGCTGCGGCGAGCGCGCGACGAGCGTCTGCACCACGTGTGCTGCGAGGTCGTCGGGGCGCACGCCGGCGAGCGCACCGCCGTAGCGACCGAACGGGGTGCGCACCGCGTCGAGCACGTATGCATCAAGCATGGGCGCACCCTAGCGGTGAGCGGCGCGCGCGGGCGGAAGCTGAACCCCATGAAACGACAGGACTTGGCGCACGTCCGCTACGCCAATCTAGAACTTGGCGGATCAAAAACCCTATGTTTGCGATACAAGGGGCGACTTGACACAGAGCCGTTCAAGTTTCTAGTGTCACGTCTAAGCGCGAACGGTGTTCGCGCCCGGGGGGTGGGTTCTACCGCATCGCTGATGGGGGATGGCGTTCGTGCGTCGCGGGATTCTGTGGCGCGCAGGGGGCCGCGTCGTACTCGCGTCGCGACAGGTGCTGGACACGTCGCCTCCTCCATGCCGCATCAGTCGAGAAAGGCAGAGAGACATGATGAGATCACGTCGATATCGCATCGTGGTGGCCGCTGTGGTCGCCGCGATGGCATTGATGGTGGGGGCGGGGGCCGCTCAGGCCGTGTTCCCGAACTTCAGCGGATGCGCGACAGGGGGCTTCTGCGTCGACATCCAGAACCGGAGCGGGAACCTCAACATAAGGGGCTTCAACGTGCCGCTCCACGAATCGCTTGAGATCCGTGGGAATCTCATTCCGAATGGGACCGATATACCCGATTTCATTCCGCCGGCCGGCACGACCGGCCTCTTCACCAGACCAGAGCCGGTCCCGGGCGGTCTCCTCGGCATAGAATGGATCCCCGGCAGCAGCGTGCTAGCGATCACCGAGCTGGCTGGACCCTCATCGGCGATCAAGATCGAACCCAACAACGGCCGGGTCAGAATGCCGGTCAAGGTCCGGCTCGTGAACCTGCTGCTCGGGATGGACTGCCACATCGGCACGAACAGCAGGCCGGTCATGCTCGACCTGATCACCGGCACGACGAGCCCGCCGCTGCCGAACAGGCCGATCTCGGGCAGGAGAGGTGTTGTCGGGTCGATCCCCGGCGGCTTCACGCTGACCGGCAACACCAACGTCGAAAACTCGTTCGCCGTTCCGGGTGCGACCGAATGCGGCCTTGGCCTCGGTCTCATCAACACGCTCGTGAACCTCAAGCTCGGCCTGCCATCGGCTGCCGGCAATAACTCGATAGTGCTCAACAACGACGTCGCGCTCGCCTTCGTTCCGTAGGCGACGCATCGCAGCCTGATCTCGATCCGCTCCCTCCCCGCGGGAGGAGGGGGCGGATCGCGTCGTCTCGTCCCCGCGGGCAAGCTACGCTCCCACGCGGAGGTTTGGCCCCGGTGGTCCCCGAGACACGCTATGCCCGCGCGGGCGACGTCCACATCGCCTATCAGGTCGTCGGCAACGGCCCCGTTGACCTCGTCTACGTTCCACCGCAGCTGCAGCAGGTCGAGCACCTGTGGGCCGAGCCGCGCATCGCCGCCTTCTTCGAGCGGCTCGCGCGCTTCTCGCGCCTGATCCTGCTCGATCGCCGCGGCACCGGCCTGTCGGACCCGATCTCCTCGACGACGACGCTCGAGGACCAGATGGAGGACGTCACGGCCGTGCTCGACGCGGTCGGTTCCGAGCGCGCCGCGCTGTTCGCCCAGTCGGACGGTGCTGCGATGGCGATGCTCTACGCGGCGACGCATCCCGACCGCACTCGTGCGCTCGTGCTGTACGCGGGGATGGCACGCGTGACCGGCGCGCCGGGCTACGAGTGGCCCGGCACGCGCGCGGAGCGCGAGCAGCGGATCTCGGAGATCTTCGCCCACTGGGGAGAGGGGGCGCGGTTCGACCTGATCGCGCCGAGCGCCGCGGACGACGTGTCCCTGAAGCGCTGGTTCGCGCAGCTCGAGCGCCTGTCCGCGAGCCCTGGCGCACTGCGGCTGCTGTTCGACATCTCCGGGGAGACGGACGTACGCAGCGTGCTGCCGTCGATCACGGCGCCGACGCTCGTCCTGCACCGGCGCGACGATCAGGTGATCGACGTGCGTCACTCGCAGTACCTGGCCGAGCACATCCCGGGCGCGCGCTACGTCGAGCTGGAGGGGCGCGACAACCTGCTGGTCGTCGGGGACAGCGAGCGGGTGCTCGCGGAGGTCGAGCGCTTCCTCACGGGCACGCACACACCGCCGGAGCCGGATCGCGTGCTGGCAACCGTCATGTTCACCGACATCGTCGGCTCGACCGAGACGGCCGCGCGCCTCGGCGATCGCGCATGGCGCGAGCTGCTCGCCCGCCACGACGAGCTCAGCCGTGCGCATCTCGTGCGCTACCGCGGACGGGCGGTGAAGTCGCTCGGCGACGGATTTCTTGCGACTTTCGACGGACCTGCGCGCGCGATTCGCTGCGCGATCGAGCTGCGCGACGCGGTGCGCGAGCTGGGCGTCGAGCTGCGCTCGGGCCTCCACACGGGCGAGTGCGAAGCGATCGGAGACGACGTCGGTGGGCTCGCCGTCCATATCGGCGCGCGCGTCGGCTCGTTGGCGGCACCGCACGAGGTGCTTGTGTCGAACACCGTCAAGGACCTTGTCGTCGGCTCGGGCATCGACTTCAAAGACCGCGGCGAGCACGCGCTCAAGGGCGTCCCCGGGAGATGGCGGCTGTGGGCGGCGCAACGCTGACGTGGCCCCGTTCCTCCTTGACACAACACACTCTAGTTTCTAGAGTCAGACTGCGAACTTGGAGTTCGCACGGGCGGGTGAGCCCGCCGCTGATGGGGGATGGCAGTGCGTCGCACGGATGCGGCGGGTGTGGGGGTCTGACCGTGCTCGCGTCGTGCGGAGTGCTGGGAACGTCCGTTTGACGACATCCGCGCAGAGCGTGGAGAAAGGCAGAGAGAGCTCATGCGAGCACACAGGCATGCCCTGTCAATTGCTGCTGTCATCGCTGCGATGGCGCTGTTTGGAGTTGCGGGGACGGCGCAGGCCGTCTTCCCCAACTTCGCAGGCTGCACGGCGACCAACTTTGAATTTGACGCTTGTCTCGACATCCAGAACAGAGCGGGGACAAACATAAACATAAAGGGCTTTAACGTTCCGCTCGGAGAATCGCTCGAGATCCGTGGGACGCTCAGGGGCAACGGCACCTTCACGCCGCTGTTCGTACCTCCGACCGGGACGAATGGCTTCTTCGCCAGAGCTGTGCCGGTTCCCGGCGGCCTCCTCGGCATAGAATGGATCCCCGGCAACAGCGTGCTAGCGATCACCGAGCTCGCCGGCCCGGCGTCAGCGATCAGACTCAACATCATCACGCACGACATCACCATCCCGATCAAGGTCCGCCTCGTGAATGTCCTGCTCGGTATGGACTGCCACATCGGCACGAACAGCAGGCCGGTGGTGCTCAACCTCACCTCCGGTACGACGAGCCCGCTGCCGCCGAACACGCCGATCAGCGGCTCGCGCGGCACCGAAGAAGGCTTCGAAAGAGGCCTCATCTTCAGAGGTGGCATCAACGTTGACAACTCCTTCGCCGTCCCGGGCGCGACCGAATGTGGGCTCGGCCTCGGATTGATCAACTCGCTCGTCAACTTGAGGCTGAGGCTGCCTTCGGCTGCCGGCAACAACTCGACCACCGTCTACAATGACGTGGCGCTTAGGCTGACCGCTTAGCCGTCCGACGTCGCTGCGCACCGCGCCCCTCCGCCATCGCGGAGGGGCGCGGTAGCGTGCTCTGTCAAGCGTCCTCGGCGCGGCGATCCTCTCTTCGACGCTCACGTGATCTTCCGCGTCGCGCTGTACCGCTTTGCGACCAAGCAGCGCGACGTTGGCGGCTTCGACGCCGACGCACTCGCGGGGGCGTTCCAGCCGGCGGTCTGAATCGTCGCGGGGCTCCGGTCCCCGCGTGAGTTGCCGCCCCGTACTCCACTCGCGGGCGGTGGTCTTCCACCCGTGGACGGTGGTGCGGGGCGCATCACGGGGCGAACATGCGTTCGCATCGTGATCGTCTGCGTCCTCCTTCCCCGCTTCCAGCTGACTGTCGCCGCCGGCGACCGTGAGGAGCTGCTGCGCACGCCTGCGGCGCTTGCGCCCGAGCCTGGCGGGGAGGCGCGCGTGGGAGAGGCGTCTCCTGCCGCGGAGGCGTTCGGCGTGCGAGCTGGGACGCCGCTCGGCGAGGCGCTTGCGCGCTGTCCGTCTCTGACGCTCGTGCCGCCCGATCCGGCTGGCGTCGCCGACCGCTGGGAGCGGCTGCTGGTGCGACTGGAGTCGATCGGCGCGGCAGTCGAGCCAGAGCGACCAGGGCTTGCCTGCTTCGCCGCGCGTGGACTGCTCCGGCTCCATGGGGGGTCGCTCGAGCGCGTGCTGGCCGCCGCGCGTCATGCGCTGCGTCAGCCAGCTCGGCTCGGCGCCGGGCCGTCGCGCTTCTGCGCGCTCGCGGCTGCGTCGCGTGCCCGCGTCCGGCGGCCGATGGTCGTCGCGGGCGGCGAGGCGGAGGCGGCTGCCTATCTCGCGGGATTGCCGGTCGCGCTGTTGCACGGCCGGCGCGAGACGGTCTCGCTGCCGGAGCCGCTCGAGCGGTTGGGGATCGCCACGCTCGGTGAGCTCGCCGCGCTGCCGCGGGCGGCAGTGGCTGACCGCTTCGGCGCGCAGGGCCTGCTCGCACGCGAGCTCGCGTGCGGTCGGGACGGAGCGCTCGCGCCGCGCCAGCCGCCTGAGCGTCTGGCCGAGGAGCTCGAGCTGCCGGAGGCGCTCTCCGGCGTCCAGCTCGACCGCGCGCTGCAGTTGCTCGTCGATCGGCTGCTCGCGCGGCGTGAACGCCGCGGGCGCACGCTGCGCACGGTCGTGCTGTCGGCAACGCTTGTGGAGGGCGGTACCTGGCGGGACCGGGTCCCGTTCCGCGAAGCGCTCGCGGATCCGCAGCGGATGCTGCTCGCGCTCGCACAGCGGCTCGCGCTGCTGCCGGCGCCGGCGGAGCGGCTGCGGCTCGCCGTCGAGCGCTTCGGCCCGCCCACGAGCGATCAGCGCTCGCTGCTCGACGAGGCAGTGGCAGTGCGTCGCTCGCGGCTGCGCGAGGCGGTCCAGCAGGCGCGCGCGGCGGCGGGGCCCGACGCAGCGCTGCGCGTGCTCGCAGTGGAGGAGCAGTCGCGCGTGCCCGAGCGCCGCGTCGTGCTGACGCCGTTCGAATGAGCAGGTCCGCCGGTCGTACCCATCGGCTGGGGCAGCCTCGTCGCGCGCGGGTCGAGGCAGACCTGAATGACGGCCGTCCGTGCGTCGTCGACGGTCGCGTCGTCGACGGCGTGCGCGAGTCATGGCTCGTGGAGGACCGCTGGTGGAACGGCAGCCCCATCCGACGTCGCTATTGGGAGATCGTCACGACGTGTGGGCGTGACGTCGTCGTCTTCCACGACCTGCGCGACGGAGGCTGGTTCGCGCAGCGGTAGCTTGACGCGCAGTACACCTTTTTATAGTGTATTACTGGTGTTCGCCCTAGCGGACACTGGGGGAGTCACGCGGCTGGCCGACGTGCACCACGGACGTTCGTGTGCGCGGCTTCAAGCGTGCTCACAACGACCTGCGATGTTTCGCAGAGAGGGGTCATGCATGACTATGCGCAAGCACCTCGTCGCGCTGTTGGCGATTGGTGCGTCACTGCTGTTCGCGAGCTCCGCGACGGCGGCTTTTCCGAACTTCTCGGACTGTCCGAGATCGAATCCCGAAGTGTTTACGTGCGCTGACATCCAGAGCGTAAGCGGCAGCCTCGAAATAAAGGGCTTCACGGTGCCGCTCGGTGAATCGCTCGAGATTCGCGGCGGCATAAATTCCGAAACGAGGAGATTCATACCGCCTGCGGGCACCGACGGTTTCTTCTCGAGAGCCATAAGGATCCCCGGCGGAATCCTCGGGATTGAATTCCCCATCCCCGGCAACGCTGTCCTAGCGATAGCACAGCTCGCCGGGCCGACAAGCGCGGTAACCATCGACCTTGGGATTCCGATCACGACGATCAGCCTCCCGGTCAAGGTGAAGCTCGAAAACCCGATACTCGGCTCGAACTGCTACATCGGGACGAACAGCAACCCGTCGAGGGTCAACCTGACGACCGGCACCACGAGCCCGCCTCCTCCGAACGTACCCATCTCGGGAAGCATCGGGGAAATCAGCATAGACGAATCGGTAGTGCCTCCGATTCTGAAGTTGACCGGCGCGACGAGCGTCGACAACGCGTTCGCGGTTTCGGGCGCTTCGGGATGCGGGCTGCTCGGGATAGCCAATCCGCTCGTGAACCTGAGGCTCAGGCTCCCGTCAGCGGCGGGCAATAACGCAATGATCGTGAGAAACAACGTGGCGTTCCAGATCGCCAGGTAGGTCCATCGGGAGGGGTGCGCTCAAGCGCATCCCTCCCACGGCTCCACCTCCGGGTGGTAGCCAACGTAGATGTGGGAAGCGAACATGTGTTCGTGTCCTATGTGGAGCTGCACGCGCATTCCGCCTTCTCGTTCCTGGACGGCGCCTCGCTGCCGGACGAGCAGGCGGTTGCGGCGCGCGAGCTGGGACACGAGGCGCTCGCGCTGACCGACCACGACAACGTCTGCGGCGCGATGGAGCACGCGCAGGCATGCAAGGCGGTCGGGTTGCGGGCGCTGCACGGCGCCGAGCTGACGCTCGACGACGGCCGTCACCTGACGCTGCTCGTCGCGCACGAGCGTGGGTGGCGCAACCTCTGCCGGCTCGTGACCCGCGCGCATGCTCACACGCACGGGGATCCCGAGCCAGCGGGAGAGCGCACTGGGGGGCCGGGGGCGGGTGGGGGACCCGCCCCCGGCGTGCGCCTTCGCCAGGCAACACAGCCGCACGTCTCGCTCGCGGCCGTGCTCGATCACGCGGATGGGCTCGTCTGCCTCAGCGGTTGTGCGACGCACGGGATCCACGACCGCGTGACGCTGACGAAGCTGCGCGACGCCTTTGAGCCGGGTCGCCTGCGCGTCGAGCTGCAGCGCCCATTCCTGCGCGACGACCGCGCGCGCAACCGCGGCCTCGCCGCGCTGGCGCGCGAGCTGGAGCTGAGAACCGTCGCGACCGGCAACGTGCATGCGCATGCGCGCGCCCGCGCGCCGCTGCAGGACACGCTCGTCGCGGTCCGTCACCACACGACGCTCGAGGCCTCCGAGCCGCGCCGGCGCGGCAACTTCAGCCACGTGCTCGCGACGCCGCAAGCGATGGCGGCGCGCTTCGCCGCCGACCATCCCGAGGCCGTGACGGAGACGGCGGCGATCGCCGAGCGCCTGCGCTTCGACCTGACCGAGCACCACGGCTACCGCTACCCCGGGGAAGAGGATGCCGAAGCCGATCGCACCCTCGCTGAGCTGTCGCGAGCCAAGTTGGACGAGCGTTACCCGGCGGGAGATCGTCGCGGTGCAAGAGCTCATCCGCTGCGCGCCGAGGCGCTCCCGCGGCTCGAGGAGGAGCTGCGCATCATCGCGGCGCTCGGCCTCTCCGGCTTCTTCCTGCTGCACCGCGACATGCTCGAGCTGGCGCGCGAGGTCGCGCTCGAGGTGCGCGGGTCGGACACCGCTCGCGCGCTGCTGCCGCCCGGCCGCGGCCGCGGCTCCTCCGTCTCCTCGATCGTCTGTTACCTCACCGGTCTCTCGCACGTCGACCCGATCGCGAACGGACTCTTCCTCGGTCGCTTCCTCAACGACGAGCTGACGGCGCTGCCGGACATCGACCTCGACTTCCCGCGCGACGTGCGCGCGGCGCTGATCCCGCGCATCCACGAGCGCTACGGCAAGGACCGTTCCGCGCTCGTCGCCGCCTTCCCCACATACCGCGCGCGCGGCGCGATCCGCGAGCTGGGCAAGGCGCTCGGCTTGCCGCCGGGCGAGATCGAGCGCGTCGCGCGCGGCTCGGAGGGCTGGTCGGCGCGCGATGTCGCGCACGACGTGGCGTCAGCGCTCGGTCCCGAGCGCCTGCAGAACGGCCGCTGGGCGTGGCTCGCCCGCCTCGCCGAACAGGCGCACGGGCTCCCGCGTCACCTCTCCCAGCACCCCGGCGGGATGGTCGTCGCGACGCGTCCGCTGGTCGACTGCTGCCCGATCGTTCCGGCCGCGATGGAGGGTCGCCAGATGGTCCAGTGGGACAAGGACTCGTGTGCCGACGCCGGCTTTCTGAAGATCGACCTGCTCGGGCTCGGGATGCTGTCCGCCGTGGAGCGCGCGGTCGAGCAGATCGCGCAGCTGCGCGGCGAGCGGATCGACCTCTCGCGGATCCCGTACGACGACCCGCCGACGTACGACGCGATCCAGAGAGCCGAGACAACAGGCGTCTTTCAGATCGAGAGCCGTGCGCAGATGGCCTCGCTGCTGCGCACGAGGCCGAGAACGCTGCAGGACATCACGATCCAAGTCGCGATCGTGCGGCCCGGGCCGATCCAGGGCGGCGCCGTGAACCCGTACATCGAACGGCTCCAGCGGCTGCGCACCGATCCGGACTTCGAGGTGCCCTACGAGCACCCGTCGCTCGTCGAGCCGCTGCGGGAGACGCTCGGCACGATCATCTTCCAGGACCAGGTGATCGAGGTCGCGATGGCCTTCGCCGGCTTCAGCGCGGGGGAGGCGGAGGGGCTGCGCCGCGCGATGAGCCGCAAGCGCTCGGAGGCGGCGATCGAGGCGCACCACGCGAACTTCGTCGCGGGCGCGATCGCCACGCACGGGGTCGACCCCGAGCTGGCCGAGCGCGTCTTCGACAAGGTGCGCGGCTTCTCGGGCTTCGGCTTTCCGAAGGCGCATGGAGCCGCCTTCGGACTGCTCGCCTACCAGTCGACGTGGTTGCGCGTGCACTATCCGCCCGAGTTCCTGTGCGCGCTGCTGAACGAGCAGCCGATGGGCTTCTATCCGCCCGATGCGCTCGTGCATGAGGCGCAGCGGCGCGGCTTGGCAATCCTGCCGCCGGACGTCAACGCGAGCGAGGTCGAGTGCACTGTGGAGCGCGTCAATCCGCACGTCGTGCGCATCGGACTCGGCTACGTGCGGGGGGTTCAGCAGGCGGACGCGGAGGCGCTCGTTGCCGCGCGCATGGCCGGTGGGCCGTTCCGCGATCTCGGGGAGCTGGCGGCTCGTGCCGGCGCCGGCCGGCCGGCGCTTGAGCTGCTGGCATGGTCGGGCGCCTGCGATGCGCTGGCCGGCGGGGATCGCCGGGTTGCGCTGTGGCGCCTGGGGGTGGCAACGCCGGGCAAGCGCGTCCCGCAGGGCACCCAGCTCGCGCTTGGGCTCGAGCTGCCCGACGCGCCGGTCCTGCAGCGGCTCGGCCCATGGGGCGAGCTGCTCGCCGACTACGACACGACCGGCCTCACGGCCCGCTCACATCCGCTTGCGCAGCTGCGCCGCAGCCTGCCGCTCGGCGTCGTAGCCAGCCGCGACCTGTCGCGGATCGAGCACGGCGCGCGTGTGCAGGTTGCCGGGATGGTCGTTGCGCGCCAGCGCCCCGGCACCGCGAGCGGCGTCGTCTTCATGCTGCTCGAGGACGAGCACGGGACGATCAACCTGATCGTCCCGCCGAAGCTCTACGAGCGCAGCCGCCTGACCGTCCGCAGCGAGCCGCTCGTGCGCGCAGCCGGACGGCTCGAGCGCCATCCGGCTGCCGGCGGCAGCATCAACCTGCTCGTCGAGCGGATCGAGCCGCTCGCCGCGCCGAGCCAGACGCTCGCCGAGGTCGAGGAGCTCGCGCCGGTCGATGACTTCCGTGCTGTCGCGCCCGCCGTCATGAGCTTCGCGCAGGGGCGGCGACGGTAGACGGCGTGCGCTGGCGCGTCGGCGCTGCGCACGGGCCGGCGCGGCATTCGCGCACTTCACCCTTCCATTCCGTGGTCCGCTCAGGGTAGGGTCCGCAACGGTCATGCTCGCCACCGCCGCATTTCTCGCGTTTTGGGTCGTCGTCGGCCTCGTGCTGTTCTTCATCGCGCTGCGCGGTGGACCGCGCGGAGCCCGCGCGACGCTGCAGTCGCAGAGTCGCGGGAGCCGCCGTACCGCGGCTGTCGTGTTCGCCGCCTTCTACGTGGCGATCGGCGTGGCCGTGCCGGTGCTGATCCTCGTCGGCAACCACGACAGCGCCGCGGCGCGCGTCAACGGCACGACGATCGAGCTGACGCAGCGGGAGCAGGACGGTCGCGTCGTCTTCGGCGAGTACTGCGCGAGCTGCCACATGCTCGCCGCCGCCGGCGCCGACGGCAAGGTCGGCCCGAACCTCGACCAGCTCCAGCCGCCTGCGGGCCTCGTGGAGGACGCGGTCGAGAGAGGCCGGCAGCGCGGCAACGGCACGATGCCGGCCGGGATCGTGCAGGGCGAGGACGTCGCCGCCGTGGCGGCGTTCGTCGCCGCCGTCGGCGGCAGATAGCGCCGGCCACGTCCCGTCCTGTCGCGCTAGCCCGGGCTCGCAGCCGCCAGGTCGCCGGCCCGCAGGTGAGCGCCGGTGACGAACGCCGCGGCCGGCGAGGCGACGTAGCGCACGATCTCTGCGACGTCGCGCGGTTCGGCCTCGTCCTCGACGGTGATCGCGACGACGCGGACCCCGTCGCTCGCCCACTCGACGGCGAGGATGCGCGTGAGGCCGAGCAGCGCCGTGGCCGTCGCAGCGGCGGCGACGCCGGCCGTCTCGAGCGCCGGGAGCAGGTTGACGATCACGCCGCGACCCGCCTCGCGCATGCGAGCGCCGGCCGCACGCGCGAAGACGAACGGCGCCGTCAGGCTCCCTTCGAGCGCGAGCGCCCAGTCGTCGGCGGACAGCGACGCGGCGTCCGCCTGGGACGGCGTGCCGCGTCCGCACACGAGCACGTCGAGCGCGCCGAGGCGCTCCGCCAGCGCCAGGCTCTGCTCGCGGTCGCCGAGGTCGCCGGCCAGCAGCTCGACGCCGTCCGGACCGGCCACCCCGGCCGGAGCGTGGGCGCGCACGTGTGCGCCGTCGGCGAGGAGGGCCTCCACGATCGCGCACTCGACCGTGCCGGACGCCTCGCTGACGAACGCACGCCGGCCGGCGAGGACCCCAGAGGCGCTCACGACCGGCCTCCGCCCGCACCGACCGGGAGTCGCTCGAAGCGGTCCAGCTCGCCGCGCAGCTCGGCGGAGGCGGCGTGTCCGACCATCCCCTCGGCCGTAGAGATGCCGGCGGCCATCTCCGCCACGCGCGCGCTCGCCTCGCGCGTCAGGCGCTGGAACGTCAGCACCTTGACGAACGTGCCGACCCACAGGCCTCCGGTGTAGCGAGCGGCGCCGTTCGTCGGCAGCGTGTGGTTCGTGCCGACGCCCTTGTCGCCGAAGGAGACGGTCGTCTCCTCGCCGGAGAAGACGGTCCCGTAGTTGCGCAGCCGCTCCTCCCACCAGCGCGGGTCGCGCACCTGCAACTGGAGGTGCTCGGACGCGTACTCGTCGGCGAGCGCGACTGCCGCGTTGTCGTCCTCGACGACTGCAACGACGCCGTGCTCGGCCCACGCGGCGCCGGCCACGTCGCCGGTCGACCAGGCCGCCAGCAGCGGCTTGATCTCGTCCAGCACCGCGACGCCGAGCTCGCGCGAGGTGGTGATCAGCACCGCCGGGGAGGTGGGACCGTGCTCGGCCTGCGCGAGCAGGTCGGCCGCGACGACCGCCGGCCGGGCGGTCTCGTCGGCGATCACCAGCACCTCGGTCGGGCCGGCCAGCAGGTCGATGCCGACGCGGCCGAACAGCTGCCGCTTCGCCTCGGCCACGTAGGCGTTGCCGGCGCCGACGATCATGTCGACCGGCTCGAGCCCCGGCAGCGCGCCGTAGGCCATCGCGCCCATCGCCTGCACGCCGCCGAGCGCGTAGACCGTGTCGGCGCCCGCGACGTGGGCGGCGTACAGCGTCGCCGCGTTGATGCCGCCGTCGCCGCGCGGCGCGCTCATCACGACGACGCGCTCCACGCCGGCCGCCTTCGCCGTCGCGACGCTCATCAGCGCCGAGGAGATCAGCCCGTAGCGACCGCCCGGGACGTACGCGCCGACCGACGAGACGGGCACGAGCCGGTGCCCGAGCACGACGCCGTCGCCGACCGTCGTCTCCAGCGGCCGCAGGCAGTCGAGCTGCGCCTCGGCGAACGTGCGCACCTGATGGTGGGCGCTGTCGATCTGCGCGCGCAGCTGCGCCGGCACGGTCGCGGTGGCGGCCGCGATCTGGTCGGGGTCGAGCGCGAACGACACCGGGTCCCAGCCGTCGAGCTCGCGCGAGAAGCGGCGCACGGCGCTCTCGCCGTCGCGCTCGATCTCGGCGAGCATCCCGCGCACGCGCTGTTCGACGGCCGCGTCGGACTGCATACCCGGCGGCCGTCCTTCCTTCAGGAACTCAGGCATCCGCGTGCCCGCCTTTCGTGTCGGAGGTGAGGGGGGTGGGGAAGAGGACGGGCAGGCGCGTGCGCGCAGCGGCGCTCACGACCGCCCAGGCGGCGGCTCCGAGCAGCAGCGGCATCTCGACGGCCATCATCAGCGCGCCCGCGAGCCGCTGGTCGGCGGTCACGCCGAGGCCCAGCACGTCCGGCGCCTGGGCGTCGTAGAGCGGCGCCGGCAGCCAGATCAACGCCGCCGCGACCGTCGCGCCGAGCGCGCCGGCGCAGCCGAGCAGCAGGACCCGCGTCCATGGGCCGCAGCGGTGCAGGGACGGGAGCGGCTGGAGCGTCGCGAGCCACAGCAGGCAGCCGGCGCTGATCAGGCTCGCGTGGGCGGCGACGTGCGCCAGCTCGTTATCGGCCGCCAGCGCGTAGCCGCCAGGCAGGCTCCACAGGACGCTGACGCCGACGTAGGCGCCGAGCGCGAGACGCGGGCTCGTGAGCGCTCGCAACACGACGGCGGAGCGCGCGCCGCGCAGCGCCGGGCGGATCACGAGACGCGTGACCGGGGCCGTGAGCTGAGCGTCGAGGCCGAGCACCAGCAGCGCCGGGCCGAGCAGGCCGAGCAGCTCGTGCTGGAGCATGTGCGCCGTCAGCGAGCCGTCGTCGGCGGTCGCGTCGAGTGGCGAGCAGAGCGCGACGCCGATCAGCAGCACGCCGGTTGCGAACGACGCCGCGCGCAGCGGCGCGAAGCGCCGGCGCACACGCCAGCGGCGGGTCGCGAGCCAGGTGTACCCCAGCGACCAGGTCACGAGCCCGAGCAGCACGCCCGGCTCCACATGCCAGGCACCCAGCGGCAGGGCGGCGGCGGTGGCGCTCACGCGAGCGCCCCCACGACGGCGGTGCCCGCGAGGACGACGCCGAGCCCGACGAGCGCGGCGCCGGTCGCGCGCGCGACGACGGGTGCCAGCACGCCGACGCGGCGGCTGAGCTGCCCGTACGTCTCCGGTGCGAGCACCGCCGTCGCGAGGAACGGCAGCGCCATCAGCACGGCATAGCCGAGCACCATCGCGCCGCCGAGCCAGAACGACTCACCGCCGCCCGCCAGCAGCGCGAGCGCGTAGACGTACGGCCCGCAGCAGGCTGCGCAGTACTGCCCGAAGGCGAGCCCCGCCCGGAACGGGCGCTCGAACGACGCGCGACCGGAGCGCAGCAGCCACAGCGGCCCGCGGCAGCGCTTGAGCCACGCCGGGCCGCGGCCGAGCGCCGCGAGCCCGAGCGTGAGCGTCACGAGCGCCGCGAGCCCGAGCAGCGTCCACGCGTACGGCCCGAGCACGACGGCGAGGCCGCCGAGCGCGAGCGCGACGGGCAGGTACAGCAGCACGTAGCCGGCCGCGAACACGACCGCCGCGCGCCGCACGGCGCCGCGGCCGGCGGCCGCTCCCCGCCGCTCGGAGATCGCGGCGAGCACGCGCGCGAGCGTCCCCGCCATCTGGAGCTCGCACGGCGCCATGCTCGCGAAGCCGGCTGCCATCAGGACGGCCCCCGCGACGAACGGCGCGGCACGCTTGTCGACGAGCAGCGCAGTCAGCGGCAGCAGCGCCGCCAGCAGGCCGATCGCCGCCGCGGCCCCGACGGCCGGTTCGCGCGTGGTGCCGAGCCCGGTCGACATCTAGCCGTGGTGCAGGCGGAAGTCGAGCCCCTGGATCGAGTTGCGCTGCTCGTAGGCCCAGACCATGTCGTGCTCGGGGACCGCGACGCGGTTGTGGCTCGCGCGACCGATCAGCGCCTCGTTGCCGGGAATCGTGCTCCAGGCGCTGTTCACCAGGCGTGTCGGCTGCCCGTCCGGGCCGCGATACGGCTCCATCTGCGTGTCGATCGCGTAGCCCTCGCCGCTCGGGTGCCCGACGCGCACGAGGCCGGTGCCGTCCTCGATCGCGTACTCGATCGGCACGCGGTGGGTCGCGACGCGCTCGCCGATCAGGGCGGCGAGATCGGCCAGCGGGCCGCCGAGCCGTCCCTGCATCGCGTCGAGCAGCGCGTCCTGCTGCTCCTGCGTGGACTTGTCGTCGACGAACAGCACCTCGCGCCAGTTCCCGTCGTAGACGTTGCCGGGGATCTGGACGAGGCTGATGACCGTGATGTCGGCGATCTCGACGCCGCGCGCGTGTCCGGAGCGGAAGTGGTAGCCGGTGAACGAGTTGCAGAAGCCCCCGTCCGGGTCGTCGGCCACCCAGCACGGGCAGGGCGCCAGGCACGAGCACGCCTCGATCAGGTCGCCTCGCAGGTCGTAGCCGGTCGCGGTGTCGGTCGCTGCCATCAGATCCTCCTCTTAGTTGTGCTTCGGAGCCTGCGCCTGACGGCGCGCTCCGCTCGTCGGGTGGGTCGCCGAGACAAGCTCGGTCGCCATCAGCGCCACGGCGAGGACCTCGTGGGCCCGTTCGACGTGACGGCGCATCAGGGTCTCGGAGCGTGCGCCGTCGCGCTCGCGCAGCGCGTCGAGCAGCTGCTCGTGCTCGGCGACGGACTCCTCGTGCCGGCCCGGCAGGCGCAGCATCACCTGCCGCAGCTGGAGCGTGATCAGCCGGAAGCGCTCGATCTCGCGCACGAGCGGCGGGTTGTCGGCCGCCTCCAGCAGCAGCGCGTGGAAGCGCTGATTGGCCTTCAGGTAGGCGACGTGGTCGGCCCCGTCGGCCGACAGCTTCATGCGCTGGTGCAGCTCGTCGAGCTGCGCGAGCCGCTCGGTCGACATCTGCTGGGCCGCCATGCGCGCCGCGAGCCCTTCCAGAACCGCGACGATCGGGTAGATCTGGTCGACGCCGGTGCGCGTGAGCTGGCTGACGCGCAGGCTGCCGCCGCTGCGCTCGACGAGCCCGTCCTGCGCGAGCCGCCGCAGCGCCTCGCGGACGGGCGTGCGCGACACCTCGTAGCGGCGCGCGAGCTCCTCCTCCAGCAGCAGCGAGCCCGGCCCGAGCGCCTGCGAGCGCAGGTCGTCGTAGAACCGCTCGTACACGCGATCCGCGGCCGTCGGGTTTCGGATCGCCGCGCCCGTCTCGGATGCCTTCACCTTGCGCCTCCCTGGTCGATCACGTCCGCGCGGGGTCGCGCGAACGTCTCCGGCGACGCTCCCGTGTGCAGGAACAGCACCGAGGCCCCTGCCGCGATGCTTCCCTCCTCGATCAACAGCTCGAGGCCCGCGAACGCCTTAGCGGTATATGTCAGATCGCCCAACAGCCCCGCGCCGGCAAGCCGCCGCAGCGCCGAGCGGGCGGCCGGCGTCGCGACGGTGTAGCCCGGCCCGATCTGCCGCTCGTCCCAGCGCAGGAGGCCCTCGGCGCGGGCGGCGACGTCGTCGTCGGAGGCAGCGGCCGGCAGCAGCTCGCTGGCCGCCGCCGCGAGCCGCGCGGCGTCCCAGTTGGCCGAGACGCCCCACACCGGGACGTCGAGCCGCCGCTCGGCGAGCGCGAGCGCGCAGCCGGCCGCGGTCGAGCCGGTTCCGGCCGACAGCACGACATGCTCGACGCGCTCGCCGAGCGCGTCGAGCTGCCCGAGCGCCTCGGTCATCCCCTCGGCCCAGGCGACCACGCCGAGCGGGTGCGCGGCGCCGACGGGGATCGCCGCCGCCGTGAGCCCGTCGCGCGCCAGCTCGCCGGTGACCTGCTCGACGGCGCGGGCGACAGCGGCGTCGTCCGCGTCCGCGCCGGCGAAGCGCAGCTCGGCGCCGAGCAGCTCGAACAGCAGCAGGTTGCCGTTCGCCGGCTGGGCGGGCGGATCGCCGGCCAGCACGAGCACGCAGCGCCTGCCCTGGCGTGCGGCGGCGGCGGCCGTCTCGCGCGCGTGGTTGGACTGCACGCCGCCGACGGTGATCCACACGTCGGCGCCGGCGTACGGCTCGCTCGCCAGCAGCAGCTCGAGCTTGCGCACCTTGTTGCCGCCCAGCAGCAGACCGGAGAGGTCCTCGCGCTTGACGGCAAGGCGGATGCCGAGGTCGCGTCCGAGCCGCTCCGCCCGCTCCAGCGGCGTGGGGAAGCTGCCGAGCGCGAGCCGCGGGCGATCGAGGGCGACGGTCACAGCGCTGCCGCCGCGTCGAAGCCCTCGCGCACCGCCGAGTCGATCCGCCGCGGCGCGAGCGCGTCGCCGATCAGCACGAGCTCGTGCTGATCCGCGAGCGAGCGGGCGAGCGCGTCGTCGGAGGCGGCCGCCGTGCTCACGACGACGTCCGCCTCCAGCTCGGTCGGCTCTCCCGTGAACATGCTCTCCAACCGCACCGCACGGTCGCGCAGCGCGGCAACGCGCTGGCTCGGGAGGAAGCGGCCGCCGCCGCCGAGGATCAGGCGGTAGAGGTCGTCGCGTGTGCCGCGCTCGACCGAGCTGGCGACGAACAGCCGCTCGGTCGCGACCGTGACGGCGGCGCCGCGCGCCAGCGCGGCGGCCGCGACGAACAGCGCCTGACCGTGGTGGTCCTCGTCGACGACGAGCACGTGCCCCGTCAGCCGTTCCGGGGTGCCGAGCGCGCCGCGCGCGCCGAGCACCGTGCCGTCGCCGGTCTCGGCGGCCCACGACGGCACGGCGTCGGCCGCTCCGGTCGCGACGACGACGACGTCCGCGTCGCGCGCCGACAGCTCCGCGGCATTCACGTCACGGCCGGTCTCGACCGCGACGCCGAGCTCGCGCAGGCGCCCTTCGTACCACGGGATCATTCGCGCCAGCTCGGCGCGCCCCGGCGCGGTCGCGGCGAGGGCCACGCTGCTGCCGAGCCGCTCCGCGCGCTCGATCAGCGTGACCGCGTGGCCGCGCAGCGCCGCCACGCGCGCAGCCTCGAGGCCGGCTGGGCCCCCACCGACGACCGCGACACGGCGCGGCGGAGCGGCGGGCCGCCGCTCGCGTGGGCCGCGCTCGCGCTCGGCGCCGGTCACGGAGTTGTAGACGCACGAGATCGGACGACCGCGCTGCACCTGGCCGATGCACATCTGCACGCAGCCGACGCACGGCCGCGTCGCCTGCTCGCGTCCGGCGCGCAGGTTGGCGACGACGTCCGGGTCGGCGATGTGCGCCCGCGTCATGCCGATCGCGTCGACCGCGCCGTCGGCGATCGCACGCTCGGCGTCGGCCGCGTCGGTGATGCGCCCGGTCGCGAACACCGGCACGGTCACCTCCGCACGTGCGCGCAGCGCGCGTGCGTGCGCGAGGAACGCGCCGTGGGGCGTGTGCATCGTCGGCACGAGCGACTCGTGGAAGTTCAGCGAGACGTTGAGGAAGTGGGGGATCCCCGTCGCGGCGATCGCCGCCGAGACATCCAGCCACGCGTCGGCGTCGAGCGAGCCGGGCACCTCGTCGTCGCCGTTCACGCGCGCGCCGATGAGCATGGCGTCGGAGACGGCCTCGCGGACCGCCGCCATCACCTCCTGCGCGAAGCGCATCCGCCGCTCGAACGAGCCGCCATACGCGTCGGTGCGCACGTTCGTGAGCGGCGAGAGGAAGAGGTTGATCAGCTGGCCGTGCCCGAGCCCGACCTCGACGCCGTCCATCCCCGCGCGCTCCACGCGTGCGGCCGTCTCGCCGAACGCCGCGACGACCTCGCGGATCTCCGCCTGCGTCATCTCGTGCGGCACCGGGCCGCCGGTGTGGAAGGCGATCGGCGAGGGTGACCATGTCGGAACCGGCTCGTCGTAGTTGCGCTGGGCCATGTGCCCGAGCTGCACGAGCATCAGCGCGTCGTGCGCGTGCACGGCGTCGGCGATCGCGCGGTGCGCGGGCACGATGCGCTCGTCGAACGCCGCGTAGGTGCCGTACGGCAGCGGGGAGCTCGGGTGGACGACGTTCGTGCCGGTGCACAGCATCGCCGCGCCGCCGGCCGCGCGCGCCCCGAAGTACGCGGCGTCGCGCGCGTCGGGCAGGTGGTCGGCGTCGACGTAGGCGGTCGTGTGCCCCGTCACGAGCACGCGGTTGCGCAGCCGGCGCGGTCCGACCGTCAGCTCCTCCAGCAGGCGCTCGTACGTCATCACATGACCTCCGGCGGCTGCAGCTCGGGGACGCGTGCCAGCAGGGCGCGCAGCTCCGCCGCACCGGCCGTCTCGAAGGCGAGGCAGAGGCGGCCTGCGCGCTCGGTCGCCTCCGCCCCGAGGACCGGTGTCGCCAGCGCCGCGAACTTGCGCGTCAGCTCGTCCTCTGCGAAGGGGTCCTCGCGGTCGCCGCGCGCGCCGGTCCGCGTCCGCTCCAGCTCGCGGCCGTCGGACAGCCGCACGACGACGCGCGCCGGGTAGTGGTCCGGATAGTGCTCGTCGAGCCGCGGGTCGTGCCGAATGGAC
>DATFPW010000026.1:0-2268 GCA_035264605.1 Conexibacter sp. | reverse complement strand
CAGCGCGCGCTCGGGATCGAGGCCGATCGACTGACGCCGTCGGAGCTGATCCGTGCGCTGCTCCGCGCTCCGGTCGACCTGCTCTGGAACGGCGGGATCGGCACGTACGTCAAGGCGCGGGCGGAGAGCAACGCCGACGTCGGTGACAAGGCGGGTGACGCGGTGCGGGTGGACGCGGCCGAGCTCCGCTGCCGCGTGGTGGGTGAGGGCGGCAACCTCGGCTTCACCCAGCGCGGGCGGATCGAGTACGCGCTCGGCGGCGGGCGGCTGAACACGGACGCGATCGACAACGCGGGCGGCGTCAACTGCTCCGACCACGAGGTCAACATCAAGGTCCTGCTCGACGCGGTGGTCGCGGACGGCGACCTGACCCGCAAGCAGCGCGACCGACTGCTCGCGAGCATGACCGACGCGGTCGCTGACCGGGTGCTGCGCGGCAGCTACCTCCAGACGCAGGCGCTCAGCCTCGCGCTGGCCCAGGGTCCCGCGATGCTCGACGTGCACGACCGCATGATGCGGAGCCTCGAGCAGGCGGGCCGGCTCGACCGCCAGCTGGAGGCGCTGCCGGACGCCGAGGCGGTCGCCGAGCGCCGGGCAGCCGGCCTCGGGCTCACGCAGCCGGAGCTGGCGGTGCTGCTGGCCTACAGCAAGATCACGCTCTACGCCGACCTGCTCGAGTCCGACCTGGCGCAGGATCCTGCGCTGGCCGGCGAGCTCGCGGGCTACTTCCCCGACCCGCTGCCCAAGCGCTTCGCCGACCGGCTGGAGCGCCACCGCCTGCGGCGCGAGATCGTCGCCACGCGCGTGACGAACGGCATCGTCGACCGCGCCGGCACGACGTTCGTGTTCCGCCTGCACGAGGACACGGGAGCGGGTCCGGAGGAGATCGCGCGCGCGTTCGCGGTCGCCCGCGACGTGTTCGACATGCGCGGCTTCTGGGCCGAGGTCGAGGCGCTCGACCTCGAGATCGGCGCGAGCACCCAGATCGCGATGCTGCTCGAGGCGCGCCGGCTCGTCGAGCGCGCAACGCGCTGGCTCCTGCGCGGCCGGCCGCGGCCGCTCGACATCGGCGCCGAGGTCGAGCGCTTCGCCGCCGGCGCCGCCGCGGTCGCCGAGGCGCTGCCGGACGTGCTGGTCAGCGCGGAGCGCGAGGAGTTCGAGGCGCGCGTCGCGGCGCTCGTCGACGAGGGCGCTCCTGCCGCTCTCGCCCGCCGCGTCGCCAGCCTGAGCGACCTCTTCGCGGCGCTCGACATCCTCGGCGTGGCAGACGCGTGCCGACGCTCGATCGGCGAGGTGACCGCCCTGCACTTCCTGGTGGGCGGCCGGTTGCACGTGCACTGGCTGCGCGACCGGATCGCCGCGCTGCCGCGTGAGAACCGCTGGCAGGCGATGGCGCGCGCGGCGCTGCGGGACGACCTGTTCAGCCTGCACGCCGAGCTCACCGGCGACGTGCTGAGCGGTGGCGCGGAGGACGAGGACTCAGAGGCGCGGCTGAACGGGTGGATCGAGCGCAACAGGGCCGCGGTCGAGCGCTGCGTCGGCATCCTCGGCGACATCCGCACCGGCGGGACCCACGACCTGACGACGCTC
Source organism: Conexibacter sp. (assembly GCA_035264605.1). Lineage (GTDB taxonomy): Bacteria > Actinomycetota > Thermoleophilia > Solirubrobacterales > Solirubrobacteraceae > Conexibacter. Next base: position 678 of record DATFPW010000026.1, on the reverse strand, counting down.
GCCGTCGCGCTGCGCGAGCTGCGCAACCTGATCCAGGCCGCCGCGGCGGTCGGCGCCTGACGCGGTTGGTGCGCCCGCGCGACCTCGCGCGCTAGCGGCGCGCGAGCGTGAGGCTGAACGGGCTCGCGCCCGCCGTGTCGACGATCCGCATCGTCAGCCGGTCCGCGTCGACCTCCAGCGCGCCGAAGTTGAACCAGCGCTTCGCGATCTCCCACGACGTCACGTCGGTGCTCGCGGCCGGGCCGAAGAACGCGAGCCGCTCCGGGTTCAGCGTCTGGTCGAAGACCGCGATCGGGAAGATGCCGGCGTTGAGCGGCCCGGTCGCGAGCTCGTGGACGACGAACTCCGGATCGTCCGCGAAGGGCGTGTAGCGGAAGGCCTCGGCGAAGTGCACGTCGGTCGTGATCCAGACCGTGTTGCGGATCCCGTGCGACTCCATGAAGCGCAGGATCGCCAGCAGCTCGTGCTCGAAGCCGGTGTCCTGGTCGAAGTTCGCCCAGCCGTCGCGGCCGTTGGTCGGCGGGAACCCGGTCGGGATCGACATGGGCACGCTGGACACGATCACCTTCCAGCGCGCGTCCGACGCGGCCAGGCCGTGCTCGAGCCAGGCGAGCTGCTCGCGCCCCAGCATCGTCTTCGGTTGCTCGGCGCTGTCGGGAGCGAAGTTCGCGTCGCGGT
>DATFPW010000025.1:0-2860 GCA_035264605.1 Conexibacter sp. | reverse complement strand
CCTCGTCGCCGCCGCGCTGCTCGTGCGGCGCCCGATCGCGGCCGTCTCGCTGGCGGTCGCGATGCCGATCCTGTGCGAGGGACCGACGTTCGGCATCCCCGCGATGACGAAGCTGTACAACCCCGTCTTCAAGCAGCTGACGGCGCTCGACCTGCTTGTCGCCTTCGCGGCGCTGGCGGTCGCGCTCGACCTGATCCGCCGGCGCCGGCAGCCGCATCTGCCGGCCGCGCTCGGCTTCCCACTGATGCTGGTCGCGCTCGCGATGACAGCCGGCCTGGTCGTGACCCAGGGCGACGGCAGCGGAAGCGTCCGCGACGCGCTTTTCTCGATGCACGTGCTCGGCTACGTGCTCGTGCTGCCGATCGCGATCGTCAACCTCGACCTCGACCGCGACCAGCTCGCGCTGCTGCTGAAGGGCGCGCTCGCGCTCGCACTGCTGAAGGCAGCGATGGGGCTGATCGTGATGGCGACGGGCGGCAGCGTCGAGCTCGACGGCGGCTCGCACCTGACCTACTACGAGCCGACGGCCAACTGGCTGATCATGATCGCGTTCCTGGGGACGATCGCCGCGCTCGTGGGCGGAATGTCGCGCGAGCGGTGGATGGCGATCGGCGTGCCGCTGCTGATCGCCGCGCTGGTGCTGTCCTACCGGCGCTCGTTCTGGATCGCATCGGTGCTGGGCCTGCTGCTCGTGCTGCTGCTCGGCACGTCCCGCAGAGGCCGGAAGGTGCTCGTGCCGGCGGTCGCGCTCGTGGCGATCGCGATCTGGGTCGTCGGCACGATCGAGTTCCAGGCGCAGACGCCGCTCGCGACGCGCGTGCAATCGCTCGCGCCGACGCAGATCGAAACCAACGCCGAGGACCGCTACCGCCTTGACGAGCGCGTCAACGTGATCGCCGAGATCGAGCGCCATCCGATCGCCGGGATCGGCCTCCGGCAGAACTGGCGGGCGAGCGAGCGCCCGCTTCCGGTCGAGCATGTGGACGGACGGCTGTACGTCCACTTCGCGCTGCTGTGGTGGTGGATGAAGCTCGGGATTCTCGGAGCGATCGCGTTCGTGTCGGTGCTGCTCGGTGCGCTCCTGCTCGCGTGGCGCACGTGGCGCAACAACAGCGAGCCGCTGTTCCGTTGCTTCGGACTCGCGTCGATGTGCGGCGTCCTCGGGCTGGTCGCGGTCGAGACGACGGCGAGCTTCACTGGCGTCGACGCGCGCTTCACGGTCGTGTTCGCGACGCAGCTCGGGCTGCTGGCGGTCTTGCAGCGCGGAGTGACGTCGCCCGCAGGCGGGTCGCTTGCGACCGCCGGAGGACGAAACCCATGAACGTCCTCTCGATCGGCAACCTCTATCCCCCCCACTACGCCGGCGGCTATGAGCTGATGTGGCATGCGTGGGTCGAGTACGCGCGCGGAGCCGGACACGTCGTGCGCGTGCTCGCGAGCGACGAGCGCACCGGCGCGACCGGTCCGGACGACCCCGACGTGCACCGCCAGCTGCGGCGCTACTGGAGCGCCGGCGGCTCTCCGCAGCTCAGCTTGCGCGAGCGGATCGCGCTCGAGCGCGCCAACGCCGCCGTGGTGCGGCGCCACCTGGACGAGCTGCGACCTGACGTCGTCGCCTGGTGGGGCATGGGCGGGATGCCGCTGTCGTCGATCGAGCAGGTGCGGCGCGCGGGCGTGCCGGCCGTCGCCTTCGTGATGGATGACTGGCTGACCTACCAGCCGCCGGGCGACGCCTGGCTGCGGCTGTGGGCCAGCCGCCCGCGGCTGGGCCGGGTCGCCGAGCGGATCGTCCGGATCCCCACACGCGTCGACTTCGCCGACGCCGCCGCGTACGTGTTCGTCTCCGAGACGCTGCGCCGGCAGGGCCCGCCGCTGCGGCGCACCGCCGTCGAGCCCTCCGGCGTCGCCGACGACTTCATCGACCCGCGACCGCCACGCCCGTGGAGCTGGCGGCTGCTGTCGGTCGGGCGGATCGACCCGCGCAAGGGGGTGGCGACCGCGATCGAGGCGCTCGTCGAGCTGCCCGAGGCGACGCTGACGGTCGCGGGAAGCGGCCCCGCCACGCTGCTGGCCGACCTGGCCGCGCTCGCCGAGCGCGTCGGCGTGGCCGGCCGCGTCACGTTCGCGGGAGCGGTCCCGCGCGCCGAGCTGCCGGCGCTGTACGAGGCGCACGACGCGGTCGTCTTCCCGGTCGTGTGGGAGGAGCCGTGGGGGCTTGTGCCGCTCGAGGCGATGGCGCTCGGGCGTCCCGTCACAGCCAGCGGCCGCGGCGGTTCGAGCGAGTATCTGCGCGACGGGGAGAACTGCCTTCTGCACACGCCGGGCGATCCGACGTCGCTCGCGGCCACGGTGCGGCTTCTCGCCGGCGATGAGACTCTGCGCGAGCGTCTGCTCGCCGGCGGCCTGCGCGCCGCCTCGCACTACACGGAGTCGCGCTTCAACGAGGCGGCGCTCGCGCAGGTCGCTGCGGCGGCGCGCTGAGCACGCCGCCGCGATCCCGTGGCGCTCAGCCGTTCGCCGCGAGCTCGCTCTTGACCTGGGCCGTGTAGGCGCCCTTTGCGGCACCGTTGCTCTGCTGGGCGCCGAAGTACGCCTCGCGGCCCGTTCTCGTGCCGCTCGCGTACTGGTCGTGCGCCTGGTAGAGGAAGAACGCGCCGAGGCGGCTGCCGTAGCGGCTCTGCATGCCGGCGAGCGCGGAGTGCACCGTGCTGGCGGCCTCGTCGTAGGTCATGCACTTGTTGAAGCCGTAGTTGTCCGAGAGGCAGTTGCCGTTGTCGGTCGAGAGGCCCCACTCGGTGACCCAGATCGGCAGGTCGCGCGCGCCGCCGTTCTTCGCCGAGTTGATCGTCGAGTCGATCCG
>DATFPW010000024.1:0-7534 GCA_035264605.1 Conexibacter sp. | reverse complement strand
CGCGAAGATCGGTTACCCGCCCGCGCGCGTGTGGGGCTCGCCGACCACCTCCCTGTGGGCGCACCGGCTCGGCCCGCAGCGCGCGAAGCGGCTGCTGTTCACGGGCGACTGCCTGTCCGGTGCGGAGGCGCTCGAGTGGGGCCTCGCGATCGAGGCGCCCTCGCCGCAGCAGCTCGACGAGCGCACCGAGATCCTCGTCGAGCGGATCGCGCGGCTGCCGCTCAACCAGCTGCAGATGATGAAGCTGCTCGTCAACCAGCAGCTGTACGCCCAGGGCCTCCACGCGACGCAGCTGATCGGGACCGTGTTCGACGGCATCGCTCGCCACACGGGCGAGGGCTTCGCCTTCCAGCAGCGCGCCGCCGAGGCGGGCTTTCGCACGGCCGTGCGCGAGCGCGACGAGCCGTTCGGCGACGCCGGCAGCTCGACGTTCAAGGGCTGAGCGGGCGCGTCAGCCCGCCGCCACCAGCACCTTCGCTCGCGCCGCCTTCACCGCCAGCTTCAGCGCGTCGACGTCGTAGGCGCCGTGGTGGCGCGTGCCATTGATGAAGAAGCTCGGCGTGCCGGCGACGCCGCTGAGGTCGGCGCTCTCGACGTCGCGCGCGACGCGGCCGGCGTAGTCGCCGTCGCGCAGCTCGCGGCGGAAGCGGTCGACATCGAGCCCGAGCTGCTCGGCGTATCTCACAAGCTGCTTCGGCTTCAACGCGTCCTGGCGGTCGAACAGCAGCGCGTGGTAGTCCCAGAAGTGCCCCTGCGCGGCCGCCGCCTCTGCCGCCTCGGCGGCGACCTCGGCGTTGGGGTGGACGTCATTGAGCGGCAGATGGCGCCACACGTAGCGCAGGTCGCCGTCGCCTTCGAGCAGCTCGCGCACGATCGGCTCCGCCCGACCGCAGTAGGGACACTCGAAGTCGCCGTACTCGACCAAGGTCACCGACGCGTCGGCCCGGCCGCGCACGCGGTCATGGTGCGGGTCGACCGGCAGCGCGAGATCCTCGAGCTGATCGGCGTCGCCGATCAGCAGCCGCAGGCGCCGGCGGCGCGGGAGCCGCGCGATCGCCTGGAAGACGGCGAACGACACCAGTGGCGCGAGCAGCACGCTCAGCAGCACACCAAGCGTCGCCTCACGCAGCTCTGCCCCGTCGAACGCGCGACGCGCGATCAGCAGCGCAACCGTGAAGCCGACGCCGGCCGCCGCACCCGTCCCGCCCAGCGCACCCCAGCCGACCGGCAGCGCCAGCGCGCTGCGTCCCATCCGCAGCGCGACGCGCGCGGCGACGAGGATCCCGAGCGGCTTGCCGACCACGTAGGCGAGCACGATTCCCAGCGTGATCGGCGAGCCGAGCGCGTCCCCGAGGAACCCGCCGCCGAGCGGGATCCCTGCGTTCGCGAGCGCGAACAGCGGCACGATCACGTAGCTCGACCATGGGTGGAAGCGATGCTGCAGCCGCTCGTTCGGCGACAGCGCCGAGTCGACGCTCGCGCGCGCCACCTGCGCGAGCTGCGCGGTCGGCTGCTCGCGGAAGTCGCGGAAGCGGTCGGTCGCCTCCTCCAGGTCCACGCGCGCCGCCGGCCGCGCCACCGTCAGCAGTCCCATCACCAGGCCGACGATCACCGGGTCTACGCCGGACTCGTGCACCGCCAGCCACATCGCCACGCCGAGCACTCCGTAGACCCACCCGCGCGCGAGGCCGAGCCCGCGTGCGACCAGCACCGCGAGCAGCAGTCCGCCGGCGATCGCGAGCGGCGTCACCGACAGGTCGCTCGTATAGGCGATCGCGATCACGCCGAGCGCGACGAGGTCGTCGACGACGAGCAGCGTCACGAGCAGCACGCGCATGCGCGCCGACAGGCGCGGGCCCACCAGAGCAAGGATTCCGATCGCGAACGCGGTGTCAGTGGAGAGCGCGACGCCCCAGCCGCTCGCCGCGCTGCCGCCCGCATTCAACGCGAGGAAGACGCCGACCGCCGCGCCCATCCCGCCGAGCGCCGCGGCCGCCGGCAGCAGCAGGCGGCGCCGCTCGCGCAGCTCGCCCAAGTCCAGCTCGCGCCGGGCCTCCAGCCCGACGACGAGGAAGAAGATCGCCATCAGCCCGTCGTTGACCCAGTGGCGGAGATTCGCGGCGATCGACCAGTCGCCGAGCCGGATCGACAGCTCCGTCCCCCACACGCTCGCGTACGAGCCGGCGTCGACGTTCGCCCACACGAGCGCGGCGAGCGCCGCCGCTGCCAGCACCGCCGCGCCGCCGGTCTCCGTGCGCAGGTAGTCGCGCATCGGCGTGCCGAACGAACGCGCCCAGGCGGTCGTGCGGCCGAGCGGACCGGCGCTGTCGGAGGCGGTGGTGCTCATCGCCGCACGCGACGACTGAGCGGCAGCACGACCCACAGCAGCACGAACAGCAGCGTCGAGAGCAGGCTGACGATGATCGTCGCCGTCTTGCCGAACAGCAAATCGCTGATCAGGGCGATCACGCAGATCATCGCCAGCGCGAGAAAGCCGGTCCCGGCGATCACGAGCTTGTTGGAGATCAGCACGATCGCCTCCTTGTCGTGCGCCCGGAAGTTCAGGCGGTGGACGGCGGTCGGCGCGATCAGGAACGCGGTCGCGATCAGCGAGAGCGCGAGCCCGGCGAAGTAGACGTCACGCTGGAAGCTCGTCGTCTGCCCGAAGCGTGCCTGGAACGGCACCGCCAGCAGGAACGCGAACAGCACCTGCACGCCCGGCAGCGCGACCCGCAGCTCGTTCAGCAGCTCGATCAGCTCCCGGTCGAGCCGCTCCTTCTCCGTCTCGTCGCTCATCGCGCCGTGAGCGTAGCCGGCTACCGCACCGGTCGCAGGAACGGCTTCGTACGCAGCACAATCCGCGTCTCCGTCACGGCCGCGCCGACCTGACGCAGCGCACGGACGGTGTGGTCGAGGTCGTCGGCGTCGACGCAGGCGGCGCGCAGCTGGTAGTCGAAGCGGCCCGTGACGAAGCTGACCTCGCGGATCGACGGCAACTCGCCGGCGGCCGCCTCGAAGGCCTCCGGCTTGGCGGTCGACAGCAGGCGCACGTCGATCAGCGCGTCGAGCCCGCGGCCCACATGGCCGAAGTCGACGAGCGCCGTGAAGCCGGTCACGATGCCCGCGTCCACAAGCCGCCGCACGCGCGGCGCGACGGCGTGAGGAGAGAGGCCCGCCAGCTCGCCGAGCTCCTTGTAGCTCGCGCGTCCGTTTCTAATCAGCTCACTGAGGATGACGCGGTCAACCTCGTCCAACGCCGTGGAAATCACAGGCTCGCTCATGAGTCACCGATCCTACCGCCCGAAGTGTCCTGACCTGACCCCGCCCGCGCGGGCCAGGTCAGGACGCTTCGGATGACGAGTCAAGGAGCGCACGCAACTCAGTGAGCATCTGGCGAGGACGCTCGACCACGTCGCCGTAGGTGTAGCGACGGAACTCGTCACCACGGGCGCGCGCCTCGCGCTCGCGCCGGCGATCCAGCTCCCAGGCGTGACGCGAGGCGTGGTAGCGGTAGCCGTCGAGCTCGACGGTCAAGCGCCGGTCGGGCCAGCGGCAGTCGACACGCCGACCACCCGCGAGCCGGTTCGTCTGCGGCAGCGGCAAATCGGCGGCGGCCAGCCGCTCGAGGAAGCGGCGCTCGAGGACGCTCAGCGTGACCCGCTCGTCGCCGCGCAGGATCCGCCGCAGTGTGCGTGCGCCGGGGCTGGTCGGCCGGCGGGCGAGCACCGCCTCGACGTGCCGCGGCGTCGTGCCGTGACGGATGCCGGCCTCGTGGCAGGCGCGCGCGAGCGCGTCGGCGTCGAGCAGCCGGGCGAGATCGACGAGCGTGCGCGCCGGGCTCGTCACCGGGATGCCGCGCACCGTCGCCATGTCGCCCGTCCGGAGGCCGCAGCGGGCGTGCCGCGTCGCCACGCCCGGCACTCGGCGCTCGGTCGGCGCGGTCACCTCGGGCGGCGGCGGTGCGCCACCGACGATTCCGAGCAGATGCGCTGCCGCAAGGCCGCTCAGCACGGCACCATCACCGCATGCGAGGACCGCGGCGAGGTACCGCGCCTCGCGATTCGGCGCCCGGTGCCCGACGCGGTAGACGCAGCGATGCTCGCGCAGCAGCGCACCGCTTCTCAGCCGCCGGTCGATCTCGGCGGCCGTGACGCCTGCCGCTCGGAGCGCCCCGCGCGTGACCACGCCGTGGGCAGCGCCCGCGATCCGCGCCAGCTCCTGCTCAACCGTCCTGTCCTGGCTTCGCATGAGGAGGCTGAGTCAGGACGCTTCATGGTTCCGCCCCCGAACTGGCGCGTCCATTTCGGTCTTGGAAACAGATGTTTACACGGTTGAATCGGCTCTTGAATGAGGTAAGCACGGCTTGCCAGCGCTATTAGTGACAGTACCGCGGCTCAAGAGCATCATGACGCACATGACCACCATCGGCGTCCCCACTGAGATCAAGACTGACGAGTACCGCGTCGCGCTGACCCCCTCCGGCGTGCGCGAGCTGACGGACCGCGGCCACGACGTGCTCGTCCAGGCGGGCGCCGGCGTCGGCTCCGCCATCCCCGACGAGGCCTACCTCGCCCAGGGCGCGCGCATCGTCCCCGACGCCGCGGCGGTGTTCGCCGACGCCGAGCTGATCGTGAAGGTGAAGGAGCCGCAGCCGGGCGAGGTCGCGCTGCTGCGCCCGCACCACACGCTCTTCACCTACCTCCACCTCGCCGCCGCGCCGGAGCTCACGCGCGGGCTGATGGCGTCGGGCGCGACGTGCATCGCCTACGAGACGGTCACCGACACGCGTGGGCGCCTGCCGCTGCTCGCGCCGATGAGCGAGGTCGCCGGCAAGATCGCCACGCAGGCCGGCGCGTTCATGCTCGAGAAGCCGCTCGGCGGGCGCGGTCTGCTGCTCGGCGGCGTGCCGGGCGTCGCGGCCGGGCGCGTGATGGTGATCGGCGGCGGGGTCGTCGGCCAGAACGCCGCGGAGATCGCGATCGGGCTGGGTGCCGAGGTCTATGTCTTCGACCGCTCGATCGACCGCCTGCGCGAGCTCGAGGTGCTGCTCAACGGCGGCGCCTCCACCTGCTACGCCTCGACGCTGGAGATCGAGCAGCGTCTGCCCGAAGTCGACCTCGTGATCGGCGCGGTGCTGGTGCACGGCGCGAAGGCGCCGCACGTCGTCACGCGCGAGCAGCTCGGCCTGATGAAGAACGGCGCGGTGCTCGTCGACGTCTCGATCGACCAGGGCGGCTGCTTCGAGACCTCCAGACCGACGACCCACACCGATCCCACCTATGAAGTCGACGGCATCACGCACTACTGCGTTGCGAACATGCCGGGCGCGGTCCCGATCACTTCGACGTACGCGCTCACGAACGCGACGATGCCGTTCGTGATCAAGCTCGCGACCGAGGGCGCCCAGCGCGCGCTCGCCAGCGATCCGGGCTTCCTCGAGGGCCTCAACGTCGCCGCCGGCAAGGTCACGTACGCACCGGTCGCCGAGGTCGTCGGCATCGAGGCCGCGGCCCCGGGCGAGACGCTCGCCGGCCTCGCGGCGGCCGCCTCGTAGTCGCCAGTCGGACCAGGCCGGCGCGGGCCTACAACCGCGCCGGCTCGCGCTCCGGCTCGGGCGCCAGCTCCTCAGCGAGCAGCGCCTCCACCGGCTGCGTCGTCGCTACGCGCTTGCGCGCGCGGCGGCGCGGCCGCTTCACCCGCACCTCCTGCGCGAGGTAGTACGAGCCGATCACGAACGCGGCGGCGGCGATCTGCGCGCCGACCGTCTCCCACGTCGGGAAGAAGCCGAACCACAGGCCTGCCCAGTACGGCGGCGTGATGTCCATCGGCGTGATCGGCAGCCAGCCGGTGCCCTGCATCGTGCGCGCGGTCTGCCCGACCATCACGACGAGCACGACGCCGATCATCACGCCGGTGACGATCAGCATCTTCTTGTAGGGCAGCTTGCGCTGGAGCGCGAACGTCACGACCGCGACGGCGAGCGTCATCGCGAGCCCCAGCCCGGCGCCCTCGAGCACCGTCGAGGTGCCGGCGCTGAGCTCCAGCGACTGCAGGAAGAGGACCGTCTCGAAGCCCTCGCGATAGACGCTGGTCAGGCCCAGCAGCGAGAGGCCGAGCACCTGCGCGGAGATGAAGCCGACCTTGTCGAATCTCTCCAGCCGCTTGCGCTGGCGGTGGAACTTGCCGATCCACTCGCTCCAGTAGACCTTGTGGAAGAACCAGTTCGTGATCAGCAGCAGCACCCCGATTGCGACCAGGCCGACCACCGCCTCCAGCTTCTCGCCGTACTGGTCGAGCGACTGCAGCAGCGTCTGCGCGAGCACCCACGTGATCACGGAGGCGAGCAGGCCGAGACCCGCGCCGATCAGCACCGGCCGGCGCATGCCGCGGCGCACGCCGACGAACGAGGCGGTGATCGCAGCGAGGATCAGCACCGCCTCCAGCCCCTCGCGGAAGACGAGGATCGCGGAGTTGACGACCACCTGGGCCTTGTTCGCGCTGTCGCCCAGCGTCGCCGCCGCGTCCCCGAGCTGCTCGTCGAGCACGAGCCGCGTCTCGTGCACGTCGCGCCGCGACGCGCGCTCGCCGATCAGCTTCGCGAGGCCGGGCTGCGAGGAGTCGCCGAACCACACGAGCCCCTCGATCCGCATCGCGAGGCCGGGGTCGAACGCCTTCAGCCGCCGCTCGGGGCCGAACTCGAAGAACGCGTAGGCCTCCAGGCGCGCCTGCTCGGCCTGCTGGTACTGGCCGGCGCCGACGGCGGCCTCCATGCGGTCGAGCGTGAGCGCGATCAGGTCGTAGTCCGATTCATCGGTCTGCGCCTTCCAGGCGTCCGGCATCGTCGCGTCGAGGCCGTCTTCGATCCGCGTGGCGCGCTGCTCGACCTCCTCGGCGGTGGCAACGCCGGTCGTTCTGCGCGTCGCCTGCTCGATGAGCGCGCCGAGCTGCGCCAGCTCGCTGTCGACCTGCTCGGTGCGAGCCGTGTCGCGCTTGGCGAGCAGCGACTCGAGGTCGGCGAAGGCGGCCTCGGAGCCGGTCTGGAAGGCGGCCGCCTCCTGGATCTCGAAGTCGAGCGTGACGCGGTCGTCCTTCGTGCCGCGGCCGTACTCGACCGGCACGAGCGCGAGGAAGCGCAGCAGCTGCTGGGCGCGGCGGGCTGCCTCCTCGTCGGTGAAGGGCGCCGCGGTGAAGCCCTCCAGCGACGCGACCGCGTCGGCGTGGGCGCGCTCGAAGGCCGCGCGCTCGCCGGTGCGGGCGGCGTCGGCGAGCGTCGCGAACGTCTTCTGAGCGCCGGCGAGCGCGGCCGCGCCTCTGTCCTGCCGGTAGCGCGGCGCGAGGATCGCGAAGTAGCCGGCGGCCTGGGCGGCCCCCTCGGCACGCCGCTCGGGCAGCGCGCGCTCGTTGCCGCGCGCGGCGTCGTCGAGCAGCTCGCGCAAGCGCGCCTGGTAGGCGTCGAGCAGGTCCTTGGCCACCGCGTCGTGGGCGCGGCGCGGATCGAGCTTGCGCTCACCTAGGCGCCGGACCGCGATCGTGG
>DATFPW010000023.1:0-21956 GCA_035264605.1 Conexibacter sp. | reverse complement strand
GGCGATGTCGTCGCCGACCGTCTCGACCTTCCAGCCGGGGAGCGTCGGGATCAGCATCGCGAGGTTCGTCTTGCCGCACGCGGACGGGAACGCGCCCGTCACGTACTTCACCTCGCCATGCGGGTCGGTGAGCTTGAGGATCAGCATGTGCTCGGCCATCCAGCCCTCGTCGCGCGCCATCACGGAGGCGATCCGCAGCGCGAAGCACTTCTTGCCGAGCAAGGCGTTGCCGCCGTAGCCGGAGCCGTAGGACCAGATCTCGCGCGTCTCGGGGTAGTGCACGATGTACTTCGTGTCGCTGCACGGCCAGGAGACGTCCTCCTGTCCGTCCTCCAGCGGCGCACCAACGCTGTGGACGCATGGCACGAAATGCCCGTCCTCGCCAAGCACCTTGAGGGCGCCGGCGCCCATGCGGGTCATGATCCGCATCGAGACCGCGACGTAGGCGGAGTCGGTCAGCTCGACGCCGATGTGGGCGATGTCGGAGCCGAGCGGCCCCATGCTGAACGGCACGACGTACATCGTTCGCCCGCGCATGCAGCCCTCGAACAGGCCTGAAATCGTCTCGCGCATCTCGGCCGGGTCGCACCAGTTGTTGGTCGGACCGGCGTCGGCCTCGTCCTGCGAGCAGATGAAGGTGCGGTCCTCAACGCGCGCGACGTCGGTCGGGTCCGACAGCGCGAGGTAGCTGTTGGGGCGCTTCGCGTCAGACAGGCGCTCGAAGGTGCCTGCGTCGACGAGTTCCTGACAGAGCCGGTCGTACTCCTCGGCTGAACCGTCGCACCAATGGATGCGCTCGGGCTGCGTCAGTGCTGCGATCTCTTCGACCCACGCGCGGAGTTTCGCGTGGCTCGTGGGCGGTGCGGTATCAGTGATGCTCACGTGATCTCCCTCGTGGCGGTCGCGGGACATCCGCGGGATTGTTCCATCTGCGCCGAAAGCGTGCTTCCGCAGTGCGGAAGCACGTGTCCGAAGCGTTACGTCCCGGGGTTCTTGCGCGGCACCAGGACCAGCCGCTTGAACTCCGCCACGAGCACGCCGTCCTGGTTCAGCACGCGTGTGTGGACCTTCACGACGCCGCGGTCGAGCTTCGATCTCGACGGCTTGACCTCGAGCACCTCGGTCTCGCAGAACAGCGTGTCGCCGTGGAAGACGGGGTTCGGGTGGCTGAGCTCCTCGGTCGCGAGGTTCGCGATCGCCTTCCCGGAGATGTCGGAGACCGACATGCCGAGCGCGAGCGAGTAGACGAGCGGGCCGACGACGACGTTTCTGCCCTGCTGCGATCCGGCGGCGTAGACGTCGTTCAGGTGCAGCGGGTGGTGGTTCATCGTGATGAGGCAGAAGAGGTGGTCGTCTGACTCGGTGACCGTCTTCGCGGGCCAGTGCTTGTAGGTCGCGCCGACCTCGAACTCCTCGAGGTAGCGGCCGTACGCGTGGGCGCCGGAGGCCTCACGGGCCGCCTGGTCAGTCTCGACGCCGTTGATCGTGTCGCTCATGTGTTCAGGAACCGTCCTGCGTGTCGGAATAGCGAAGGAATGACCGCGAAGTGTGCCGCCTTCGCGGCGACCGTGCGTCGTGTTGACTCCGGGGTCAATACGATTTGCGCGACATTCCACCCATTTGACCACCGAACCCGAGAGACCCTGTGCGCAACCCACGAGACTTCGCGAAGCCCCTCGCAGTCGGGGCGCCCGACCCGATTCTTGACATCCCGTTCCGCCCGTCGCGGATGATCCACTTCTTCGACGCCAGCAACGAGAAGATGGCGGCGAAGGTGCCGGACATGGCCAAGCAGGCCGACATCCTGCTCGGCAACCTCGAGGACGCGGTCCCCGTCGACCGCAAGGAGGCCGCCCGCGAGGGCCTCGTGAGAGTCGGCCAGGCCGTCGACTTCGGCGACACCCAGTTGTGGACGCGCGTCAACAGCCTCGACTCGCCCTGGGTGCTCGATGACCTTCTGCGACTCGTCGGCGAGATCGGCGACAAGCTCGACGTGATCATGGTCCCGAAGGTCGAGGGGGCCTGGGACATCCACTACATCGATCGCCTGCTCGCTCAGCTCGAGGGCAGATTCGGCGTGCAGAGACCGATCCTCGTGCACGCGATCCTCGAGACGGCGCTCGGCGTCGCGAACCTCGAGGAGATCGCGGCGGCGAGCCCCCGCATGCAGGGGATGAGCTTCGGCCCGGCCGACCTCGCCGCCTCGCGCCGCATGAAGACGACGCGCGTCGGCGGCGGCCACCCCGGCTACCGCGTGATCGAGGACCCGGACCCGAGCAACCCCGAGGCGCCGCGCACCAGCTACCAGCAGGACCTGTGGCACTACTCGATCGCCCGCATGGTCGACGCCTGCACGGCAACCGGGATCCTGCCCTTCTACGGTCCGTTCGGCGACATCTCCGACGACGCCGGCTGCGAGGCGCAGTTCCGCGCCGCCTTCCTGATGGGCTGCGTCGGCGCCTGGTCGCTGCACCCGCGCCAGATCGCGATCGCCAAGAAGGTCTTCTCGCCCGATCCGGACGAGGTCAAGTTCGCCCAGCGCGTGATCGAGGCGATCCCCGACGGGGCCGGCGTGCACATGCTCGACGGCAAGATGCAGGACGACGCCACCTTCAAGCAGTGCAAGGTGATGGTCAGCCTCGCCGAGATGCTGGCGCAGAAGGATCCCGAGCTGGCCGAGGCCTACGGGTTCGTAACCACCACGACCGGGAGCTAGCGCGTGCGCTTCTTCGAGTACGAGTCGCGACAGATCGTCGCGGCGGCGGGCATCCCCGTCTCCCCCCACGGCTTCGCGAGAACGCCGCAGGAGGCGCGCAAGATCGCCGAGGAGATCGGCGGCTCCGTCGTCATCAAGTCGCAGGTGCTGACCGGCGGGCGTATGAAGGCCGGCGGCGTGAAGTTCGCCGACACGCCCGACGAGGCGGCCGAGCACGCAGACTTCATCCTCAGACTGGAGATCAACGGCCACATGCCGCGCGGCGTGCTGGTCGACTCCAGAGTCGACGTCAAGCAGGAGTACTACGCCGGCGTCGTGTGGGACGGAATCCGCAAGCAGCCGGTGATGCTGTTCTCCGACATGGGCGGCATCGACATCGAGGAGGTCGCCGAGACGCACCCGGACAGAGTCGGGCGCGGGCACTTCTCGAACCTGATGGACGTCTCGGACTACCAGGCGAAGCAGGTGATCGCCTCGATCGGGGTCACCGGGTCAGCTTTGACCCGCGCGACGCCGATCCTCGCCCGCCTCGCTCGTCTCTTCGTGAGACACGACATGACGCTGGCGGAGATCAACCCGCTCGCGCAGCTCGCGGACGGCAGATTCGTCGCCGTCGACGCGCACATGGACATGGAGAACGAGGCGCGCGGTCGCCAGAAGCACATTCTGAAAGGCCTCGGCGTCGGCGACGAGGAGACGCGCCAGGCGCGCGAGGCGACGCCGTTCGAGCTCGCCGGCGAGGCCGTCGACGCCGCCTCGCACCGCGGCGTTGCGGGCAACGTGACCGAGTTCGACGGCAACCTCGGGCTCGTGATCGGCGCCGGCGGCGGCTCGCTGACGCTGTTCGACGCGGTCCGCGCACACGGCGGCAAACCGGCCAACTACTGCGAGATCGGCGGCAACCCGTCGGTCGAGAAGGCCTGTGGCTTGGCGAAGCTGGTGCTGCAGAAGCCGGGCGTCGACAAGATCGCGGTGATGATGTCGATCGTCTCCAACACGCGCGTCGACATCGTCGCGCGCGGCGTCATCAAGGCGTGCCTGGAGCTGGGCTACGACCCGGGCGAGAAGATTGCGATCTTCCGCATCCCCGGTGCGTGGGAGGACGAGGGCTTCAAGATCCTCGAGAAGTACGGGGTCGAGTACTGCGACCGGTCCGTGTCCATGCACGAGGCGGCGCGACGAGCCGTCGAGAAGATCGAGGGGGTGGCCGCATGAGCATCCTGATCGACGAGACCACGACGTTCATCGTCCAGGGCATCACCGGCCGCGAGGCCGTCAACCTGACGCGCGAGTGCCTCGACTACGGCGCCGGCGCGAAGGTCGTCGGCGGCGTCACGCCGGGCCGCAAGGGCCGCGAGGTTCACGGCGTGCCGGTCTTCGACACGGTCGCGCAGGCGGTCGAGCACCACGGCGGGCCGATCGACGGCTCCGTCGTCACCGTCCCCCCCGCCTTCACGAAGGACGCGGTGCTGGAGGCGATCGCGAACGGCATCAAGCTGATCGTGATCGTGACCGAGCGCATCCCGCGCCGCGACGTGGCCGAGATGGTCGAGTTCGCCGCGCGCCACGACGCCCGCATCATCGGGCCGAACTGCCTCGGAATCATCGTCCCCGACGTGATCAAGATGGGCGGCATCGGCGGCCCGGCGAAGGACGCCGCGAAGGCGTACAGCCCCGGCTCCGTCGGCGTCATCTCCCGCTCCGGCGGCATGACGACCGAGATGTCCTCGACGCTCACGGCGGCGGGGCTCGGCCAGTCGACCGCGGTGTCGATCGGCGGCGACGCGATCATCGGCTCCTCCTACGCGGAGCTGATGCCGCTGTTCGAGGCCGACGAGCAGACCGAGGCGATCGTCATCTACACCGAGCCGGGCGGCCGCATGGAGGCCGAGCTGGCACGTTGGGTGAAGGCGAACAACAGCCGTCTCCCAATCGTCGCGTTCATGGCCGGTCGCTTCATGGACGAGATGCCGGGCATGAGCTTCGGCCACGCCGGCACGATCGTCGAGGGCAAGGAGGACACCGCGAGCGAGAAGATCGCGCGCCTCGCCGAGGCTGGGATCGTCGTCGCCGAGGAGATCTCGCAGATCCCCGACATCGTCAAGTCCAGAATCGCCGAGAGGAGCGCGGTCTGATGCCCGGCATTTTCATCGACGTCGACGTCGACCAGGCCGTCGCGAACGACCCCGCGCTGGCGGCCAAGCTGACCGAGGTCTGCCCCGTCGACATCTACGCGACCGGCGGCGAGGGCGGCACGCTCACGATCAACGAGGACAACCTCGACGAGTGCGTGCTGTGCCGCCTCTGCATCGACGCCGCGCCACAGGGCACGGTGAAGGTCGTGAAGCTCTACGACGAGGGAGCCGTCCTGATCTCGTAGTCCGCTGCATAGCGTCCTGGTCTGCGCCGGCCACGCCAGACCAGACCAGGCCAGGACGCTTCTCGCGCGTTGCGAGGCCCGTCAGGAGCGCCGGACGACGTTCCGGACCTCGATGACCTCGGGCTCGCCAGGCTGGATCCCGATGTCCGCGAGCACCGGCATGAGCCGCTCGCCGAACGCCTCCCACTGCTCGCGCGAGTCCCAGATCTCGCTGACGCGCAGGCTCGGCTCCGTGCCGAAGCAGACGTGGAAGTCCATCCCCTCCGGGGGGAAGATTCCTTCTTGCTCGAGCCGACCCACGGAAGCGTCGTACTGCTCCTGCGTCAACGACGCCGGCGCGAAGCGCACCAAGATGCTCATCGCCATTCCTCCTCTTGCTGGTTTCCGGTGTTCTACCCAGGATCCGCAAGCGAGCCGTACGCATCCGGCCGCCGCGTTCTGAGGAACGGAAACAGGTCGAGCCAGTCGCGGCGCTGGTCGAGCTCGAGGTCGGCGACGAGCACGGCGGCGCGGTCGCGCGGCGCCTGCACGAGGACGCGGCCGTACGGGTCGGAGATGAAGCTCGAGCCATAGAAGGTCAGCGGCGGCTCCATCCCGAAGCGGTTGATCGCCACCATGAAGGTCCCGTTCGCGATCCCGTTGCCGACGATCACCTGCTGCCACAACGGCTGCGTGTCGAACTTCGGGTGGTCGGGCTCGGAGCCGATCGCCGTGGGGTAGACGATCACGTCGGCGCCGGCCAGCGCATAAGCCCGTGCGAGCTCCGGGAACCACTGGTCCCAGCAGGTCGGGAAGCCCAGCCGCGCCTCCCCCACGCCGATGACCGGGAACGCGTCCCCGTCGGAGCCGGCCGGCCCGGGCCGGAACCAGCGGTCCTCGTGATAGCCGGCCGTCACGGGGATGTGCAGCTTGCGCGTGCGCGCGACAAGCGTCCCGTCGGGCGCGACGCAGATCGCGGTGTTGAAGCCGCGCGGGTCGTCCCCGGCCGCGTCCTGTCCCCACTCGTACAGCGAGGCATGCACGTATGCGCCCGTCTCCTCTGCCATCCGGCGGGCGAAGACGGTCGTCGGGCCGTCCGGGATCGCCTCGGCGCGCGCGAGCGCCTCTGGCGTCGGGTTGGCGTCGATCGCGAAGTACGGCGAGAGCGTCAGCTCCTGCAGGCAGACGAGCTGCGCGCCGTGCGCCACCGCAGCGCGGATCCCCTCGGCGAGTGCCGCTTCGTGCGCGCGCACATCCGGATGCCAGCGCTGCTGCACCGCGCCGACGCGGAAGCTGCCGCGTTCGGGCGGGTCGACCCGCGCGAGCGATCTCAGCGGCTTGCCGGTCGCGGTGAAGACGTCGATTCCGCTCATGCGAGCGAGTGTAGGCGCGTGGCGGGCGGCTCAGGCCGGCTGCAGCTCGGCCTCGGCCTCGGCCGGCTCAACGTGCGGCGTGGGCGACTTCAGCATGAGGAGCGTCAGCACGAGTCCGACGACCGCGGTTCCCGCGCCGATCGCGAAAGCGAGGTGATAGCCGCTCAGCTGGGCCGCGGCGTGCGCGACGCCGTCGGCCAGCTGCGTCGCCGTGCGCTGCTCGGCGAGCGCACCCAGCAGCGCGAGCCCGAGCGCGGCGCCGAGCTGCATCGCGACGTTCATGACCCCCGAGGCGATCCCCGCGTCGCGCGGGGGCACGTCCGTCATCGCGATCGTCAGCAGCGGCACGAACGTCGAGCCGCCGCCGAGGCCCATGACGACGAACGCGACCAGCAGCAGCGGCGCGTACGGCACGTCGGCCGACGCGGTCGCGAACAGCGCGAGGCCGACGATCAGCGTCGAGATCCCGCCGATCAGGACCGGCCGCGGGCCGAAGCGCCCCACCATCCGCGCGACCGGCCCGAGCGACAGCGCCGCGATGGTCAGCGTCATCGGCAGGAACGCGAGCCCGGTCATCAGCGGGCTCAGGCCACGGATCTGCTCCATGTACAGCGCGCCGAAGAAGAACACCGCGAACATTCCCGTGAACACGAACGCGCGCACCACGGCCGCGACGGCCAGGCCGCGCACGCGGAAGATCTCGAGCGGCAAGATCGGGTTCGCGATCCGCGCCTCCAGCGCGACGAACGCGACCTGCAGAGCGATCGCAGCGCCGAGCAGACCGAGCGTGCGCGGCGAGCCCCAGCCGTGGTCGGCCGTGCCGACGATCGCATAGACGGCGATCATCAACGAGACGGTGATCAGCAGCGCGCCGAGCCAGTCGACCCCGCCGTCGAGCCCGATCGACTCGCGCTCGTCGATGAACGCGCGCCCGAGCAGCAGCGTCGCGGCGCCGATCGGGATGTTGATGAAGAAGATCCAATGCCAGTCCACGGACTCGGTGATCAAGCCGCCGAGCAGCAGGCCGACCGAGCCGCCACCGACGGCGACGAACATGTATGCGCTCATCGCCTTCGCGCGATCGGCGGGATCCGGGAACTCGCTGACGATCAGCGCGATCGTGACCGAGAACGCGATCGCCCCGCCGATCCCCTGCACGAAGCGCGCGGCGATCAGCAGGCCCTGGCTGTCGGCGAAGCCGCAGGCGGCCGACGCGAGCGTGAACAGCGCGACGCCAAAGAGGAACACGCGCCGGCGCCCCACCAAGTCGCCGAGGCGGCCGGCGACCAGCATGAAGCTGCCGAACGTGACGAGGTAGGCGTTGACGACCCAGGTCAGCGCCGCGGCGCTGAAGTGCAGGTCAGCCTGGATGTCCTCCAGCGCGACGTTCACGATCGAGGAGTCGAGCACGACCATGAACTGACCGAGGCAGACGACGGCGAGCGCGATCCAGGCCCGTCGCGAGACGGTGGGATGTGTTGCCAGGGCCGTCATACGATAATCACTGTATCAAGGACTTTCTGCGGCTGGATGATAGTCCTCTCAGGATGCTACGCTTGCGCTGATCATGGGCGTCGTCCATGCACCGGGAGCGATGGTCCTGCTCACCCGCCTCGCGAAGGTCGTCTACCGTCGCAGCGGAGAGGAGCTGCTCGGCATGCGGCTGCGGCAGTTCGTCGCACTGTCGTTCCTCAGCGAGCACGACGGCGTCTCCCAGCACGCGCTCGCCGAGACGCTGTGCATCGACGCCAACAACGTCGTGCTGCTGCTCAACGAGCTGGAGGCCGCGGGGCACGTCGAGCGGCGCCGCGACCCCGGCGACCGCCGCCGCCACCTCGTCCACGTGACGGCCGCGGGACGTCGCGCGATCGAGCGCGCCGAGCGCGGACAGGAGAGCGTCGAGCACGAGGTGCTGGCGCCGCTCACGCCCGACGAGCGCGCCACGCTGCGCGACCTGCTCGCGCGGGCACTGGCCGGCGCCGGCTCCTGACGCGGCCGACGATCAGCTCGCGCCTGACGGGACCTGCTGCGTGATGCAGTGCACTCCCCCGCCGCCGAGCGCGAGCACTCTCCCGGGCACGCCGACGATCTCCCGGCCGGGCAGCAGCGAGCCGAGCCGCCGCAGCGCCTCCGCGTCCATGTCCGCGTCCTGCTCGCCGAGCGGCACGATCGCCGCGCCGTTGCAGAGGTAGAGGTTCGTGTAGGGGATCGCGACGACGCTGCCGTCCGCGCGCGTCGTGCGCGGCAGCAGCTCCCAGCACTCGACCTCGAGGCCGGCGTCGCGCAGCCGCCGCGCGTTCTCCTCGGCGTGCGGCCGGTTCGGGTCGTCCTTGTCGGCGACCGTCTGGAGCAGGACGTGGCGCGGCGCCAGAAACATGCAGACGTTGTCCACATGTCCATCCGTGTCGGCGTCCTCGACGAGGCCGCGACCGAGCCACACGACCTGCTCGGCGCCGAGATGCACACGCAGCTCCTCCTCGATCTCGGAGCGCTCGAGCAGCGCGTTGCGGTTGGGGCTCAGCAGGCACTGCTCGGTCGTCACGAGCCGGCCGGTGCCATCGACCGCGACCGCGCCGCCCTCCAGCACCATCGGCGAGCCGAACCGCTCGATGCCGAGGTGGTCGAGCAGCCGCCGCGCGATCGCGGCGTCCTTGTCGTACGGCGCGAACGCCTCGCCCCAGGCGTTGAAGCGGAAGTCGATCCCCGCGCGGTGCCCCTCCGGCCCGGTGACGATCAGCGGGCCGGAGTCGCGCAGCCACGAGTCGTCGAGCGGCAGCGCGAGCAGCTCGACGTTGTCCGCAGTGACGCGTCTGCGTGCGTCGTCCTCATGCACCGGGTCGACCACGAGCGTCACCGGCTCGAACGCGGCGATCGCCGCGACGACCTGTGCGTGCACGTCGCGTGCCTGCTCGATCGTCGTCCCGCGCCACGCCGCCTCGCGCGCCGGCCACGCGATCAGCGTCCGCTCGTGCGGCGCCCACTCCGCCGGCATCCGCAGCCCGGCCGCGCGCCCGCCGCCGTCTCCTGCGCCGCCCGCATCCATGTCGCGAGCCTACCCGGGCGCCGCCGCGACTCCGCAAATTCGTCGCGAAGCGTGGTAGCGCCTCCACAGGCATCGGCCCTAGCGTCCGAACACCCGTGTCCGAGCCCCTCGCCCGCCTCTACGACCTCGCCCTCCGCACGCTCGACGACCAAGAGCGCCGCGCCGACGCCCTCCGCGCCCGGCTCGGTCCGGTGCTCGCAGCCGCAGCGCTCGGTGTGACGCTGTTGAGCGGACCGGTCGTCGGCGGTGAGCCGCCGACGACGAGGGCCGGGTCGGTTGCGCTCGCCATCGGGGTCGGTGGCCTGTTCATCGCGGTCGTCGCCGCGCTGTCGATGCTCCGAGTCGGCCGTCGACGCTCCTCCAACATCGAGGCCGCAACGCTGGTCGAGCGGCTTTCCGCGGACGGCGCGATAGCCGATCCATCGGCGTTCTACCCGACCATGATCGCGCTGATCGGCCGCGAAACCGAAGACAACGCTGCGTTGCTCGTGCGACTCCACGCACGGTTCACAGCGATGCTGTGCGGGATCCTCGTCTTGTTGTGTGGACTCGCGATTGCGGCTCTCGTAGGGTGAAGGCCATGGAGAGGAGAAGACTGTCGCTGGAGGAGGCATGGGATCTCGGACAGTCCCTTCCCCCCATCCGCGGCGTGTTCAAGCCGATGATGCCGCGCAGCGAATGGGATCGACTGCCCCGCTGGCGGCGCCTGCTCGATCGCATGCTCTTCAGCGAGCCACCGAAGGGCTACGGCGAGCCCCGACCAAACCCGTTTCGAGAGCGCTAGCCCCGCGCCTTGCGCGTGCGCGAGCGCTCGTCCTGCTTCTCGACGACGTTCGCGATCAATCTGATGATCTGCTCGATGCCGGTGACCTTTGCGTCACCGTGCTCGAACGCGGCGCGCCAGTGCTTGATTCTGCCGTCGACCGCCAGCTCGTTGAAGTGAGAGCGGGAGACGGTCAGCCGCACCTTCGCGTCGGACGCGATGTCCTTCGCGATGACCGGGCCGGGCAGCTCGACGCGGTAGAGCTGCACGTCGCCCCGCCCGCGCAGCTCCAGGCCCACGACGAGTCTCAGCGGCTGGAGCGCCGGAACCTCCGCGAGGAAGTTCCGCACGCCCTGCTCGATGAGGCTTCTGGTGTCCGTGGCGGAGGTCATGAAGCGAAGCGGAAGCGAAGCCTAGATCTTGTGACGCTCGAGCAGCTTCTTGCCGATCACCATCTTCTGGATCTCGGACGTGCCCTCGCCGATCAGCAGCAGCGGCGCGTCGCGGTACAGGCGCTCGATCTCGTACTCCTTCGAGTAGCCGTAGCCACCGTGGATGCGGAACGACTCCTCGACGCAGAAGCGGCCGGCCTCGGAGGCGAACAGCTTCGCCATTCCGGCCTCGATGTCCGAGCGCTCGCCGGCGTCCTTCATGCGCGCCGCGCGGTTGGTCAGCAGCCGCGCCGCGTCGACCTGCGTCGCCATGTCGGCGAGCTTGAACTGGATCGCCTGGTGCTGGGCGATCGGCTTGCCGAACGTCTTGCGCTCCTGCGAGTAGCGCAGCGCCAGCTCCAGTGCGCGCTGCGCGATCCCGACACCGCGCGCCGCGACGTTGACGCGGCCCAGCTCGAGCGCGTCCATCATCTGCGGAAAGCCCTTGTTGAGGCCCGCCTCCTCGCCGCCGAGCACGTTCTCGGCGGGGCAGCGGTAGCCGTCGAAGACCAGCTCGGTCGACTCGACCCCTTTGTAGCCCATCTTTCTCAGCTGCGGCGGGACGTTGAGGCCCTTGTAGGCGCCGGTGTTCTCGCCAACGCCGCCCTCCTTCTCGGCGATGAAGCAGGTCATCCCGCGGTGCGGCTTGTCGGCCTGCAGGTCGGTGCGCACGAGCACGAACACGAGGTCGGAGCGCAGGCCGTTCGTGACCCACATCTTCTGGCCGTTGATCTCCCAGCTGCCGTCGTCCTGCTTCTTGGCGGTCGTCTTGATCGCGGCGACGTCGGAGCCCAGCTCCGGCTCGGACAGCGAAAAGGCAGCGCGGATCTCGCCGGTCGCCATCCGTGGGAGGTACTTCTGCTTCTGCTCCTCGGTGCCGAACTTCATCAGCAGGTAGGAGCCGATGAAGTGCGTGTTGATGACGCCGGAGATCGAGATCCAGCCGCGTGAGAGCTCCTCGACGATCATCGCGTACGTCGTCAAATCGAGCCCCATGCCGCCGTACTCCTCGGGGATCGTGACGCCGAACAGGCCGAGCTCCTTCATCTGCTCGACGATCGGCTCGGGGAACGAGTCCTCGTGGTCGTAGTGCTCGGCGTTCGGGAGGATCTGCTCGTCCGCGAACTGGCGCACCATCTCGCAGATCGCCTGCTGCTCGTCGGTCTTCTCGATCACTGCGGCCATGGGGTCAATCGCTCCGGGTCGTGGAAAGGTGGAATGTCACGGATCTCGTCGGTCGAGGATACTTCCCGGCCGTGAACTTCGCGCGCGATGTGGTCGACGTCGCACCTGCCGATCGCCTTGCGCTGGTGGAACTGGCGCGCGACGAGACGCGGCGCGAGTGGTACTTCGGCGAGATCGCCGAGCGCTCCGCGCGGCTCGCTGGCACGTTTGCTGCGCACGGCGTGCGGCGCGGCGACGTCGTGATGACGCTGATCGGCAACCGGCCGGACTGGGTCTGCGCAATGGTCGCGTGCTTCCGCATCGGCGCGGTTGTCCTGCCGTGCACCGAGCAGCTGCGCGCGAAGGACCTGCGCCTGCGGCTTGACGCGGCGCGGCCGGTGCTCGTGCTGGCCGACGAGCGCAACGCCGGCGAGCTGGAAGCCGCCAAACCGAGCTGCACCGTCCTCACGATCCCCGACGAGGCGCTCTACGCCGCCGCGCCGGTGCCGGCCGTGGAGCTGGGGCCGCTCGACCCCTGCCTCATCACCTTCACCAGCGGCACCGCGGGCGAGGCGAAAGGCGTCCTCCACGCCCAGCGCTACCTGACCGGTCAGCACGTGCAGGCCGAGCACTGGCTCGACGCGCGCCCCGGCGACCTCGTCTGGTGCACGGCCGCGTCGGGCTGGTCGAAGAGCGCCCGCAACGTCTTCATCGCGCCGTGGATCCGCGGCGCGGCTGCGCTGCTGCACGACGCGCGCTTCGACCCTGAGCAGCGACTGCAGCTGCTCGAGCGCGAGCGCGTGAACGTGCTGTGCATGGCGCCGACCGAGTACCGCGTGATCGCCAAGCGCGCCGAGCCGCGTCCGGTCCCCGGCCTGCGCGGGCTCGTCGCCGCCGGAGAGGCGCTCAACCCGGAGGTGCTGCGCACCTTCCACGACGCCACCGGCCTGTGGATCCGTGACGGCTACGGCCAGACGGAGACCGGCCAGATGACCGGCGCGCCACTCGACGAGCAGATCCGCCCCGGCTCGATGGGTCGACCGCTGCCGGGCGTGAAGCTGTGGATCGACGACGGGGAGCTGGTCGCGGATCCCAGCACCGTTCCGACCTTCTTCCTGCGGTACCTGGACGACGAGCCGCCCGCGGCGGACGTATGGCGCACCGGCGACCGCGTCCGCCAGGACGACGGCTTCCTCTACTTCGAGGGCCGCGCCGACGACGTGATCATCTCGGCCGGCTACCGGATCGGCCCGTTCGAGGTCGAGTCGGCGCTCGTCGCGCACCCCGCGGTCGCCGAGGCCGCCGTGGTGGCGGCGCCGGACGACGAGCGCGGCGCGATCGTGCGTGCGGTCATCGTGCTGCGCGACGGCGCGGCCCCATCCGACGCGCTCGCCAGCGAGCTGCAGGAGCACGTCAAGGCGACGACAGCGCCGTACAAGTACCCGCGCCGCATCGACTTCGCAGCGGACCTGCCGAAGACGTCCTCCGGCAAGATCCGCCGCGCACTGCTGCGCGAGCAGGGCTGACCGCGTGTCATCTGCGCGACGCGGAAGCTACGCCGCGCCGGCCGCGGCCGGCTGTCCCTGCGACGCAACCTGCTCGCCACCAGCCGGCGGAATGCGGCTCATCGCGTGCTCGGCCAGCGCCGTGATCGTGAGGCTCGGGTTCACGCCGACGTTCGCCGGGACGGCGGCGCCGTCGCAGACGAGCAGATTCTCGTAGCCGAACACGCGCTGCGACGCGTCGACGACACCATGCTCGGGGTCGCGCGCGATCACCGCGCCGCCGAGGATGTGCGCGGTCGAGGGGATGTTCAGCAGTGCCTCCATCACGCTGGATTGCGCGATCCCGCCGGTACGGCTAGCGAGCCACTCGGCCGCCTCGTTCGCGACCGGGATGAAGGTCGGGTTGGGTCTGCTCGTGTCCTGCTCGGTCTGCAGCCGCACGTCGCCGGAGCGCGTGAGCTTGGGCCGCAGCGCGATCGCGTTGTCGAGCGTCTGCATCACCAGCACGATGATCGTGCGGCGAGACCAGCCGCGCGGCCACAGTGCCTGCGCGAACTTCCCCGGATGGCGGAGCGCCTGGCCGAGCAGCTTGAGCGGCCGCGTCACACGCGTCCCGTCGCCGACGAGCAGCGTGTAGAGCGTCGACATCGAGTCGCCGGCCTTGCCGTAGGTGACGGTCTCGATGTGCGTGTGCGGGTCCGGGTAGATCGAGGAGGTGATCGCGACGCGCTTCGTCAAATCCTCCGGATAGTCCTCGGGCACCGTGACGGCGAGGATCGACTCGCTGTTCGTGCGCACCAGCTCGCCGAGGCGGTGCGAGATGCGCGGGAGCGAGCCGCTCAGCCGGCAGCGCTGCAGCAGTCTGTTCGTGCCGAGCGCGCCCGCGGCGACGACGACGCCGCGGGCCGTGATCGTGCGACGGTCGCGGTTGCGCCGCATGCCGGAGGCGACGCTCGTGACGGCGTAGCCGTCCGAGCCGTCCTCCGCCCCGAGCGGACGGATGTCGACGACCGTGCGGTCCGGCGTCACGGTCACGCCCTTGTGCTCCGCGAGCCACAGGTAGTTCTTCACGAGCGTGTTCTTCGCGCCGACCGGGCAGCCGACCATGCAGCGCCCGCATGCGATGCAGCCGGTGCGGTCAGGACCCTCGCCGCCGAAGTACGGATCCGCGACGGTCTTCCCCGCCTCGCCGAAGTAGATGCCGACGGGCGTCTTTCTATACGTGTCGCCGACGCCCAGCTCCTCGCCGAGCTCCTTCAGCAGCAGGTCGGCAGGGTCATCGTTCTCGTGAACGACGACGCCGAGCATCCGCTGCGCCTCCGCGTAATGCGGAGCGAGCTCGCGCTCCCAGTCGGCGAGGTCCCCCCACTGTCTGTCCTGAAAGAAGGGCGACGGCGGGACGTAGAGCGTGTTCGCGTAGCCGAGGCTGCCACCGCCGACGCCGCAGCCGCTCACGACGGAGACATCCTTAAAGGTCGAGATGCGCATGATCCCGCGCATCCCGAGGCGCGGCGCCCAGAAGTATCTGCGCAGGCTCCACGTCGAGCTCGCGAAGTCCTCGTCGCGGAAGCGTCTGCCGCACTCGAGCACGCCGACGCGGTAGCCCTTCTCGGCGAGCCGCAAGGCGGACACGCTGCCACCGAAGCCCGAGCCGATGACGAGCCAATCGAAGTCGAACTGACGGGTGCTCTCCTCCATCTGCGCAGACACTACCGCAGAAGGTGACGGGTGCGTCACGATTCTCCGCAGGCGAGGCGAGTTGGACGAGCTAGGCTCAGCAACGCCATGCCCTCCCGCCCCGTCATCGGCGTCTGCACCGCACTCGAGCGGGCTCAGTGGAGCGTGTGGGACCAGCAGGCGGCGCTGCTGCCGACGAATTACCTCGATGCGATCCGCCGCGCCGGCGGGATGGCGCTGATGCTGGCGCCGGATCCGGTGCTGGCAGCAAAGCCGGACGAGGCACTCGACCTGGTCGACGGACTCCTGCTCGTCGGCGGCGCGGACATCGATCCCGCCAGCTACGGCGCGGAGCTCGACCCGGCGACGGTCGGCCCCGTGCCCGAGCGCGACGCGTTCGAGATTGCGCTCGTGCGCCGCGCGATCGTGCGCGGGATCCCCGTGCTCGGCATCTGCCGCGGGATGCAGCTGCTCAACGTCGCCTTCGGCGGCACGCTGCACCAGCACCTGCCCGAGCGCTTCGGCCACCACGACCACCTGCGCGCGCGCGGCTCGTTCGACGGCGCCGACCACGACGTGCTGCTGACGGCCGGCTCGCTCGCCGCCCACGTAGCCGGCGAGGAGCTGCACGGCACGAAGTCGCACCACCACCAAGGCGTCGACCGCGTCGGCGACGGGCTCGTGGTCACCGGCGTGGCGACGATCGACGGGCTGCCGGAGGCGCTCGAGCTGCCTGGCGACGCGTTCGTCTTGGGCGTGCAGTGGCACCCGGAGGCCGACGAGCGCAGTCGCGTGATCGGCGGCCTCGTCGAGGCAGCGGTGGACTATGCCGCCGGTCAGTCCGGCAGCGCGACGACCGCGTCGAGCTCGACGAGCGCATCGCGCGGCAGGCCCGCGACGGCGACGGCGACACGAGCGGGCGGGTCGGTCTCGAAGAACGAGCCGTAGACCTCGTTGACGGCGGTGAAGTCCGCCATGTCGCGCAGGTAGACGGTGATCTTCACCGCGTCGGCAAGGCTCGCCCCCGCCGCAGCGCAAACCGCTTGCAGGTTCTCCAGGCAGCGACCGGCCTGCTCGGCCGCCGTCGCCCCCACGATCTCCCCCGTCTCCGGATGCAGCGGGATCTGCCCGGAGCAGAACAGCAGCCCACCGGCCCGCACCGCATGGACGTAAGGACCGATCGCAGCAGGGGCGCCGGAGGCGCTGACGGACTCGCGGTGGTGGGACATGGGACGGAACGCTATCGCGGGTAGCCTGGGAGGCGATGCCGAACCGCCTCGCCGACGAGACCTCGCCCTACCTGCTCCAGCACAAGGACAACCCGGTCGCCTGGCAGCCGTGGGGCGAGCGGGCGCTGGCGGAGGCGCGCGAGCGCGACGTGCCGCTGCTCGTCTCGATCGGCTACTCGGCATGCCACTGGTGCCACGTGATGGAGCACGAGTCGTTCGAGGACCCCGACGTCGCCGCCTACATGAACGAGCACTTCGTCTGCATCAAGGTCGATCGCGAGGAGCGTCCCGACGTCGACGCGATCTACATGGACGCCGTCCAGGCGATGACCGGGCACGGCGGCTGGCCGCTGAACGCGTTCGCGACGCCCGAGCAGGTGCCGTTCTACGCCGGCACGTACTTCCCGCCGCACGGGCGCCAGGGCCTGCCCGGGTGGAGACAGCTGCTCGAAGGGATCGTCGATGCGTGGAGAGAGCGGCGCGCCGAGATCGAGCAGCAGGGCGAGCGGATCGTCGAGCACCTCGGCGTCAGCACCCGCATCGAGCCGGACCCGGGCGAGCCCGAGCCGGGCCTGGTCGCCACCGCGGCCGCGGCGATCGCCGACCGTGAGGACCACGTCAACGGCGGCTTCGGCGGGGCACCGAAGTTCCCGCAGGCGTCCGCGATCGAGCTGCTGCTGGCGGGTCACGATCCGTCCCCCGCGCTGCGCGCGCTGCGTGCGATGGCCCGCGGTGGCATCTACGACCAGCTCGGCGGTGGCTTCGCGCGCTACGCCGTCGACGCCGCCTGGGTCGTCCCGCACTTCGAGAAGATGCTCTACGACAACGCGCTGCTGGCGCGCGCGTACCTGCATGGATGGCAGGTCAGCGGCGGCGATCCGCTGCTGCGGCAGGTCTGCTGCGAGACGCTCGACTGGGCGCTGCGCGAGCTGCAAGGACCGGAGGGCGGCTTCGCGTCGGCACTCGACGCCGACTCGGAGGGCGTCGAGGGCAAGTTCTACGTGTGGACGCCGGACGAGCTGCGAGCGGCGCTGGAGGACGAGTCGCCGTACGAGACCGCGGTTGCCCACTGGGGCGTCGCGCCCGGCGGCAACTTCGAGGGCCGCTCGATCCTCGTGCGCGCCGGCTCGGACGACGACCCGCCCGAGCTGCCGGAGATCAAGCGGCGCCTGATGGCCGCGCGGGATCTGCGCGTGCGGCCCGGACTCGACGACAAGCGCCTCACATCCTGGAACGCGCTGATGCTCGCCGCGCTCGCCGAGGCCGGCGCCGTGCTCGAACGCGAGGACTACCTCGACGCCGCGCGCGCCTGTGCGGACTTCATACTCCGCGAGCTGCGCACCGCCGACGACGGCCGCCTGCTGCGCACCTGGAAGGACGGTCGTGCGCATCTGTCCGGCTACTTGGAGGATCACGCGTACCTGCTCGAGGCGCTGCTGACGCTGTACGAGGCGACGTTCGAAGCGCGCTGGTTCACGGCAGCGCGCGCACTCGCCGACACGACGATCGCCCACTTCGCCGACGATGAGCGCGGCGGCTTCTATTCGACCGCCGACGACCACGAGCAGCTCGTCACGCGCCGCAAGGACCTCGAAGACACGCCGATCCCATCCGGCAACTCGGCGATGGCGCTCGGTCTGCTGCAACTTGCGCGCTTGACAGGTGACGCGCGATACGAGGAGCAGGCGCGGGGCACGATCGCCCTGCTGCACCCGATCGCCGCGCGCCATCCACTCGCATTCGCCCACCTGCTGCAGGCGGTCGACTTCCTGCTGGCGGACGATGTGCGCGAGGTCGCGATCGTCGGCGACCCGCTCACCGCCGCTCCGCTCGTGCGCGCGGTGCGCGGCGCGTTCCGCCCACATGTCGTGCTGGCCGGCGGGGATGGCGACGGTGACGGCGAGCCGGTGCCGCTGCTCATGGGCCGCCATCCGGTCGACGGTCGCCCCGCGGCGTACGTGTGCGAGCGCTTCTCCTGTCAGGCACCGGTGACGGACCCCGAGGCGCTCGCCTCGATGCTCGACTGAACAGGTTCTGAGCTGACGGCGCCTGCGCGAACCGCTGGCTACCCTCCATCCCATGTCATCTCCCCTGCGCGTCGCCATCATCGGATCCGGCCCGGCAGGCTTTTACGCCGCCGAGCAGCTGCTCAATGCCAGAGACGTCGAGGTCACGGTCGACATGTTCGAGCGCCTCGCCACCCCCTGGGGGCTCGTGCGCGCGGGCGTCGCTCCGGACCATCCGAAGATCAAGGCGGTTACGCGCCGCTACGAGAAGACTGCCGGCAAGGAAGGCTTCCGCTTCTTCGGCAACGTCGAGGTCGGTCGCGAGCTGCCGGTGGAAGAGCTGAAGGCGCACTACCACGCGGTGCTCTACGCGTTCGGCGCCTCGGGCGACCGGCGTCTGGGGATCAACGGCGAGGACCTGCCCGGCTCGCACTCCTCGACGGAGTTCGTCGCCTGGTACAACGGCCACCCCGACTTTGCCGATCACGAATTCGACCTGACCGCGAGGACGGCTGTAGTCGTCGGCAACGGCAACGTCGCGTTGGACGTCGCGCGGATGCTCGCGCTGCCGCGCGACACGCTCGCCGCAACCGACGTCGCCGATCACGCGCTCGACGCGCTTGCCAGTTCGTCGATCGAGGAGGTCGTGGTGCTCGGCCGCCGCGGTCCCGCGCAGGCGGCGTTTACGACACCGGAGCTGATCGAGCTGTCCGAGTTGGCGCAAGCCGACGTGATCGTCGACCCGGGCGACATGGAGCTCGATCCCGCGAGCGAGCGGATCGTCGAGGAGGCCGACGGGCAGACGAAGCGCAAGATCGAGGTGCTGCACGGCTACGCCGCATCGGAGCCGCACGGACACGATCGCCGCATCGTGCTGCGCTTCTTCGCTTCCCCGCTGGAGATCGTCGGCACCGACCGCGTCGAGGGCGTGCGGGTCGGGCGCACCGAGCTCGTCGACGACGGCGAGGGCCGGCTGCGCGCCGTCGTGACCGAGCAGGAGGAGACGATCCCTTGTCAGCTCGTCTTCCGCTCGGTCGGCTATCGCGGCACGCCGCTGCCGGGCGTCCCGTTCGACGAGCGGTCCGCGACGATCCCCAACGACCACGGCCGCGTGCTCGACGGCGTGGGTGGGACGGGTAAGCAGCGCCCCGGCGAGTACGTCTCCGGCTGGATCAAGCGCGGCCCCAGCGGCATCATCGGCACGAACAAGAAGGACAGCCAGGACACCGTCGACCACCTGCTCGACGACCACGCCGCCGGCAAGATCCCCCAGCCGGCCGTCGACGATCCCGACGCGATCCTGACCGTCCTCGCCGAGCGCGCCCCCGACCACATCACCTACGCCCACTGGGAAGCGATCGACGAGCACGAGCGCACACTCGGCGAGCCCCACGGCCGCCCGCGCGTCAAGCTCGTGCGCCACGAGCACCTGCACGAGGTCGCCAAGGGCGCCCTCGCGCGCGACTGATCGTCAGAGCACCGGCAGGTAGCGGTCGAGCTCCCACTGCGTGACCTGCACGCGGTAGTCGTCCCACTCCTGCCGCTTGATCTCGACGAAGCGGTTGAACATGTGCTCGCCGAGCGTGCGCAGCACGAGCTCGGACTCGGCCGTCAGCTCGATCGCCTCGCCGAGCGTCGCCGGCAGCTGCTCGATGCCGAGACGGCGCCGCTCGTCAGGAGCGAGGTGGTAGAGGTTCTTCTCCATCGGCTCGGGCAGCTCGTAGCCGTGCTCGATTCCCTCCAGGCCGGCCTGCAGCAGCACCGCGAACGTCAGATAGGGATTGCAGGCTGGGTCGGGACAGCGCAGCTCCATACGCGTCGCCTGCTCCTTCCCAGGATGGTAGAGCGGCACCCGCACGAGGGCAGAGCGATTCCGACGCGACCATGCCACGTACGTCGGCGCCTCATAGCCCGGCACGAGCCGCTTGTAGGAGTTGACCCACTGGGCGAAGATCGAGGAGATCTCGCGGGCATGGCGCAGCTGACCGGCGATGAACGCCTTGCCGACGTCCGACAGGTAGTACTGGTCATCGGCGTCGTAGAAGGCGTTTCTGCCGCCACGGAAGAGCGACTGGTGCGTGTGCATGCCCGAGCCGTTCTCGCCGAACAGCGGCTTCGGCATGAACGTCGCGTGCAGGCCGTACTTCATTGCGCACTCCTTGACGGTGAGGCGATAGGTCATGCAGTCGTCGGCCATCTTGAGCGCGGGCGCGTAGCGCATGTCGATCTCGTGCTGAGAGGGACCGACCTCGTGGTGGCTGTACTCGACGTGGATGCCGAGCTGCTCCAGCGCGAGCACCGTCTCGCGGCGCAGGTCCGAGCCCGCGTCGAGCGTCGTGAGGTCGAAGTAGCCGCCTTGGTCGAGCGGCTCGATCGATCTCGCATCTCTGAAGTAGAAGTACTCCAGCTCCGGACCGACCATGAAGTCGTCGAAGCCCATATCGGTGGCGCGCCGGAGGGCGCGGCGCAGGACGTGGCGCGGATCGCCCTCATAGGGGTTGCGCTCCGGCGTCTGCACGTCGCAGAACATGCGCGCGACGCCGTCGTCGCTCGGGCGCCACGGCAGCGCCGCGTAGGTGCTCGGATCCGGCAGGGCGATCATGTCCGACTCCTCGATCGCGTTGAAGCCGGTAATCGAGGAGCCGTCGAAGCCCATCCCACCCTCGAACGCGTCGTCGAGCTCGCTGCTGTTGATCGAGAACGACTTCAGCTGGCCCAGGACGTCGGTGAACCACAACCGGATGAAGCGGATGCCGTCTTTCTCTACGCGGCTCTTGACGTCGTCGGCTGTGAGCAGGGCGTCGTCCATGGGTGGCTCCTGAGGCGTTGTCGAAGGGCGACGGGCTCCGGAACCGTATCGCGACGCTCCCCGGCGTCAGGCTGCGTGCAGCGTGCGCGACTCCTCGACGGAGCCGTCGACGGGAACCTCACCCGCGACGTTGACCATCGCCGTGAAGCGCTCGAGCGCGACTGCGGCCATCGCTTCGATCAGCTCCTCGTCGTCCCAGCCGGCCTCGCGCGCCTCCTCGTGCAGGTGCATCGGCGGCTTGCCGCCGTCGAGCAGCGCACCGACCCAGCGCAGCAGCGCCGCCTCGCGCTCGTCCTTCGACTCGCAGCGGCGCGCGCTCTGGACCTCGTCCCAGCGCAGCCCGACCGCGCGCGCGGCGCGCGTGTGCATCGCGACGCCCGGCGCGGAGCCGTCGTTCTCGGCGACCGCGAGCGCGATCCGCTCGAGCGTTGCGGCGGTGAGGCGGCCGTGGCGCAGCTCCGAGCGAAAGCGCGCGTAGGCGCGCAGCGCCGCCGGCGACCCGGCGAGCACGCCGAGGAAGTTCGGCAGCTGCCCGCCCGCCGCCGTCGCGCCACGCAGGACCGGGGTAGAAGCCTCGGGGGCGGTCAGATCATCGTGGATGTGGAACCGACTCATCGGAGTTCTCATGGCCTCACCGCGTATCTGGAGAGCACTGGTAAGCCCGACCACGCGACCACGCCGCGTGGGGGTCTCTCTCCTTATACGAGCCGACCTAAACGTAGGCTCAGGCTGGGGTGGGTCGATGTTGCGCCGGGGTTAAGC
Organism: Conexibacter sp.; assembly: GCA_035264605.1. Taxonomy (GTDB): domain Bacteria; phylum Actinomycetota; class Thermoleophilia; order Solirubrobacterales; family Solirubrobacteraceae; genus Conexibacter. The sequence continues at coordinate 119 of DATFPW010000023.1, read as the reverse complement.
GCCGTGGGCGCTCAGCACTGCCACGAGGATCAGGAAGACGCCCATCATCACGGCCCACAAGGCCGCGCGGTCCGGGCGGGTGCCGGCGATGCGCTCGCTCGGGCGGCGCGGGGGGCGCC
>DATFPW010000022.1:0-16403 GCA_035264605.1 Conexibacter sp. | reverse complement strand
GATGCGCCGGCCTTCGCGAACGCGTCCGCGATCGCGACGCCGATCCCCGACGTGGCGCCGGTCACGATCGCGACGCGGTCGCGCAGCTCCCAGTCCCACGCCCAGCGCGCGCGGCCGGCGGCGTCGGCGGTGGCTTCCTCTTCGAACATGCGTCGTGCTCCTCGTCGCGGTGTGCGGGGATTCTCAGGCGGCTGCGGCGACGCCGAGCCGCTCGCGCACCGACGCGGCGATCGCGTCGGTGCCCGGGAAGAACGCGTCCTCGAGCGGCGGGCTGTAGGGGACGGGAACGTCGAGCGTCGTGATGCGCCAGGCGTCGTCGAGGTCGCCGAGCGAACGCTCCGTCGCGCGCGCCAGCAGCTCGGCCGCCCAGCCGCCGGTGCGCGGGCCCTCCTCGACGACGAGCAGGCGGTTCGTGCGCTCGACGCTGCGCAGGATCGTGTCGGTGTCGAGCGGGCGAATCGTGCGCACGTCGATCACCTCGGCGGAGATCCCGTCGGCGGCGAGCAGCTCGGCGGCCGCGAGCGCGTCATGCACGCCGCGCATCGCGCTGACGATCGTGACGTCGTCGCCGGCGCGCAGCACACGCGCCTCGCCGATCGTCGCGACCTCCTCCCGCGGCGCCTCGCCCTTGAGCGAGTAGAGGCGCTTGTGCTCGAAGAACAGCACCGGGTTGTCGTCGCGGATCGCCGCCTTCAGCAGCGCCTTCGCGTCACCGGGCGTGGACGGCGCCACGATCTTCAGGCCCGGTACGCCGTTGAACCACGCGACCGGGCTCTGCGAGTGGATCGCGCCGAAGCGCCCGCCGCCGCCGACCGCCGAGCGCACCACGAGCGGCACCGACGCCTGCTCGTTGGAGAGGTACCAGTACTTCGCGGCCTGGTTGACGAGGCTGTCCATCGCGAGCGGCAGGAAGTCCCCGAACATGATCTCGATCACCGGGCGCAGGCCCGAGACCGCCGCGCCGAACGCGGCGCCCGTGATCGCCAGCTCGGAGATGGGCGTGTCGAAGACGCGCTCCTCGCCGTGCCCGACCAGGTCGGGCGTCGCGGCGAACACGCCGCCCGGCTTGGCGACGTCCTCGCCGAAGAAGACGACGCGCTCGTCGCGCGCGAGCTCCTCGTCGAGCGCGTCGCGGATGGCCCGCCGGAATTCCAGTGTCGACATCGATCGTCCCTTGTGGTCAGACGAGCAGCAGCGGCTCTTCGAGGTGTCGGCGGATCGTCGCCAGGAACTGCGCGGCGTCGGCGCCATAGAGGATGCGGTGGTCGGCCGTCAGCGTCAGGCGCATGCGCACGCCGGGGACGACCGCGCCGTCGGCGACGACGGGGACCTCCGCGAGCGCGCCGACGGCGAGGATCGCCGCCTGCGGCGGGTTCACGACCGCCGTGAAGGAGGCCACGCCGAACATGCCGAGGTTCGAGATCGAGAACGTGCCGCCCGACAGCTCGGCCGGGGTGATCGTGCCGGCACGCGCGCGCTCGGCCAGGTCGCGCGCCTCGGCGGCGAGCTGACGCAGCGACTTGCGGTCGGCGTCGAAGATCGTCGGCACCAGCAGCGCGTCCTGCGCGGCGACCGCGACGCCGACGTTCACGCGGCCGTGCAGCTCGAACGCTCCGTCGCGATAGCTGGCGTTGGCGCGCGGGTGCGCGCGCAGCGCGAGCGCGGTCGCGCGCACGACGAAATCGTTCAGCGACGGCGGGCGCCCGTCCGGCTCGGCGGCTTTCAGCTGCGCGCGGAACGCGACGGCGGCCACCATGTCGACGTCGGCAGCCACGGCGAACTCTGGGATCGTCGCCTTCGCCTCGGCCATCCGCCGCGCGATCGTGCGCTGCACGCTCGTGAGCTGGACGACCTCTGTCGCGCCCTTCGCGGACACCGCGGCCGCGGCCGCGGCCGCCTGCGGCGGCGCGGCGACGGCGGGAGCTGCTGGCGGGCCGCCATTCCCGCCGCCCCCGCCGTCGCCGGGGGCCGTTCCCGACGCGGCCCCGTAGCTTCGTTCGACGTCGCGCTTGACGATCCGCCCGTGCGGACCCGACCCGGTCAGGCTCGCCAGATCGACGCCGAGCCGCTCGGCGAGCCGCCGCGCGACCGGCGTGGCGCTCACGCGCGTGCCCGCCGCGACGGGCGCGGGCGCAAGCGCGGCAGCCGTCGGCGCGGGGGCGCTCGATGCCGCTACCGCGGGCTCCGTCACGCGCGCGGCGGCGGGCGCCGCCTGCGCCGTCTCCCCCGCGATCCCGATGCGCGCGATCGGCGCGCCGACGGCGACCGTGTCGCCCTCGGCAGCGACGATCGCCAAGACGCCGTCCGCCTCGGCTTCGTAGACCATCGTGGCCTTGTCCGTCTCGATCTCAACCAGCTCCTGGCCGCGTGCGACGATCGCGCCGTCGTCGCACAGCCAGCGTACGATCGCACCCTCCTCCATCGAGTCGGAGAGTCGTGGCATGCCGACGTTCGCCATCGCTACGCCTTGAACTCCGCGACCGGCGCGTCCGCGGCCGGGAAGGGAGCTGCGAGGCCCTCGGCGACGAGCCGCTCGAGCTGCTCGTCGACCGCGCGGCCGATCGCGTCGACGTCCTCCTGCGAGAGGCCGTGACGCTCGATCAGCGCCGCCGCCGCGAGCGTCAGCGGGTCGCGCGCTCTCCACGCCTCCAGCTCGCCGGGCTTGCGGTATCTGCCCGGGTCGCTGCGCGAGTGCCCGACGAAGCGGTACGTGAGCGCCTCCAGGAAGGCCGGGCCGCTGCCGCTGCGCGCGTGCGCGACGGCCTCGCGCGCGGCCGCCTGCACGGTCCACACGTCGTTGCCGTCGATCGTGCGCGCCCACAGCTCCATCGCCTCGGCGCGGGAGCGGATCTGCCCGGCGGTGACGTCCTCCCACGGCGTGAACTCGCCGTAGAGGTTGTTCTCGCAGACGAAGACGACCGGCAGGCGGCGCACCTGCGCGAAGTTCAGGCACTCGTGGAAGTAGCCCTGGTTCGTCGTGCCGTCGCCGAAGTACGCGACCGCCACGCCACCGGTGCGCCGCATGCTGAGCGCCGCCCCGGTCGCCGCGGCGATGCTGCCGCCGATGATGCCGAAGCTGCCGATCAGGCCGTGAGCGAGGTCGACGGAGTTCATCGAGCCGGCGCGGCCACCGCACACGCCGGTGGTGCGCCCGAGCATCTCGTCGAGCAGCCGCCCGGGCTCGACGCCCTTCGCGAGCGCATGCCCGTGGCCGCGGTAGGTGGCGGCGACGAGGTCGCCCTGCTCCAGCGCGCTGCTGACGCCGACGGCGACCGCCTCCTGACCGGAGTAGAGATGCGTCGTGCCGTGCACCTCGCCCTTCATGAAGAGCGACTGGATCGTGTCCTCGAAGCGTCGGATCAGCAGCATCCGCTCGTACAGCTCGCGTGCCTCGGCGGTGGCGCCCGGGGCGATCGGGTCGGCCGTGGCGGCCTTGCGGGCCACGACTCAGAGCTCCACGGGCGCGCCGGCGACGATGTCCGCGCCGCGCACGTAGGTGCGGCCGGCGACGAGCAGCTCGTCGGCCGGGAAGCGCGTCAGCAGCTGCGGGCCGTCCGGCGTGACGACGACCTCCTCCTCGATCCGCGCCGCGCCGCGTCCGCCCTTGGCCGCGCAGTAGGTCTCGAGCGCGAAGACCATGCCGACCTCCAGCTCGATCGGGTTCTCGAACGAGTGCAGGCGCGAGATCATCGGCGACTCGTAGAGGCCGACCCCGAGGCCGTGGCCGAACTGCAGCCCGAAGCAGGCCTCCTCGTTCGGGAAGCCGAGCTCCTCCGCGCTCGGCCACACGGCCGCGATGCGGTCGGTCGTCATGCCGGGGCGTACGAGGTCGATCGACGCGTCGAGCCACTCGCGGCACTGCTTGTAGGCGTCGAGCTGCGCCTGGTTGGCGCTGCCGACCGAGAACGTGCGGTAGTAGCACGTGCGGTAGCCCATGAAGGAGTGGATCACGTCGAAGAACGCCTGGTCGCCGGGGCGCAGGAGGCGATCGGAGAAGACGTGCGGGTGCGGCTGGCAGCGCTCGCCCGAGACGGCGTTGATCGCCTCGACGTGCTCGGAGCCGAGCTCGAACAGCTGCTTCTGGGCGGCGGCGACGACCTCGTGCTCGCGCACGCCGGGGCGCAGCGTGCGATAGATCGTCTCGTAGACGGCGTCGACGATCGCGGCGGCGTGGTCGAGCAGCGCGATCTCGTTCGCCGTCTTGATCGTGCGCGCCTTCAGCATCACCGGCTGCGCGTTCGCCGTCGGGATGTTGAGGCGGTGCAGCGACGCGAGCGTCTCCATGTCGGTGATGTCGAGGCCGACAGGCTCCTCGTGCAAGCCGTGCTCGCGCAGGACCTCGAAGACGTGGCCGGCGAGCAGGTCCGGCACGCCGGTCTCCTCCGGCATCGCGCCGCGCATGCTCGACACGCCGGCGCGCCAGCTCGTCTCCGGCAGCCAGGGCGCGTACAGCTGGTGGTGCCGGGCGGCGGAGCCGAAGTCCCACAGCACCGGGTCGCCGCCGCGCGGGAGCAGCACGCAGCGGGCGCTCTTGTCGCGCGCCCACTCGCCGATGTGCGTGCTCGTCACATAGCGGATGTTGTTCTGGTCGAACAGGAGGACGGCGCCGAGGTCCGATGCCTCGAGCGCCACCTTCGCGCGCCCGAGGCGCTCGCTGCGCAGGGCGGCGAAATCGACCCGCTGCTCCCAGTCGACGCCCATCGTGGCGCCGGGTGATCCAATCGACAACGTAGACCCCTAAGTCGGTTTCGTTCACCGATCTTGAACGAAACGGCTATCAGTGTCAAGCATTACTACATACTTGGGCCAGGAGCTTCCCGCATCGGCGCAAAAGTGTGTTCCGCCGCTGTACGATGGGCACTAGGAGACCGAAGACAAGGAGCCGTTCCCGTGGCAACGACGGACACCCCCGCGAGCGCCCCCACACGGGCGCGCCCCCGCTTGGAGCTCGTGCACGACGAGGTTCCCAAGCGGCTTCGCGCCGCGCGCGAAGAGCGCAAGATCGGCGTACGCGAGATGGCCCGCCGCCTCGACGTGACGGCCAGCGCCATCTCGCAGATCGAGACCGGCCGCACGCGTCCGTCCGTGTCGATGCTCTACGCGATGGTGCAGGAGCTGGGGATGTCGCTCGACGAGCTGTTCGAACAGGGCGGCAGCGGCGGCGCCTCCGCGCCGAGCGCCGCGGAGGGTGCGCCCACCCCCGCCGCCGGCGGCGGCGATGACGCGTCCGGCGTCCAGCGCGCGGACGCGCGCACCAAGCTCGTGCTCGAGACGGGCGTCCGCTGGGAGCGGCTCACGCCGTCGGCGGCGGGCGACGTCGACTTCCTCTTCGTCACCTACCCGCCCGGGAGCGCGACGAGCGTCGACGGCTCGCTGATGCGCCACGCCGGGCACGAGTACGGCCTCGTGCTGTCCGGCGAGCTGGAGGTGACGGTCGGCTTCGACCGCCACGTCCTGCAGGCCGGCGACTCGATCACCTTCGCCTCCACGACGCCCCACCTGCTGCGCAACGCGACCGACCAGCCGGTGACCGGCGTGTGGTGCGTGCTCGGCCGCCGCGGCTCCGACTGGCGCACCGAGCCGCACGGCGCGAAGCCCGCCGCCGACGTCAGCTGACGTCGAGCAGGATCCGCCCGAACGTGGCGCCGCTGCGCGCCAGCTGGAGCGCCTCGCCGAGCTGCTCCAGCGGCAGGCGCGCGCCGACGACCGGCTCGACCCGCCCGAGCGCGACGAGCTCGAGCGTGCGGCGGATCTCCTCGCGCGTCGCGTAGCGGGTCCCGGTGACGACCTGCTCCTCCAGCAGCAGCCGCACCGGATCGACTTCCAGCGTCGCGCCCGGCGTATGGCCGAGCACGGCGAGCGTGCCGCCGCGCCCGAGCGCGCGCAGACCCTCGGCGAGCGACGCCTGGGAGCCGACCGTGTCGACGACGCCCGCGATGCGGTCGCCGGCGACCGTGCGCAGCTCGTCCGCCCAGTCGGGCCGCTGCGCGTGCACGACCGCGTCCGCCAGCCCGCGCGCCTCGACCTCCGCGGCGCGCGCGGCGTCGCGCTCGACCGCGATCGGGACGCCGCCGGCGACGCGGATCAGCTGCAGGGTGTGGAGCCCGAGCGGGCCGCCGCCGCCGACGACCGCGACGCGCTCGCCCGGTGCGACGCGCAGCCGCCGCTCGACGACGTGCAGAGCCGTCGCGACCGCGTCGGCGACGATCCCCGCGTCCGCGAGCGCGACGCCCTCCGGGATCCGCACGAGGCTCGCCGTCGGCAGCACGATGTAGTCCGCGCAGGCGCCGTCGACGGCGATCCCGAGATAGCCGCCCATCCGCTCGCACAGCGTCTCGCGGCCGCCGAGGCACCAGCGGCACGACCCGCACAGCAGGTAGAAGGTGGCAGTGACCGCCTCCTCAGCCTCCCAGCCCTCGACGCCCGCGCCGAGCGCCGCGATCGTGCCCGACAGCTCGTGCCCCGGCACGACCGGGAAGGAGCCGCCGAGCTCGCCCTGGCGCGCGAGCTCGTTCGTCACGCCGATGCCGACCGCGCGCACCCGCACGAGCGCCTCGCCGGGGCCCGGCGCGGGGATCGCGCGCCGCTCCAGCGCCGGCTCGCCGCCGCGCTCGTGCAGCACCATCGCGCGCATGCCGTCGTCCCGCGGCCCGGCGCCCGCGGCGGGCGCGCCGCTCACGAAAGCACCTCGTCGACGACGTGCCAGCTGGGGATCTCGCCCTGACCGGACGGGCGCCGGATGTTCTTGACCTGGACGAACTCGCGCAGCGTGTCGATCGCGTGCTCGCGGCCGTAGCCGGACGCCTTCGTGCCGCCGAACGGCGAGCCGAGGAACGCGCGGTTGTAGTTGTTGACCATCACGAGCCCGACCTCGAGCCCGCGCGCGACCCGCTCGGCGCGCTCGGCGTCGCGCGTGTAGACGCCGGCGACCAGGCCGTACTCGGTGTCGTTCGCGATCGCCACGGCCTCCGCCTCGCCGTTGAACGTCATCACCGCGGAGACCGGCCCGAAGACCTCCTCCCGCGCAAGCGTCATCTCGGGCGTGACGCCGTCGACCAGCAGCGGCGCGACGTAGAAGCCGTCGGCGAGGCGCGGATCGTCGGGCAGCTGGGCCTGCGCGACGACCTCGCCGCCCTCGGCCAGCCCCTGCTCGATCAGTGCCTGCACGCGCTGCTGGTGCGCGCGCGTGACGAGCGGTCCGACGTGCGTGCTCGGGTCGAGCCCGTCGCCGACGCGCAGCGCCGCGACGGCCGGCGCCAGCCGCGCCACGAACTCGTCGTGGATCGGCTCCTCCACGAGCAGCCGCGAGGCGGCCGTGCAGGCCTCCCCCTGGTTGAACCAGCCGCCCTCGAGCGCGCCGCGCACGGCCGCGTCGAGGTCGCAGTCGGCGAACACGATGAAGGCGTTCTTGCCGCCCAGCTCCAGCACCGCGCTCGTGAGGTTGTCGGCCGCCAGCTTCAGCACCGCCTGGCCGGTGTGGGTGGCGCCCGTGAACGACAGCTTGCGCACGAGCGGGTGCGAGGCGAGCGCGACGCCCGCGCTCGGCCCGAGCCCCGGCACGATCTCGACGACGCCGGGCGGCAGCACCTGCTGCAGCAGCTCGACGATCCGCATGATCGTCAGCGGCCCCTGCTCCGGCGGCTTGATGACGATCGTGTTGCCGGCCGCGAGCGCGGGGGCGCTCTTGGCCGCCGTGTGGATCGGCGGCCAGTTGAACGGGATGATCCCGCCGACGACGCCGTACGGCTCATGGATCGTGTGCGCGGCGACCGGCCCGAGGTCGAAGAAGTCGCCCGGGACCTTGTCGGCGAGTCCGCCGAAGAACTCGAACGAGCCCGCGCAGACCTCGAGGTCGAACTTGCGCGACTGGTGGAACGGCTTGCCCATCTCCTGCGTCTCGAGCGCCGCCAGCTCGTCCGCGTGCGCGCGGATCAGCTCGCCGCAGCGCAGCAGCAGCCGGCCGCGCTCGCGCGCGCCGATCGCTCTCCACTGCTGGAACGCGGCGTGCGCCCGCGTGACGGCGGCCTCGACCTCCGCCGCACCGCCGCCGGCGACGACGGCGAGCTCGCGCCCGGTCGCCGGCTCCTCGATCGCGAAGCGGTCCTCGTCGCGCCCGGAGGACCATGGGCCCTCCAGCGCGGGGAGGGGGATGTCGATCGGAATGGCGGTGCTCATGCGTGCAGGGTTCCCTTTTCGTCGGAGGATTGCTTCCTAGACCATCTGGGCCGGCGCTTCGGTCGGCACGGCGTCCCACAGCTCGGGACCCGGGCCGCACGCGCGCAGGTTGTTCATCAGTTTCATGCGCATGACGATGTTGGTGCCGTCGGAGTGCAGCCAGATGGCGGCGTCGCGCAGCAGCTTCTCGATGCCGTTCTCCTTCATCACGCCGCGGCCGCCCCACACCTCCATCATCTTGCGCGCCGAGTCGAACGTGCGCTCGGAGACGACCAGCTTCGGCGTGATGCCGAGCTTGCCCTCGAACGTGTCGGCACTGCCGGCCTGCCACGCCGCGCGCCACAAGTAGGTGCGGGCGACGTCGACGTTGAGGTACATGTCGGCGAGGTAGGCGCCGACGTTCTCGTGCTCGACGATCGGCTTGCCGCCCTGCACGCGCTCGCGGCAGAACGCCATCGTGCGGTCGTAGCACTCGCGCGCCACGCCGAGCGCGCAGGCGCCCGCATAGGTGTTGGAGCCGCGCAGCAGCCGCGCGACGTCGACCATCGCGGCGCCCTCCTCGCCGAGGCGGTCCTCCTCCGCGACGAACGCGTCGCGGTAGAGCAGCTCGGCGTTGTTGGCGAGCCGCTCGCCCGTCTTGTCGTGCACTCTGCCGGTGCTGAAGCCCGGGTTGTCGGCGCCGACGAGGAACAGGCTCACCGAGCTCGTCAGCGGGCCGTCGGGATCGGTCCGCGCGAACGTCAGCACCACGTCGGCGCGGTTGCCGTTGGAGATGAAGTGCTTCATCCCGTTCAGCACGTAGCCGCCGTCGCGGCGCTCGGCGCGTGTCTGCATCCCGGCGCCGGGCGCGTCGTAGGGCAGGAAGTTGTCCGAGCCGGCGCCCGGCTCGGTGAACGCCGCCGCCATCACGGCGCGCGGGTTCTCCGCGATCCGCGTCAGCCAGCGGCGCTGCTGGTCGGGCGTGGCGATCTCGCGGATCATGTGGATGTACTTCCAGTGCTGCGCGATCACGACCGAGCTGCCGACGTCGGCGGCGGCGATCTCCTCGAGCATCACCGTGTTGGCGAGGTAGCTCGTGTCGTCGCCGCCGTACTCCGCCGGGGCGGGCGCCTGGCGCAGCCCGCGGCGGTCCGCCTCCTCGACGAGCGCCCACGACCAGGCGTCGGCCGGGTTGCGCTGCGCGTCGAGCTCGGCGGCGATCGGCCGCACGACCTCGTTCGCGAAGTCGCGCGCGACCTGACGCCATCTGGCGGTCTTTGCGTCGATGCGGAACTCCATCGCTACTCCGCCTCGCCCGTCAGCGTGCGCGGCGTGCTGACGCTGAGCGTCTCGCTGCCGTCCTCGGTCACGAGCACGACGTCCTCGATGCGCGTGCCGAGCACGCCGGGGATGATCAGGCCGGGCTCGACGGTGATGACCTCGCCGGCGCGCAGCTCGGTCGGGTCCCAGTAGTAGTCGGGCATGCCGTGGATATCCATCTCGAGGCCGTGGCCGAGCAGGTCGACCTCCTCGCGATACTCGCCCATGCCGGCGTCGCGGGCGACCTGGAGCGCGAGGTCGTGCAGCTCGACGGGGCGCACGCCCGGCTTGATCGCCTTGCGGACCTCCTCGTTCATGAGGACGCTGACGTCGTGCGCTCTGCGGTGCAGCGGGTCGACGTCCGACAGGTCGCCGGCGACGCGCATGCGCGAGATGTCGCCAGGGTAGCCCTGCCAGCGCGGCGCGAGGTCGAGCAGGAACAGCTCGCCCTTCTCCATCCGCTTCTCGCGCGAGGGCAGCGAGCTGGCCGTCGCCGTGTTGACGCCGCCGCTGGCGATGATGCTGGCGGCCGTCTCGATGTCGCCCTGCTCGCGCATCACCTGCTCGGCGATCAGCGCGACCTCGTACTCGGTGACGCCGACCTGCACCGCGTCGAGCCCGGCCTTCACGGCCGCCTCGGCGATCGTCTCGGCGTGGCGCAGGATCGCGATCTCCTCAGCTGACTTCACGCGGCGCAGCTGCGACATGAAGTTCTCGGCGACGAACTCGACGTTCGGGCACTCGCGCTGGAGCGTCAGGTAGTGCGCCGCGGGAAAGACGTACATGTTGTCGATCGCGACCCGCTTGTAGCCGCCGGCGCGGATCTCCTTGGCGAGGTCGAGGCCGAGGTCCTCGGTCCCGAGGATCTCGAACAGCGACTCCTGGCGAGCGCGCACGATGTCCCACGGCTGGTCGCTGACGAGCTTCGGCTCGCCCTCGGCCGGGAACAGGCAGCTGACCGAGCCGAACATCGCGTACGTGCCGTCCGGGCGCGTCTGCATGCCGGCGAAGCGCACGTAGTAGCGCCCGATCCAGCGCACGTTGGCCTGCAGCTTCGGGGTCGAGTAGGAGATCAGCGCGTCATAGCCGCGCGCCTTGAGCTCGTCGCGCACGAGACCGTGGCGACGGGCGTACTCCTCCGTGGTGAACGTCATCTCTCTCTCCTCTGGATACGACGGTCGATGCAGGGGTCGCGGCGAGCGGTCACTCGCAGCGGATCAGCACGCGCCCGAACGTCGCGGCCTCCCGGACCGCGTCGAACGCCTCGTTCAACTGCTCCAGCGGGAACTCCGCGCCGATCACCGGCTCGACGGCGCCGAGCGCGACGAGGTCGAGCGTGGCCGCGATCTCAGCGCGCGTCGCGTAGCGGCTCCCGGTGACCGTGAGCTCCTGCTGGAGCATCCGCGACGAGCTGGCGACGACGTCAGCGCCGACGTCGAAGCCGACGATCACGAGCGTGCCGCCGACCCCGAGCGCGTCGACGCCGGCGGCGAGCGTCGCCGCGCTGGCGACCATGTCGACGCAGGCGTCGAGGCGGTCGTCGGCCGCGTTCCGCAGCTCGGCGACCCAGTCCTCGCCCGCGGCGTCGACGATCCGCTCGGCCCAGCCGCGGCGCGCCAGCTCGGCGAGCTTCGCGGGGTCGCGCTCGACGGCGATCGGCACGCCGCCGAAGGCGCGCACCATCTGCAGCATGTGGACGCCGACGCCGCCTCCGGCGCCGATCACGGCGACGCGTTGACCGGCCGAGATGCGGGCGCGCTTCAGCGCCACGTGATAAGGCGTCGCGAGCGCGTCGGCGACGACGCCGGCCGAGTCGAGCTCGACCGCGTCGGGCACGCGCACGAGGTTGTGCGCGGGGATCGCGACGTAGTCGGCGAACGCGCCGTCCTTGACGAGTCCGAAGTAGCCCTTGTTGTCGACGCACAGCGTCTCGCGGCCCTCGGCGCAGCGATGGCAGCGGCCGCACAGCATGTAGAAGGAGGTGGTCACGCGGTCGCCGGCAGCCCAGCCCTCGACGCCGGCGCCGACCGCGGCGACCGTGCCCGCCAGCTCGTGTCCGAGCACGCGTGGGGTGCTGCCGCCGAGGAGGCCCTTGCGCGCGTGCTCGAGGCTCAGGCCCAGGCCGCAGGCGCGCACGCGCACGAGCACCTCGTCGTGGCCGGGCGCGGGAGTCGGTCGCTCGGCGAGCGTGAAGCGGCCGCCGAACTGCTCCAGCACCATCGCCCGCATGGGCGCTCCGGGCACGGCTTCGCGTGCCTCGGCGGTCGCGGTCACGTCGTTGGTCCTTCCGGCGGCGGGGGCCGCCGCGACCCAGAGGGCCGCAGCGGCAGTGTCAAGCAATACTTTACGAATTCCCCGCCGTTGGTGTCAAGTAGTGCTTTGCAGCTGACCGGCCTCGGACTCCGCGAACGTCGGGTAGTCCGTGTAGCCGGTGGCGTCCCCGCCGTAGAACGTCGCCGGGTCCGCCTCGGCCAGCGGGGCGCCCGTGCGGATGCGCTCGACGAGATCCGGGTTGGCGAGCGCGTGGCGGCCGAACGCGACGATATCGGCGCGCCCTCCCGCGACGATCGCGGCCGCGTCCTCCGGGGTCCACGGCGCCAGCCGACCGCTGTTCGCGATCACGAGGCCGTCCCAGTTGGCGCGCACGAGGTCGATCGCCGAGTAGCCGGCGTCCTCGGGCGACTCGACGACGTGGATGTAGGCGAGGCCGAGCGGCTGGAGCGCCGCGAGCAGGGCGAGGTAGAGCTCCTGCGCGTCGTCCTCGCGCACGTCGTTCTGCGGCGTGCCGGGCGACAGGCGGATGCCGACGAAGTCCTTCCCGCCCGCCTCGACGGCGGCCGCGACGGCCTCGACGACGAAGCGGATGCGGTTCTCGATCGAGCCGCCGTAGGCGTCCTCGCGCACGTTGGCGTTCGAGGACAGGAACTGCTGCAGCAGGTAGCCGTAGGCGCCGTGCAGCTCGACGGCGTCGAAGCCCGCGCGGCGCGCTCGCGTCGTCGCGTCGGCGAACTCGCGCGCCACGCCCGGAAGCTCGTCGGCGCTCAGCGCGCGCGGCGTCTCGTACGCCACCAGCCCGCTGCCGTTGAAGACCTGGCCGGCCGGCGCCACCGCCGAGGGGGCGACCGGATGGACGCCTTCCGGCAGCAGGTCCGGGTGCGAGACGCGCCCGGTGTGCATCAGCTGCAGCGAGATCGCGCTGCCGCCCGCGTGGACGGCGTCGACGACGGCCTTCCAGCCCTGCTCCTGCGCGTCGGTGTGCATGCCGGGCGTGCCCGGGTAGCCGAGTCCGCCGGCGGACGGCTGCGTCCCCTCGACGATGATCAGGCCGGCGCCCGTGCGCTGGCCGTAGTACTCGACGTTGAGCGCGACGGGGGCGTTCCCGTCGCCGGAGCGGTTGCGCGTCATCGGCGCCATCGCGATGCGGTTGCGAAGCTCGGCCGCGCCGAGGCGGGCCGGCTCGAAGAGCGTGTCGGTGGTCATGCGTCCTCGCTTGAAGGTCGGTGGGGCGGTGCCTGCCAGGGCGGTCGATGCACGTGCAACGACACAGCCGAGAGCCCACCGTAGAGCGCGTTCGGGCGATCTCCGGACACCCACAGGTGCCCTGGGGACGCGCCGGTCCCCCGGCCCGCGGCGCCGCTCGCGGATCCCGGCCCGTGACCCCGCCGCGCTTGCGCCCCATCGCGGCGTGCTGTTAAGTGCTGCTTACCATGACGAACACTCTCTCATCCCGCGACGCGCTCGCATCCGTGCCCACCGAACTGCTGATCGACGGCCGCTGGCAGCCCGCCGAGGACGACAAGCGCCTGACCGTCCTCGACCCGGCGACCGAGCTGCCGCTGTGCGAGGTCGCCGACGCCTCCCCGGCTGACGGCATGCGCGCGCTCGCCGCCGCCGACGCCGCACGGGAGGCGTGGGCCGCACACCCGCCGCGCGCCCGCGGCGAGATCCTGACGCGCACGTTCGAGGCGCTGCTGGCGCGCGAGCACGAGCTCGCGCTGCTGATGACGCTCGAGATGGGCAAGCCGCTCGCCGAGTCGCGCGGCGAGGTCCGCTACGCGGCGGAGTTCTTCCGCTGGTTCGCCGAGGAGGCGGTGCGGATCGACGGCGGCTATGCGACCGCGCCCGACGGCAGCGGGCGGATCCTCGTCGCGCGCCAGCCGGTCGGGCCGTGCCTGCTGATCACGCCGTGGAACTTCCCCTCCGCGATGGCGGCGCGCAAGATCGGGCCGGCCGTCGCGGCCGGTTGCACGATGGTGCTCAAGCCGGCCTCGAACACGCCGCTGTCGGCGCTCGCGCTGGCGGCGATCATGACCGACGCCGGCCTGCCGGACGGGGTGCTGAACGTCGTCACGACCTCGTCGTCGTCCGCGCTGATGGGGCCGCTGATCCGCGACCCCCGGGCACGCAAGCTGTCGTTCACGGGCTCGACCGCCGTCGGGCGCCAACTGATCCGCGAGTCGGCCGACCAGGTGCTGCGCGTCTCGATGGAGCTCGGCGGCAACGCCCCGTTCCTCGTCTTCGAGGATGCCGCCCTCGACGCCGCCGTCGAGGGCGCGATGCTCGCGAAGCTGCGCAACAACGGCGAGGCGTGCACGGCCGCCAACCGCTTCTACGTGCACGAGCGCGTGGCGGCCGAGTTCACCGACCGCCTCGCCAAGCGCTTCGACGCGCTGCGGCTCGGCCACGGCGCGGACGACGCGGACCTCGGGCCGCTGATCGACGCCGCCCAGCGCGACGCCGTCGTCGAGCTGGTGGACGACGCGGTCGCGTGCGGGGCGCAGGTCGCGACCGCGGCCCGCACGCTGCCCGACAGAGGCTTCTTCCACCCGCCGGTCGTGCTCACGGAGGTGCCGGACACGGCGCGGGTGATGCAGGAGGAGATCTTCGGCCCGGTCGCCCCGATCCAGGCGTTCAGCGACGAGGACGCCGCGGTCGCGGCGGCCAACCGCACGCAGGACGGCCTCGTCGGCTACGTCTTCACGCGCGACCTCGACCGCGCGCTGCGCGTCTCCGAGCGACTGCAGACGGGGATGGTCGGCCTCAACCGCGGGATCGTCTCGACGCCCGCCGCGCCGTTCGGCGGGATCAAGCACTCCGGCGTGGGCCGCGAGGGCGGCCGCGAGGGCATCGCCGAGTACCTCGAGACGAAGTACGTCGCGCTGCGCGCGTGACCCAGGACCAGCGCGGGCGCGGGCGCGCCCGCGCCCACCCGCCGATCGTGACGCCAAGCGTGTAGCGATACTTGACACGTTGCCGACGCCGGCCTACGCTCGTCGCGACTGATCCACCGTTACGCGAAAGCGAGAGAGACGTGTCCGACTCCCCCACAACCGCCGCCTCCACGACCGCCGGCCGCAGCACCCACGGCCTCGTCGACGGCGGCGGGCTCTACTTCTCGCGCCTCGTCACGGCGGGTCCGTTCGTGTTCTTCGGCGGCCCCGCTGTCGACGACCGGGGCCTGCTGACGCCCGAGGTCGCCGTCGCCCCGCCGTTCCACCTCTCCCCGCCGGCGCACATCGTCGGGCAGACGAAGTTCATCTACGACCGCCTCGCGGCCGAGCTGCCCCAGGTGGGATCGTCGATCGACGACATCCTGCAGGTCGAGCAGTTCATCCCCCACAAGATCTACGCCGACGGCTACCTCAACACGAGCCGCGGCCCGGGCGCGATGGAGCGCGGCCGGCCGGCCAGCGCCGTCGTCGCGACGGGCGACCTGATGCCGCAGGGCTGCGTCGTGGACCCGACCGGCATCGCGGTCGTCCGCGACCGCGCGAGCAAGGAGATCCTGCCCGAGACCGGCGGCTTCCACGGGTCGATCCGCCTGCCCGAGTTCGGCCACTCCTACGAGGAGGAGGGGCCCTTCAACGAGGTCGTCGCCGGCGACGCCTATGTGTTCACCATCGGTGATCAGGTGCTCGATTGGGAGACGGGCGACCTGCCGCCCGGCGTGAAGGTCGCGGACTACGTCTGGTGGGGCTCGGAGATCCGCAACGAGACCGAGTTCCTGCTCGACCGGCTCGAGCGCTATCTCGCCCGCGCCGGCTCGACGCTCGAGGACGTCGTGCACTCGACGATCTACCTCTACGACATCGCCGACTTCTGGGAGTTCGACCGCGCCTGGCGCGCACGCTTCCCGAACGACCCGCCCGCGCGCACCGTCGTCGCGGCGCGCGGCCTCGGGGTTCCGCGCAGAGAGGAGCGCCCGCTGCTGCACAGCGACAAGGGCATCCGCATCGAGCACATGACGCAGTCGATCCGCCCGGGCCACGGCGCCAAGAAGGAGATCGTCTCGATCGACGCGCCGACCGTCGGCCACGAGTCGCACGCCGTCAAGGCCGGCCCGCTGCTGTGGGCCTCGGGCCTCTACGCGGCGACCGACACCGGCGTCGCCACGGCGCCCGACGCGCGCAGCCAGCTCGAGCTGATCTTCGAGCGCCTCGGCGAGATCTGCCGCGCCGCCGGCGCGCGGCTGGAGGACCTCGTGCGCGTGCGCGCCTTCGTGCTCGACCCGGCCGACGCGTACGCCGTCCACGCCGCGGTGCGCGCTGCCGTCCCGTCGAGCCCGCCGAACGTCGACGTCACGGGCGTCCCCGCGCCGTTCCCGTATCCGGGGTGCACCGTGCTCGTCGACGCGGTCGTTCACGTCGGCGACGCCTGATGCGAAGCGCCCGCCCCGCTGCCGCTAGACCGGCAGCGTGAAGGCGGCCGTCTACCACGGCCCGCGTGACGTGCGGGTCGGGCACGTGCCCGACCCGCCTGCTCCGGCCGCCGGCGAGGTCGTCCTGCGCGTGCTGCGCGCGGCGGTCTGCGGGACCGACTGCGCGGAGTACCTGCACGGGCCGCGTCTCGTGCCGCTGCGCGAGCGCCATCCGGCCAGCGGCCACCTCGGCCCGCTCGTGCTCGGGCACGAGTTCGTCGGCGTCGTCGAG
>DATFPW010000021.1:0-31142 GCA_035264605.1 Conexibacter sp. | reverse complement strand
TGCGCGAGGAGGACGCGGTCCTCTCCGGCGGCGGGCGCGCCTCCGGTCCGCTCTCCTTCATGAAGGGCTTCGACGCGTTCGCGGGCGTCATCAAGTCCGGCGGCAAGACCCGCCGCGCGGCGAAGATGGTCGTGCTGGACGTCGACCACCCCGACATCCGCGACTTCATCTGGTGCAAGGCCAAGGAGGAGGACAAGGCCGAGGCCCTCGCGCGCGCGGGGTTCGACATGTCCATCGACGGCGAGGGCTTCACGTCGATCCAGTACCAGAACGCCAACAACTCGGTGCGCGTGACCGAGGCGTTCATGAAGGCGGTCGAGAACGACGAGGACTGGGACCTCACCGCGCGCAACGGCGGCGACGTCATCGAGACCGTCCGCGCGCGTGACCTGATGCGCGACATCGCCGAGGCTGCGTGGCGCTGCGCCGATCCGGGCGTCCAGTACGACACGACGATCAACCAGTGGCACACGTGCCCGAACTCGGGGCGCATCAACGCGTCGAACCCGTGCTCGGAGTACATGCACGTCGACGACTCGGCCTGCAACCTCGCATCGCTGAACCTCATGAAGTTCCGCAACGCGGACGGGACGTTCGACGTCGCCGCCTACGAGCACGCGATCGACATCGTCTTCCTCGCGCAGGAGATCGTCGTCGGCGCTTCCAGCTACCCGACCGAGGGAATCGGCAAGAACGCGAACGCGTTCCGGCAACTCGGGCTCGGCTACGCAAACCTCGGCGCGTTCCTGATGAGCAACGGCATGCCGTACGACTCCGACGCCGGTCGCGGCACGGCGGCGGCGATCACCGCGCTGATGACCGGTCGCGCCTACCGCCGCTCCGCGGAGATCGCGGCGGCCGTCGGCACGTACGAGAAGTACCCCGAGAACCGCGAGCCGCACAACAACGTGATGCGGATGCACCGTGACGCCTCCTACGCGATCCCGGACGCGACGAGCGAGGACGACGCGCTGCTCGCCGCGGCCCGTCGCTCGTGGGACGAGGCGGTCGAGCTCGGCGACGTTCACGGGTATCGAAACGCACAGGCGACGGTGCTCGCGCCGACGGGGACGATCTCCTTCCTGATGGACTGCGACACGACCGGCGTCGAGCCGGACTTCTCGCTCGTCAAGTTCAAGGAGCTCGTCGGCGGCGGGCAGATGACGATCGTCAACCGCACGGTGCCACTGGCGCTGCAGGAGCTCGGCTACGACGACCAGCAGGTCGAGCAGATCGAGGCCCACATCAACGAGCACGGCACGATCGTGGGGGCTCCGGGCCTCGCCGCCGAGCACCTGCCGGTGTTCGACGTGGCGGTCGGCGAGCGGGCGATCTCGCACATGGGCCACATCAAGATGATGGGCGCCGTGCAGCCGTTCATCTCCGGCGCGATCTCGAAGACGGTCAACCTGCCGGAGACGGCGACCGTCGCCGACATCGCCGACGCCTACACGCAGGCGTGGCACCTTGGCGTGAAGGCGCTCGCGATCTACCGCGACGGCTCCAAGACGGCGCAGGCGCTGCGCACCGACGCGCAGAAGGACGCGCCCGCCGACGCCGGCGCGGTCAGCCAGGAGGCGATCGACAAGGCCGTCGCCGCGGCGCTCGCGAACGTCGGGCCCGCACGCAGAAAGATGCCGCGCGAACGGCAGTCGCTCACGCACAAGTTCTCGCTCGGCGGCCATGAGGGCTACATCACCGCCGGCACCTACGAGGACGGCAGCGTCGGCGAGATCTTCCTGACCGACATCGGCAAGGAGGGCTCGACGCTGCGCGGCATGATGAACTCGTTCGCGACCGCGATCTCGATCGCGCTGCAGTACGGGGTGCCGCTCGAGACGCTCGTGCGCAAGTTCAGCTACATGCGCTTCGAGCCCGAGGGCATGACGATGAACACGGAGATCCCGTTCGCGAAGTCGCTGCCCGACTACATCATGCGCTGGCTCGCCTCTCGCTTCCTCGACGAGGAGATCCAGGAGGAGCTGGGAATCATGACCCCGGCGGTTCGCAACAAGAAGATGGCGCAGGAGGCCGCGATGTCGGTCGGCGGCGACACCGCCGGCCCGGCGTCCACCGCGCCGTCCGCGGGCGCCGGCAACGGCGGCGCGAGCGTCGCCCCGACCGCCGCGCTGACCGACACCCCGCCGGTCGTGCCGGCCAAGACGAACGGCCTCGATCTCGGGCCTGCGTGCAGCCAGTGCGGCGGCATGATGCAGCGCACCGGCTCCTGCTACACCTGCCCGAGCTGCGGCAACAACACCGGCTGCGGCTGAGTCGTCGGCGCCGACATCGAGACGTAGCGCCACCGCCCCGCTCCCCGGGGCGGTTTGCGTTGCGGCGTGAGCTGACCGCTACGGCAGCTCGAGGTCGCCGTCCGCGACGGCGAGGGCGACGTCGACGACGCGGCGGCGGTCGGTGCGGGCACGGGTGCGCAGGCGCTCGAAGGCGGTGCGGTCGTCAACCCCGTGGCGCTCCATCAAGATCCCCTTCGCACGCTCGATCACAGCGCGGCGCGCGAGCGCACCCTCCAGCTGGTCGACCTTCGCTTCCAGGCGCTCGATCTCCGCGTGGCGGCGCAGCGCCACCTCGATCGCGCTCTGCACGGCGTCCGGACCGTCCGGCTTCGTCTGCGCGGCGATGCCGCGGTCCGCGGCCCGCGCGGTGAAGTCGGGGTCGTCGTCCAGCGTGAGGGCGATCACGGGACCCGACGCGTAGGCGCAGATCTCCTCGATCAGCGCGAGCGCGTGATCGTCGTCACGATGCAGCGCGACAATCGAGATCTCCGGGTCATCGGTCGCGACACGCTCGGCGACCTCGGAGACCTCGACCGCGTAGGCGCAGACGGTGTGGCCCAGTCCTTGGAGCAGCGTCGAGAGCCGGTCGAGCGCCTTCTCGTCCTCGTCGGCGACGAGCACGCGCAGGCCGTCGGCCGTCACGCGTGCCCTCCGCGCCGGCACCCTGGGCAGCGGGGACCCGGCGCGCTACGATCGGACACGACCCGGCGACGTTGAACGCCGGGACGAGTTCGGCGCCCCAGACCCCCGGCGCTCCAAGCGACAGACGCCGGGAGGGAGTTGGGATCGTGGCCGAGAAGGTTCGTAGCAAGGACGATCGGGGTCATCCGCGCCCGCCAGTCTATCCCCGCAGCGATGGGGACAGACAACCAGCAGAAGGAGCGGGCGCGAGCGCGCCAACTTCCGGCAATGACCCGCCGCCGCGCACGAAGGCCGAACGCGACGCGATGGTCGAGCGGCACCTCGGCCTCGCGCGCCACCTCGCGCTGCGCTACAGCGACAGCGGCGAGCCGCTCGACGACCTCTTCCAGGTCGCCTCGGTCGGGCTCGTCAACGCCGTCGACCGGTTCGATCCGACGCGCGGGATCGCCTTCACGACGTTCGCGGTGCCGACGATCCTCGGCGAGCTGAAGCGGCACTTCCGCGACCGCGGCTGGGCGATCCACGTCCCCCGCGACCTCAAGGAGGCATCGCTGCGCGTGAGACGCGCGATCACCGACCACCATGGCGGGCGCCCGCCGACTCCGGCCGAGCTTGCGGAGGCGACCGGGCTCTCGCTCGAGGGCGTGCTCGAGGCGCTCGACGTCGCCGGCGTGCAGCGCTCGCTGTCGCTCGACGCTCCTGCCAGCAGCGAAGAGGACGGCAGCGCGACGCTCGGCGACCTGCTCGGCGACGACGACGTCGAGCTGGCCCGCGCAGCCGATCGCACGTTGCTGGAATCGCTGTTGCGAACCGTGACCCCGCGCGAGCGGGAGATCCTGCGGCTGCGTTTCATCGAGGACCTCACGCAGTCAGAGATCGGCGCGCGGATCGGCGTCTCGCAGATGCAGGTCTCGCGGATCCTGCGCGGGGCGCTCACGCGCATGCGAGCGGCGGCGCAAGTCTCCGAGGATCGCCCGACGACCGCGCGCTCATACCAGCCCTTCCAAGCAGATCCGGGCCGGACGTAAGCCGCGCGTAAGAGCCCAGCCGCAGCGCGCCGCTACGCTCGCAGCAGCCCAACTTCCGAAGGACGGTGCATGCGCATGGCAAGCAAGGCCAAGGTGACGAAGAGCGACGCCGAGTGGCGCGCCGAGCTGACCCCCGAGCAATACGCGGTGCTGCGCGAGAAGGCGACCGAGCGGCCGTTCACAGGTGAGTACGCCGACGAGAAGACGCCCGGGACATATCGCTGCGCCGGCTGCGGCGCGCCGCTGTTCGACGCTGCGACGAAGTTCGAGTCCGGCACCGGCTGGCCGAGCTTCACGGCGCCGATGGACGACGACGGCGTCGCCACCGAGGACGACCGCAGCCTCTTCATGAAGCGCACGGAGGTGCTGTGCACGAGCTGCGGCGGCCACCTCGGGCACGTCTTCGACGACGGCCCCGGACCGACCGGCAAGCGCTACTGCATCAACTCCTGCGCGCTGGACCTCGAGCGCTCCTGACGATCGCTGCCGGGTTCCGCGCGGAGCTCCGGCAGCGCGTGCTAGAATGATTAGCAACACTAACTAGCTTGGCTAATCACCATCGGCACGAGACCATCACGCCCCACCCCTTCCTCCCCATCCGATCCCGAGCTCGCCGCGCAGCTGCGCATGGCGATCGTGCGCATGGCGCGGCGGCTGCGGCAGGAGTCGGACACGGGCGGAGAGACGTCGCCGACGCTCACGGCGGCGCTCGCGACGATCGAGCGGGAGGGTCCGCTGACGCCGAGCGCGCTGGCTCAGCACGAGCGCATCCAGCGTCCGACGGCGACACGCGTGGTGGCAAGACTCGAACAGGCGGGCCTCGTGACGCGCACGAGCGACCCGGCCGACGGCCGCGTCTCCCACGTCGCGATCACGGCCGAGGGCAGAGCGCTGCTGAAGCGCATCCGCTCGCGCAAGAACCAGTACCTGGCGCAGCGCCTGCGCTCGCTGACCGCGGCCGAGCTGCAGACGCTCGCCGACGCGGCCGCGATCCTCGAGCGGCTGCGCGAGCAGCCGTAGACGCGCTGCGCCCGGCGCTGCGCTCGTTCGACGTCCCGAACTACCGTCGCTACTTCCTCGGCCAGCTCGTCTCGCTGAGCGGTACGTGGATGCAGGTCGTCGCGGAGATGTGGCTCGTGCTGCAGCTCACGCACAGCGGCTTCGCCGTCGGCGTCGCCGCCGCGCTTCAGTTCGCGCCGATGCTGATCGGCGGCGCGTGGGGCGGGCTGATCGCCGACCGCTTCGACAAGCGGCGGCTGCTGATCGTCAGCCAGACCGCGATGGCGCTGCCGGCGCTCGCGCTGCTCACGCTCACCGCAAGCGGTGCGATCGAGCTGTGGATGCTCTACCTGCTGATCTGCGCGCGCGGCGCAGTCAACGCGGTCGACAATCCCGCACGGCAGGCGTTCCTCGTCGAGCTCGTCGGACCGGAGCGGCTCGTGAACGCGGTCAGTCTCGGCAGCGCGCTCGTCAACGGCGCGCGCACGATCGGCCCGGCGATCGCCGGCATCGTGATCGCGACCGTCGGCGTCGTGCCCTGCTTCAGCCTCAACGCGCTGTCGTTCGCGGCGATGATCCTCGCGCTGCGGGGGATGGACGCGGCGGCGCTTCGCCCGGTCCGCCCCACCGTCCGCAAGCCGGGCCAAGTGCGCAACGGGCTGCGCTACGTGCGCGCGACGCCGGAGCTGCTGATCCCGCTCACGCTGATGGCGATCGTCGGGACCTTCACGTTCAACTTCCAGACCCTGCTGCCGCTGCTGGCGACGTTCGGCTACGGCGGCGGCGCGGGCGCCTACGCGACGCTGACCACCGCGATGGGGCTCGGCGCGATCGTCGGAGCGGTCGCGAACGGGGCTCGCTCGCGCGTGCGCCCGGCACTGCTCGCAGGTGCCGCGGCCGCATTCGGCGCGCTCGTGATCGCCGCGGCGGCAGCGCCGAGCATCGCGCTCGCGGCGGTTGCGCTCGTGCCCGTCGGCGCGGCCTCGGTGATCTTCGCGGCGAGCGTCAACTCGTTCCTGCAGCTCGCGGTCGCGCCGCACATGCGCGGGCGTGTGATGGCGCTCTACTCAGTCGTCTTCATGGGCTCGACGCCGATCGGCGGGCCGCTGATGGGATGGATCGCCGGCACGGCCGGCCCGCGCGCCGCGCTGGCGCTCGGCGGCCTCGTGGCGCTCGGCGCCGCGGTATGGGCGCGCGCGACGTTCGCGCGAGTCGGGCTCGAGGAGTCGGCGTGGCCCGTGAGCGGCGGCGAGGCACCGGCGCCCGCGCGCGCGATCGACTGATCGCCGCTGCGCCGACTCAGCGCTCGAGCGTGCGCTCCTCCTCGCGCAGCTCGCGACGCTCGCGCACCTGCACCCACACGACCACGCCGACGACCACGAGGCCGAGGACGACGGCCGCACCGATGCCGACCTCCTGGATGACGTGCACCGCGGCCTCGCCGGCGTAGTAGGCGACGAGTCCGACCGACACCGCCCACGTGATGCCACCGAGCGCGTTCCAGAAGAAGAAGGTGCGAAACGGCATGTGGTTCATGCCGGCCATCCACGCGGCCGTCACGCGCACGAGCGCCATCCAGCGACCGAGGAACACCGCTCTGGAGCCGTGCTTGGCGAAGAACCTGTCGCCGTAGGCGATCAGCGCGATGCGGCGGCGATGGAACGGGCCACGGGGGGAGGTCAGCACGCGCCGGCCCGCCTTGCGGCCTATCCAGTAGCCGATGTTGTCGCCGACGATCGCGGCGACGGCGGCGATCGCGATCACCAGCTCGATCTGCAACTTGCCCTGGCTGGCCATCACGCAGGCGAGCACGAGCGCCGTCTCGCCGGGGGACGGGATCCCCATCGACTCGAGGCCGACGAGCGCGGGCAGCAGGTAGCCGAGGCTGCTCGAGATCGCGATCCCAAAGACGGCGAGTACGAGCGGACTCACGAGCGTGCAGCGGTCGCCGGAGCGGCGATGTGGACGTCCTCGAGGAGCGGTTCGGCCGGAGCCACTGGCGGCGGTGTCTCTCCCGGCGGGCTCCGCAGGTACGCCGTCACGAACGCGAGCGCGACGATGCCGATGAAGAGGAGCATCGGGCCGGAGTCGTTGAAGAGGCTGCCGGCGATCGATGCGGCGAGGCCGCCGCCGAGTGCGGCGCGCCAGACGGCGTCGCCGCGGATCGTCGCGTAGACGCGGTCGCGGTGGACGATCGCGTAGGCGACGGCGAGGCCGCAGAGGATCGTCAGCAGCGGGGCGTAGCCGTGCGAGACGATCGACCAGGC
Organism: Conexibacter sp.; assembly: GCA_035264605.1. Lineage (GTDB taxonomy): Bacteria > Actinomycetota > Thermoleophilia > Solirubrobacterales > Solirubrobacteraceae > Conexibacter. The sequence goes on along the minus strand of DATFPW010000021.1, from coordinate 23,912 downwards.
GAGCTCGTAGCGGCGCTGGAACGTGTTGAGCTGGTCGGACGCGTTGCCGTGCAGGACGGTGCGCGTGAAATGGCCGTCGCCGCTGGTCGCGAGGTCGAGCGCTGCCAGCGCCGCGAGGCCGGCGATCGGCGTGAGGATCGCGAGCCCGATCGCGCGCTTCGTGAGGCCCCCGGGCAGCAGCAGCAACGTCGCCACGGCGGCGCCGCCGGCGATCGTGAAGATCCCGCCGACGTCGGCGCCGAGCCGGCCGGAGCCGACGACGGCCGCCAGCGCGACACCACCGAGCGCGAAGGCCAGCGCGTTGCCGCGCGTGCGACCCCGGTTGGGCAGCACCGCCGCGAGGCCGATGAGCAGCACGATCGTCAGGACGATCTCCAGCTCGTTGCCGAGCCCGTAGAAGCGCGAGCCGGAGCGTGGGCTCGGGCCCAGCAGCGAGCGAATGATCAGGTGCGAGTGGTTCGCGAGGTCGATCGCGTAGGCGAGGAGCGCGACGATCGTCGGGGCGGCGGGGCCACGCGGCCACGGCAGCAGGCGGTCGGTCAGCAGCGCGAGCGCGAACGAGCCGCCGGCGATCAGGAACAGCTCCGCCTGCTCGCTCGGCGCGAGCGCCGCGCTCAGCAGCAGCAGCGAGGGCAGCCACATCACCGCAAGTCCGCCGATGCGCATGGCGAAGCGCACGCCCACGCGGTCGCGCAGGGTCCCAGCGAGCAGGATGACGCCGAGCCACGTCAGCAGGAACGTCTCCAGCGCGGGGATGCGGCGGGAGGCGATCACCGACAGGCGGTCATCGAGCTGGCGCAGCGCGTCGGCGTCGCGCGGGCCGGCGATGCGAATCGGTTGCCCGCGCACCTCGTCCGGGACCGGCTCGCCGAGGTGGCCGAGGATCGTCGGGAGCACGTCGATCGCGGCCGCGATGCCGTCGATGTGCGTCGTGGTGGAGGTGAAGCCGGCGTCGGCCGGGCCGAGGCCGGCGATGCCCGTCCACAGCAACTGCGGCCCGCTGAAGGGCGGCGGGTCCTCCATCGCGATCAGCAGCTCGCCCTGTCTGCGGGTGGCGATCAGCTCGTCGAGCTGGCGGTCGCCGGCGTAGCCCGGAGGCAGCAGCGCGACGACGAGGCGCTTGCGCGCGAGCAGCGCGTTCGCGCGCGCGGCGACGGTGTCGCCTCGCCCGAGCGAGACGGTGTCGACGACCCCGGCGCGCCGTGCGGCGACGACCGCCTCGAGGTTCGTCTGTCCATGAATGCCGGCGTAGGCAGCGGCGCCCGGGATCGAGCTCGCGAGCAGGCCCGGGACGATGTCGGCGGGCGCGCTCTCGGCGCGGGCTACGGCCGCGAGCCAGTTCACGATCAGACCCGAGGGGGATCCGCCGGCGGCGGCTGGCGGGATCGGCAGCAGGCTCATGTCCGGCGGGGTCGACGGGTCGTAGGTGCCGCGCGAGGTGCGCGTGCCTGAGGTCATGTCAAGGAGCGCCTGCTGCGGGCTGTAGCCGGACTGCGTCGCGCTGAGCATCCCGAGCGCGAGCTCCGGATGCCCGTCGATCAGGTCCGCGACGCTCGGACGCAGCACGCCCGGGGGCGGCTGCTCGAGGTCGACGGGGAGCAGGGCGATGAGGGCGGTGGGGCGGCTGGCGGCGGGTCTGTCCCCGGTTGCGATGTGCGCGACGGGGCCCGATGCCGCGGCGCCCTGAGCGAGTAGCCCGAGCAGCGCGCAGGTGAGCGCGATCAGCGTCGCCAGCAGGGGCTTTCGGCCGACGGGGGACGGCATCCGGTCAGCTTAGGGGGCAGGGAGGCGCGGCCGGCTCACGACAGGCCTGGGCACTGATCTATGTGTATTTATATGTATATATGTGTTTTAGCAAATAGATTGACATAGCTTGTGATAGAACGCTGCGATGGACGCCGTCGCGAACCCCTACGCCATGAGCGCCGGCAACCCGCCGCCGGCGCTCACCGGCCGCGATGCGCAGTTGCGGCAATGGGAGGTACTCGTCCAACGCCTCGCCGCGGGACGCAGCGACCAAAGCCTTGTCGTATCCGGCCTCCGCGGAGTAGGGAAGACAGTCCTCCTCCTCGAGTTTCAAGGCAACGCCGACCGCGCCGGATGGGTGACCTCCGACCCGATCGAGGTACGTTCCGATACGGACTTTCGTGCCGAGCTCGCGGATCGTGCGTTCCAGGCGCTCACGCACTTGGATCGTCGTGTGGGGCTTGGCGAGCGAGCACGCGGCTTCGCAAAGCTGCTGCAGGGCTTCCGCGTCGGCGTGAATGCCGAGGGTGGCGTCGAGTTCTCGTTCGATGCCACGGCGTCGGCCGGCACCGGCGATCTCGAGCGCGACCTGACCGAGTTGTTCGTCCAGCTGGGGGAGGTGGCGCGCGAGCACGAGACTGGAGTTGCGTTCTTCGTCGACGAGATGCAGTTCCTGAAGCGAGTCGAGCTGGAAGCCATCGCCGCCGCTATGCACCGCATGTCGCAGAAGCGCCTGCCGGTCGCTCTCGCCGGTACCGGCCTGCCCCAGCTTCCCGGCCTGATCGTGGAGGCGAAGTCCTACGCCGAGCGACTGTTCGCCTACCCCCGCCTCGACCGTCTCGACGCTGAAGCCGCCCGTGCAGCACTCGTCCTTCCCGCACAGGAGGAAGGTGTCGACTTCGACGATGCGGCGCTGAGCCGCATCGTCGACCTCTCCGGTGGCTATCCAGCGTTCCTGCAGGCATACGGGCGCGAGGTGTGGAACACAGCACCGAGAAGCCCCATCACCGACGATGACGTGCGCGCCGCCGAGCCGTTCGTGCGGCGCAAGCTCGACGAGCAGTTCTTCCTGGCCCGCTTCGAGAAGGCCACGCCGACAGAGCGCCGCTACATGTCGGTCATGGCAGCACTCGGCGATGGCCCCCAGCAGTCGGGCCATGTCGCGAACGGGATGGGTTACAGAAGCGCGTCCGGCGGTTCGCTCCACCGCGACGCGCTCATCAAGAAAGGGCTCGTCTACAGCCCTGAGCACGGCGTCGTCGACTTCACCGTGCCCCACTTCGCTGCGTTCATGCGTCGGCGCTACCCCGACGGCGGAATGCGCATCGGCTGAGTGACACCGGCCGTCGCCGGCCTATCCCAGCGACACGACGTCGAGCCGCGGATCCTCCACCGTCGCCCGCTCTCCGGGCGGCGGCGGAGCTGGCGCCCCGCGCGGCGCCAGACGCCCCGCAACGCCGACGCACCACAGCAGCGCGATCCAGGTGAACGTCGCCATCGTGACGTGGACCCACACGATGTCGGCCGGCAGCGCCAGCTCGTACTGGACGGTGCCGATCAGCCCCTGCGCGGCCATCAGGATCCCCGCGACCATCAACGCGTCCGCCAGCTCGCGGCTCTCCTCGCGGCGCTTGGCGAGGAACCAGGCGAGGATCACGCCGATGCCGAGCGTGGCGGCGAGCGTCGCGTGACGGTGGATCACCCACACGAGCGTGTGGCCGGGGCCCTTGAAGTCGAGGCGGTGGATCAGCTCGCCGTCGGTGCCACCGGCGTGCGGACCGGAAGCGGTGGCCGCGGTACCGACGAACACGACGACGGCGCCCAGCAGGGCCAGGAAGCGCACGAGCCACACGGTCACGAAGTCGCGACTCGGCGTCCGCTCTCCCGGCTCGTAGCGCGCGCGGAAGACCAGCGCCACCGCTGCGATCAGGATCAGCATCGAGAGGCCGAAGTGCGCCATCACGAAGCCGGGCGCCAGCTCGTGCTTGACCGTGAAGCCGCCGAGCACCGCCTGCCCGACGACGCCGAGCGGGAGCAGCGTCGCGATGACGATCAGGTCCTTGCGCCGTGGGGTCCGCAGGAACGAAGCGATCCACGCGCCAATCACGACGAATCCGATGCTCGCCGAGAAGACGCGATTGCCGAACTCGATCACCGAGTGGAACGACAACGGCGGGACGACCTTGCCGTAGCAGCGCGGCCAATCCGGGCAGCCGAGGCCCGAGTCGGTCAGCCGCACGGCGGCACCGGTCAGCACGATCACCGTCAGCGCGGCGAGCGCGACGTAGGCGATCGTGAGGAAGCGCTGGGGGGTGACTTCGGGGAGGCGGGCGCGCACTGGTGGGAAGGATGACGGACGGCGGCCGCCGCCGCCACGCGGGGGCGCGGCTCCGGCGGCCGGACCGGAGCACCGACGCCGTCGATAGGCTGCGAGCGGATGAGGCCCAGATGCTGAGCGCCTACGCGTCCTGCGCGATCGTCCTCGCCGTCTCCGCGACGCTCGGCTACGCGATCCGCGTGCTCTGCGGGACGCATCGCTGGACGTGGACCGCGCCCGCCGTGGGCTTTGCGGGGCTCCTGGTCATCGTCGACGCGACCATCCGACTGCCGGGAGGCGGATGGACCTCACTCGGCTTCGTGGCGGCACTGTCGGCCATCTCGATCTGGCTTATCCGCCGCAAGGGATTGGGGATAGAGATCCGTTCCCTGGTCCTGACGGCCGGACCGGTGGTGATCGTGGTCACGGCGCTCGCGTCGAGCAGCTACCTGATCAACCGCAACTTCGGCATCCCGGGCGTCTCGCTGCTCAATGACTTCGCGGGACACCTGCCGTGGGCCACGGCGCTCGCCAAGCACCAGTCGCCGTTCGAGCTGATCATCCCCGGGTATCCGGTCGGTTCCTTCGCGCTCGCCGGCACGCTCGGGCAGGTGCCAGGGATCTCCGTGCTGGCAGGGTTCCAGGGTCTCCTGATAGCGACGCCGGTGCTGCTCGCCGTGACCACCCTCGCGCTGTTCGAGCACTTGAGGGTGGCACTGCGCGTCATGGCGACAACGGTCGTCGCGCTCGCGTACCTGCTCACCGCCGCACTCGTAGAGGGGGCGTTCAAGGAGCCGGTCGAGGCGTTGCTCCTCGTCGCCATCGCGCTCGTGTTGCAGGAGGTCACGGAGGGCAGGGAGCAGCGTGCTCGAGCCGTAGCCCTGCCGATCGCGGTGCTGATGGCCGGCTCGGTCGCCAACTACAGCTACCCCGGCCTGTCGTGGCCGCTGCTGCTCGTCGTCCTGTGGGTGCCGCTCGAGCTGCTGCGCCGCGGACGCACGATCTCCCGGCAAGCGATGGCCGGGGCCCTCGCGGCCGCCCTCGTCGGAGCAGTCGTCCTGGTGGTGCTCTCGCTGCCGGAGATCGTCCGCTTCCACGCATTCCAGCAGGCCCAGGTCGCGACCATCAACATGCAGACCGGGAACGTTCCGACATCGCTTCCCTGGCGAGAGGCGCTGGGCATTTGGTTCAGCGACGACTTCCGGCTGTGGCAGACCCAGTCCCTGAACCTCCAGCATGCGCTGCTCGTCTTCGCGATCGCCGTCTCGGGGTTCGGCGCGATCCAGGCGTGGCGGCGCAGAGAGCTCAGCCTCCTGGCGCTGCTGGGAGCTGCGATCGCGCTCGCGGTCTACACGCGACACACGGCGAACGCCTACAACGCGGCCAAGGCGATGATGGTGCTGTCGGGCGCGGTCGTCCTCGTCAGCATGCGCGGCGTCCTCCCGACCGGTACAGCGGAGACGCGGCAGGACGACGAGCACAGGCGGGCGGGCGGGCGGCCGCGCCTCGCGGGGGTGCTGGTCGCCGTCGCGTTCGCCGCGGCGTGCCTGTGGTCGGACGGCCTTGCGCTGCGCGGCTCACGGGTCGGACCGTCCGATCACGCGCAGGAGCTGGCACGGCTGGATCGGCTGCTGGCCGGCCACACCGTCCTGTTTCTGGGACAAGACGACTTCGCCGCGTGGGAGCTGCGGCATACGCGCTTGGCCTACCTGACGCTCTACGTCATCCCATCCCCTCCGGTCCCCTTCCGCGCCGAGCGGCCCTTCGTCCTCGGCCAGCCCGCGGACTTCGGCACGGTCACGCCGAAGGGGCTGGACGCCTTCAGATACGTCGTGACCACGAGGAGTGCCTACGCCAGCGTTCCGCCGCCGAACTGGCGCCCGGTCGCGGCCACTCCCTCCTACCAGGCGTGGGCGAGGACCGGTCCGACTGGGCCGTACTCGATCACGGCGACGGGGTCCGCGCCCGGCGTGGCCCTGGACTGCTCCACAGCCGCCGGGCGGAGACTGCGCCGAACTCCCGGCACCGCGCTGGTGACGGCTCGCCCGTTCGTGCTCGACGGCGACGGCTGGCAGGGACCGCTGCTAGGCGTCCAGCCGGGTTACAGCGCGCTGCGCGCCGGGACGGCGGTCACTCAGCAGGTCACCCTGCCCCCGGGTCGTTGGCAGGTGTCGCTTCAGTACATGAGCTCGACCGCGCTGACGGTGCGCATGCAGGGACTCAATGCGGAGCTTCCGGCAGTCCTCGAGCACCAGGGCCCGTACTGGCCGGCGGGCGACATCAGCTCTACGGGGAGACCGCAGACGATCGAGGTGGACGTTCACGCTCCCCCGTTCCCGGCCACGGCCCGCACTTCGGTGCTGGGCAACGTCGCGTTCGTCCGACGCGATGTCGCCCCGGCGACGGTGCCGCTGCGCGCCGCGTGCGGCCGCTACGTCAACTGGATGACGCTCAGACGCGCGAGACGCGCGACGGCTCAGTAGCGCGTCTCGCCGCGCTACCGCCGCGCAACGACGGCGTACTCGCCGGTCGTGAAGCGGTCGGCCTCGACGTCGCCGACGCCGTTGGGATGGAAGACGTAGGCCGCGTCGAAGCCGGCGATGCGGCAGAGCGCGAGCATCGTCTCCGGGAACAGCGGGTGCTGGTGGGTGATGTCGACCCAGAAGGCCTTCAGCGCAGCCGCCGAGTGCGGGTTGACGGTCTCGGTAACGAGCAGGCCACCGGGACGAAGCTTGCGCACGGCGAGCGCGAGGAAGCGCTTGAGCACGTCGGGGGGCATGTGCTCGATCACCTGCGCGGAGAAGACGAGTCCGAGGCTCGCGTCCTCGAGCCCCTCCAGGTGCGCAACGCCGTCGCCGAGGACCGTGCCCTCGTGGCCCTTCGCACGGCAGCGCGCGACCATGCCGGCGTCGGAGTCGACACCGACGGCGGCGATCCCCGCCTCGGCCAACACGTCGAGGAACTCACCGCGTCCGCAGCCGACGTCGAGCGCCGGCGCGCAGTTGCCGATCACGTCAAGGTAGCGGCGCTGACGCTCCGCGATGAACTGCTCCGAGCCGCGGAACAGCTCCTCGAACTCACGGTAGCCGTCATCCTTGCCGGCCGCGCGCGGGTCGTCGTAGCCGAGCACCGTTCCGGCCGCACCCGCGTCGAACATGCGGAACGCGTCGGAGGCCATGTACGGCAGGGCGCGCGTCTCGGCGACGAGCCGCGCTGGCCCCTCGATGCTCAGCTCGCGCGCGGCGCGCTCGCTCGCGAGCCCAGCCGCGAGGTCGACGAGCTGTCCACGCTGGTCGCGCAGCTGCGCCAGCAGCCTCGCCTGCGCCTCGGTCGCGTGCACCTCGAACAACTCGAAGCCCTCGTCGCCGTGTCTCGCAGCGAGCGCCTCGAGCGCCTGCTCAACCGTCGCGTTGACCTGCTGCTGGTAGGCGGTGTACGGACGCATCGCGCGCAGCAGGGCGCGGCGCACCGCTCCGCCTGGCTTGCCGAAGCGCGACGGACGGGCCGGGGTCGCGCCCCGCTTGACGAGCCGCCGCAGCTCACCGAGGCCCGCCACTTCCGGCGCGACCTGCGCGGCCGCGCGTCTGTGCTCGAGCCGCACGGCAAGGCGCTCCAGCCGCGCGCGCATCACCTCGCCGGCCGCCTGCGCGGAGTAGCGCGTGCGGATGTCGTGCGCCGCCCGCGCGCCGCGCCGTGCCGCCTCCTCACGTTGCTCGAACACCAGGCGCATGAGGCGTGCGGCCTCGCCGACGTCTGGCTCGGCCCATGTGCCCTCGGGCGGGTAGGGCGCTGCGCCGTCGCCGATCGGCACCAGCTCGTAGCCGACCGGGAAGCTGTTCTCGGGCGTCATGAAGTCGGCATTGCCGGAGTAGTCGGTCGCGACCACCGGCCTGCCGTGGAACATCGCCTCAGCCATCGTCAGTCCCAGCCCCTCGGAGCGGTGCAGCGAGACGTAGCAGTCGCAGCTGCGCATCAGCCGGTCCTTGTCGCCCGGATCGAGGTAGTCGTCCATCAGGACGATGTCCTCGCGCCCGGCGATCGCTTTCTTGACCGCCCGGTGGCCGACCGGGTCGAAGCCCGGGTTGATGCACTTGAGCACGAGCGCCGTGCCCGCCTGCTCGTCGAACGCCGCCTTGTATGCCTCGATCGCCGCGAGCGGGTTCTTGCGCGCGAAGACGCTGCAGTAGTCCCACGAGAAGAGGTAGGTGAAGGCGTCCGGCCAGCGATGTTCGCCGGGACGCAGCGGCGGCGGCTCGGAGAAGCGCACCGGGATCGGCACGGGGATGACCGGCACCGGCGACGGCGCCTCGGTCACCGCCTCGGCGACGAAGCGGCTGCCGACCCAGACCTCGTCGACGTAGTTGAACGCGTCCATGAAGCGCTGCGGGAACTCGCTCGTCTCCCACCACCACACGCCGATCGTGTAGCGGTCCTCGAAGAAGCGCTCGCCTGCCTCCTGCGCGAACAGCGGCAGGCCGTCGGCGTTGACACAGACGATGTTGACGGGAAACGGGTTGCGGTCGTGGTCGCCGGCGACGTAGGCGTGGCCCTGGCGGCTGTCCGGCGCGACCAGCCCGACCGGCAGCGCCGTGACGCCGGCCGCGTCGAGCGCGCTGATCATCTGACGCGCGACCTCGCCAATCCCCAGCTCGGAGCGCAGGTAGCCGGCGACGTTGACGCCGAACGGCTTGGCACGCGCCGCCGGCGGCGAGCTCGCGGGCACAGGCTCCGAAGCCTCTGCAGCGTGCCCGTTGGCGTCCACCGCATGCCGCCGCAGGGCATCGACGGGCAGCAGCGCCTCGGGAATCTGGACCTCCTCGCGGCCGTGTACGACGGCCCACCCGATGAAGCCCGCCGCGTCGCCGTTCTCGACCGACGGGTAGACGCGTTGCAGATCCCCACGCGAGGCCCACAGCCCGTACAGGAAGCGCGACAGCGTGGGCACCTCCGGCGCGGGCTCGTTCAGCCACGCGACGAAGTCCGCCTCGCCGGCCTGCGTGAAGACCGAGCCGGGACACTCGCCGGTCTCGACGCCGGCGCGGTAGAGCGCGCGCATCTGCTTGGTCATACGAAGCCCGGACGGCAGCAGGTTGTGCTCGTAGGGGAGCCCCCGCACGTCTTCGTAGCCGGCCGCCACCAGCGCGTCGCCATACGCGTCGCACAGCTGCCACAGCGTCTCGTCGGTCGTCAGCTCGACGCGGTCCTGGTGCTTGCTCAGCAGCGTCCGGCGGTCGGGGCTGTAGCCGCTGAAGTGGAAGAAGCGCAGCGGCAGGCCGTTGACGAGACAGGAGCCATCGTCGCGCCGCTCCAGTTGGCGCTCGGGCACGTTCCAGTAGGCGACGTTGTAGCCGGGGTGGCGGAAGATCGCCAGGTCGGACACCAGCCCGGGCACGAAGTCGACCCAGCGCTGGTCGACGAACAGGCCGCGCTCGGGCGCGACGTGGCAGTCGGTCAGCAGCCGCTCGGACCACCAGTCGAGCACGAGGTGGGCGTCGTCGCGGTTTGACAGGCCGATGAAGCCGAGGTTGTAGACGCCGGCCATCAGGATGTCGGTCTCGGTCGGCTTCTTGCCGTCCCGCGGCATTCCCTCCAGCACGTGCGGGGTCAGCACGATCGCGTGCTCGCGCAAAGCCGCCTCCAGCTCAACCATGCGACTCGCGACCTGGATATCGGGATCGAGGTAGGCGACGCCGCCGCCGTCGTCGTGGTTGCGCAGCATGTACCGCAGCAGCCACGGCTTGACGGCGGTCGACAGTTCCATCACGTCGTACGCGCCGCGCATCTCCTCGAACTCGTCGAGTCCGATCTCGTCGGGCCGCACCAGCACGAACGGCTCGCTCACGGGATCGACGTAGCCCTCCGTCTCGTCGATCACGAGCACGTGGCAGCGCCCGTCCGGATGCGCTCGCTGGAACGACTCCGCCAGCACGCGGGCGTGGGCGAGGTAGTTCTTGGCGATGATGGTGCAGATGTTCATGCGCGGTGGCGCTACCCGTGCATGGACGTCGACCGGCGGACCGTCCAGCTGTTCATTTCCCGCTCCGCGGCCGTCGTTGACCGCGCGATCTCACCCCGCGCCCGCTGCTCGACATCGTCCCGCTGCACCGGACTGAGTGTAATGATCGCCTCCCCGGACTTCGTTCAGGCGCCAAACGCGCTCTCGATTCCGAGCGCCTTCTTGCGCCGCAGCGTCTCCCGCGCGAGCTGCGCCACCTCCACCGACGCGCGCGGCACACGCGCCACAAAGCGCTCGGCGGCCTGGATCAGCACGGCCTGCGCCCCGATGCGGCGCGCGTAGTCGGGATCCCAGCCGAACGGCACCCACACGAAGTGCGTCTCGCGGAAGACTTGCGCGAGGAACCACGAGAGTCCCTGGTAGTGCTCGGCGCCGAAGCCGAATGAGTCGCCGAAGACGACCGCGACGCGCCGGTCGGGCGCATCGTCGTTAACAAACACACGGCGCGTTCCGATGTGACCGCCGACCGCCTCGATCTGCGCGCGGTTGTCCTCGGTCACGCGCGCGCGGTTCAGCGTGCCGGGGTTGGAGACGACGTTGACGATCGCCGGGTCGAACTTCGCGCCGAGGTCGCCCGACGTCACGTAGGAGACGCTCGGCACGCCGGTCAGATCGAGCGGCGCGGCGACCCCGAGCGCTCTGCGCACCGACTCGAACAGCACCTCATTGCCGCGCAGCGTCAGATGGGTGTCGGTGCGCAGGTAGACGTCGTCGCTCCGGGCAGCGGCACGCAGCTCTTCGAGCGGGTAAGCGACCGGCACGCCGGCCCCCAGCAGCCGCTCGATCGGACGGGGACCGACGCGCTCCAGCGGCTCGGGGTAGTGCTGCTCGTAGACCGCGAGCTTATCGGGGACCACCAGCAGCGCGGTGCTCGCGCCGAGCGCGCGCAGCTCGGGCTCGCGCCCCCGGACGACGTCGCGCCAGCCGTCGAGCCACGTCGGCTCCATCTGCACGGCGCCGACGTACTGACCGAGGTTCGCGTTCGTGCCCCCGCACAGGAACAGCCAGCCGTCGCGCCCGACGATCGCGATGCCGTCGTCGGAGCGGGTCCCCGGAGGGTGGCCCCAACGCGCCAGCTCTGGATGAAAGACGTTGACGACATCGGCCGCTCGCCGCGGCCGACGCTGCCCCAGCTTGCGCGAGCGCGCCGCGTACTCGTCGGAGTCGAGCGCGACCCGCAGCATCGCGTCAAGCGTCGGCATCGTCGCGAGCTGGTGCTCCATCTCGGGCTCGTCCGGCGTGCGCCCGAGCACCTGGCGGTAGACGGAGAGGACCTGCTCGCGCGTGAGGCTCATCGGGAGACGGGCACCCGCAGCATCGTCTGCCCGAGGACGAGGGCGCCTGCGCAGATGAACGCGCTCGCATACGTGCCGAGCATGCCGTGCAGCCTACGAGGTGCGCGTCCGGCGTGCCGGCAGCGTGATCGGCGATACTCGCGCCGTGCTGGACGTCACCCTCGAAGAACTCGAAACCGACGTCGGCCCGCTGCTCGTGCACGCGGACGACACCGTCATCACGCCGATCATCCGCGCGCGCGGTGCGTGGGAGGAGGAGCTCGGCGAGCAGCTGCGCACGCTCCTGCGCCCGGGCATGACGGCCGTCGACGTCGGCGGAAACATCGGCTACGTCGCGCTGCTGATGGCGGAGTGCGTGGGCCCGTCCGGCCACGTCGTCGCGGTCGAGCCCGATCCGCGCAACGCACACGTGCTGCGGCTCAACGCAGCACGCACGCGCGGCGCGCCCATCGAGGTCGTCGAGGCGGCGGCGTGGTCGGAGCCGACGATGCTCGAGCTGGGACTGCACGCGACGAACACGGGCGACCACCGCGTCGGGCTGCCGGACGACGGGGCGCGCGCAACCGTGGCAGTGCGCGCCGTGCGGCTCGACGACGTGCTGCCAGAGCGCGTGGACCTGCTGCTGATGGACACGCAGGCGAGCGAGCACGTCGCGCTGCGCGGGGCGCGCCGGATGCTGGAGCGCGCGCGCCCGCTGCTGCTCGTCGAATTCTGGCCGCAGGGCCTGCGCGAGGCGGGCACCGACCCGGTGTCGGTGCTCGACGGCTACCGCGCGATGGGTTTGCGCGCGAGCGGCGCCGAGGGCGAGCTGCCGGACGACCCGGGCGAGTTGGTGCGAGCCGTCGACGCCGCCGAAGTGCCGTTCACGACACTGCGGCTCGACCCGGTCGACCCCGCGCCGCCCGCACGCGAGCGGCTGCTGCCGGCCGGAGCGCGACTTGGACGCACCTGGTCGCGACGCTTTCCGCCGGCGGCCGAGCCCGGGACGCTCGCCTACGACGCGACGCACCGCGCGCTCGTCGGCTCGCTCCTCGACAGCGAGCCATGGCGGGTCCGCTTCGCGCGCGGCCTGCGGCTGCCGGCCGGCCTCGGTGCAGGCTTCGACGAGCGCGTCGTCGAGTACCCGTGGCTGCTGTCGCGCAGACTCGCGGGGCGCGTGCTCGACGCCGGCTCGGTGCTCAACCACCGCCACCTCGTCGAGCGCGTGCTGCCGCTCGTCGACGAGCTGACCGTCGCGACGCTCGCGCCCGAGCCGGTCGCCTTCACGTCGCTCGGCATCTCCTACCTGTACGCCGACCTGCGGCGACTGCCGCTGCGCGACGACTGGTTCGACGAGGTGGCGTGCCTCTCGACGCTGGAGCACGTCGGGATGGACAACACCGTTTACGGCAGCAGCGCTCCGCGTGCCGAGGACCCGCGTGTCGAAGCGGGCGCGGCGCTGCGGGAGCTGCTGCGTGTCACGCGGCCGGGCGGCCGCGTGCACGTCACCGTTCCGTTCGGGCTGCGCGAGGACCACGGCTGGTTCCGACAGCTCGACCGCGAGGACGTCGAGGATCTGCTCGCGCGCGCCGGCGTGAGCGCGAGCGAGCAGGTCGTCTTCGCGCACACGCCGACCGGCTGGCGGCGCGCATCCGCCGAGCAGACTCCGACCGTGCGCTACAACGCAGCGCCCGGGCGCGCCGCCGACGGAGCGGTCGCTGCGCGCGCCGTGCTGTGCCTCACGCTGACGGCGTGACCTGCAGGCCCATGGCGTGACCGATCGCATGCGACATGCCGGCCGAAGACTGGTCACCGACTCGAACGTCGCGCAACCTTCGTCGGTTGCTAGCGTTCAAGCGCCGTGACGAGCATCACAACGCAGCCGCATGCGCCCTCGCCGGCGCAGCGGCCGAGCGCCCCGCCCGCGGTCGCCGTCCATCACGTCGACAAGGCGTTTCGGCTTCCGCATCAGCAGTACCACACGCTCAAGGAGCGAGCTCTTCACCCGTTCCGCAAGGACACGCACGACGTGCTCCAGGCGGTAGACGACATCACCTTCGAGGTCGCCGAGGGCGAGTTCTTCGGAATCGTCGGGCGCAACGGGAGCGGGAAGAGCACGCTGCTCAAGTGCCTGGCCGGGATCTACGGCATCGACGCGGGCGACCTGCGCGTCAACGGGCGCCTGTCGCCTTTCATCGAGCTCGGCGTCGGTTTTAACATGGACCTGACGGCGCGCGACAACGTGATGATCAACGCGATCATGCTCGGCCTCACGCGTCAGCAGGCGCGCGAGCGCTTCGACGACATCATCGCGTTCGCGGAGCTGGAGAACTTCCTCGACCTCAAGCTCAAGAACTACTCCTCCGGCATGACCGTGCGGCTCGCGTTCTCGGTCGCGATCCAGGTCGACGCCGAGGTGCTGCTCATCGATGAGGTACTCGCCGTCGGCGACGCGTCCTTCCAGCAGAAGTGCTTCGCCGAGTTCCACCGCCTCAAGGACGAGGGCCGCACGATCCTCTTCGTCACGCACGACATGAGCGCCGTCGAGCGCTTCTGCGACCGCGCGATGCTGATCGAGAAGGGCAAGATGGTCGAGCTGGGCGATCCCACGAAGGTCGCACACCGCTACAACGAGTTGAACTTCGGTCGCTCCGTCACCCACCTCGCGAAGCAGGCCGAGGAGCGCTTCGGCGACCGTGCCGCGGAGGTGCTCGCCGCATGGTTCGAGAACGACCAGGGCGAGCCCATCGTCGAGCTCGGGCACGGGCATCCGTGCCGCGTGTGCCTCGAGGCGCGCTTCAACGAGGCGGTTGATAACCCCGTCTTCGGCTTCACACTGCGCAACGAGGTCGGCACGGCGATCTTCGCCGCGACGACCGAGATGCTGCACGGGCCGACCGGCTCCTTCGCGGCCGGGGATCGCGTCGTCGTGCGGCTCGAGTTCCTCAACTGGCTCGTCGCCGGCACGTACAGCGTGACGCCCTCGATCGCGCGGGCGGGTCTCGGTGCGGATGCGCTCGACCTCCGCGCGGACCTCGCCCAACTCATCGTGCACGGCTGGTTCTACACCGGCGGCGTGACGAATCTGCCGCACTCCTTCGAGGTGACAAGAGCATGAGCACGGCCGACACGACCGTCGCCGCAGATCGCCGGAACTACGGTCCGTCCGCCCTCGGCGACGACCTGCGTCGCTTCGTCAACCTCACGATCACGCTCGCCACCACCGAGTTCAAGCTGCGCTACTTCGGCTCGGTGCTCGGCTACTTCTGGTCACTCGCGCGGCCGTTGCTGTTCTTCGGCGTGCTCTACACGTTCTTCACGATCGTGCTCAACCTCGGCACCGGCGTGCCGCACTACCCGGTCTATCTGCTGAGCTCGATCGTGCTGTGGACCTTCTTCACCGAGACCACCGGTGGCTGCGTGCAGTGCCTGCTCGCGCGCGAGGGGCTGCTGCGCAAGATGCGCTTCCCGCGACTCGTGATCCCGCTTTCGGTCGCGCTGACGGCGCTCTTCAATCTCGGCACCAACTTCCTCGCAGTGCTCGCATTCGCGCTCGCGTCGGGCGTCACGCCGCGCTGGAGCTGGCTGGAGCTGCTGCCCCTGATGGTGCTGCTGGCGGCCCTCGCAGTCGGCGTTGGCATGCTGCTGTCCGCCCTCTACGTGCGTTTTCGCGATATCCAGCCGATCTGGGAGGTCGTCGTGCAGGCGCTCTTCTACGGCTCGCCGATCATCTACGTCGCGGCCCAGTACGCCGACAAGGGCGGCGAGCGGATCATGCATGCCGCCATCACGTTCAACCCGATTGCGACGCTGCTGACGCAGAGCGGCCACGCGTTCGTCGACAGCAGTTATCCGACCGCTGCCGCTGCCGCCGGCGGGACGGTCCGGTTGCTGATACCCCTGAGTATCATCGCCGGGACCTTCGCGCTCGGTCTGTGGTTCTTCAACCGCGAGGCGCCTCGCATCGCCGAGCATCTCTAGGGGTACTGACGTCCGATGAGCGCCACCGAGACAGACCAGATGGCCGAGCTTGAGCAGCTGCGCGCGCGCGTCGCCGCACTGGAGGCCGAGCTCGCCGAGCAGGCTGCACGCACGGAGCGAATCGTCGCGGAGGCGCAGGAGCGCGCGTACTGGCTCGACCGCTGGCACCTCGACCTCAACACGCTCATGCGCAAGCCGGGCGCGGCGGAGGCGCGGGCACTCGTGCGTGCGGTGCGATACGTCGTGCGCGGGCTGAAGAAGGTCAAGCGGACGCTGATCCGCAGATCGTGAGCCGCGTCTCCGTCGTGATCCCCGTCAAGGACGGGGAGCGCTACCTCGCCGAGCTGCTCGACGCGCTCGCGCGCGAGAGAGCTGACGAGGTGCTCGTGATCGACTCGGGCTCGACCGACGGATCGCTCACGATCGCGCGCGCCGCGACCGGGGTCGAGCTGCTGGAGATTCCGCCGCAGGACTTCGGCCACGGCCGCACGCGCAACCTCGGCGCCGAGCGCACGAGCGGGGAGCTGATCTGCTTCCTGACGCAGGACGCGACACCGGCGCCCGGCTGGTTGGAGGCCCTGCACGCCGGCTTCGCCCTCGACGAACGTGTCGGCGCGGTCTTCGGCCCCCACCTTCCCCGCGAGGACACGAGCCCGGCGATCGCGCGCGAGCTCGATGACCACTTCGCGCGCTTCGCTCCCGACGGGGAGCCCGCTCTCCAGCGCACGGGCGACCCCACCTTCCTCTCGAACGTCAACGCCGCCTACCGGCGCGCCTGCTGGGAGGAGATCCGCTTCCGCGACGTCCCCTACGCCGAGGACCAGGCGTTCGGCGCCGACATGCTCGCGGCCGGCTGGATCAAGGCCTACCACCCCGGCGCCGCCGTGCTGCACGCACACGACTACGGCGCCGTCGAGTTCATGCGCCGCTACTTCGACGAGTACCGCGGCCTGCGCGCGACGACCGGCCACGTCGAGGCCTTCCACCCGCTCGGCGCGCTGCGCACGGTGCGCGCCGAGACGGCCGCCGACCTGCGCTGGATGCGAGCGCAGGGCCGTCCGGCCGGGGAGCGCGCCCGCTGGGCCGCGCGCGCGCCGGTGCACCACGGCGGACGCCGAGTCTTCTCGGCGCTCGGCTCGCGTGCCGAGCGCCTGCCCGCGCCGCTGCGCGAGCGGTTCTCGCTCGAACGGCGCGACGACGCCGGCGGCCTGGCCGGCGCGACCCCGGTGCCCCCTCCCGCCGGCCGGCGGCACGAGCCGCACGGCGAGCGCGAGCTGTACGCCGACGCCGCGCAGGTGCTGCGCGACGGGCCGGCCGAGCTGTTGGACGCGATCCCCGGCACGCCCGAGCGGGGGCGGCTGCGACTCGCGCTCGTGGTGCCGCCGTGGCGGCGCGGCAGCGGCGGGCACAACACGCTCTTCCAACTGCTGTCGCGGCTCGAGCGGCGCGGGCACGTCTGCAGCGTCTGGGTCCACGACGAGGTGGGCGAGATCGACGACCTGTGGCCCGCCGTGCTGCGCCAGCAGATCAACGACTGGTTCGCCCCGTTCGACGGGCCCGTCTACAAGGGCTTCCGCGACTGGCACGGCGCCGACGTTGCGATGGCGACCGGCTGGCAGACGGTCCACCCGGCGCTGCTGCTCGACAACACGCGCGCCCGCGCCTACATCGTCAACGACCACGAGCCGGAGTTCTTCCCGACCTCGACCGAGGGTCACCTGGCCGCGGACACGTACCGCCACGGCATGCACTGCATCGCCGCAAGTCCATGGCTGCGCGACCTCGTCGCCGAGCGCTACGGCGCCTCCGCCGATGCCTTCCAGCTCGGCGTCGACCACGCGGTCTACGCACCGCGAGCGGACGTCGCGCGGCGGCGCGACACGGTCGTCTACTACGCGCGCCACTCGACCGACCGCCGTGCTGTGCCGATCGGACTGCAGGCGCTTGCCGAGCTGCACCGTCGCCGTCCTGAGACGCGCATCGTTCTTTTCGGGACCGATCGCCCGCCGAGAACCTCGTTTCCGTATGAGCACTGCGACGTGCTGAGCGGACCTCAGCTCGCTGCCCTCTACAACGACGCAACCGTCGGCCTCTGCCTGTCGCTGACGAACTTCTCGCTGATGCCGAAGGAGATGCTTGCGTGCGGTCTGCCGTGCGTGGAGCTCGCGGGCGTCAGCGCTGAGTCGATCTTCGGTGCAGACGGCGGGCCGCTCGCCCTCGCACCGCTTGATCCGATGCGGCTGGCCGCAGCGATCGAGCGCCTGCTCGACGATCCGGCCCAGTGGGAGCGGCGCTCGCGCGCCGGGATCGACTTCGTCGCCTCGCACACTTGGGATGTCGCGACCGACCAGGTCGAGACGGGCCTGCGGCATGCGCTGCGGGAGCGCGAGCTGGCGACGCTCGCGACCTCCCGACAGCAGTAGTCGCGGGTCGCTTCAGGCGACGTCGGGCCGCGGCACGGTCCGGCCGCGCACGACGTGCAGGGCCCCGCGCCAGGCGAGCGGTCGCGACGCCGCGACGATGCGCCGGTGGCGCGGGCTCCAGCGGCTGAAGGGGGAGTACAGCAGCAGCGCGAGCCACGAGGTGAATAGCGAGGACGCGAGCGTCGCGCGGATCGCGAGGTCGCTGCGCCCCAGCGCGCCGAAGTAGATGCGCGTGCTGTCGAGATACGTAAGCGGAGGCACGCCGATCGCGTCGTCGCCGCCGCGGTGCAGGTGCAGCACCCGCGCCTGCGGCACGAGCTCGACGCGCCAGCCGGCCGCGTGCAGCCGGCGCTGCCACTCGGTCTCCTCCAGGTACATGAAGAAGCGCTCGTCGAAGCGGCCGGCGTCCTCCCATGCAGCTCGATCGAAGGCCATGACCGCGCCCATCACGTGCAGTGGCCGCTCGCCCGCCTCGTGCTCGGCGACCGACAGCGAGCTGGGATGGGGGACGAACCGCTCCAGCAGCGCCTGGACGAAGACGAGCGGGATGGAGAGCGACATCCACGTCGACCACAGCGTCGGGAAGCGTCGGTGCGCGGAGCGCTGCACCGTGCGGTCGGGATGCAACACGACGGGCGCCGCCAGCCCGACCCCGGGCCGCCGCGCCGCGGCCGCGAGCGCATCGAGCGCGCCCGGCTCGACCTCGGTGTCCGAGTTCAGCACGACGACGACATCGGCGGTGGGGTCGGCCTCGGCCATGCAGCGGTTCACGCCCGCGGCGAAGCCGCCGTTGCGTCCCGTCTCCACGAGCCGGGCTGCCTCTATTCGCCGCAACGACGCCAGCGTCGCCTCGGAAGAGCCGTTGTCGACGATCAGCACCTCGTACGGCTCGCGCGGTGGCGAGCGGTGGATCGCCCGCACGCAGCTCGCCGTCAGGTCGGCCGTCTCGTAGTTGATGATCGCGACTGACAGCACGCGCGGCGCGATCATGACAGGGATTCCGTCTGCGACCCTGTGCGCGTGCCGCCCGAGCCGCCGCCCGCCGCCGAGGCAAAGGTCCCCGACGACGCCCACCTGAGAAGCGTCGACGCCGGGACGGTTGCCGCGACCGGCGGCACCCTGCGCCTGCAAGCGCGCTTCGTCGGGCTGCTGGTGTCATTCGCGGCGACGGTTGTGATCGTGCGCTGCCTGACCGCAGCCGAGTTCGGCGACCTGGCGCTGATCGTCGCGCTCGTGACGATCGTCTCCGGCATCAGCGACCTCGGGCTCTCGGGCGTCGGCATCCGCGAGTGGATCCGGCACGACGCCGCGGAACGCAGAGCGCTGCTGGCCGACCTGCTCGGCCTGCGGCTCGTCGCGATCGGCGTCGGGGGCGTGCTGGCGGTGGCGCTCGCGATCGTCGTCGGCTACGGCCATGTCGTGGTGGTCGGCCTCGCGTTCGCGCTCGTCGGGACGACGTTCAACGCGGTGCAGGGAGCGCTGACGATCCCCCTGATCGCCCAGCTGCGCCAGGGCATCGTCGGAGCGCTGGAGCTGCTGTCGGTCGTCGTGCAGGCGGTGCTCCAGGCACTGCTCGCACTCGTCGGCGCGGGCGTCGTGCCGATCGCCGCCGCCATGATCCCAGCCGGCATGGCAGCCGTCTTCGCCGTCGTTCTCGTCTCCCACCGACAGCTGCCGTGGCCCCACTTCCACTTCGGACGCCTGCTGCGGCTGCTGCGCGAGTCGGCGGCGTTCGCAGTCGCTGGAGCGGTGAGCGTCGTGTACCTGCGCGTCGCCGTCCTGCTCGGCCCGGCGTTCCTGAGCGCCAGCGCGTTCGGCGCCTTCGCGGTCGCCTTCCGCGCAGTCGAGCCGCTCACGATGCTGCCCTCGCTGCTGACCGGCGCGCTCTTCCCGATCCTCACGCACGCGGCGCTGCACGACCGCGAGCGACTGGCGCGCGGCTACGACATGCTGTGGCGCTCGACCGCCACGCTCGGCGCGCTCGCCGCCGCCGCAGTGATCGGCGCGGCGCCGCTCGTCACGCTCGCCTTCACCGGTGGCCGCGATCCGATCACGATCGACGCCTTCGTGATCCTCGGCTGCGCCCTCGGGACGCTGTTCATCGGGGCGGCGGGGATGTGGATGCTGCTCGCTGAGCGACGCTACCGCGCGGTTCTCGAGATCAACCTGCTCGCGCTGACCTGCAACGTCGGTCTGACAATCGCCGCGGGCGCATGGCTTGGGCCGCGCTGGTTCGCAATCGGGATCCTCGCCTCCGAGACGCTGATCGCGCTGTCAGCGGACCATGTCTGCCGGGCCGGCCTGCACGCGAGCGGGCACGGGCTGCCGGCGGGGCCGTTCGGGCAGCTGTGGAAGGTGCTGCTGGCAGTCCTCGGCGCACTCGGCGCCTTTGCGGCGACACGCGACCTGTTCGCGGTCATCCCCCTCGTCGCCACCGTGACGGCCGCCGGCGGCGTGCTGCTGCTGACGCGCGCCGTGCCGGACGAGCTGATGGCAATGGCCCGCGCCGTGCTGCGGCGGCTCGTGGACCGGCGGCCGGGCACGCGTCTGGCAGGATGACGCGCTTGGACGCAGCGGCCTACCACCATCTGCCGACCGGCGGCGCGCTGCGCGTGCTGGCCGAGTGGACTCGCCACACGGCCGCGGAGCGCGTCACCGTTTACACCCCCGACCCGAGCGTACATGCGTTCGCCGACTTCCCGGAGCGCGTGCGCGTGATGCAGGTCGACGTGCCCGGGCCGTTCGAGGGTTTGCCGGCCGCGATCGGCCTGCTGCGCTCCGGCCCCGCCGGCCGCCGCGTTGCACGTCGGATCGACGGCGCCGGCCACGACGTCGTGTTCGTGCTGCCGAGCCGGCTCACGCAGTCCCCCGCCGTCCTCCACCACCTGCACACGCCGACCGTCTACTACGCGCCCGAGGCGATGCGCTCCGCCTACGAGGACCAGCGACTCGTGTTCGCCGGCGACGACTGGAAGGTGCGACTGACGCGCGCTGGCCTCAATCCGATCGAGCGGCTGCGCCGCGTGCTGGACCGCCGTGCGGCGCGAGCCGCCGAGCACGTCGTCACGCACTCGCAGTTCACGCGCGGGGACCTGCGCCGCAACTACGGCGTCGAGTCGGAGGTGCTGCTGCTCGGCGTCGACGTCGACGCGTTCCGCCCGGCCGAGGCCGAGGCGGGCGCATCCGACGCTCAGCCCTACGTCCTGTCGGTCGGAGCCCTGCATCCGCTCAAGGGCCACGAGCTCGTCGTCGACGCGGTGGGACGGCTGCCTGACGATCAGCGCCCGCGACTCGTGATCGTCGGCGACCGCGGTCACGAGGGCCCGGCGCTCGAAGCGCGGGCTACGCGCGCCGGCGTCGAGCTGGACCTGCGCAGCGGCGTGCCGTTCGCGCAGGTGGTGGAGCTGATGCAGGGCGCGACACTCGTCGCCTGCGCACAGATCCGCGAGCCGTTCGGGCTCGTGCCGCTGGAGGCGATGGCATGCGCGCGACCAGTCGTCGCGGTGCGCGACGGCGGCCTCGTGGAGTCCGTGCAGGACGAGCGAACCGGCCTGCTCGTCCCACGCGACGCACAGGCGATGGCCGACGCCATCCGCCGACTGCTCGGCGATCCAGGCCTGCGTACCCGGCTCGGCCAGGCGGGCCGGGCGACGGTCGAGGCCGAGTGGCGCTGGGACCGCTACGCCCGCGACGTCGACCGCGTGCTGGCTGAGCGCTCAGCGGCGCATCGCACACGATGACGGCGGTCGCGGGGACGTCGCTGCGGCGTGTCGGGCTCAACCTCCTCTACCTCGTGCCGGGCGCGGTCGGGGGGAGCGAGGTCTACGCGCGCGAGCTCGTCGGCGCGCTCGGCCGCGCTCGGCCCGAGCTGGAGCTGATCGCGTTCGCCAACGACGAGGGCGCGTCGTCGCTGGCACAGGCAGGCTGGCCGGCAAACGTGCGGATCGTGCGACTGCCGGTGCGCGGCGCGAACAAGCCCGCGCGGATCGCGACCGAGCTGACGCGCCTGCCGGTAGCAGCGCGGCGGCACGGCGTCGAGCTCCTGCACTCGCTCGGGACGACCGGGCCGGTCGTGGTCCCCGGAATCCCGCATGTGCTGTCGATCCTCGATCTCATCTACGCCCACTACCCGGACACGTTCCCGACCGCTGCGCGCCTCGGCCTGCACGCGGTCGTCGGTCCCGCGGCGCGTCGCGCAGATCGCGTCGTGACTATCTCCGAGGCGGTCAAGCGCGATGTCGTGGCGCGGCTGCGCGTGCCGGCCGAGCGCGTCGAGGCGGTGCTGCTCGGTTACGGCGCGGCGGCGTCGAACACTGCACCGGCCCCACCGGAGGCGGTGCGGTCGCGCTTCGGGATCGGCGACGGCCGCGTGGTGCTGTGCGTCTCGGCCGCGCTCGCGCACAAGAACCTGCACCAGCTGGTCGACGCGTTCGCCGCACTCGGACCTGGGTTCGAGGACTGCCGTCTTGTGCTCGTCGGGCACCACGGACGCGAGGCGCAGGCACTGCGCGCCCACGCGGAGCAAGCCGGCGTCGGCGAGCGCGTCGTGCAGACCGGCTGGATCGAGAGCGGCGAGCTGGAGGGGCTCTACGCGCTCGCGACCTGCTGCGCCTATCCGTCGCTGCACGAGGGGTTCGGCATGCCGCCGCTGGAGGCGATGGTGCGCGACGTGCCGCTCGCGTGCTCGAACGCCACCTCGCTGCCGGAGGTGACCGGCAAGGCCGCCGAGCTGTTCGATCCGCGCGACGTCGACGCGATGCGAGCTGCGATCGCGCGCCTGCTTACCGAGGAGGCGCGCCGGGCGGAGCTGGTGGTGCGCGGACGCGAGCGCGTCGCGCTGTTCACCTGGGAGCGCTGCGCGCAAGGCGTGCTCGCCGCCTATGGGCGCTGCCGAGCCGATGGCTACACTTCGGCCGCAACTTCTGCGGGTCGACAGCCGTTTCGTCCATAGCGAACACCGTGAACGCACGCACGACATCGTCCGGCACACGCACCGATCCGCCCAAGCGGCTCGTGATCGTGCCGGCCTACAACGAGAGCGGCGCCGTCGCCGACGTCGTGGCGGACGTGTGCGCTCACGCACCCGGATTCGAGGTGCTGGTCGTCGACGACGGCTCGACCGACGACACGTCCGACGTCGCGCGCAGTGCCGGCGCGCTCGTGATCCGGCACCCGATCAACCTCGGGATCGGCGGGGCGATGCAGTCCGGGTACCAGTTCGCGGCCGAGAACGGCTACTCGGTCGCGGTGCAGGTCGACGGCGACGGCCAGCACGACGCGCGCCACATCCCGCAGCTGCTCGCGCACCTTCGCGCCCACCCCGAGATCGACATGGTCACCGGCTCGCGCTTCATCTCGGCCGACGGCGACGGGTACCGCAGCTCGGCGTCGCGCCGCGTCGGGATCCGCATCTTCGCGCGCGTCATCTCGCTCATCACGAAGTCGCCCGTCACCGACCCGACGTCCGGCTTTCGCATGACGACGCGGCGCGGGATCGAACTGTTCGCGCGCGACTACCCGCACGACTACCCCGAGGTCGAGGCGATCCTGATGGTCCACGCGCACCAGCTGCGCAGCTGCGAGCTGCCCGTCACGATGCGCTCTCGCACGAGCGGAGTCTCGTCGATCAACCCGACGCGTTCCGCCTACTACATGATCAAGGTCCTGCTCGCGATCTTCATCGGCCTGTTCCGCTCCCGTCCCTCGGTCGCCTCGGGCGATCCGGCACCCGTCGCCGCCCAGCACTCGCTCTGATGGGCCTGCGGATCCAGTTCGTCTCGATCGCGGTCACGGCCGGCCTGTTCTCGCTCGTGTTCGAGCTCGTGCGCCGCCGTCGCCTGATGGAGCGGTACGCGCTGCTGTGGCTGTTCTCCTCCGCGGTCCTGCTGATGCTCGCGGTCTGGAGAGGAGCGCTCGAGGATCTCGCACGCGCAGTCGGCATCTACTACGCGCCGTCGGCCCTGTTCGCGATCGCCTTCGGCTTCGTGCTCGTGCTGCTGCTGCACTTCTCGCTCGTTATCTCGCGGCTGGCGGAGCAGACGAAGGTGCTCGCCCAGCGGATCGGGTTGCTCCAGCACGAGGTCGACGTCCTGCGGGCGCGGCTCGGTGAGGCGTCCGGCGAGCGTGCCGAGGCCGAGGCCGAGGCCGACGCCGAG
>DATFPW010000020.1:0-17577 GCA_035264605.1 Conexibacter sp. | reverse complement strand
CGGCACGAGTCGCTGCTGAACCTCGCATTCGCGGACGCGCGCGACTTCCGGCTGCTGTGCCCATATGACGTCGGCTCGCTCGATCCGTCCGTTGTCGCGCAGGCCCGCTGCACCCATCCGCTCGTGCAGGATCCGGACGGGAGCGTGCACGCGAGCACCGCGTTCCACGGCGTCGCGGCCGCGGCCGAGCCCTGTCGGGCGCCGTTGCCGGCGGTGCCGGGCAACGCGCAAGCGATCCCGATCCTGCCGGCTGGGCTGACGTCGCTGCGCGCGGTGGTCGGCCGGCGCGGCGCGCGCGCCGGCCTGACGCCGGCGCGTCGCGAGGATCTGGTGCTGGCGATCAACGAGCTCGCGACGAACAGCATCCGCCACGGCGGCGGCGCGGGGACGCTCACGATCTGGGAGACGAGCAGCGCGCTCGTCTGCGAGGTGACGGACGCCGGCCGCATCGACCACCCGCTCGCCGGGCGCGAACTGCCGACGCCCGGGCAGATCGGCCGCTACGGACTGTGGATCGTGAACCGGCTGTGCGACCTGGTCGAGCAGCGCACGCTGCCGCACGGCAACCTCGTGCGGGTCTCGATGGCACGCGGCTGACGCGCTTAGACGCTCGAGCTGGAGCCGGCAGCGGCCTCCGCGTGAGAGCTGGGGGCCCGGGCCCCGCGCGCTGCTGCTCGTCGCGCATCAGTCAGACGCGCCGCGCTCGTCCAGCAGTGCCGCGACCGCGCGCAGGTCCGCCACGAAGCCCGCGTAGGCCTCGCGCCGCGCGTCCTCGTCCGGAGCGCGCAGCAACGACGACGGGTGCACCGTCGCGAGCACGTGGTCGGCGAGGTCGGAATCGAGCGGCCGGCCGCGGTCCACCGTGACGCGCACGTGGCGGCCGACGAGCGCCTGCGCGGCTGTCGTGCCAAGGCACACGAGCACGCGCGGTCTCACCAGCGCGAGCTCCGCTTCGAGCCACGGCCGGCACGCCGCGACGTGCGTCGCGTCGGGCTTCTGGTGGATCCGTCGCTTGCCTCTCGCTCTGTAGCGGAAGTGCTTGACGACGTTCGTGACGTACACCCGCGACGGGTCGATGCCGGCGTCGGCGAGGCCGCGGTCGAGCATCTTCCCGGCCGGCCCGACGAACGGCGCCCCTGCGAGGTCCTCTCTGTCGCCCGGCTGCTCGCCCACGAGCATCGCCTCGGCCGGCGCCGTCCCCTCCCCCATCACCGCCTGTGTCGCGCCCGCCCACAACTCGCACGCGCGGCATGTCTGCGCAGCGCTGCGCAGGCGCGCGAGCGTCGGGCGCGCGGGGACCGGCGGCTCGATCGATCGCGGCGACACGGTGGGGCCTCAGCGCGGGCCGTCGAGCGGCTGGCGCTCGAGGCGGTGGACGGCCGGCCCCTCCAGCACCGTGCCGTCGACGTCGAACCGCGAGCCGTGGCACGGACAGTCCCAGCTCCGCTCGGCGTCGTTCCAGCTTACGAGGCAGCCGAGGTGCGTGCAGCGCGCGGAGACGGCGTGGAGCGTGCCGTCGCCGTCGCGGGCGGCCGCGACCTGCTTGCCGTCGCGCTCGACGATCGCGGCCTCCCCGGGTCTCAGCTGCTCGATCGGGCGCCGCTCCGCGTGCCGCAGCCGATCGCCGACGAAGCGCACCGCCACCTGCGCGTTCTCCTTCGCGACCTTCGGCAGCGACTGGCGCACCGTCAGGCGGTTGGGGTCGAACAGATCCGCCCACATCGCCTTGCGGCCGAGGCACAGGTCGGCGAGCAGCAGCGCCGCGGCGGTGCCGTTCGTGAGTCCCCACTTCGCGAAGCCGGTCGCCATCAGGACCTCGTCGCTGCGCGGCGTCAGCCGACCGACGTACGGCAGCCGGTCAGGCGTGGACGGATCCTGGGCGGACCAGCGGTGCTCGACGGCGCGCACGTCCCAGTGCTCGCGGGCGAACGCCTCCAGGCGCTCGTAGCGCAGCTCGGTGTCCGACTCGGTGCCGGTCTTGTGGCCCTCGCCGCCGACGAGCAGCAGCTCCTCGCCGGTGCCGCCGGACAGCGGGACCGCACGGATCGAGCGCGTCGGGCCCGCGCCGCTGATGTGCATGCCATCCGGCGGCCGGCCGGCGATGCGGCAGGCGATCGCGTACGAGCGCGCCGGGCTCAGCCGCGCGAATGCGAGCGAGCGGTCGAGGAACGGATAGTGCGTAGCGACCACCACACGCTCGGCGAGCACGCGCCCGCCCGGTCCCTTCACGACCTGACGGCCCTCGTGGCCGCCGACCTCGACCGCGTGCGAGCGCTCGAACACATGGGCGCCGTTGAGGGCGGTGAGCTTCTCGGCCAACGCGAACAGGTACCTGCGCGGATGGAGCTCGGCCTGATGCTCGAAGCGAACCGCCGCCTCGACCGCATAGGGCAGCGGCGTCTCCTCCACCAGCGTCGCCGGCAGCCCGGCATCGATCGCCGCCTCCGCCTCGCGCTCGACCTGCGCGCGGTCGCTCGCATCGGTCACGTAGACGTACGCCGACCGGCGGCGGAAGTCGCACTCGATCCCGTCTCTCTCGACACGTGCCGAGATCCACGCGAGCGCCGCCTCGTTCGCCTCGCCGTAGCGACGCGCCGTCTCGGCGCCGTGCTTGGAGCGCAGCGCGTCGTAGATCAAGCCGTGCTGGGAGGTGACCTTCGCGGTCGTGTAGCCGCTCGTGCCGCCGGCGAGCCGCCCGGCCTCCAGCAGTACGACGCTCGCCCCCGCCTCTGCCAGCAGCAGCGCAGTCGTGATACCGACGAACCCGCCGCCGATCACGCAGACGTCGGCGCGCACGTCGCCGTCGAGCTGCGGGTGCAGCCGCGGTGCGGGCGCCGTGTCCACCCACAGGGAGGTCCGCTTGGCGGTGGGGACGCCCGTGCTCACGAAGCGGGCCTCCCCGCTTGGCGCAGCGCCAGCTCCTCCAGCCGCATCAGCGACTCCGCGTTGCGGCCCCTGGTCAGCAGCTGCACCAGCGGATTGAGCGTGAGCCAGGACGTGAGGCCGTCCGGATTCTCGGTCATCCGCACGCGGGTGCCGCCGTCCTGCGGGGTCATCGTGAGCGTCACCTTCGCGGTGCCGAGCGGGCGCGCCTTCGCTCTGATGCGCAAGAAGCTCGGGCGCTCCGCCCCGAGTGACTCGGTGTGGTCGCTGATCTTCAGCGGGCCGACGCCGACGGTGTGGTGGAAGCGCGTGCCGGGCTGGGGCCAAAGCGGATCAGCGTCGCGGATCTCGCGCGACCCGACGACCCAGTACCCGTAGCCGCGCGCGTCGGCGAGCGCGTCCCAGACGGCCTCGGGCGGCACCGGCATGAAGCGTTCGTTCGTGGCCATGCGCGTCGGGCTACCCGCCGAGCGCTCACGTGCAAACGGCTTGGTGCTCACCCTGGCGGGTATGCGGAAGAGATGCACGCAGACGCCGACGCGATCGTGATCGGCGCGGGGCACAACGGTCTCGTGGCCGCGAACGTGCTCGCCGAACGCGGTTGGCGGGTACTCGTGCTTGAGGCGCAACCGGTGCCGGGCGGCTCGGTCAAGAGCGGCGAACTCAC
The DNA here is from genome assembly GCA_035264605.1 of Conexibacter sp. Taxonomy (GTDB): domain Bacteria; phylum Actinomycetota; class Thermoleophilia; order Solirubrobacterales; family Solirubrobacteraceae; genus Conexibacter. The sequence continues at coordinate 14,027 of DATFPW010000020.1, read as the reverse complement.
CGAGCCCGGCTTCACGAGCGACCTGTTCAGCGCCTTCTATCCGCTCGCGGCTGCGTCGCCGGCGCTGCGGTCCCTGCGACTGGACGAGCACGGCGTGCGGTGGCGCCGCGCCGCGCTTCCGGTCGCGCATCCGCAGCCGGACGGGCGCTGTGCCGTGCTGTCGCTCGACGTCGACGAGACGGCCGCCTCGCTGGAGCGCTTCGCGCGCGGGGACGGCGAGCGCTGGCGCGCCTTCTACGGCTCATGGCAGCAGGCCGGCGGGCCGTTCATGGACGCGCTGCTGCGGCCGTTCCCCCCGCTGCGCGGCAGCGCCCGATTGGCGGCGGCGCTCGGGCCGAAAGGGCTGCTGCGCTTCACGCGCTTCGCGCTGCTGCCGGTGCGGCGGCTGGCGGAGGAGCGCTTCCGCGGCGAGGGCGCCGCGTGGCTGCTGGCCGGGAACGCGCTGCATGCCGACCTGACCCCTGACTCGGCCGGCGGCGGACTGTTCGCCTGGGTGCTGTGCGGGCTCGGGCAGCAGCACGGCTTTCCCGTGCCGGAGGGCGGTGCCGGGCGGCTTGTCGACGCGCTCGTCGCGCGGCTGCGCGCGCACGGCGGCGAGCTGGCGTGCGGCGCCGAGGTCTCGCAGGTCGTGGTCCGCCGGGAACGCGCCGTCGGCGTGCGGCTGCGCGACGGCTCGCACGTCTCCGCACCGCGCGGCGTGCTCGCGACGACGGTCGCGCCGACGCTGTTCCACCGGCTCGTCGGCGATCAGCACCTGCCGCGCGACTTCGTCTCCGACCTCGACCGCTTCCAGCTCGACAACGGGACGGTGAAGGTCGACTGGTCGCTCGACGCGCCGATCCCGTGGACCGCGCCGGAGGCGCGCCGGGCGGGGACGCTCCACCTCGCCGACGGGATCGACACGCTCACGCGCACGAGCGCGCAACTCTCGCGCGGGGTCATCCCCGACGAGCCGTTCCTCGTGATGGGCCAGTACGCCCCCGTCGACCCGACGCGGATGCCGGCGGGACGAGAGGTCGCATGGGCATACACGCACGTGCCGCAGCGGGTGCGCGGCGACGCGGGGCCGGACGGTCTGACGGGATCGTGGGATGCGCGCGAGACCGAGCTGTTCGTCGCACGCATGGAGGCCGAGATCGAGCGCCGCGCGCCCGGCTTTCGGGCGCTGATCCGCAGACGGCACGTGTTCGCGCCGCCGACGCTGGAGGCCGCGAACGCCAACCTGCTCGGCGGGGCGATCAACGCCGGCACCGCCCAGATCCACCAGCAGGTCGTCTTTCGTCCCGTGCCCGGGCTGGCACGCCCAGCGACCCCATTGCGCGGGCTGTGGCTGGCCGGTGCCTCCGCGCACCCCGGCGGCGGCGTGCACGGCGCAGCCGGCGCGAACGCCGCGCGGGCGGCGCTGCGGGCGTGGCAGCGCGGCGCGCTCGGGCGCGTGGCGCGCCGTTGGTGAGCGCGCGCCAGACCCGCGCACGCCCGCCTACGGCCCGACCGGTCTGCTCGGGTCCTGCGATGGCGTAACGGACGAGCGCTGCTCGGCGGCCGCCTGCGCCGGATCCTCGTGCGGAGAGGTCGTGCGCTCGTCGCCGCCGCGGTCGTCGGCGGCGTACTCCTCGACGAGGTCGCTGAGGACGGCGTCGGGATCCTCCACGCCCTCATCCGCCAAACGCGCGGCGGCCCCCGGGGACATGTGCTCCGTCTGCATCGTCATCGCGAGCACGATCGCGACGACGGCGATCATGCCGAGCACGTCGAGGCCGAGTGCCAGCAGCAGGAACCACCACGAGCCGGTCGCGAGCGAGACGATCGCCCCGATCACGAGCCCGGCGAGGAGCGTCAGCGCGACGATCAGCCGGTGCTGGCTGATCGCCACCGCGATCCCGGAGCGGCCGCCGTGCGGCTCGTGCTCCACGTGCGCCCGCGTGCGCGGGACCTCGACCTCGTCGTGTCCCACCGCCGCGCGCAGCTCCTGCGTGAGGATGCGATTCGCCTCCGGCGTGAGGGACGGATCCTGCGAGCGGACCTCGCGCCGCTCGCGTCCGCTGTCTCGATCTCGATCGGTCATGCGCACCGGCTACCCACCGCCGGCCTGCTCCACGCCTTCTAGGGCTTAGCTGCCACCGTTGGTCGCGACGAACAGGATCGGCGCGGCGATCGCGAGCAGGCATATGAGGCCGAAGTAGATCCAGCCGAGCGTGCGCGCGATTGGGCCGTTGACGTACGTGCCCATGATCTCGCGGTCGTTGCCGACGAGCAGGATCGGCAGGTAGGTGAGCGGGAGGACGGGGATGGAGAAGATGACGGCGTACTCGGTCAGCTCGACGGGGTCGACGCCGGTCTGCACGATCGCGAAGCCGAGCAGCAGGAAGCCGGCGAGCGAGAGCGTGAAGCGCGGCTCGTCGAGCAGCCTGAAGCGCTTGCCCCATCTCCAGCCCTGGTGCTGCGCGAGGTTGTAGGCGGCCGAGAAGGCGGTGTCGATCGTCGCGCCGCCGACGGCGAAGAGGATGCCGAGGAAGGCGAGCAGCAGGCCGGTCTCGCCGAATGCGCTCTGCGCGACCAGGGCCGTGGTGCCGAGGCTGTCCGGCGTGATGCCAGCCGGTCTGAGGACCTGCGCCGAGGCGATCAGCAGCGCCGCCGCCAACACGCCGCCGAGGCTGAACCCGATGATCGCGTTCGCGCGGTTGACCGACATGTCGCGCTCGTCCCATCTCTCCTCCACGGCGCCGCTGGAATAGAAGTAGATCTCGTAGGGCATCAGCGCGGCTGCGATCAGGCCGACGACGAAGTACCAGTAGATCGCGCCGGACTGCGCCTTGGGTACGAACCCGCGACCGACGTCGGCCCAGCTCGGGTCGAGCTTGATCGCGGCGGCGAGGTAGACGAGCAGCGCGAGGCCGAGGTAGCCGAAGATGCGCTCGATGCCGCCGAACGGCAGGAAGTAGATCGCCGCCGCAACGGCGAGCAGCGCGACGAGCACGAAGAAGTTGACGCTGACGTCGAAGAAGTAGTTCAGGACGAAGCCGAGTCCGCCGAGCTCGGCGGCGAGCGTGAGGCATGTCAGCACGAGCGAGGCGACCAGGGTGGCCAGCGACAGGTGCGGGCTGTAGCGCTCGCGGACGAGCTCGAAGTTCGGCTTTCTCGCGACGGCGACGATGCGGCCGCTCATCTCGGCGAAGATGACGATCCCGAGCACGCCGACGGGGATCGCCCACAGCACCGAGGTGCCGACGACCGCGCCGGCCTGCGTGTTGAAGACGATGTCGCCGATATCGAGATAGCCGCCGATCGCAGCGATCACCCCGAGCGCGACCTTGAGGATGCTCTTCACGCCTGCTCCGCCGCCAGCCGGCTCGCGCGATCGGCGAGCGCTCTGAGCGTCTGCTCGGCTCTGCGGGCCTGGGCCGCATCGTCGGGGGAGGTCTGCAGGTCTCCGAGCGCCTGCGAGATGCTGCCGGCGAGCTCGACGGCGCGGTCCTTCGCGACGGCGACCGCGCCCTCTGCGCTCGCGTCGCTGAGCTTCTCGGCCTCATGCTCGACCGTCTCGCCCAGCTCTCGCGCGCGCACGCGCACGAACGTCGTCTTCGTCCTGTTCTCCACCACGCCCTGCGCGAGCAGCGACCCCTCGCTCGCCGCCGAGCCGAGCGACCCGACGCTGCGGCCCAGCTCGTCGGCACGCATGCTCCCGCCGCATCCGCTGAGCACCAGGACGACCACGGAGGCGATCAGTGCAAGGAGCGGGGCGCGCAGCCGGCCTGACAATCTCATGGCGGCGGCAGACCTACCCCCGCGATCGCGAGACGATGCGCGGAGCTGCTTCCTTCGTCGTGGGTCCGCGCTCGCGGCGGCTGGCGCGCACACAGGCGGCTGTCGAGGGCGGCACCACGCGCGCGCGGGGCGTCTTGCTGACCGGCGGGGTTTCTCGTGACCAAGACGTCTCCCCACCTCGTGGGAGGCGGTCGACTACGCGGCGATCCCGGCGGGCGGCAGCGTCGCCATCTTCGGGCTCGGGTCGATCGGCCAGATGTGCGCGCGCCTCGCAAGCACCGCGGCGCCGGCCAGGTCATCGGGATTGACCGCCTCCCCGAGCGCCTGCAGATGGCCCGCGATCACGGCATCGACACGATCGAAATCGGCGGGCGCGACGGCGCCGGCGACCTGCTGCGCGAAGGAACCGATGGCCGCGCGGGCCCGACTCGGTGATCGACGCGTTCGGGATAGAGGCGCACGGCGCGCCGCTCGGCAAGCTTGCTGGCCGGCTTCTGCCCGACGCGGTAGCCGCGAAGGCGATGGAGAAGGGCGGCGTCGACCGCGAGGGGCTCGCCGCGCACAAAGTCCCGCCCGAGAAGGCGCCGAACATGTACGAGCTGTTCCAGAAGGAGCAGGACGGCGCGATCAAGGTCGTGCTGAAGCCGTAGGGTCATCCCATTCGACGAGAGGAAGAGATGCTCGGTGACAACAGAGCCTTCAGCAGCTTCGCGGTGGACGACCTCGAGCAGGCCCGCGCCTTCTACGCGGAGACGCTCGGCGTGCCGGTGACCAAGGAGGAGATGGGCATCCTGACGCTCCACCTCGAGGGCGGCGCACGCCCGACGATGGTCTACCCGAAGCCGGACTTCGCGCCGGCGACCTACACGGTCCTCAACTTCGCGGTCGACGACGTCGAGCGGACGGTCGACGAGCTGACGGCGCGCGGCGTGCGCTTCGAGCGCTACGACGGCTTCGAGCAGGACGAGAAGGGCATCGCGCGCGCACCGGGCGAGGGCCCGCCGATCGCCTGGTTCAAGGACCCGGCGGGCAACGTCCTGGCGGTCCTCGAGCAGGCGTGAGCGACTAACGCGCCGCGGCTGCGATCGCGCTCGCCTGCGGCAGGATCTCCCGCTCATAGAAGCGGAAGAAGCCCTCCTGGTCGGGGCCGACCTGGTGGACGAAGACGTGGTCGTAGCCGGCCCCGACGTATCTGCGCAGCCAGTTGAGGTGGACCTCGGGATCCGGGCCGCATGCGATCGACCCGCCGATCTGCTCCTCGGTCACCAGCTGCGCCGCCTGCTCGAAGTGGGCCGGCTGCGGGAGGATCTGGCCCAGCTCCCCGGGGATGCCGGCGTTGGGCCACCACTCGACCGCGGTGCGGCGCGCCTCCTGCTCGCTCGCGGCCCAGCAGACGGTGATCTGCCCGTAGCGCGGGCCGCCGCCGCCCGCCGCTCCGTAGCGCTCGAGCAGCTCGGAGTCCGGCGAGGTGCCGCAGAAGCCGTCGCCGATGCGGCCGGCGAGGTCGGCGGCCTCCGGCCCGCCCGCGGCCACGACAACCGGCGGCGGCGCGTCGGGCAGCGTGTAGAGCCGCGCGTTCTCGACGGTGTAGTGGCGCCCGCGGTGCTCGACGAGGCGACCGCTCCACAGCTCGCGGATCACCGCGACCGCCTCCTCAAGCATCTCGCGCCGCACCGCGGCGCTCGGCCACGGGACCCCGAGGATGTGCTCGTTGAGCGCCTCGCCGCTGCCGACGCCGAGGATGAAGCGGCCCTCGAGCAACGCCTGGCAGGTGGCGGCCGCCTGCGCGACGATCGCCGGGTGCTGGCGGACCGTCGGGCACGTGACGCCGGTGCCGAGCCGCAGCCGCTCCGTCGCGGCGGCGATCCCGCCGATCACGCTCCACACGTGCGGGCTGTGCCCCTGCCGGTCGGTCCACGGGTGGAAGTGGTCGGAGATCATCGCGAACGGGAAGCCGGCCTCCTCGGCGCGGCGGGCGAATCCGACGAGCTCCCGCGGCCCGTGCTCCTCGCACGCGAGCGTGTAGCCGATCTCGACCGCGCCGGTGTCCCCGTCCATCGCCATGCCCCTGACGTACCGCCGATGGCACCGGGTCAAACGGTTGCGCCGACCGCACGGTCGGCAGCGCGGCCTTCCGCCTGACGCGTCCGCGTTTCGCACCTTGGGTGTCGGGTAGCGCCTCAAGCATGGACGAGCAACGCATCGAGGCAGACGACACCGAGCCGATCGCGACCGGCTTCCCGGAGCCGCCCGGGCGCGACCCGGGCGACCTCACCCGCGAGCAGGGCCGCGATCCGCACCACGTGCTCAACCACCCGGTCGGCGAGCCGGACGAGACCGAGTGGCCGGACCCCTACGACCGGCGCGAGGATCCGCGCGACCCGGAGGACCCTGACGGTCAGCCGTTCGGCGAGGAGCCCCACCCGGCGACGGGCAGCCGCAGCACGAGCGAACCGCACCCGTCGCAGGATCCCGAGGCGATCGGCTGGGAGGGTCCGAAGCGGGACAAGCTGGACGACTGAATCTTTGGCACGACGCCGCGCGAATGGCAGCCGGGCAGCGGTACCGAGGGCTCGCCGACCGGCGACCGCGGGGAGCGGCTGATCGAGCTGGGCCGAGTGGTACCGGATGCTCGCCGAGGTCGGGATGCCAACCCACGGCATGCCACGCGACCTCTGGCGCTGGACATGGCCCGCGACGCGAGGGAGGGCTACCTGCAGGTCATGCGCGACGAGGGCTGGCCGCTCCCGATCGTCCGCCGCGAGCGCGTCGCCATCGAAGCTGCGTGAGCGACAAGCTCCCCGCGATCAAGCCAAAACGGCTGATCCGCGTCCTCGAAGCCACTGGCTCCTCAGACCGCCGGCATCAGCGCGACGAGCTGCGCGAGTTGCTGTAGTCGACACTCCTCCAACCGGTTGGCCAAAGCTGCGTAAGCGAACGTAGGCGTATGGCGCATCAGAGAGTGTCGAGTGGGCCTCTTCGTGCCCCGCTGGCAGGCCCCTCGGGCACAGGATTGCTCAACCGCATTCGCGCAGACCAGAGCAGAGTTACCTTCGGCCAATGACCGGTAGATGGCGGCGTAGGTCGCTGAGATTCACAGCCGCGATGGATGCCGAGCTCCGTGCTCAAGCGAGACGCCGCGGCATGGCCGATGTCGAGCTGGTCCGCGAAGCACTCGCGCGTGACTTCGGTCGCATGCAAGCACGCGACGAGATGACGGAACTGCGCAAGGCAGTCTCTGAGCTCACACGCGTGGTCACCAGCATCCACAGAGACCTTCGACTGTTGCTCCAACGCCTTCCCCGGGTGCGATGAGGTCGCGCCCAAACAAAGGCCGGTATCGGATCCTGGAGCGAAATCCGCCATTGGTTGGCGCCCCCCGCCACAACGCTCGCCAGCCCAGCGACGCTGAGGTCTGGGCGCGGCTCGCTTCGAACCAGCGACTCCTTGCGGGCGGAGCGCCTAGGCGCGGGTGGTCGAGGCGACCCGACTGCCCATGGCTCCGGCGCTCGATTCGGCCAGCACTGCCCCTCTTTGGCGCTATCGTTTCTCCCGTGGTTCGCGAACTCGATCTGACGATCGTCTATGAGCCTGGCGAAGACGGCTGGATCATCGCCTCGATCCCCGAGGTGGCCGGTGTCTTCAGTCAGGGTCACACGCGGGAAGAGGCGCGCGAGAACGTCCTCGAGGCGCTCAAGCTGATGCTCTCGCCGGAGCCCCGCGCCGACGACGACCGGCGCGAGCGCGAGCCGCTGCATCTGACAATCGCCGCATGAAGCGGCGCGATCTCGAGCGCCACCTACGCGCTCACGGCTGCCGCCAGATCGACGAAGGTGGCAACCACAGCCGATGGGCCGGACCGAAGGGCACTCGATCAGCCGTACCGCGTCACCGCGAGATCGACTACGGACTTGCGCGGAAGATCTGCCGCCAGCTCGAAGTAGCACCGCCGAGCGGAGCGCGGTGAAGAGATGGGCGCGGGTGGTTTCGAACCACCGACCTCTCGCGTGTGAAGCAACGACGACGCGGCCGGCTCCCCCAAGCCGACCGCGCCGTCTCTCAGCCAGCGTCCGTTTTCAGCGCCGGTGCTTGCTACCGCACCCGCGGATGTGCAGCCGCGGATGCTGCGTGATCTTGGCGCCATTCTGGCCGAGCATCGTCACATCGGCGGCCGACCGCTTCCCGCTCTTGGAGCAGAGGTTGGTCTTCACGCCGAGCGGGCCGTGGCTGCCGGCCACGATGCTGAGCGTGAACTTGGACACCGGCGCGTCCGGGATGGTGTCGAAGTTGGTCGCCAGACGCGTCCCGCCCGGGATCGTCACACGACCGACGAGGTCGATGTCGATGTCGCCCCGCAACGCGACCATGAGGTCGGGCAACCCTTGTCCCGGGTGTCTGACGAAGAACGCGCCGCCGCGCAGCGGGTCCTTCAACAACGGCGTCCGCGCAACCGCCGAGCCGGCCTGTGCCTTTGCACATCTGCCCGCCTGGTACTCGGCGAGCGTGCACGCTCTGTTGACCACCGGGAGCAGGGCGGCGAGGGTCTGCGGAAGCGAGACCTTCACCGACTTCATGTTGCTCTGACCCGGCTTCTGCGTCAGCACCGCCTTGAACGGGGTCGAGTTGCCGCGTCTCGTATGGTTTCTGCTGCCAACGCTGAGACGCAGCTTCGGCGCGAACTTCAGGCTTCTGCAGCTGCCGACCCGGAATCTGGTGGACAGCGGCGCAACCAGCCCGTCGACCGAGGTGGCAGTCCCGCCCACCGTCTGCTTCGAGCAGTTCGTTGGGTTGACCATGAATCTCGGCTTGTCGATCGCCACCCACACCGCGCGGACGTGGAGCGGCACGCCCTTGACGACGGTCGGGAACGGATCCGACACAACGCTCAGCTGCGCCGTGCGCGGATCGACGTGGATCGCCTGACGGACGACGACCGTGCCGAGGTTGAACGGCCCGGCGATCGCGTCCACCACGACCGCGAGACCGTACGGAGCGCCTCTGTAGGACTCCGTCAAGTACACGCGACCGTTGTCGACCCAGAACGGAGCGCTGCCGACGCCGGCGGCCACCTTCGCGTGGCCGATCAACGAGCCGGCCGGGCAGGCACCCTTTCTGGCTGCCGCGTCGGAGCACTGGTCGGCGTCCTTGACGCGTGCCAGCAGGCCCTTCGGCGTGTCGATCGTGAGCCCTCTGAAATCCTGGTCGTCGTCGGTGCGCCCGAGCATCACATGCATGGAGCTGCTCGAGCCGGCCGCCACGTTCTCCACGCCGGCGCGGAACGTCGGATCGAATCTCGGCGGCTTGCAGCCGCTCACGACGAACGAGCTCGACCCGTGGAACGGTCTGTTGCCCCACGAGAGGAAGTCCACCTCGGTCGTCTTGACCCCGCACGTGCTCGGCGAGGCGAGCGGCGCGCGCGGACCGGTCTTGAAATGGAGCGTCATCGAGTCGAACGGCAGCTGCGGCAGGTCGTCGAACGTCGCCGTCAGCTGACCGGTGCTCGGATTCGCTCTGAGCGATCCCGGCAGCTTGACGTCGACGCCGTCGTCGTCGGAGCGCAGCTCGATCGCGAGCCGGAACAGCTCACCCGACAGCGGATCGTCCGAGTTCTGCGTGCGCAAGAACACGGTGCCGCCGATCTCGTGGTCGAGCAGCGGCGTTCTGACCGTCACAGACCCGATCTTCGACGCCGGATCGCACGTCGCCGCGCCTTCCTGTCCGAGCTTCAGATCGGCGTCGGCGCACGCCTTCAGACCGCCCGCCGAGGACGGGTTGACCGTCAGGCCCGCCGGCAGCTGGACGTTGACCCGTCTGATGTCCGCCGGCGCGATCCCGTTCGGGCCGAATACCTGTGGCATCGAGACGACCGTGTCCACGCCGACCGCCGCGTGCGGCGCAAGCGCCGACGGGGTGAGCGTGAGGCTCGGGTCGAACGGGTTGAGCTCGCAGCCGACGGCCGCCGGCGTGGTTGTGTCGGCGTGACGGAACGTCTCAGGATGCAGGTACGTATTGATGTCCATGCTCCACGGCAGCGGTCCCGCGCACGACGTCGGCATCCGCAGGAACGCCTCTCTCGGGGCGGTGGACGGGCACAGGCTGCCGCTCATCGCCGCGCCGTACAAGCCCTCCGTGCAGTCCGCGCGAACGGGATCGTACGAGCTGGCGGTCGGAACGCCCCACAGCTGCACCTCGAACTTCGAGATCGGGATCGTGCTCGGAGCCTTTCTCGTGACGATGTCGATGCCGTAGTCGTTCGACCGCAGCTTCGCGCGCAGGTTGACGATGATCCCCTGGTAGTAGAAGCCGAACTCGGCGGGCGCGCCGCGCGGCGGGACCAGGTTGTAGAGCGGAACGGTGTCCTTGCCGTTCACGAGCGCCAGGCCGATCTGACTGTCTCGAGGACAGTTCGGTACCTGAGCCAACCCCGTCGCCTGCTCGGACAGCTGCGCGGCGGTGCATCTCTTCGCCGTCGCGGTCGGATAGCCCACGAAGCCCGGCGGGACGTGCACGACCACGTCGCGGAAGTTCTCCGGCAGCGCGTTGGTAGTGAAGAAGGGGAAGTCAAAGCTGGCAATCGCCTGCGACCAGAGCTCAACGGCGGTGTCGACCTCGGCGGGAACGCCGCCTGCCTGCGCGGGCTGCACAGCCGGATTGTCCCTCATCGCGACATCGAAGCTCTTGACGTCAAACGGGCCGATCGGCACCGTATCGAACACCAGCGGGACGGTGACTGAGTTGCTCGCTCCCCCGCCTGCGAACTCCACCTGGCCGGTCAACGTCCCGGTCGCGGTGGGATCGACTGAAGTGCGTACTTGATAGATCAGGTTGCGGCCAAGCGGGAACCCGGTAACGTCGATCACGCACTCGTCAACCTGCCCGGATGGAGTGCATGTCAGGCTGGGCGAACCGTCGGGCGTCGGATCGGTCAACGCCACTCCCGCCGGGAACGTGTATCTGATCGTCATGTTGCCGGCAAACGGCTCGTCGCCCACGTTCATGACGTTGGCCACCAGGTACAGGTCTCTGCCAGGCGTGACGTAGTCGGGCCCCCACATGCTGACGCGCATCACCGGCGCCGCAGACGCGACGCTTGCAACCGCGCCAGCCAGCAGAACGGCGAGCGTCAAGCTCCAGCAAAACCGCCGCAAGAGGCGCACGGGCTTCATGATCTACGTCCCTTCGTCTCAACGATGCTGCTGATAGTTCGCCGAACGTCGATCATGTGTCAACGCCCCTTCCGCGACTGCGTCTTGAACGTGACCTGAATGACTCGCGTCGCCCTGCCGCCATCGGCAGTCCGGAACGACAGACGGACAGCCGTCGCGTACCGACCCGATCGCTCGAACCGCTCCCGCGCGCTCTTGCCCAGACGCAGACGCACTTTCGCCGTCCCCGCACCCCCACGTCTGAGGGATCCGGAGACCAGCCCTCTGCCACGCCACGCGATCCGACCCGCGGCGCTGTGCTTCACGCTCAGGACGCCCGTAGCGCCGCGCAACGTCACTCGACGCTTGACGGCCAGGCGCACATGAGATACGCCAGGCGTCGCGTCGCCTTCGAACGAAGAACTGCCGAGGTTGGGAGCGACGGGCGTCGCAGGCAGTGCACCTTGGCAGGCCTCGCCCTCGCAGGCAGGCGCGGTGTCGATGGGCGGAACCGGAGGCGCCGGGCCTACGCGTACGTCGTACACGTCGACGTAATCGTCCCGGTCCGACCGAACAAGCTGCTGGCGAGTGACCACGAACACGTCATCGCCGCTGCGGCTCGCGTCGGCGAACATGACGGGCTCTCTGCCCTTGCCGGTGGAGAGGAGGCTGAGAGTTCCGGTCAGTCCGTCGTACTCGTACACGTCGGCGACACCGTTCGTGTCCGCTGGCACCAGGGAACCCGTGCTGTTGAAGAACACCTGACCGTCGTCGCTGAGGAAGCGCGGACGGAAGCCTCTGATATCGCGCTGCCCGGCATTCGTGACGGCAGGCACGATCGACGCGTCCGAGGGGCAGGACACGCACGTGAGCGATTGTCTGCTCCGGTCGTACAGGTACATCTGCCCGTCCTTGATGTATGCGAGCCAGTTGGCGTCAGGCGAGACTCGCCCGTTGCCCGGCATCGACGCAGCGAGCGTCAGCCATCCGGAGGGATCCGTCCGGGGAGCCGAGGGATCAACGGTCGTGAGGCCCTGCGCGTCCTCCTGCCACAGCTTCAACGTCCCGCCGGAGTCATGAAGGTACGCGCGTCTGGCGTCGTCGCTCATCCCGACGAGCGTGCCGCCAAAGCTGTCGAGGAAATACGCGGATTGGCCGTCGTTTGTGATCAGGGTGAGGTTGCGGCCGTTGCTTGCCGCGTCCGGGCTGTAGGTGAAGCGGTACATGTCGGGACCTGGGGCGTCGTCTTCATCCACCAAAGGATCGTCGGAGACGAAGAACACGTTGTTGCCATCGGGCGTCATACCTTCGAACACGATCCCGTTCGCGGGCGTTCTGTCGCCGTCCGGAGGCGTTCTGTCGCGATCGCCCCGCTCCGGCTCACTGACCCACACCGTCCCTCCTCCGTCGACGCGCAGATACAGCTGCGGGGGAGCGATGCCGTCGGGCGATGCCATGAAGACCAGGCGACTGCCGTCTGGGGACATCGTGCCTCTGATGCTCGACGGGAACACCGTCGAGCCCCCTGGAGGCAGGGAACCGTCCGGCAGGATCCCGGCGACGCTCAAGACGCCATCGTCCCATTTGTAGAGGTTCGGGGAGCCGTCTGACGTGGCCTCCGGCAGCATCCGCGTCGAGGTCACGAAGGCGACGTGCTTCGCGTCGGCCGAGTACCCGCCGAACTCGCCGTTCAGGAAGTCGAACAGGCTGAGCGGATCTTGCTGCGTCACGCTAATTGTGCGCAGCGCGCCGGTCGCTGTGTCCTCGACATAGAGGTTCTCGCGCAGTGGGGTGTCGTCGGAGGCGGCCGGCAGGTCATACCCCCAGACCAAGGCAGTGCTGAGGTCGTCCGCGAATCCCCACACCTGGGTGCCGCCGGCAAGCACCTGCACCGTCTCAGGAAGCGGCCTCGGCGTCACAGAATGTGTCGACCAGCCGCTGGCGCCACGTCGTGCCAGATACGTGGTCAGACCGAAGCTGCCCGAGCCGATCGCGTCCCCGAACACGAGCCGGGAGTCAAACGCCACAGCCTCGCCGGCATCCGAGGCCAGGGTCGACAGACCCTCGCCGATAATGTCGCCATCGCCCTTGTCAACCGGCGAGACCTGCTCGTAGTGCCGGAGCTCAGCCGCGCGGGCAGGAAACGCGAATGCAGAGCACCCGAGGATTGCCACGCTCACTGTGATCGCGCAGGCACGCAGACGGCCCATCTCTCGTTGGAGCAACACTTGAACCTTTCCTCCTGAAAACGGTAGTGGCTACCATAGCGCCCTGTCCTCCCGGCTGCAAACAGGTCCGTCGATCTCCTTGACACCGGTGTTTCTCCCGCCTAAGCTGACTCGCAGCGCACGGATTGCGCTTCGCAAGCCGCGAAGCAGATGGGCCGACGCGATCCTGCGCTGTCGGAGAAAGGGGGACCACCGGCACATACTTCTACGCGCTCTGCGCGTCGCATTTCGTTAACTCGTCAACATGAAACGAGGTCGATTCACATGAAGTTCAGCAGATTGATCCTTGCCGTCGTGGGCGCCACGGTGCTCCTCGGCGCGCTCACCTCCGCGGCGTCCGCGAGGAATCTCTCAAGCTCGTCGCAGACCCAGTCCATACTATGGGCTAGGATGAGCTTCGCCGGCGGCATCGGCGGCGCCACCGTCTGCGAAATCCTACTCAGCGGCACGCTCCACTCAAGAACGATGGCGAAGGTCGTCGGCAGCCTAATCGGCTATATCACTTCAGCAAGAGTCCTAGCATGTGAAAGGGGTAGCGCCACCATCAGGCTGGAAAGCCTTCCCTGGCACCGTAGGTACGGCGGCTTCACTGGCACGCTACCGAGCATAACCGGCACGACCGAGACGGTCACCGGCGCCGAATGGACGGTAAGGGAACCGGGCGGAATCACCTGCAGCGTCACGAATGCCACGAATACAGCCACGAATACGATTGTCGCTGGGGTCGTCACCAGGGTCGCTGTCGCCGGCAGGGCCAGGTGCGGCGGATTCTTCGAAGGAACCCTCTCAGGCACGACAGAAACGGTCGCCGCAACGCTAGGCGGCGCCAGGATAACCGTCACCCTAATATAGGCTGACGTAGCAGTCTAGTAGTACCAATGTGTAGTGG
>DATFPW010000019.1:0-18229 GCA_035264605.1 Conexibacter sp. | reverse complement strand
CCGGCGCTGCTCGACCTCGCCGCGCTCACCGCCGGGGCATGGGACGACCCGGACGAGCCGCTCGCCGAGGCCTACCGGCGGGCCCTGTCGGACCCCCCGCCGGCCACCCGCCTCCGCGCCGACCTCGACGCGGCCCGCCTGCTCACGGCCGCCCACTGGCTCGCCGCCCCCGCCGCCTGGAGCCCGCCGCCCGAGCAGGCGCGCGACTGGCTCGCCGACGCGGAGCTCGTCGCCGACCGCATCGCGAGCGCATGAGCACGCGCCACCTCATCGTCAACGCCGACGACTTCGGCCTCAGCGCCGGCGTCAACCGCGGCATCGCACAGGCGCACGAGCACGGGATCCTCACGAGCGCATCGCTGATGGTGCGCGCCGGCCACGCGCAGGAGGCCGTGGCCTACGCGCACGAGCACCCGCAGCTGAGCGTCGGCCTGCACATCGACCTCGGCGAGTGGCGCTACACCGGCGAGCACTGGGTCGCCGCCTACGAGGTCGTCCCGACCGACGACGAGGCGGCCGTCGGCGCCGAGGTCGCCGCACAGGTGGAGCGCTTCTGCGCGCTCATGGGACGCGAGCCGACGCACCTCGACGCGCACCAGCACGCGCACCGCGAAGAGCCGGCGCGCTCAATCGTGCTCGAGCACGGCGAGCGCCTCGGCATCCCGGTCCGCAGCTTCACGCCCGGGCTGCGCTACGAGGGCGGCTTCTACGGGCAGAGCGGGCGCGGCGAGCCGTGGCCCGAGGGCATCACGCCGGAGGCCCTGTGCGAGCTGCTGCACGCGCTGCCGCCGGGCGCGAGCGAGCTCGGCTGCCACCCGGCCATCGACGACGAGTCCGGCTCCTCCTACGGCGCCGAGCGCACCGTCGAGACGGCGACGCTGTGCGATCCGCGCGTGCGCGACGTCCTCCGCGAAGAGGACATCGCGCTCCGCTCGTATCTGAACTGGGCGGACGACGGCGACTAGCCGCGCGCCGCAGCCGGACGGCGCCGGCCGCTGCGACCGCGTCTGCGACGGGCGCCGCCGCCGCTGATCGACGGCGTGCTCGTCGCGCGCGCGCTGGTCGGGAGACCACCGGCCTCCAGCTCGCGGTGCAGGCCGAGACCGGCGACCATCGAGACGACGTCGCGGACCTGGTCCTCCAGCACGAACGTGATGCCGATGCCGGTGGCGCCGGCGCGCGCGGTGCGGCCGACGCGATGGACGTAGTCGTCCGTTGCGGCGGGCGCATCGAAGTTGATCACGTGCGTGACGTCGCGCACGTCGATCCCGCGCGCGGCGACGTCGGTCGCGACGAGCGTGTCGACGCGGCCCGACTCGAACTGCGCGAGCGCGCGCTCGCGCTGCGCCTGCGACTTGTCGCCGTGCATCGCTGCGACGTTGAGCGTCGGCACGCGGCTGAGCTGCTTTGCGAGGCGGTCGGCGCCGCGCTTGGTGCGCACGAACACGAGCGTGCGCCCGCGCTCGTCCTCGGTCAGCGCGGAGATCAGCTTGTCGGTGCGCCCCTCGCGCGAGACCTTCTGGAAGCGGTGCTCGACCTTGCCGCGCGCCTGCGGGGCGGCGACGTGCGCATGGCGTCTGGCCTGGTGCGTGTACACGCGCGCGATGCGGTCGACCTCGCCCGCGAGCGTCGCGGAGAAGAGCATCGTCTGGCGGTCGTTTGGCGTGAGCGCGACGAGCCGGTCGACGACCGGGCGGAAGCCCATGTCGAGCATGCGGTCGGCCTCGTCGAGCACGAGCACCTGGACGTGGCCGAGCGTGACGGCCTTGCGGTCGAGCAGGTCGACGAGGCGGCCGGGCGTTGCGACGAGCACGTCGGCTCTGCGCGCGGCCTTCATCTGCGGGTTGATGCCGGCGCCGCCGTAGACGGCGACGACCGACAGCGAGCGGGCGCGAGCGATCGCGCCGAGCTCGTCGACGATCTGGCTGGCGAGCTCGCGCGTCGGCGCGAGCACGAGCGCACCCGGCGCGCCCGGCGGGCGGCCGGCGCTGCGGCCGGTGTCGAGCGTGTCGACGAGCGGGATCCCGAACGCGAGCGTCTTGCCCGAGCCGGTCGGCGATTCGGCGAGCACGTCGTGGCCCGCGAGCGCGTCGGGGACGACGAGCTTCTGGACGGCGAACGGGCGCTCTATGTCGCGGGCTCGCAGCGCGCTGGCCACAGCCTTGGACACGCCGAGATCGGCGAAGGTGGACTGCTGCATGTAGTGCTCCTTGCATCCAGCGCAGGCTGCGCGGACGCTATGTGGTGGGGAGAGATTCGACTGACCCCAACCGCGCGATGCGCCTTCAGGAGCAAGAACCTCCGTGCACGGCGGCGCCGCACACGCGTGGGACCTTAGCAGTGACCTACATCAGACCCTGTACGCTGCCGTGCATCGACCAGGTAATGGAGCAAGCGCGCGCGGCCGGTCCGACGCCAGAAGATGTTCAGCCGGTGGAGTTCGAGGCGCTCGACCGCTTCCTCACCGGCATGATCACGGTCGTGCCGATCCTCGCGCTCGGCCTGGTCGGATGGCAGGTGTGGGGCGACTGGCTCGGCATCAGCGACCTGATCGTGTTCGGGATCATGTACGCGATCACCGGCCTCGGGATCACGGTCGGCTTCCACCGCCTCTTCACGCACCGCTCGTTCAAGACGGGCCCCGCGGTGCGCGGAGTGCTCGCGGCCTCCGGCTCGATGGCGATCGAGGGGCCGATCATCTCCTGGGTCGCCGACCATCGCAAGCACCACGCCTTCTCCGATCGCGAAGGCGACCCGCACAGCCCGCACGTCGACCACGGCCATGGCTTGAAGGGCGCGCTGCGCGGCCTCGTGCACGCGCACGTCGGCTGGCTGTTCATCCACACCCAGCGCGGCAACAAGGAGCGCTACGCACCCGACCTGCTCAGAGACCCAGTCGTCAAGTGGGTCAACGACACGTTCTTCCTGTGGGCGGTCGCCGGCTTCCTGCTCGCGTTCGCGCTCGGCTTCGCGATCGGTGGCAGCTGGCAGGCCGGCATGACCGGGATGCTTTGGGGTGGCCTCGTGCGGATGCTCGTCCTGCACCACGCGACCTACTCGATCAACTCGCTCTGCCATTTCTTCGGCCGTCGTCCGTTCGAGACGGGCGACGAGTCCCGCAACCTCGCATGGCTCGCGCCGCTGACGTTCGGTGAGGCCTGGCACAACGGCCACCACGCCTTCCCCACCTCCGCCCGCCACGGGCTCGATCGCTGGCAGCTCGACATCTCCGCCGGCGTGATCACGCTGCTGGAGAAGGTCGGCCTCGCGTGGGACGTCGTTCGGGTCGACCCCGAGAAGCTCGCCGCGAAGCGCTCGACGGACTCGACAGCTTCAGCCTGAGCGCGACGCCCGCGGCTCAGCCGCGCGGGCCGGGCGGGATCTCGTAGCGCTTGGCCGGGAGCGCCGCTGAGCTGGGTCCGTTCGCGCCGCTCGGCAGCCCCGCCTGTGCGGCGCGCGCGCCGGCCGCGCGCGCGCCGCGGGCGGAGGCTTTCGCCTTCGCAACCCAGTCGACCGCTGCCGGAGCGGTCTTCAGCAGGACCGGCCATGTCTCGGCGCCGACCTGTCCGGTGACCGGCAAGTTATTGGAGGTCTGGAAGGCGCGCACCGCTCTCGCCGTACCAGAGCCGAACTGGCCGTCGACGCCGACCGTCTGCCCGGCGCCGAGCAGGTGCTGCTGCGCCCACACGACGAGATCTCCCTTCGAGCCGACCTTGCCGCCGCTGCCGACGGTCAGCGTCGGCCACAGCGTGTCCGGCCGCTCGAGCGAGTCGACGGGCGCGCCGACTGCGTTCCAGTCGGAGTCGCTCGCGAACTGCCACACCCACCAGCTCACGCCGCGCGCGCCGTAGGCGGTCGACAGCTGGCGGAAGCGGCGCACGTCGGCGGCCTTCGGCCCGTCGTACGTCTGGCCGAGCGGGAAGATCGCGGTCTCGTACGGGAGGTTCCATTCGTACGTGTGTGCGAGCGACTCGTCGACCGTGTCGCCGATCGTCTTCCAATAGACCTGCGGCAAGTTGAACGTCGCGCCGCCGGGGCCCATGAAAACGCTGTAGGGCAAGCCGGGGTGGTAGTCGACGTACGGGAACGACGTGAGCCCGATCGGGTAATCGGAGCCGACCAGCTCGCGCAGCTTCTCCATGTAGCGCTGAGCCTGCGCGTATTTGCCCTCGTAGGCGCCCTCGGCGTCGATCACGAAGCAGTCGGCACCGGCGTCCTTCGAGGCGGCGGCGGCGCGCGCCTCGCCGATCGGGTCGTTGCCGTAGACGAACTGCCAGCCGCACACGCGCAAGCCCTCCGCCTGTAGCGCTGCGACGGCGGTAGAGGTGAACTGCGACCACACGCCCGACCCGTCGGCGCTCTTGACGTAGACGGTGCGCACGCCGTGCGCGCGTGCCTGCGCGGCGATGCGCGTCGCGCTTCCGCCCTCGGATCTCGACAGGTACCAGATCCACATCCCGTCGTCGTCGAACGCACTCGGACCGACGGGCTGGCTACCCCCGACTCTGCGCGGCTTGGGTTTCGGCGGCGGCGAGACGACGCCGATGCGCACGGAGTTCGAGTACTTCCTGCCGGGATTCACGACGCGGATCACGCCGCTGATCGCGTCGCCGGGCACGCGCACGACGATCCGCGTCGGGGTGCGGAAGCGGCCGCCGACGGCGCGCAGGCCGATGCGCCCGCCCGCCCGAGAGCGCACCGGGAAGACGACCTTGGCGCGCGAGCTCATCCCGCCGGCGCCGACGAGCAGCTTGCCCGTTCGCGTCACGACCGTGTGCGACCGGCACGGGAACGGCTCGGACGAGCAGCGCACGAAGACGATCCGCGGGTGGCCGTTGTGCGGCGCCGAGGCCGCGCCGGCGACGGCATGCGCAGCCGGCGCGAAGATGGCGCACGCGAGCGCCAGGACAAGAGGGATGCGAAGACGGGCAGCGTTCATCGGCGGTGCGGGCGGCGGGGCCAGCCAGGCAGCTTAGGCCCCGCCATGCGCCCAACCTGGGCGCGTCGTTGCAGGCCGGAACACGGCCGCCCGCCGGATGGTGCGCTGTGACGCGAGATCCCTCTCCGAGGTCACATCACCTCGAGCGTCTCGTACACCTCCACCCCGCCGCCGTTGGCGACGACCGGCGCGCCCTTCGCCTTCTCGGCCGCTTCGTCGAGGCTCCCGGCCGTGATGATCGAGTAGCCGGTGAGCGCGTTGCCGCTGCCGTTGCCGACCGCGGTCGACGGACCGAACGGGTTGCCCGCGTCGACGAGCGCGTCGCCGAGGCCGCCGAGGAAGGCGCCCCAGGCGGCCATCGCGGCCTGGCGCTCCTCGTCGGTCGCAGCCATGTTGCCGCCGGTGTAAGCCAGCACGTACTTCGCCATGGGGGTTCCTCCTGATGTGGTGGTCGGTGTGCGTGATGCTCGGTCAGCGCGGGATGCCGCTGCCGGCGAAGCTGTCGAGGACGCCGTTCCAGCCTCTGGCGTGGTTGGCGCGCGACTCGTCGTTGAGCAGGCCGACGTGCTCGATCACAACGGTCGTGCGGCCGGGCGCGTCCTCCATGAACGACACCGCGACCTCGCTCTCGTGGTTGGCGTTCGGGCCGGTCCCCTCCCACTCCCAGCTGTAGACGAGCCGGTCGGGGCGGGAGATCTCGCGGTAGGTGCCGTGGACGACCATGTCCTCGCCGCCTTCAGGTCTGCGCATCTCGAGGCGATAGCCGCCGCCGACGCGCAGGTCGAGCACGGGGATCGTCACCTCGTGGCCCGGGTCCGCCTTCCACCAGCGCCGCAGCACCTCGGGGTTCGTCCATGCGTCGAAGACCGCCTCGGCGGATGCCTCGAAGGTGCGCTCCACGCGCACCGTGCCTGTGTCCACGTCCACGTTGCTCATGCTCCGTCCTCCGTCCTGGGGGTATCGAGGGTGCCCGCGGCGTTCTGCTGCTGTCTGAGGAACTCCTCGACGACGTCGAGCTTGCGCTCCCACAGCTCGCGCTGTCTGGCGAGCCACGCGTACGCCTCCTCGAGCGAGTCGCCGTTGAGCCGCAGCCGATGGGTGCGGCCGTCGATCACGCGCACGATCGCGCCCGCGTCCTCGAGCACCCGCAGGTGCTTGCTGATCGCGGGCTTGGAGATCGGGAAGTCGTGCGTCGCCTCGCCGACCGTCAGCTCGTCGTGCTGCGCGAGCCGCTCGAGGATCTCGCGACGCAGCGGGTGTGCGACGGCGACGAAGGAGCGATCGAGGGTGGCGACCTGATTGTTAGCCATATGGTTAACAATAGAGGGATGCGCCGTCGGGCGCAACCCCGAAGAGGGCGCCGGACGACAGGGTCAGGCGCCGACGCGCACGATCCGCGCGGCGGCGGGCGTGGCGGCTGCGCCCGGCTGCAACATGGTCACGTACGCGTCGCGACCGGCGAGCGCGGTCGTCCACAGGACCGTGTCCGTGGGCCCGAGCGTCCCGCGCGGGCAGTGCCCGGGCTCGCTGCCCTGCGTCGTATAGCCGTGCTCGTGACCCTCGTCGCGGAGGGCGGTCGCACCGAGGCGCAGCAGCGTGCGCGGGCGGCTCGCGAGTCCGCTCGTGCGGAGGAGCCGCAGCCGCTGGCTGCAGTAGGAGGACTGGACGTACAGCAGACGTCCACCGTCGAGCGACGGCTGCGACAGGCGGCCGCCGCGAGTGACGAGCGCGAGGCGGCGTCTCTGCGTCGCGAGGTTGACGATCACGATGCGGCTGTCGGCGCGCGTCGTCGCTGCGTAGGCGAGATGGTCGCCCGACAGCGCCGGACGGTCGATCGCCTCCCGCCGCGCAACTCCGGCAACGAGCCGGGCGATGCCGGCGCCCTGCGCCGGCACTGCTTGCGCGACCGGCAGCGGCAACGCCCACAGGCGGTCGCCACTGCCGCGCGGAGACGTCCGCCACACGAGCCAGCGGTTCGACACGGCGAGCTGCGTGGCATGCGCGACGTCACGCTCGACGACGACCGCGCCGCTCGCGCGATCCCACACGGCGAGGTGATCGCCCTGGCGCGTCGCGACGTAGCGGCCGCCAATCGCGACGCTCTGGGCCTGCAGCTCCCTGCGCGCGGTGCCGTCGAGGAGCACCGCGCCCGCCCCACCGGGGCGTTCCCAGGCGAGCGTCGAGCCGGCGCGCGAGGGGTCGGTCCCGTCGGAGACGACGAGCTGCGCAGCGCTCGCGCTACCCGTCGAGAGAAGCACGACCGCGAGCAGCGCGAGCAGCGCCCCGTCGGCAAGGCGAAGACGCCGCAGCAGCGCCGGCTGCTCGGCCATCTTCAGCTCCAGCCGCTGGCCGAGCGTCGCGTAGCGTGGCGCCATCAGCACGACCGGCAACGCACGGCCGGCGCCGAAGCCGAGCCCGATCAGCAGGCCGACCTGCACCTCGCCGAGCGCGCCCGAGATCCCCGCGAGCGCCCACACCGCGAGCGTCAGCACGAATGTCGTGAAGCCGAGGCCGAGCAGGATCCCGTAGAGGCCGGCTGCCAGCGGGAGCGGCATCGTGCGGCGCCACGGCTCTGGCACCTGACGGCGGATCTGCGGGACGATCCGCACGCCGCGCAGCTCGCCGATCGCACACGACAGCGCCACCGTCGCCGCCACGACGAGCGCCGCCTCGCTGCCAGCGCCGCCGAGCAGCGCGCCCAGCGCCGCGAGCGCCGTGAACGTGATCGCCCCGCCCGCGAGCGCGCCGAGCGCGAACGTCGCGCAGCTCGTCATGACGACGCGTCCGCCCGCATGGGCGCGCCGACTCCCGAGCGTCTCGACCATCGAGAAGCCGCACGGCGACCACGCGCCGGTGATGCCGGCGACGAACGCGGTCAGCAGGAGGAGGGCGGCGATCAGCATGGGACGCTCGTCTGGAAGTACATGACGCAGAAGACTCTGCGGCCCTGGTAGCAGTAGCCGGTGAGCGCGGTGTCGCCGTTGATGCGCGTCTCGTGGCGCGCGCAGCAATCCATCAGCCGGCGCACTCTGCCGCCGCAGCAGCGATACCACGAGCCGTCGACCTGCGTGGGGAAGCCATATCTGTCGGGAATGCCGTCCTGGCAGATGCGCGTGCGCAGCGCGCGCGGGAGGGGTCGGCCGTCGGGATCGGTCAGCCGGCGGCCGCGGTCATCGAGCGGATGGCCCTGGCGGTCAACGGGACGGCCGAGATCGTCGACCGGCATGCCGTCTCGCGCCCGCAGCGGGTAGCCGTGGATGTCCACGCGCGGGATCCCGGTGGGGTGCGGGCACGAGGCGGTCGTGTAGATGTGGCCGCAGAAGTGGTAGGCGTCCGCGTCCTCCTCGCCGGCCGCGAGCGCAGCGGCGCCGGTCGCGGTCGCGAGCAGCCAGCCGCCGGCACGGCCGAGGAAGCCGCGGCGCGAGGTGCCGGTCGCGAGCGCGTCGCTAAGGCGACGCGCTCTGCGCTCAGACACGCACGAGCTCCCGCTCGCGCGCCTCGCCGGCGGCGACGAGCGCCTCGAGCTGACGCGCGCTGTTGAACGTGCCCTGCGCGAGGACGGTGCCGTCGAGCGCGAGCACGAGCGAGTAGGGGCTGCCGGGGATCCCGAGCGTCTGCCAGACATCGGCGTCGTCGTGCTCGTCGAAGATCTCCACGGCGAGCAGCGGGTCGCGTTGCAGCGCGGTGACGGCGGGCTGCAACGCCTGGCACATCGGACATCCGTCGGAGCTGAAGACGGCGAGCGCAAAGCGCGCGGAAGGCTGCGGGACGAAGCGCTCGATCACGGCCGCGCGCGTGCCACGCTCCGGCCCCTCCCCCTCGATCTCGAGCGCAAGCTGGGGCGGGAGCGCGAGCCGCAGTTCGCCGACCTCACGCGCAAGCGCGAGAACGAGGACAGCGAGCGCGACGATCGCCGCGAGCGCAAGACCCAACCCGATCGCCAGCCACGCGTCGGTGCTCGGATCCGTGTCCGGGACGAGCGGCAGCAGCGCGAAGGCCGCGGCGAGCGCGAGCGTGCGCACGAGCGCGAGCGGCGTGACGCGCGAGCGAGCGCCGAGGCAGCCGCACGGCTGGCCGGCGCGGCCGTTGCGAAGCGCGGTCGCGAGGAGACCAGCGAAGCCGAGCATCAGCGCTGCCGCGCCCCACGCCGCCGCATCCAGGCCGAGCGCGACGCCGATCCCAAGCACGGCCTCGGCGACCACCGCGCCGGCCCACGCAACCGCCCGCGAGCGCTCGGTTCTCAGCCCGAACGTGGCAAGCGCGGCACGCGTACGCACAGGCGCGGCAAGCTTCGCACCCGCGGACCCGAGCAGCACAAGCCCGAGCACCACGTCGGCAATCGTCGCGACCATCGCGCAGGATCACAGCAGATCCCGCGCAAGACCCGCAAGCCGCGGCATCGTGTCACGCCGCAAGATCCCCACGCCGGGGGATAGACTCGAACCGCCCCGGGGGCGTGGTGCTAACGGGAACACGCGGCCTTTGCAAGGCTGAGTTGGGGGTTCGATTCCCCCCGCCTCCATGAAGCCGGACGCTGTGACTGTGCCGCCACCACCGTTGCGGAATGGGTAACCGCCGGGGGAACAGTCTTTGCCGCGCTCGGCACGGTCGGAGCGGTCGCTATCGCCTTGTGGCAGACCGTTGGGCCGAAGCAGGCGAAGCTGACGGTGCATTGCTGGTACGGCGAGCAACGCGAAGGAGACGGGCGCCCGTATCCCACACTGACCCTGGCCGCCACCCACGTGCGTGGCCCCGCGATCCTCTTGCAGACTGCATTCCTCACGACCGACGGCACATCGGGCCCGCTGGTCGATGGCAGCCAGGGATCAACCACGTTGCCCGTGCTGCTCCACCCTGGCGAGTCGGCACAGGTGACCTGGGATGTCAGGCTCCTCCGGACAGTGCTGGAGACGATCAATCACCACAGCGGAAGCGACACCACGTTTGTCTCAGCCCTTTTCACAGACAGCAAGGGACGACCACACGGTGCCGCGCTCCCGAGAATCCACGTGTTCCGGGATGACGGCCTGCATCCGATGTACTTCTAGGAGTCATCAACCGTCGCGCGCTGCCGCACAATGGCTAGCTGCCGTCATCGAAGTCGGAGCAAGTCAAGCAGCGGACCAACGACGGGTGGTTCTCCAGCGATCACCGACGTGACCGCGTAGACGACCATGATCAAGAGCAGAACCAGTGCAAGCGACTGGCGGGCCGTCCAGAAGAAAAGCGCACGTCTCTCTTTCTGCAGCGCCAACATCTCACGTTCCTGCTTGATCGACCCCACGAAAAAACCTCCGCTGATACTCCGGCGGAGGCGAGGGTGTCCCCGCTAGAGGAAAAGAAGAAAAGACCCTGCCCCTATCTGGGAGGCAAGGAAGCGGGGTTTCAAAGGGCCATTCCCTCCACCCCTCTAGCGATACTGCTATGTGGAGCTGCGAAAAACGTGCTGCTGGAGCAAAGCCTAACAACGTGCGCACGCAACCGCAAGATGGGGCGACGACCAATCCAGCAGCGCCTCGATCAATGTCTCGACCTCTTGGTTCCCAGGTGGGTTTGCTTTTGACCCCCTGGCGTCCATTGGACGGGAAGCCCTGCAACCGAGGCTTCTATTGCTCATTGCCAGCCTCCGCAGAGGTGGTCGACCAGCGCTTCTGTGTACCAGGCGTGTACATCGGCTTGGCGCATCCGGGGCGGCCTCGATCGGAGACCTCGCCGTCATCAACCTCACCGATCTCCGAATCGCGATCGGCTCACCCAGAATCCGCTATCACGACCACTACGGCCGTCCGATGCCCGCCGTCAAGCGACCACGGACGCAGAGCGGATGCCCCATGACAGCTGGGCCATGAACGTGGTCCCATGACAGTCAGGCCATGAAGCCACCCAAGGCCATGGAGCAGGCGCGAGCGCGCGATCCACCAAATCCAACACAGAGCTGGGAGCCGTCCGCGACCGCGGGCATCCTCGGCATCGTGAGCGGCGAGGAGGTCATCGGCGAGGCGGCTGACCCGGACGGGACGCGGGTAGTCCTGCTGGCGCGCGTGTGGCGCGACAAGGTGCTGCGCGATCACGCCGAGCTGGACGGGTACCTGCCCGACGTGCTGCGGGCGGTTGGCGCACCCGATCACGTCGAGCCCGATTCGGTGTACGAGCTGCGGAGGCGCTTCCACCTGCGGGGACCGGGTCCGAGTCGGTGGCTGCTGGTGGTCGTAAGCTATGAGCAGGAGCCGGCGCGGATCATCTCCGCGTTCGGGAACTGAAAGGACCCACGGTCATGGAGCGCGTGAACATCACGATCGGCCCGGTCACCTTCGATCACGCCGACTACGACGCCGAGCACGACGTGCTCTACCTGCACGTCGGCGAGCCCCAGCCCGGTGAGGGCGAGGAGACCCCGGAGGGCCACGTCATCCGCTACGTACCCGGCACGACCCGGATCGCGGGCCTCACGATGCTCGGCCCACGCCGCATCCTCGAACGCGACGGACACCTCGTCGTCACGATCCCCGAGGCGATCGAGACCACCGCCGCCGACCTCGCGCCCGCGCTGGCCGCGGGCTGACGCCCACTCAACCCTCGGGCGCCGGTCGGACGCCCGAGCTGCGCACCGGTACCCATCAGGTACACCTCGCGTACACCGGCCGCTCCCGAACGCTCCCCGCTGCGGGCGTAGAGGCCGCTGCACCGGAGCGATCGGGAACGAGCAGGATCCCCGTTACGCCTTTGCAAGGGCTGAGTTGGGGGTTCGATTCCCCCGCCTCCATGACGGCCCGACAGGGGGTGCGCGCGCATTCGGGAGTCCGCCACCGGCGTAGCGGGTAGAGATCGAACACGTTCCGCGCGATCAAACATGTCCCGCTCCTCCGGCTCGTTGTGCTCGGGCAGCTGGCGCTGCTCGCACATCGGCATATCCAAGCGCTGACGCCGCGGGAGCGAGGACGGCTCGTCGAGCTCGCGCGCAGGCCGCACAAGCTGTCGGCGCGGGAGCGAAAGGAGCTTAGATCGCTCGCGGCCAAGCTCGAGCCGGGCGCTTTCGCGAAGACCGCGGCGACGACCGTCGCACCGTTCGGCGGGCGACGCTCCAAGCGGCGCTGACGGTTCCACACGACGCCCCATGGTGCAAGCTCGACGCCGTCCACACGCTACCCCTGCGGCGCCAGCGAGAAGGCGTCGCTGAAGTCGAACGCGTCTCCGGTCAGCCCTCGCCCGACGCCGGCGTCTGCGCAGCGGCGCCGAGCAGCGCGACGGCCATCGCCGCGCTGCAGAGTCCGCGACGCGTCAACGCGACCCCAACCGCACCGGCAGCGTCTGCAGCTGGTTCGCGAAGCCGGAGATGACGTACTTCGGTCTGCCGGCGAGCTCCATCTGCGGATAGCGCTTCAGGGTCTCCTCGAACAGAATCCGCAGCTCCAGCCGCGCCAACGCGGTGCCGAGGCAGAAGTGGCGGCCGCCGGCACCGAACGCCTGGTGCTCGGGATTGCGCGTGACGTCGAAGCGGTCCGGGTCCTCATAGCGCGACTCGTCGCGGTTGGACGAGACGTACCACATGATCACCTTCTCGCCGGCTCTGATCTCCTGGCCGCCGAGCACGCAGTCTCTCGTCGCCGTGCGGCGGAAGTGGGCGAACGCCGGGAACATCCGCAGCGCCTCCTCAACTGTGCTGGGGATCAGCGACGGATCGTCGAGCACAAGCTGCATCTGCGAGCGGTCCTCGAGCAGTGCACGCATACCACTGGCGTACGTCGCCTTCGTGGAGTCGTTGCCGGCCGCCATCAGCAGGAAGAAGCCCATCACGATCTCGTGCTCCTCAAGTCTCTCGCCGTCGACCTCGGCGTCGACGAGCACGCTCGTGAGGTCCTCGGTCGGGTGCGCGCGGCGCTCGGCGATCAGCGCGCGGCAGCGCTCGAAGATCTCCGGGACGTCGCGGCCCATGACGGTGTCGAGACCCTCCGGGTTCACGTCCGGATCGCCGGCGGCAAAGATCGAGTTCATCAGCCGCGCCCAGACGATGTCGTCCTCCGGCGGGATCCCCATGAACGATCCGATCACGCGCGAGACGACCGGCTGCGCAACATCGGTCACGAGATCGCATGTTTCGCGGTCGGCGAGACGGTCGAGCACGCCGACCGTGATCGTGCGGATCTCGTCCTCGTGCTCGGCGATCCGCTTCGGCGTGAAGCCCGCCTGGAAGAGCGCCTTGAGGCGGTCGTGCTTCGGCGGGTCCATCCCGATGAACATCGCGCGCGACAGCTCGAGCGGCAGGATCGAGTCGGTCAGCGCGGTGATCCCGCCCAGCTCGGAGGAGTACGTCTCCCAGTCGCGACTGACGGTGTGCACGTCGTCGGCCTTCGTGACGGACCAGTAGCCGGCCTCGTTGGGGAAGTCGATGATGTGCGAGGTCCAATGGACCGGGCACTGCCCCCGCAGTTCCTTGAAGAGCGCGTGTGGAGGACCGTCCTCCCAGTGGACGGGATCGCCGACCAGCACCTGCTTGAGGTCGCTGTCAGTCCAAGTCATCGGGACCTCCTCCGTTCGCGCGCGGGTAGGTGATCCGATGGTACTGGCTGGCTGGCCAGTCATGGGCCGGGCGGCGGGCGGCGGGACTGCGCGTCGTTGCTGTAGAGGTACACCCAGGCGTCACGCGGGGGGCTGACGAGACGTACGATGCGGCGCACGCACGGTGAGTCGTATCCCTGCGGGTCGTAGCCCGCCCGGCGATCGTGGCGTCGGAGCAGATCACCTCTCAGGACGCCGCGCGCGTCGCCGAGATCGAGCAGCGTCCCTTCGACCGTGTCAGCCGTGTCGTCGCCGGCAGTGAGGACGAAGCGGCCGTCGTGCTCCCGCAGGCGACCTCTGATGACGCAGGCGCGCGGGGGGCGGCCGTCGCGCTTCCGCAGACGACCTCCGATGACGCTGCCGCGCGCGGATCGGTCCGCCTCATCGCCAGACGGCTCGCACAGGGCAACGAAGCGGGGACTGTTCGCCTTCAGCGCCTTTCCCACCCGTCTGAACTCGAAGTGCCGCACGTAGCAGCGGAGCGAAGCGTGCTCGGGCTGCGACATCAGCTCGATCCAATAGGTGAAGATCGCCGCCACGTCGCGCTTGCCGATCTGCCGCTTGTCGCGCAGGTAGAGGACGTGGTCGATGTAGATCAGCAGGGTGTCGAGCTGTCTCAGGAGCTTCTTGTCGAGCGCATCCAGCGGCACCTCGCGATCTGCGATGCGGCGTTCGAGCAACGGCCCGAGCCGCGTCGCATAGCCGTACTCGAGCTGCTCGCGGACGGCTTCGAACTTCTCCCCGAGATAGAAGTCCCGGAACATTCCGTGCAGCCAGCGCGCCCCCTCGCGGCGCTTCGCGCGGCGGTGGTTGTTCAGCGCCCAGGCTCCGCCGACGACCGCCGCCAGCGCGAGGACGGCCTGCCCGAGGGCGAGCCAGACGCGCGTGTCGATGCCCAGCAGCGAGGCGGCGTTGTCGGACGTCACGAGGGGGGGGACGATACGCGCGCGCCGCCACCGATCGCCCCGGTTGGCGCTACGGTCACCGAGCATGCACCCTGGCCCGGCCGAGCACGACACGATCCACCACGCGGACAACATGCACGTCCTCCCGCAGCTGCCCGCGGAGACGTTCCAGCTCGTCTACATCGACCCGCCGTTCAACACGGGCGAGACGCAGTCGCGGCGGACGCTGGCGATGGTTTCCGACGTCGACGGCGGGGACCGGACGGGCTTCAAGGGCGTCCGCTATCGCACGAGACTGCTGGCCGAGTCGCGCTACCGCGACACGTTCGAGGACTACCTCGCGTTCCTCGAACCGCGCCTGCGCGAGGCGCGCCGGCTGCTGCACGCAAGCGGCACGCTCTACTTCCATATCGACTACCGCGAGGCGCACTACTGCAAGCTGCTGCTCGACGAGCTGTTCGGCCGCGAGCAGTTCCTCAACGAGCTGATCTGGGCGTACGACTACGGCGCGCGCACGAGACGCCGCTGGCCCGCGAAGCACGACACGATCCTCGTCTATGTGAAGGACGCGGGCGCGTACTTCTTCGACTCGGCCGCGGTCGACCGCGAGCCGTACATGGCGCCCGGCCTCGTCACGCCCGAGAAGGTGGCGAGGGGCAAGCTGCCGACCGACGTCTGGTGGCACACGATCGTCCCGACCAATGGGCGCGAGAAGACCGGCTACCCGACGCAGAAGCCGGAAGGGATCGTGCGGCGGATGGTGCAGGCGTCGACCAGAGAGGGCGACTGGTGCCTCGACTTCTTCGCCGGCAGCGGCACGCTCGGCGCCGTCGCCGCGCAGCTCGGCCGGCGCTACCTGCTGATCGACGAGAGCGCCGACGCGGTCGCCGTCATGCGGAGACGGCTGCCGGCGGCGACGTTCGCGCCCGCCCGCGTCTGACCTCGGCCGAGACGCCGCGGTGGCGGCGGTAGATCTCGGACACCCACTCGGCCGCCGGGCGTCTCGCCAGCTCGTCGCAGAACGACTGCAGCGACTCGGGGAAAGCGACCGACGGCAGGTGCGGGCGCCCGGGCGGGCGCAGCAGCGGCGTCGACAGTGCGGCGGCCGCGAGGTCCGCGACGCTGAAGGCGTCGCCGACGAGGTAGCCGCTCGGGCCGACCTCCGCCTCGATGCGGTCCATCGCGGCGAGGATCTTCGCGCGCGCCGCCTCCTGCTCGCTCGCGTGCGTCGCGGGGTAGCGCCCGCGCGCGATGCGGGTGATGGCGAACGCACCCGGCAGCAGCAGCGCGCGCGTGCGCGGCGAGGAGTCGAGCAGCACGCTCGCGTAGAAGCGCTTCGGGTCGCGCGTCAGGATCGAGAAGGCGAGCCCTCGCACGTACGGCGCAAGCTGCTCGTCGAAGAAGTCCTCCAGCGCCCGCGCCCGCGTGCGCTGCGCCGGGTCGGACGGGTAGAGCGGCGGGTCGGGGTAGCGCTGCTCCAGCGCCGCGATGATCGCGGTCGAGTCGGAGATCGCGTGCCCGTCGAGCTGCAGGACCGGGAACGTCGCTCTACGCGTGAGCGCGAGCGCGACGGGAGCGGTCCCGACCCCCGGCAACGGCGCACGCCGGCGATGCTGGACCCGCTTGAGGTCAAGCGCCCAGCGCACCTTCTCGCTGTAGTGCGAGAGCTTGATGTGCCACAGCACGGGCGTGCCGGCCATGAAATCAGTCTAGGTAGCGGTGCGTCGCTATGCGGCAGCGGCGACGGCCGCCGGAGCGGCGGCCGGCCACGGCAGCGCGAGGCCGAGGGGCCGTAGCGCCCACGGGTTCTGCCACAGCGCAGGTGCGGCGGTGGCCGCGAGCGGGTCGGTCGAGTGCAGGCCGCGAGCGACGAGCACGCCGGAAAGGCGTGTGTTGCAGGGGCCGCCGGGGCCGTGCCAGACGGCGTGGTCGCGGTCGCCGGCGCCGAGCAACGCTCGCTCGACGTCGTGCTCGCGTACGGCGTCGCCGAGTGCGAGCACGGCGAGCAGGTAGGGCCGGTCGAGCGCGCCGTAGCGGGCCGCCTTCTTCTTGATCTTGCGGCGCAGGGGGCGGACGTCGTTGACCGAGCGGCCGCCGGCGCCGCGTGGGACGAGTTGCGCGCAGCCGCACGCCCGTGCGGCCGCGTCTTCAAGCACTATCGCCTCGACGTCGACGATCCAGTCGTCGAACGCGAGCCGCTCGACCGGCGTGGCGGCCCCTGCCGCCCGCCGCGTGCGCAAGTCGCACACGTCGAACCCGCCGAGCCAGCGCTCCAGCGGCGGCACGATCCGCCGTCGCCCCGGTGAGCAGGCGCCGTACTTGACGACCTCGAGTGCGAGCGAGAAGCGCGGCGCCCGTACCGTCTCGACGATGTCGCGCAGTTGCTCGTCGAGGCGCCGCTCGGTGAACGAGAGCGGCGAGTCGCCGCCGACGACGGTCGCCTCCAGCCAGCAGCGCTCGCGCCCGCGCGCGAGCACGAAGTCCTGTCGCCGCTCGCCCGCTTCGACGCCGATGTTGACCTCCACGCCGAAGCCGCGGCGGCGGTGCGCCTCGTGCACCCACAGCTCCCAGAACGCGCCCGCGTGGTCGAGCTCGGTGTCCTCCGCAAAGCGGTTGCGCAGGTCGCAGCGCGCCGGCGCCGGCAGCCGCGCGAACCAGCCGTCGAGCTCGTCGCGCACGCGCGCCCAGCGGGCGCCCGCGGCGCGGTCAAGGAACGCGTAGGCCGGCTCCTGATGCGCCCGCGGCGTCTCGTCGGTGCGGTCGCGCACCGAGAAGAGCGTCGGTCCATGCGGCGTGACGTTGAAGATCGCCTTCCCCCGGCGACGATGAACTGATCCGCGCGACGATCGTTTCCCCCGACGTCGCGCAGCTCCGTCAACCGTACAGAAACCGGCGAGCTGCGTGGAGATCTTGCGCGGCGTGCGTTCGCGCATCGGGATTCAGCGACTGACGCGGACAGCGCGCGACGCTCAAGTTTCGCCGGCCAACGGCCGATCTCCGAGACATGACGCAGCCGTCGTTCGTGAGCGTGCTCGTGACGGCGCAGGGTGCGGTCGGGGGCCTCGCCGCATCGATCGACAGCGCACTCGCGCAGGACTATCCGGCCGACCGGCTCGAGATCGTCGTCGTGGACGACGGCGCCAACGACGTGGCAGTCGGCTACGCCGAGCTGTTCCCGAATCGCGTGCGCGTGGTTCTGCAGCCGGGCGACAGCGTGCTCGCGGCGACCGCGCGCGCGTTCGGCGAAGCGCGCGGCGACGTGCTCGCGCTGCTGGAGCCGGGCGACCGCTGGCCGGTCGGGCGGATCTCCGCACAGGTCACCGCACTCGACGAGTGGGCCGACGTCGGGCTCGTTTACTCGGAGCCGGTCACGGTCGAGGGCGACCCGCCGAGCGAGTGGCCCGTCGCGAGACTGCTGCGCGAGCCGCCGTGCATCACGGCCTCCTCGATCGCGCTGCGCGCGTCGCTGCTGCCGGCACTCGGCCCGCTGCCGGAGGAGCTGCCGCGGGCCGCTTGGTGGCTGGCCGTGCGTGCCGCCTGCTTGGGCGAGATCGCGTGGGTGCCGGCTGGTGTGACACCGGTGGATGCCGTCGCTTCCGACGACGGAACCGACGCGGACGGGTTGGGCGAGAGCGCTGCCGGAGCTCGCGAGGACACGCTGCGCGAGGCGCTCGCGGTGCAGCGCTGGTTCCTGCACAACGCGACGTCGGAGTCGATCTACGCTGACCAGCTCGGTGAGATCTGGAGATCGTTCACGGCGAATGCGCGCCGGCTGCTCGCCGCCGGCGGCGATGACCCGTTCGTCGAGCTCGTGACCGTGACCGACGCC
>DATFPW010000018.1:0-21749 GCA_035264605.1 Conexibacter sp. | reverse complement strand
GCGTGGACGCTAGCTGGCGCCCGCGCGGTCGCCGGCACCGCGCGCCGCGCTGTCGGCGGCGCCGCCGGCGCCGACCGGCGCGGTCGCGGCGGCGGCGCCCTCCCGCTCGATCACCGCTCGCATCTCGCGCTCGACGGCGGGAACCTGCTTGCGGCCCTCGCGCTCCGTCAGCGGTCCCATCACGCCGCGCAGCGCCAGCAGCGCGCGCACCCAGCCGGGCACCGTCACGTGCCGTGAGCGGCGCTCGACGCCCTGGGCCACCGCGGCGGCGACGTCCGACAGCGGGTACGTCTTGCCGGCCGGTCCGCTGATCCGCTTACGCATCGTGCCGATGCCCGGGCGCGCGTCGGCGCCACGCACCATGTCGGTGTCGATCCAGGAGAAGTACGCCACACCGACGTCGACCCCGAGGTGCGCGACCTCCGTGCGCAGCGAGTCGGCGAACGCCTCGACGCCGGCCTTGCTCGCGCAGTAGGCCGACATGAACGGCGCGTGCGCGATCGCCGCCACCGAGGCGACTTGCAGCACATAGCCGCGGCGCTCGATCACGTGCGGCAGCGCGGCGCGGATGGTGCGCCAGCTGCCGAAGAGGTTGACCTCGACGACGCGCTCCCACGCAGCCGGGTCGATGTTCAGCACCGAGCCGCCGGTCGCGATGCCGGCGTTGGCGATCACGACGTCGATGCCGCCGAAGCGCTCGACGGCGCCATGGACGGCGGCCTCGATCGCGGCGGTGTCGGTGACGTCCGCCTCGAACCAGGCGGCGTCGGGGCCGCACTCGGCGGCGACCTTGGCGAGCTCGTCGGGCTCGAGGCCGACGAGCGCGACCTTCGCGCCTCTGGCGGCGAGCTGCTTGGCAGCGGTCGCGCCGATGCCGCGCGCGGCGCCGGTGATGAAGACGACCTGGCCGGAGATGGGGCGTGTGGAAGCGGGCATGGGTCGGAAGCTACCCGGGGAGCAGGTCTTCGAGCGCCGCCAGCGCTTGCCTCAGCACGGTCGGCGCGTCGGCGCTCGCGTCGAGCGTGCGGATCCGCTCGGGCTCCGCTGCCGCCAGCTCGTCGTAGGCGGCGGCGATCGTTGCGAAGAAGTCGTCGGCTTCTTGCTCCAGGCGGTCGGGCGCCTCGCCGCGGTCGTCCTGGCGGGAGCGGCCGAGCGCCGGATCGATCCGCAGCAGCAGCGTGCGGTCTGGCGAGAGGTTCCCGGTCGCGAAGGTGTTGATCGTGCGCACCTGCTCGATCCCGAGCGCGCGGCCGGCGCCCTGGTAGGCGAGCGAGGAGTCGACGAAGCGGTCGAGCAGGACCCAGTGGCCGGCATCCAGCGCCGGCGCAAGCGCCTCCTCCACGAGCTGGGCGCGCGCCGCCGCGTAGAGCAGCGCCTCGGCTCGCGGTCCGACGCGCAGGTCGGGGTCCTTCACGAGCGTGCGGATGTGCTCGGAGGCGGCGACGCCGCCGGGCTCGCGCAGCAGCTCGACGTCGATCCCGCGGGCGTGGAGCGCCTCGATCAGCCCGCGCGCGAGCGTCGTCTTGCCGGCCCCGTCGAGCCCCTCGATCGTGATCAGCCGGCCGCGCATGGCGGCCGCGACGATACCGGCGTCGCCCGCCGGTACCCTCACCGCCGATGACCGACCTGGCCGGCACCGAGCATCATCCGCACGCTCGCGCGACGCTCGGCGCTGCGCTCATACCGGGCGGCCGTCCCTCGCACGCCTACCTGTTCCACGGTCCGGCGGGCAGCGGCAAGCGCACGGCGGCGCGCGCCTTCGCCGCCGCCCTGCTGGCGGAGGGCGCGACCGATCCCGCCGGCGTGCGCACGCGCGTCGAGCACGGCACGCATCCCGACCTGACGTGGGTCGTGCCGAGCGGCGCGCACGAGATGCTCGTCGGGGACATCGAGCAGGCGGTCGTCGCGGCGGCGGCGATGACGCCGTTCGAAGCGGAGCGGCGCGTGTTCGTGCTCGAGCGCGCCGACGCGCTGATCGAGCAGGCCGCCAACAAGCTGCTCAAGACGCTCGAGGAGCCGGCGCCGTTCGTCCACCTGGTCCTGCTGACGGATCGTCTCGGCGAGGTGTTGCCGACGATCCGCTCGCGCTGCCAGCTGGTGCGCTTCGACGCGCTCCCGCCGAGCGAGCTGGCGGAGCGGCTGGGCCGGCGAGGGATCGCGCCCGAGCAGGCGGCGGCGTGCGCACGGCTGGCGCTCGGCGACGGAGCGCGGGCGCTCGAGCTGGCGCTCGGCGACGGGCCGGCACTGCGAGCGGGCGGCGAGTCGTTCGCGCGCGCGGCGCTGGCCGGCCGCGCCGGGCAGGAGACCCCCTGGAGAGACCTGCTGGCCGTCCGCAGACGCCGCGGCGACGCGGCCGTCGCTGAGGTCGAGGCGCGCCTCGCCGACGAGCTGGAGCTGGTCTCCAGAAGAGAGAAGAAGCGCGTTGAGAATGAATTCGACCAGCGCATCCGCCGCACGAGACGGCGCGTCGAGACGGACGCTTTGGATCTCGGGCTGCAGCTCTCGAGCCTGTGGCTGCGCGACGTCGCGTGCGTCGCGTGGGGGGCGGACGACCTCGTCCACCACGTCGACCGCGCTCCGGCACTGTCCGAGGACGCGGCCGGTCGCGACCCGCAGCGGCTGCGGGCCGGCGTCGAGCTTGTCGAGGACACGCGCCGGCGGCTGCGCAGCAACGTCACCGAGGAGCTGGCGCTGGAGACGCTGGCCTATCGGTTGGAAGCGCTGCTGGCCTGATGCGCCGCGCCGGCCTGCTGTTCGTCCGCTACGGCATCCCGCTCGCGATGACGGTCGCGGGGATCGTCTGCCTCGTCATCGGCGGGGACGCAGCCGGCACCGGCGTCGTGCTGATCGGCTCAGCCGGGATGGTGCTGCTGATCAACGTCCTGTTCCGCCTCAGCCTCGTCAGCAACAGAGAGCGCGAGCAGGAGGAGCAGGCGCGCGAGGAGTTCGAGCGCTCCGGCCGCTGGCCCGGCGAGTAGTGCCGGCGCGGGCGTCGACGCACGCCTGATACAAGTCGCAGCAGAGTGTCACAGCGATCCATAGAGGACGAGGCACTGCTGGACGCCACGCAGGCATGCGTGCTGGCGGTCGGCGTGCGGCGCACGACGATGACAGACGTGGCGCGACGTGCCGGCGTGAGCCGCATGACGCTGTACCGCCGCTTCGCCGACGTGACGTCGCTGATGCAAGCGCTGATGACGCGCGAGTTCACGCACATCATCGGCGAGGTGGACGCCGAGGTCGCGGAGCTGCCGACGGCGCGCGAGCGAGTCGTGACCGCGGCGGTCGCGGGCGTCGACCGGCTCACGCGGCACCCGCTGTTCCTGCGGATCGTCGACGTCGACCCCGAGCTGCTGCTGCCGTACATCACGACGCGTCGCGGCGCCTTCCAGCGCGCCGCCGTGGGCGCGTTCGAGGTGCGGCTCGTCGACGGCGTCGCCGAGGGCTCGATCGCCGTGCCGGACCCCGCTGCGGCGGCGCGCACGATCGAGCTGGCGCTTCGCGGCTTTGCGTTCCAGACGCTTGCGCCGGGTGCGGAGGAGGAGCGCGAGCAGGAGCTTGTGGAGCTTTCACGGCTGCTCGATGCGTATCTGGCGCCTGTGCCTGAGCGTGGGCGGCAGGCGCGAGTCGCGAGACTTGCCCTGCCTGGCGATGAAACACTCGCCGCAGGGCAAGCTCGCGCCTCGCGCCCCCGTCGGCGCGGTGTGTCCCGATGACTGCGCCGACACCGCGGATGCGCTGGTGGGGCTGGGGCGAGGACGGCCATGACGCGCCGCTGCCGGCGGGTGCGCAGACGATGCTCGCGGCTGAGCTGGGACCGTTGCCGGCTGGTCATCGCGATCCGGTCGCGCTCGACGATGTGCGCCTGTCCGCGGCGGCGCTGCCGTCGAGCGCGCGCGAGCAGCTCGCGAGCGCGGTGGGCGCCGAGCACGTGCGCGACGACCGGCTCGCGCGCGTGACGCACGCCGCCGGCCGCGGCTACCACGACCTCGTGCGCCTGCGCGCGGGCGACGCGGACGGCGCGCCCGACGCGGTCGTCTATCCCGGCAGCGCCGACGAGGTCGCGGCGGTGCTGAGAGCGTGCGCGCAGCAGCAGGTCGCCGTCGTCCCGTTTGGCGGGGGCACGAGCGTCGTCGGCGGCGTCGAGCCCTACCGTGGCCGCTTCCCTGCGGTCGTCGCGCTCGATCTCGCACGGCTCGATCGACTCGTCGCCGTCGACCCCGTCTCGCTGACCGCGACCGTGCAGGCCGGCATGACCGGCCCCGCGCTGGAGGAGACGCTCGCCGAGCACGAGCTGACGCTCGGGCACTTCCCCCAGTCGTTCGAGTTCTCCACCGTGGGCGGCTGGGTCGCGACGCGCTCCTCCGGCCAGGCGTCGACCGGGTACGGCCGCATCGACGCGCTTGTCGTCGCGCTGCGCGTCGTGACGCCGACCGGTGAGATCGCCACGCGCGCGGTCCCGGCGAGCGCCGCCGGGCCGAGCCTGCGCGAGCTGCTGGTCGGCTCGGAGGGGACGCTCGGCGTGATCGTCGAGGCGACGCTGCGCGTGAGAGCCCGCCCCAGCGTGCGCCGCTACGAGGGCTTCTCGCTGCCACGCTTCGAGGCCGGCGTCGACGCCTTCCGCGCGCTGATTCAGGCGGGCGTCGCACCCGACGTGATGCGCCTCTCCGACGAGCGGGAGACGCGCGTCTCGCTCGCGATGTCGGACGGTGACGGGCTCACGACGCGCGCGCTGAAGGGCTACCTGCGGGCGCGCGGCCACGGCGACGGCTGCCTCGTGATCGCCGGCTGGGCGGGAACCGAGGAGGCCGAGCTTCGCCGCCGCCGCGCCGCCGCGGCGCGCCTGCTGCGCGCACATGGCGCCGTGGTGCTCGGCACGCAGGTCGGGCACGCGTGGGAGCATGGCCGCTTCCACGCGCCGTACCTGCGCGACGAGCTGCTCGCGCACGGCGTGATGGTCGAGACGCTCGAGATGGCGACGACGTGGGACCGGTTGCTGGAGCTGCACGACGGCGTCGCCGCGGCGATCGACGGCGCGTTGCGCGGCCGCGGCACGCCGCCCGTCGTGATGAGCCACGTCTCGCACGTCTACCGCACGGGCGCGTCCCTGTACTTCACGTTCGTCGCGCGGCAGGAGGCCGGCGGGGAGCTGGAGCAGTGGCACGCGGCGAAGGTGGCGGCGAGCGACGCGATCCTTGCCCACGGCGGCACGATCACGCACCACCACGCGATCGGGCGCGACCACGCGCCGTGGCTCCCGAGCGAGGTAGGCGAGCTGGGGGTCGAGCTGCTGCGCGCCGCGAAGGCGACGCTCGACCCGGCCGGGATCATGAACCCCGGCAAGCTGCTCGACCCGGCGCCGCTGCCCGGCGCCGAGCCTTCGAGCTAAGCCTGCGCGCTACGCGTCGGCGAGCGCCTCGTGTGCGGCGCCGAGTGCGGCCGCGCGCCACGCGGCGACGAAGCCCAGGCGCGTGCGGCGGTCGAGCAGGTCGTCTGTCGTGAGCGCGAGCTCGTGCTCCACGGCGAAGCGCAGCTGCGCGTGCGAGGCGGGGACGTCGGGGGCGAGTGCGTCGGCGGGATCCGCGCCCGGGCGGTCGGCGCCCGTGAGGCGGATGTGGTGCGTGACGCACGGCCCGGCTTGCCTGGCGTCCGGCCGGGTCATCACGTGGTCGAGCGCGTCCTGCGCCATCCGTCGCGCGGTCGTCAGCTTGCCGCCGACGACGGTGACGACGCCGTCGTGCTCCACGACCGCATGCCGGCGCGAGAGGTCGGCGGTCGCGTCGTCCGCCGCCTCGTCCTCGCCGGCCAGCAGCGGCCGCAGCCCGGCGAAGCGCCCGACGACGTCCTCCGCGGCGGGGGTGCGCTCGAGCACGCGGCCGATCGACGTCAGCAGGAACGCCTCCTCCTCGGCGTCCGGCTGTGGCACGTCGGGGATCGGCCCGTCGAACGGCGCGTCTGTGATCCCGATCATCACGAGCCCGTCGGGGCGGGGGACGGCGAACACGAAGCGCGTGCCGTGACCAGGCAGCGGGGCGTTGACGGCGGCGCGCGGCGTGCCGAGCGCCGCGGCGCGCACCAGCAGGTGGGAGCCCTTGCTCGGCTGCAGGCGCACCGCGCCGCCCGTCAGCTCGCCGGCCCACACGCCGGTGGCGTTGACGACGTGACGTGCGCGCAGGTCGAAGCCGTCGCCGTCGCCTTCGAGGGTGTCGCGCACCGTCGCGCCGTCCCCCCGCAGCTCCGTCGCGGCGACGTACGTGAGGATCCGCGTGCCGTACGCGGCGGCCGTGCGGGCGACGGCGAGCACCAGCCGCGCGTCATCCTCGATCTGGCCGTCCCAGTGCAGCAGCGCACCGCGCAGCTGACGGTCGCTGAGGCCCGGCGCCAGCTCGCGCGCCTCCGCGGCGCTGATGCGGCGCGCGGGCGGCAGGCGGCGGCGACTCGTGCCTGCGCCGGCGCGCAGCGCGTCGCCGAGGCGCAGGCCGACCTCCATCGTCGCGCCGGCCTTGCGGTCGACCTGCGCGCCGAGCGGGACCAGCATCGGCAGCGCACGGATCAGGTGGGGCGCGCTCACGTCCATCAGGATCGCCCGCTCGCGCGCGGACTCCCACGCGACGCCGACGTCGCCCTGCGCGAGGTAGCGCAGCCCGCCATGCGCCAGTTTCGAAGACCAGCGGCTCGTGCCCTGCGCCAGGTCCCCGCGCTCGACGAGCGCGACGCTCAGCCCGCGCGAGGCGGCGTCGAGCGCCACCCACGTGCCGACGATCCCGCCGCCGACGACGAGCACGTCGATCACCTCGCCGTCCGCAAGCGCCGCCAGCTCCTGCGCGCGACGACCCGCATCGAGCGAGTCGGACGCGACGGATCCTGGCACGGCACCGCTACGACGAAGTGACACCACACGTCAAACTGTAACGTGCGGTTAGCGCCCCCGCGCCACACCGCTTCCGTCGCACGCCACTCGGGCCGCCTCGGCTACCATGTCGGCCCCCGCCGACGTAGCTCAGCTGGTAGAGCACTTCACTCGTAATGAAGGGGTCCCCGGTTCGAATCCGGGCGTCGGCTCTTGGTGCAACGCCCTGCTGTGACGGTGCTTTTCGTCGTCATGCCGCCACCGCCGTAGTGAGGCTCGCGGTGGCGTCTGTTGGCCTGGTGCCCGTTGTTGCCCGTTCGATGGCCTCGATGCGCCGCCGTGACCGCGCCGAGCGTCGTCCCGACTTCACGGCCCGCGCGTACGCCCCGAGCGTCATCGCCGGGTCCTCGTGGCCCATCTGCGCCTGTACGTAGGGCACGTCCTCACCCTCGGCGAGCAGCCACGAGGCGAAGCTACGGCGGAGCGCGTGCGGCGACAGACCATCCGGGAGCAAGGGCAGCCCGACCTTCGACCGCCGCTCGTTCGCTCGCGCAGCCGCCCGCAGAACGAACCGCTGGCGAACGTTGTGGCGGTTCTGAGGCGTGCCGTTCCGGGTCGGCAGCACACGATCGTTGGGACCGTCGAACGGCGTTGTGGCGCGCCACGCCTTCAGCTCGCTAAGCAGCTCGGGCTGAATGTCGATGATCCGCTCTCCGGCCTCCGTCTTCGACCGCTCGATGCGAAGCGTGCCGTTCGCAAGGTCCACAGCGCGCCAGCGAAGCTCGACCGCCTCTCCGACTCGCACGCCCGCCCATGCGAGCACGGCGAGGAAGGGACGTCGCACGGGGAGCCCCTGCGTGTCCTCGTGGTCCAGCTCGCCCGCCGCATCGAGCAGCCAGACGACCTGCTCTGGCTCCAACTGCGGCAACTGGCGCTTCTCGACTTTCGCCCGCCGGTTCCGGGGGTTGACGCGCACGGGGTTCTGAGAAATCAGGCCCCGCTCGTGGGCAACGTCGAGGATCGAGCCGAGTCGGCTGATCGTCTGGTTGACCGACCGTGCGCACAGCCGGCCCTCAGCGAGCTTGTGGCGCCGATAGGCGTCCACGGCGGCCACGTCGATGTCGCCCAGCCGCTTACGCGCGAACGCCGGGAGCAGGTGATCGACCAACGCCCAGCGGTACGCCTCTACGGTCGCCTGACGCAGCGCCGGCTCGCGCTCGCTGTACCACTCGCTCGCGAACTCGTGGAAGGTGGGGATCTCGCGCTCCGGCTCGGGCTCGGCCAGCGGACGCCACTCGCCCCGTCGGACCTGTTCGAGCGTGAACGCCAGCTCGGCCGCTGCGTGGGCATGAGTGCAGCCGTCCGCCGCATAGCCGACGTGCGCGAACCGGCGTCTCCCGAGCGCCCTGAAGCGGATGCCGTAGCTGGTACCGCGGTGGGTCGCCTTCTCGACCACGCCGCCCGTTGACCTACGTGCCATTTCGACCTCCTTCGATCAAGGCGAAGGCGGGCCAGCTTGGCTGCGTGCGCACGCAGCCCGCGACGGGTAGCGTGCGATCCGCGGCGGAGCTGGGGTAAGAGCCCTCCGTCGCCGGGGTCGGTCGCGTTGGCGCGCGGCCGGCCCCTCTTTTCGTTGACGACGCCATCCTACGCTCCTCCGCCCCTGAACGGCGCTTCTTGGCCGCGAATGGGCAGCAGCTCGACGCCGGTGCCCGTTCGGTACGTGGGTCGCCGTCGCATTCGCCCGCGGGGCGCGCTATCTGGCTTGAGCGACCCCCTACTACCCACGCCTGCGGTCAGCTCCGC
The DNA here is from genome assembly GCA_035264605.1 of Conexibacter sp. Taxonomy (GTDB): domain Bacteria; phylum Actinomycetota; class Thermoleophilia; order Solirubrobacterales; family Solirubrobacteraceae; genus Conexibacter. The sequence continues at coordinate 13,093 of DATFPW010000018.1, read as the reverse complement.
CGCGACCCTCGCAGGGTCGAACCGGAGTCGTGGACGCGCGCCGTTGCCCAACCGAACGGCTCCCAGCCGATCGGCGTTGCTGCGCACCCATGCGGCCGTGACGCCGAACCGCGCGGCGATCGCTCGTGCGTCCACAAGGCCGCTCGACTCCCCAGCTTCAGGCGCTCGATCGGTGCGGCCGTGCGCCTCGATCTCCGCGAGCAGCACGCGATCATCTGGGTGCAGCGTTCGCAGGACCGCTGCGAGCGCTTCGAGGTGCGGCAGGCGACAGCGACCGACCGCGCTCATCGGCCCCTCCTGGGCGCGTGAGCAGCGTGCGGGCGTGGAACCCACGCCCTCCTGGCAGAGCCAGGTTCACCGTCGTCAGATTCGCCTGATAGGTCGTCAGGTCCCGCTCGGGACGCGCCCGCAGCACCGTGCCGCCGGGCGCGGGCTCGTGGCCGGCCAGCACACCCTCCCCGCCGGCGAACGATCAGCCGCAGTGGTCGAAGACGAGCCTGGTAGCGCCGCTCGCGCGTGTCGATGCGGCGATCGAGGCGTCGCCCTGCCGCCCGAAGTGCGTCGGCCATGCCGGACACGGGACCGTCGAACGTCTCGACCTCGCACACGATGCTGCGCACGCCGGCCGCTTCGAGCCGTGCGTGCAGCGCCTCGACCTCGCCCGGCCCTTCCGGAATCTCGTCCCACCACTCGTCCACCGCGTCGTCGCCGTCGATCATCCATGCGGCGAACTTGGACACCTCATCGCCCCGTGCCCGTCTCTCGCGGGACTCAGCGACGTAGCGCGCCATGCTGTCGCCCGCCTCGGCGGCTCCGTCTGTCTCAGTTCGCGAGTCGGGCGTCCCCACGTCATCGCTCCGTCTTCGGTTCTCGGGGGTGCACGAGGCACCGCGACGATCATTGCCCGGCCGTCGGACGGACCGAGCCCGGAACCCGAGACGCCGCCCCCGCACGAGGCGAGAGGCGGCGTCGAAAACGGTCGCGGACGACCGCTGCGCACTCTACGGAGGCGATCAGACGGTGGCGCCGCGCGACGCTACTCGTGCTCGTAGGCGACGCGCCCCACGCGCCGTGCGCAGTCCCTCCTGCGACTCGCCTCCTCTGCGGCTATCGCGAGCTGTCGGCATGTGCGGACTCCCCCCCTTTAATGCGACGTTCAATGTCGCCAAAGCGCCCCCCCAATCGCGACGTTCAATGTCGCATTTGCACCCTCTGAATAGGACGCTTCGAGCCGCCTTCCAAGCGCGCTGACGCGCCCGCGTCATCCTCCCCGCGAGCCGCCGCGCGCCGACCAGCCTCGCCGCCCGTGCCGGGACGCGAGCCCGAGTGCCTTCAGCCGCGACAGCACGCCGCCGAGCGTGGCCGGTCTGAGCCCGGTTGCGGCGCGCAGCTCCTCAACGCCGACGACTCCTGCGCGCTGGCGCAGCGCGTCGAGCACGGTGGTTGCCCGCGCGTCGAGCGACGGCGCCTCCGCGGCCTTCCCCGCTCGCCGAGCACGCCGCATCGACTCCGCCGCGCGCCACCTGATCGCGCGCCGCTTCGCACACCCCCGGCACAGCCTCCGCGGCCCGATCGCGCAGAACACGATCGGCGCTCCCTCGCGCAGCCACGCCGAGCAGTCGTCGCACGACGCTCCTCGGTTGCTGCGCGTAAGCCACCACTCCGCCGACGGCGCCCGCTTCCGCGGCCGGCGCTTCGCCTCGATCGGCGCCGCCGACCGCTCGACCAGCCCGACCAGCTCCCGCCGGATCGCTTCTCGCTCGCTCACTGCCAACCTCCGTCGTCGTCGTCAACACACCAACGCGCGACCCTCGCCAAGCGCACAGGCGCCCGAGCCGGGCAGCGGCCGGGCAGAGAGGACAACGGCTGACCGCAGACGCACTGCCCCCCTCTCGTGAAGGAGGGCGGTGGTCGATCGGCTCGGCCGTTCAGTTGAGGTGTCCGTGTGCCGTAGACCCGGAGGCTCGGACGCAGCCAGGTAGCTCGCTGTCCCCTGCGTCCCGCCCGTCGTGGGCGGCGTCGTCTCCGTCTGCCCGGCGTCGAAGCGCCCGGCTCTTTTCAGCCACGGCGGGTTAATCCGTGGCTCTGGCGAAGGTCGCGCTTCCCGCCCGTTCGCTCTCGAAAGCCTGGGCCGGCGGGTGCCTCTCAATCGCCCGTGTCGGGCGGTACTCTGGCGCAGTCCTCTTGGCCGAGTGACTGCGGACGGGGGCCGGCGTCGAGCGCGAGCTGACCGGCCCCCGTCGTCTGTCACGACGTTGAGCTAAAGGGCACCTCCTGCTCGATCTCCTCGGCAAGCGCGATCACTTCGGACAGCGGCATCGCGAGCCCGCGCGCCACCCGCAGCAGCACTGTGTACGTCGGGTTCAGCTCGCCGCGCTCGATCGCGCCGACGTAGTTGCGGTGGATGTCCGCCCCGAAGCCCAACGCCTCCTGCGAGTCGCCCCGTGTGGTCCGAAGCACGCGCACCGCTCGCCCGAGTGCGCGATGCGCGATGGAACGCCGCACCCTGCTCATGACCGCACCGCCGACCGCTGGACGGGCACCGGGCACCGGTGCCCGTGATCCGACGTGATCGACCGCGATCGGGCACCAACCACCAGCCTGACTTCGAGGTGCCAAGCGACCGTGATCGCTCGTGGAGTCAGGCGTTTCGGCGTCTCAGCGGTGCGACCGGCACGGACCTCGTAATGAAGGGGTCCCCGGTTCGAATCCGGGCGTCGGCTTTCGCTCGATTCCCCGCCGGACGTAGGAGTTTCGTGTGCGAGCGTCGGCGTCGCGGGCCGGCCCAGGTACCAGGCGGGTACCGAAGGCGAGCGCTCAGAGTCGGGCGCCCGTCGATGCCTGAGACGCGCTCCGGGAGCAGGCGGCCAGCGTCCAGGTTCGACTGGTCGCTGACCTAAGCCTCCGATACCTTCTCGCCCATGCCCATTGTTCCCGGCGACGTGATCGAACTTGCAGGACGGCGCCTCGCGGCGGCCGCCCGTCAACCGGCGCGCGTGCTGCTGTTCGGCTCGCATGCGCGAGGCGACGCGGGAGCGGACAGCGACTTGGACTTCCTCGTGATCGAGCGTGACGTGCCGAACCGGCACGCCGAGATGATCCGGCTCGGTCGCGAGGTCGCGTCGCTCGGTGTCCCGATCGACGTTCTCGTCGTCAGCGAGGCGTACGCCGAGGAGTGGGGCGGCGTGCAGAACACGGTCGTCCACGCCGCTCTGACCGAAGGTCGCGAGTTTGTCGCAGCGTGACGGGCGCGACCTCGCGCGCAGACTGGTGCGACGCGCCGATGCAGATGTGACGCTCGTGCGGCGTGTCATCGATGACGCCGATATCGCGGACGCGATCATCGGCTTTCACGCACAGCAGGCGGTCGAGAAGTCGATCAAGGCCGTGCTCGCCGCGCACGAGATCAAGTACGGCAAGACACACCAACTCCACTACCTGATTCGGTTGCTGGACGAGAACGAGATCGACGCTCCGTCCTCGGTGGTCGATGCCGTCGAGCTGAATCCGTGGGCGGTCGAGTTCCGCTACGAAGAAGACGACGAACCGCCGCTCGACCGCCATGCCACGCTCTCCTTCATCGAGGAGATACGGCGCTGGGCCGGCGAGGCCGTCGAGCGCTAACGCCTGCGCAGCGGGCTGAGGTACCGATGAGGTACGGCAATGAAGGGGTCCCCGGTTCGAATCCGGGCGTCGGCTCTTCTCGATTGTGTCGCCCGCGAGCGGGTATGCCGCTCTGCATGAGACGACGCATGCGCACGATGTGGAAGCGGGCGCTGAAGCGCAAGCGCGAGGAGGCGGAGCGGTTGGCGGCCGTGTCGCCGCGTCAGGGACCGGACGGTCCCACGACCGGCTCGGGGCAGGGCGGCGTCGATCCGGACGCGGAGGCGAAGCTGATCGCGCACGAGCGACCGCAAGGCGTGGTCGATCCCCGGACGAAGAACTCCGGGCACGGCCAGAAGACGGCCGACAAGTGGAATCAGGGCGCGCCGAGACGCTGACGCACGCGGCGCGCTATCTCGCGTCCTGATTCGCGACGGCGGCCATCAGCAGCATCCCTCCGTCGACCACCAGCGACGCGCCGGTCGCGTAGGACGCCTCGGGCGAGCACAGGAAGGCGATCGCCGCGGCGATCTCGCGCGCGTCGCCGGGCCGCCCCGCCGGCACCATCGCCCGCGGGATCGAATGCGGATCCTCGTCCTCCGCGCCGGTCATCGGCGTCGCGATCTCGCCCGGCGCGACCGCATTGACGGTGATCCCGTGCTCGGCCAGCTCGAGCGCCATCACCTTCGTGAGCAGCCCGAGGCCGCCCTTCGCCGCGCAGTAGGCGCTCGATCCGCGCAGTGGGACGTGCTCGTGCACCGACGTCACGTTGACGATCCGTCCGCCGCGTCCGGTCGCGACCATCCGCGCCGCCGCCTCCTGTCCGGCCAGAAAGGCGCCGGTGAGGTCGACCGCCAGCACGCGATCCCAGTCGTACAGCTCCGTCTCGAGGAACGGCACGCTCGCGCCGGTTCCCGCGTTGTTGACCAGCACGTCGACGCCGCCGAGGGCTTCCGTGAGCCCGCCGACGACCGGTCGCACGCTCGGGCGCTCGGTCAGGTCGAGCCGCCGCACCTCCGCGCGGCGACCGTGCTCGCGAACCTCCTCGGCCGTCGCGACGGCGCCGTCCTCGTCGTCGTGCCACGTCACGCCGACGTCGCAGCCAGCGCGCGCCAGCGCGACGGCGGTCGCCCGGCCGATGCCGGAGTCCGATCCCGTCACGATCGCGCGGCGCGGCTCCATGCCGCGTCAGCTACCCGCGCTGACGAAGCGCGAACGTAGACCGCCCGCTAGGAGATCGCCCCGGTCGCCGCCAGCACGATCACCAACGTGCCGACGACGAGGCGGTACGCGACGAAGACGCCGAGCGTGTGGCGGGCGAGGTAGCGCAGCAGGAAGGCGATCGAGGCGTAGCCGGTGATGAAAGCGATCACGACGGCGAGGATCGTGGCGCCGGCGGGAGCCGAGCCCTCGCCGCCGACGTGGCGCAGCTCGAACAGGCCCGACAGCACGACCGCCGGCACCGACAGCAGGAACGAGTAGCGCGCGGCGGCCGCGCGGTCGAAGCCGCGCAGCAGGCCGGCGCAGATCGTCGCGCCGGACCGCGACACGCCCGGCACCAAAGCGAGCGCCTGGGCGAAGCCGACGAAGGCGCCGTCGCGCGCGTCCAGCGAGTCGATCCCGCGCGTGCGCTTCGCGGTCTCGTCGATGAACGCCATCAGCAGACCGAACACGATCAGCGCGGCACCGATCAGATACAGGTTGCGGAACTCGTTCTCGATCGGGTCCTTGAACGCGAGCCCGAGCACGGCGATCGGGGCGGTGCCGAGGATGATGTACCAGCCGAGGCGCGAGTCGAGCGTGCGGCGCTGCTCGGGATCGCGCAGTCCGCCCAGCCACGCGCGCACGATCCGCCAGAGGTCGGCGCGGAAGTAGAGCAGCACCGCCGCCATCGTCCCGAGCTGCACGACGGCCGTGAAGGCCGCCCCCGGGTCCTCCCAGCCGAACAGCGCCGGCACGATCCGCAGGTGCGCGGTCGATGAGATCGGCAGGAACTCCGTGAGGCCCTGGACGACCCCCTCGACGATGGCTTGCAGGGCGTTCACGCGCGCGGAAGGCTAGTGGTCGGGCCTGTCGGCCGCGGCGCGGCGTGCCGTCTGCGGCTCAGACCTTCGCCCGCGCCAACCGCACGGCGAGGCGGCTGTGGCGCCGCCCCACGTCGGCCGTCGCCGCTGCGCGCGCGACCATCGCGCCGGTGCCGACGACCACGGTCGCGGTTCGCGCACGCGTGATCGCCGTGTAGAGCATCTCCCGCCGCAGGAACCGTCCGCCCGCGGCGGGGTGCGCCACGACGATCGCGATCGGCAGCTCGATCCCCTGCCCGCGGTGGACCGAGCAGGCGTACGCGAGCCGCAGGTTGCCGACCTCCGCAGGCGGGATCTCGATCACCGCGCCCGCGTCGGTCGCGACGAGCACGCCGCCGGAGCCGGCGTCGTCCTCGTCGTCGCCGGAGTCGCCGTCGAGCGCCTCCAGCAGCCGCAGCAGCGTCCCGTTCATGATCCCCAGCTCGTGCAGGTTGCGCCCGACGAGCATCAGCTTGTCGCCGATCCGCAGCCGCCCGTTGCCGATCGGCTTGCCGTGCGGATTCAACGCCGCCCGCAGCGCGTCGTTGAGCGCGTCGATCCCCAGCTCGCCGCGGTACACCGGCGCGAACACCTGCACGTCGTTGACCGGGTCCACTCCATAGTGCTCGGGCAGGCGCCGCGAGACGAGTCCGGCGATCTGCTCGCGCGCCGACACCGGATCGGCTCGCTCGATCAGGAACAGGTCGTGCTGCATCTCCTCCGAGTGCGTGAACACCGGCGCGCGGCCTTCGCGGATCGCGTGCGCGCCCTGCACGATCATCGAGCCGGCCGCCTGGCGGAAGATGTGCGCCAACCGCGCGGTCGGCACAAGCCCGCTCGCCACCAGCTCCGCGAACGGCTTGCCCGCCCCGACCGGCGCCAGCTGGTCGGCGTCGCCGACGAGCACGACGTGCGTGCCTGGCCCGACCGCGCGCAGCAGCGTCACGAGCAGCTCCAGGTTCGCCATCGACGTCTCGTCGACGACGAGCAGGTCGCATCTGAGCGGGTCGTCTTCGTCGAGCGTTGGGCCCTCGCCGGGGATCCAGCCGAGCGCCGAGTGCACCGTCGATGCCTCCAGCCCGGTCGCCTCGCGCATCCGCAGCGCCGCGCGCCCGGTCGGCGCGACCAGCAGCAGCGTCGCGCGCTGCTGCGCCGCGACCGCGCCGATCATGCGGATCGACGCCGTTTTGCCCGTGCCGGGACCGCCGGTGACGAGCGAGAAGCGGTGCGCGAACGCGCCCTGCACCCCGGCCCACTGCTCGGCGGCCAGCTCGCCGCCGTCGGGCAGCACGTCCTCGGGCGCCACGTCTGGCGCGTGCAGCTTCTCCGACGGCGCGTCGGCGATCAGGGCATGGACCCGCTGGGCCAGCTCTCGCTCCAGCGCGGCCGTCTCGGCGCGGTAGACCCACACGGCCGGCTCGCCCGAGTCGCCGGCGTCCTCATCCAGCTCGAGGTCGCCCGCCTCCGCCATCTCACGCAGCAGCTCCTCCGCCGGCGAGGGCGCGTCGGGCCCGAGCAACTGTCCCGCGGTCGCGCGCAGCGCGCCCTCCGGCAGGCACGTCGAGCCGTCGCGCTCGGCTTCCGCGAGCACGTGCAGCACGGCCGCCCGTGCCCGCGCGGGCGAGCCGAGCGGCACGCCCACCCCCCGCGCGATGGCGTCGGCGGTCGCGAAGCCGACCCCGAACACAGCCGTCAGCTCGTATGGCCGCTCGGCGACCACCCGGTATGCACGGTCGCCGTAGTGACGGTGGATTCGCGCTGCCAGATGCGCGAGTCCGTGCGGCGCGAGCAGCAGATGCAGCCCGCGCGTGGCGCGCAGGGCGTCCCACGAGCGCGCAGCCTCGGCGGCGCGCATCGACGACAGCCCGCCGCGCGCGAAGGCGCCACGCGGGTCGGCGTCGATCACGCTCAGCACGTGCTCGCCGTGTGCGGCGTACAGCGCGGCGGCGCGTCTCGGCCCGACGTGCCGCACTCTGCGCAGGTAAGCGACGAGCGCGCCCTCGTCGGTCGGCGCGAGCGGATGCGCCTCGCGCACCTTCACCTGCGGCCCATAGCGCGGGTCGCGCACCCACGCGCCCGTCACCGCCACGCGCTCGCTCGCCTCCAAGTGCGCGATCGGCCCGACGAGCACGACGTGCTGCCCGTCCGCCATCCCGTCGAGCACGGCGAAGCCGCTCTCTTCGTTCGCGAAGCGCTGACCGCGCACGACGACCTCCGCCGCGAACGGCTCGCCTTCGGTCGGCAGCGTGTCCGAGCGGCGCGCTGGCACGCGACGATCAGACGACGGCCGGCGCGGACGGCTCGGCGGCGTCGGTCGGCCGGTGGCCCAGCTCGCGCGAGATCTCCTGCACGTGCGAGCGGACCAGCTCGCCGAGCTCGCCGAGGTCGTTGCGCAGCAGCCGCGCGGTCGGCCCCGAGACGCTCACCGCCGCGACCACCTCGCCGTCGGCGCCGAAGATCGGAGCCGCGACGCAGGCGACGCCCTCCTCGTACTCCTCGCGGTCCAGCGCGTAGCCGCGTGTGCGCGCGCGCCGCAGCTCGACCTCCAGCTCGGCGGCGGTCGTCAGCGTGTGCGGCGTGAGCGCGACAAACGGCTCGCGCGCGGTCAGCGCCGCGATCACGCTCTCCGGCTGGTGGGCGAGCATGACCTTGCCTGCGCCGCAGGCGTGCGCCGGCACCCGCCGCCCGATCTCGGTGAGCATCCGCACGGCGTGCGCGCTCTCGGCCTGGTCGACGTAGACGATTGTGTGGCGGTCCAGCACGCACAGGTTCGTCGTCTCGTTCGTCGCGTCTCGGATCGCGACGAGGTGCGGGCGCACGGCGGTGCGCAGGCGCTCGGTGCGGTGCTCGGGGCCCCCGGCCAGCTCGACGACCTTCATGCTCAGCCGGTAGCGGCTCGTCTGCGGATCCTGCACCACGTAGCCGCACTCGATCAACGTCGCGAGCAGCCGGTGCGTCGTGCTTGGCTGCAGACCGGTCCGGTGCGCGAGCTCGACGAGGCCCGCCTCGTCCGCGGCCGCGACCGCCTCCAGCAGCTCGAAGCTGCGAACGACGGACTGCACGACGGTGGGGTGCTTGGCAGTGCTGGGCATCGCTCGTCTCTCCCGCCGTGGTATCACGGACATTTCCATACTACGGAACCGCCCCCGTCCCGGAGGATCGCGATGCACGCCGACACGCCAACCCAGCCCGACGCATCGTCCGTCGGTCCGCGGCCGCTCCTCGGCGTGATCGGCCTCGGCATCATGGGCGCGCCGATGGCGCGCAATCTGCTGCGGGCCGGCTTCCCGCTCGTGGTGTGGAACCGCACCGCGGCGCGTGCGGAGGCGCTCGCCGCGGAGGGCGCGGAGCAGGCTAGTTCGCCGCGCGAGGTCGCAGAGCGGGCGGCGATCACGATCTCGATGCTGTCGGACTCGCCCGATGTGGAGGCGGTCTACCGGGGTGCTGCCGGCGTGCTCGCCGGTGTGACGTCGCGCGGACGCGGCCGCTCGCGGTCGCGGGAGCGCGAAACCCCTCCCGTGCTGATCGACATGAGCACGATCGCGCCGCGCATCGCGCGCGAGCTCGCGCAGGAGGCCGCGGAGCGAGGGGCCGCGATGCTCGACGCCCCCGTCAGCGGCGGCGACGTCGGCGCACAGGAGGGAACGCTGTCGATCATGGTCGGTGGCGACGCCGCAGCGCTCGAGATCGCGCGTCCGGTGCTCGAGGTGCTCGGCAAGCGCATCACCCACGTCGGCGCCAGCGGTGCCGGCCAGATCGTGAAGGCCTGCAACCAGATTGTCGTCGGACTCACGCTCGAGGCGCTCGGTGAGGCGCTCGTGCTCGGCTCGAAGGCGGGCGTCGACCCTGCCGCGATCGTTGAGGCGCTCGGCGGCGGCCTTGCGGCGAGCCGCGTGCTGGAGGTGCGCGGGCCGAAGCTGCTCGCGCGCGACTTCGTGCCCGGCTTCAAGCTCGACCTGCACGCCAAGGACCTCGCGATCGTGCTCGCGACCGCGCGCGAGCTCGGCGTCGCCCTGCCCGGGACGGTGCTCGTCGACGAGCTGTTCCGTGCAGAGCAGAGCCGCGGTCACGGCGAGGCGGACAACTCGACGGTCGTGCGGGCGCTCGAGGCGCTCGCCGGGCACGAGATCGGCGCCCAACCGCCAGTCTGAACGGGCACGCCGACGCGCCCCGTTCGATCATGCGTCCATGGACCCAGACCCCATAGATCTGTTCTTCGCGAACGCGAACAATGAATCTTCCGGGGGCTTCTTCAACTGCGTTCGATCCAGTCTGCGAGCACGTGTCTGATCAATCAAATTAAGCGCTTGACGTGGCGCGCTGGCCGCGTTAGCGTGCCCCTCGCGATCGACTGACAAGTCAACGCATGGAGGGGGAACGCGTCGCCGCCACTCACGACGGAGGCACGTTCAAGCAGTCTTCGTATTTCCGAAAGTTAAAGCTCGAGATCGGGAGGCTCGTTGCTGCACGCAGACGATCAATCGCAGTTCGTTGCAGCAGCGACATCTTCGATCTCTTCAGACCTGCCGGTCTGTGATCGCCGTGTGCGCCGGCGCGCGTCCTCCGTCCTCCTGCACGGGGCGGACGAGCGCGACGGAGGCGCCAACACGCCAGCGCATGGAGGCGCGACGCATCACAGTCGGCAGCCCAAGGTGGCCTCGTGCCAGGCAGCGCCGCGTGACGATGGGATGTGGACCCGGAGCCGTCGAGATCGGGGGATTCTCGACGTCTTCTACCCCGGGACCTCCGTCACGCTTGCGCAGCCGGCAGGCAGCGCCGCCAACCGCCAATAGACCCGCCTCGGTGGATCTATGGCCCCGGCGGCCAGCGCGTGGGGGACGCGCTGGCCGCCGACCTTCTTCTGGTCGGCGCCTCGCCGGGTCTGGGGGCGTCCTCAGTCGCTCGGCTGCGAGTGCAGCCCACGCTCCTTGCGTCCTTCCCAGACACCGGCGATGCGCTCGCCAGAAGAAGGTCGGCTGCTTGGGCGCCGGCGGAGTTGGCACCTGGTGGTAGCTAGACCTTGAAGAGGTCGAGGAACTCGGCGGCGAGGTCGGGGTTGCCGGTTATGGCGAGGCTGGCTGGGGTGCTTTCGGGGCTGAGTGCTTTGACCCAGGCGGCCTCGGTGCCGGTCATGCGGGCGTCGGGTGATGGGGTGTCGCGGCGCTCGATGCGGGCGCGGCCGTGCTCGCGGATGAAGGTGTAGTGCTCGGGGCCGTTGTCGGTGCCGTCGGCGATCGTGAGCGCGAGCTGGCCGTTGGCGGGCGTCGTGGCCGCGGGTGCGAGCAGCGGTGCGAGGCGGAAGCAGGCGCCGACGTCGACCCACTCGTCGTCGCGTGGCCGCGACCACTGCGTGCGCAGCTCCCAGCGGGCGAGCGCGCCGATTGCCGCGCCGAGCGCGTGGCCTTGCTCGGTCAGCTCGAGGTCGACGCGCGGCGGCAGTGAGCGGCGGCGCCGGCGTGTGATCAGCCCGGCGTCAGCCATGCGCGAGAGGCGCGACTCGAGCGCTCCGGCGGAGACGCCGGGGAGCCAGCGGCGCAACGCCTCCAGGCGCAGCGGCCCGGAGGCGAGGTCGCGGACGATGACCATCACCCAGCGATCGCCGACGACGCTCAGCGCGCGAGCATCCGGTGCCCACTGCCGGCGCGGCTTGCCGTCCTCGTCTCCTCCTGGCATGTGGCCCTTCCCCCGGCCCGCATCCGGCCCACGCACGGCATCCCTGCCGAGCGTTGCCCGCTCGGGCGCGTCGTCGATTGACTTCCCAGGTCAAACTCTCTCTGCAACGGGGAACATACGAGTTCCCGGATCCCGGCGGCACCATACCAAAATCCGGGATCGTGAGATTCGGGTTTGGACGCACGCGGACGAGGCCCGTCGGCGTCCAGACGAGGCGCGCCGGAGTTACCCGTAGCGCAGTCTTGCGCTGGTCAGCTGATCGACCGTCACGAAGCCGTAGCCGCGCGCCTTGAGCGTGCGGATGATGCCCGGCAGCGCGGCAAGCGTCTGCGAGCGCGGCCCGCCGCCGTCGTGCATGAGGATGATCGAGCCGTTGCGCGCGCCGCCGACGATGCGCGAGTGGATCGCGCCGCTCCCCGGCAGCGCCCAATCCTGGGGGTCGACGTCCCACTGGATCGTCGTGAAGCCGAGCCCGTGCGCAGCGCCGATCAGCGAACCGCTGACGGCCCCGTACGGTGCGCGGAAGAGGCATGGGCGAAAGCCGGTCGCACGCTGGATCGCGCTCGCCGTCGAGCTGATCTGCCCGGACGCGAACGCGCCGCCGCCTGACACATTCGCGTGGCTCCACGTGTGGTCGGCGAGCATGTGGCCCTCGGCCAGCTCGCGCCGCACGAGCGAGGCGCTGCCGGCGACTTGCTGGCCGATCAGGAAGAACGTCGCCCGCACCTGCTCGCGCTTGAGCACGTCAAGCACGGCGGACGTGTAAGGCGACGGGCCGTCGTCGAACGTAAGCGCCACGACATGGCGGCTGCGCGAGCCGTTCGTGACGTACGACGGCCCGGCAGGCGTGCAGCCGACCGGCTGCGGCGCCTGCAGTCTCAGCACGGCGCCCTCGGCCGGCAGCGCGTCGAAGCACGTTGGGCCGTCGGCGATGTTGCAGCCGCTCGTGCTGGACAGCGTGCGCCAGCGCAGCGAGCCGAAGGGGATCGCGAGCTTGGCCGGGTTCAAGCGCGCCACGAGCGAGCGGTCGTCGGGCCGGCGCACGCGCACGCTCAGCGGGTGCATCGGCCCGTGGCCGCCCGATCTCAGTACGCGCGCATAGGCGAGTCTTACCGCGTCGCCCGCAGGTGAGACGCACACGTCGCGCGAGGCGAAGCTGCCGCCCGACTGGTAGACGAGCCGCAGGCACAGCGACTGTCCATCGCTGCCGAGCGAGGCGGGGCTCCATGGTCTCGACGTAGCGAGCGACCACACGAGCACGCCGCCGTCCTGCGTGAGCGTCGAGGCATGCAGATGCAAGGGCGTCGGCGTGGCCGGCGGGGGCGTGACCGGCGTCGTGGGAGTGCCGCCGCCGGCGCCGCTCGGCGGCGGCTCGCCCGGCGCCGCGCCGCCGGGGCCGGCTGCCGTCGCGGTGGCGCCGCCGGCCGCGAGTGCGAGGAGCGCGAGCAGTGCGATGCGACGGAGCCCCGGCACGGCTCGGCAGCTTAGCCGCAGGTCCGGCGCGGTCGGTTGGCCTCGCAGGAGCGCCAGGGCAGGACGCTGCCACGCGGCGGGACCGCGGGTCTACTCGGCGTCGGCGGGAACGGCGGCGTCGCGCACGGCCAGCCGGCCGCGCTCGATCGTGACCACGCGCCGCCCTTCGAGCAGCTGGGCCAGCTCCGCGCCGACGAGCTCGCGGCGCCAGCCGCCCAGCGCACGCACGTCGGGCTCCGGGTCGCCCCGTCGTGCCGCGGTCACGATCCGTTCGAGCTCGG
>DATFPW010000017.1:0-4728 GCA_035264605.1 Conexibacter sp. | reverse complement strand
GCCGACGCCGGAGGTGCTCGGCCGGAACGGGACATACCTCGTCTTCCGCAAGTTGCACACGAACGTCGCTGCGTACCGCCGGTATCTGCGCGCGAACGCCGCCGACCGCGCGCAGGAGGAGCTGCTGGGCGCGAAGATGGTCGGGCGCTGGCAGAGCGGCGCGCCGCTGTCGGTCGTCGGCGACGAGGACGATCCCGCGCTCGGCGCCGATCCCGAGCGCAACAACGCCTTTCTCTACGGCGACGACCTGAAGGGGTTCAAGTGCCCGGCGGGAGCCCACGCGCGTCGCGCCAATCCGCGCGACGCGCTCGACGGTGACGGCAACGTCAACGTCCGCCTGCACCGGATGATCCGGCGCGGGACGAGCTACGGTCCGATGCTGCCCGACGGCGTGCTCGACGACGACGGCGTCGACCGTGGAATCATCTTCGTCTTCGCCGGCGCGCACCTCAAGCGCCAGTTCGAGTTCGTCAAGACGCAATGGCTCGACGACGGGGTCTTCATCGGCGCACCGGAGGAGCGTGACCCGCTCGTCGGACGCAGCGACGAGCCCCGCATGTTCACGATCCCGCAACGCCCGATTCGCCGACGCTTGCAGGGGCTCATGCCGTTCGTGACGACGAGGGGCGGCGAGTACTGCTTCGCGCCCGGCCTGCCGGCTTTGCGGTGGCTCGCCGAGCTGGACACCTGACGAGGGAGGAGAACGTGACCACTCCGACACGCACACACCGCTGGGACGCACTCGACTTCGGCCCGCCGGCGGAGGACGACGCGGGCGGCGGCGATCCGGTCCTGCTCGAGTACGAGAACGACGGGCGCATCGCGGTGATCACGCTCAACCGGCCGCCCGACAATGCGATCACGACCGAGATGGGAGCGCGCCTCACGGAGGTGCTGGAGTCGATCGCCGTGCAGACCGCCGTACGCGTCGCGATCATCACCGGCGCGGGCGAGCGAGCCTTCTCGGTCGGCAGCGACCTCCGCCAGCGCAAAAACATGACGAAGGAGCAGTGGCTGCGCCAGCGGCAGGACTTCGACCGCACGCTGTACACGCTGCGGCAGCTGCGCAAGCCGATCTTCGCAGCCGTCAACGGCATCGCGTACGGCGGTGGCTCCGAGATCGCACAGAGCACGGATTTCATTATCGCCTCCGACAACGCGACGTTCGGACAGCCGGAGTCGATGATCGGCCTGGCGGCCGGCGGCGGCTCGCCGGTTTTCCTCCCGCGTGTCCTCCCTCCCGGCAAGGCGCTGCAGATGCTGCTGACCGGCGCGCCGATCGACGCCGCCGAGGCCTACCGGCTCGGCATGATCAACGAGCTCCATCCGCAGTCGGAGCTGATGGACGCGGCGCGCAGCATCGCAACGCACATCGCGAGCAACTCGCCAACCGCCGTCCAGGCGGTCAAGCGCGCGGTGCGCATGGGCGAGGGACAGCCGATCGAGCAGGCGATCTCGATCATGATGGAGGCGCACTGGCGCTCCGCTGTCCACCCGGACCGCGTCGAGGGAATCGGTGCCTTCAACGACGGCCGCGACCCCGACTTCCAGGACTCCGACTACTGATCCACGACCAGGAGGTAGCACCATGGCCGTAGCCGACGACCTCGAGCAGTCGCGCGCCGGAGTGATCATGATCCACGGGATGCCGTACAACGCCGAGGCGCCGCCTGCGGCGCTCGACGACGACATCACACCGACGGAGTACCACTACATCCGCAGCAACTTCGCGGTGCCGGCACACGAGGGCACGCTCGAGATCGGCGGAGCGGTCGCCAACCCGATCACGCTCACGCTGCCCGCCCTGCGCGCGATGCCGGCCGTGGAGCGCGCGGTGACGCTCGAGTGCGCGGGGAACGGGCGGCTCGCGACCCGGCCGCTGCCGACCGGCGAGCCGTGGGGCGATTACGCGGTATCGACCGCGTCGTGGACCGGCGTCCCGCTCCGTCACGTCCTCGAGCAGGCGCAGCCCGACTCAGGCGCTGTCGAGGTGCTCGCCCGCGGCGCCGATCACGGCGCATACCACTTGAGCGCGATCCTCGCCGACACCGATCAGCAGGATCTTACGTTCGAGCGAGCGCTCTCGCTCGAGGTCGCGACCGATCAAGCCACCGACGTCCTGATCGCCTACGAGATGAACGGCGAACCGCTCCGTCCCGATCACGGAGCTCCGTTCCGGCTGATCGTGCCGCACTGGTACGCCGTCGCCTCGGTGAAGTGGTTGACGCGTCTCGACGTCCTGACCGAGCCGTTCACGGGCGAGTTCCAAACCGGCCACTACATCTACGAGTGGCCCGACCGGCCGCACGAGCGCGTCGAGCTGATGCGCGTGCGCGCACGCATCACCGACCCGGCGCCGGCGGCGGTCGTCCCGGAGGGCACCTACACGGTGCGCGGAAAGGCGTGGTCCGGCACGGGGCCGATCACGAACGTCGACATCAGCCTCACGGGCGACGGCGACTGGTATCCAGCGCAGGTCGAGGAGCCGAAAGGCCCGTCCCAGTGGCAGAACTGGTGGTACAAATGGAAGGCCGAAGGCGTCGGACGGAAGACGCTCCGCGCGCGCGCGACCGATGCGGCCGGCAACGTCCAGCCCGACGTTCCGCCCTGGAACCGTTTGGGCTACGGCAACAACGCAGTCGAGGTCATGTACGTCGACGTGCGGTAGGCGCACGTGCAATCCGACGCTTCCGCTCGCCACCGGTTGCCGCGAAAACGCATGGGACTCGCCTCGCTGATCCCAAGCCGCTTACACGACTGCGGGATCGTCAACCCCTGCGCCTGATGCTTGGACGCCCGAAGCCCTTTCGCCATCAGCGGCTCCGGCGAAGGGATGGAGCACTGATGGAGCCGAGTGGGCGCAACCGGTGGCAACTGAAGGACCCTGGGTTTCTTGGAGGCTCCGACGCCAGGCTCTGTCTTGGGGGAAGGAGATGCTCCAGTCATGGCAGCCGCGAGGAAGTACTCCCGATGAGTTGCGCGAGCGTGCGGTCCGTCTCGTGTTCGAGTCCGGTCCGATCGCGCACGTGGCGCGCGATCTCGGCATCCACAAGGAAGCGCTGCGGCACTGGGTGCGGCAGATCAAGGCCGACACGGGTCGCCGCCGCCTGCTGCTGACGACCGACGAGCGCGATGAGTTGAAGCGGCTACGCAGGGAGGTCGTCGAGTTGCTGCGCGCGAACGCGATCTTGAAGCGCATCGTCGCTGATCGCGATCGTCTTCGCAACTGTCCTCGTAGTCGCGGCGCTCAGCGCCATCCGCATCCCGATTTCGGGCACGCCGACCAGTCGCCGAGTTCCTTCAAGCAGAGCTCGCCTAATCCGGCGGATCGTCGACCAGCTCGCGACGCGCTTCCCCGAGGCAGCGACGCTGCTCGAGGAAGCGACGCCCGACCTGCTCGCCTTCACGGCCTTCCCGAAGGAGCACTGGCGGCAGCTGTGGAGCAACAACTCGCTCGAGCGGCTGAACAAGGAGATCCGCCGCCGCAGCGACGTCGTCGGCATCTTTCCCGACCGGGCCTCGGTGATCCGCCTGGTTGGCGCCGTCCTCGCCGAGCAGAACGACGAGTGGGCCGTCGCCAGCCGCCGCTACATGAGCGTCGAGTCGATCGCCAAGGCGCTCACCGACTCGCCGCCCGACGAAGCCGAGGAGGTGATGGCGATCGCAGCCGCCGCGTAGACGTCAAGCGAGGATGACGCGCTCAGCCTCATACACCACTTGACGGGACGTGGCCCAGGAGCGGATGACGGGACTCGAACCCACGACCTTCTGCATGGCAAAGCAGAGGCTCTTGCAGCCCCAACCCGCCGGTAGGCGCGCGCCTGCAAAGCGCGGTACGGCGGTTCGAGTCCGCCCGGTTTCTCTGCGCGGAGGAGAGCACAACCGGCAGCCATGGCGGTCGGGACGCTCGCTAAAGAGATCCTAAGAATCGGAGCGGCGCGCCAACTCAGCGGCCGATCGTGCGTCTCGTTCGTCGGGTGACTGCTGCCTCGAGGACCGACGGAGGGGAGACGATCGAGGCTGCGACGACCGGCACGACGTCGCGTCGGCGCGTGCGCGCCGGGTGGGCGTGGCTCGCCGGGGGTGACGGGTTCGTCCTCCGGAAGGTGCCCAGCGAGGCGAGCTTCCTCAACGGCCTTGGTATGTGGGTCGCCGGGATGGCGGTCGTGAGCGGCTTCGGGATGACCGTTGCCGCCAGTCAGTGGTGGAGTACGTCGATCACGAGCGTCCTCTGGGTGCTCCCGCTCTGGGCGGTCCTCTACTGCCTAATCGAGCGCCTCGTCCTGAAGAGCTTCGGCACGAGCACGGCCTGGAACCTGGCGCTCACGGTCCCGCGCCTCGTGCTCTCGCTCGCGATCGCGCTCGTGGTCGGGCTGCCGATGGCGCAGGTGATTTACAGCGGGTCGATCAACGACGAGCTCAGCAAGACGACGACGGCGCGGATCCACGAGGCGACGAACGAGATCACGCGCACGTACGACAAGAGGATCGCTGCGGCGCAGGCCGAGATCGCGGCGGCGCAGGCCAAGGAGGCGACCCTCCGGCGGCGGGTCACGAACAGCCGCTTCCTCGCCGACTGCGAGGCCGGTCTTGCGAGCTGCTCACAGACCCACAAGCTCGGCCGCGGCCCCTACTACGAGCGCGACGCCCGCCGGGCGGCCGCCGCCGCGGCGGAGCTGAGGCGGGCGGGTCCCGAGATCGCGGCGACGATCGCCGCCGACCGACGCA
>DATFPW010000016.1:0-2629 GCA_035264605.1 Conexibacter sp. | reverse complement strand
GTCGACGGCAGGCAAGGAGGCGCCCGTGGCCACGCTCGAATCCAACCCGCTGATGCCCGGCCAGCAGAGCGGCTTCACGCTCGACTCGATCGCCGCCGACGCGAAGACCCAGGTGGTCGCGGTCGGCGGCACGATCGCAATGACCGAGTCGCGCACGCTGGAGTCGCAGGTGATCGCAGGAATCCGCGGAGGCCGGACCCGCGTCGTGCTAGACCTCACCGGTGTCGCCGACACAGGACCCGGGCTCCTCGGCGCCCTGCTTCGCGTCCGCCGCGGCGTCACCCAGGTCGGCGGCAAGCTCGCATTGGTTGTCGACGGCCCCCCGGTCTCCGACCTCGTCGCAACGTCGCTCCTGGCGCGGCTTGTCGACGTGACCGCCGACCGCGAGAGCGCGCTCGCGCTCGTGCGTGATGGGTGATCTCACCGCTCGCCACGAACGCCCGCCGCGATGCGACTTTGGGGCGTCCCTTACGGCGTCGAGGGAGGCGGCCACCCGCAAGGATCGGCATGCGCGCTACCTTGAGCCATAGCTCGTGACTGCGGAGGATCGGCCGCACCAGGCCGGTGGGAGTGGATCGCCGGCCGGCTCGGGAGAACAGGAGTCGTCGTGAGCGACGCGCAGCTTGAAGAGATGGGCCCGATCGATTACGTGGTCTTGGAGTGGGACGGTGAGCAGCCGGTGACCGGCGAGGTGATGCCGCTGCTGCTGGATCTTGTAGATCGCGGCATCATCCGGATCCTCGATCTCGGATTCATCGTCAAAGACCGGGACGGCTCGGTCGCGGCGAGGGACTTCACGGAGGTCGCGCAACAGGGTGACGGCCTGGCCGATTTCGCCGGCGCGTCGTCTGGGCTGCTCGGTCAGGACGACCTGGAAGAGGCCGCCAACGCGCTGGAGCCGGGCACTGTCGCAGCCGTGCTGGTGTGGGAGAACCGTTGGGCGGCTCCGGTCGCGACGGCGTTGCGCCGTTCCGGCGGTCAGCTTGTCGCCAGCGGCCGCATTCCCGTTCAGGCCATCCTCGCCGCGCTCGACGCGGCCGAGGCCGTCCACTAAGAGGAAGGAACACGCATGCCAGGATTGCTTCGCGGCGTTGTCCGCACCGCCGCCGTCGCCGGCACCGCCACGGCTGTCAGCAACCGCGTCTCGCGCCGCCAGGGCCAACGCTGGGCCCAGCAGGAAGCCCCCGCCGACGCCGAGCCGACCTACGCGGCGCCGCCCGCAGCCGCGGCACCGGCACCGGACCCGATCCAGCAGCTCAAGGAGCTCGCAGAGCTCCACAAGCAGGGCATCCTCACCGACGAGGAGTTCGCAGCCCAGAAAGCCAAGATCCTCGGAAGCTGAAAGGCCAGAGCGACCTGAAACCGAAGCTCCGTCGACGAGATTGTCGTGGTCTGACCGTGCATCCACGGCGATGAACACGCTCGCGGATTGGGCCTGCTGGAACACCGCCGTCGCCGAGGCGCCCTGGACGGTGGGCGTCGAGGAGGAGGTGATGCTCCTCGACCCCCGGAACTGGTCGCTCGCGTCGCGGATCGACGACGTGCTACACGCGTTGTCGCCTCGCGTCGCCGATGCCGCGCGCGCGGAGACGCATGGTTCGGCGCTCGAGCTGGCCAGCCGGCCGCATCCGACGGCCGCCGCCGCAGCGGCGGAGCTGACGGATCTGCGCGCCGGCCTCGTCGCCGACCTCGCCCCGCTCGGGTTGCGCGCAGCCGTCGCGGGCACGCATCCATTCGCCCTGTGGAGCGACGTCGAAGTCTCACCGGGCGCGCGCTATCAGTCGATCTACGACTCGATGCGCGAGCTCGCCCGGCGAGAGCCGACGTTCGCACTGCACGTGCACGTGGCGGTGCCCGACGCCGAAGCCGCCGTGCGAGCGTTGCGTGGGCTTCGCGTCCACGTTCCGCTGCTGCTGGCGCTGTCGGCCAACTCGCCCTTTTTGCAGGGGCGCGACACCGGGCTGGCCTCAGCCCGCACGCCCGTCTTCGGCGCCTTCCCGCGTGTCGGCATCCCGCGCGCCTTCTCGAGCTACGCGCAGTACGTGGACGCGATCGACGTGTTGCTGCGCTGCGGGGCGTTTCCCGAGCCGACGTTCCTGTGGTGGGACGTGCGGCTGCAGCCCAAGCTGGGCACGATCGAGGTCCGCATCCTGGACGCCCAGACGCGCGCCGAGGACAACGCCGCGCTGGCCGCGCTCGTGCAATGCGTGGTACGGCTCGAGGCGACCGAAGGCCACATCGCGGCCGCGTTGGAGGCCCATCCCGAGGTGCTCGACGAGAACCGCTTCCTCGCGACGCGCGACGGCATGCGGGCGGACTTCATCGACCCCCAGGGCGACCGCCGCCGGCCGGCGCGCGAGACCCTCGACGATCTGCTTGCCGCTTGCGCCCCGCACGCCGCGGAGCTCGGCTGCGAGGCGGAGCTCGCCGCAGTCGCCGCGCTGGCCGACGACCCCGGCCACCAGCGCCAGCGGATGCTCGCCGGCGTGCGCGAGGGCGAGCCGGCCGGGCCGGCGCTCGGGGCGCTCGTCGCCACGCTCGCGGCCGAGTTCACGGCGAGTCCGCGCGCGCGTGTAGCCCTCGTTTGATCACCACGCCACGCCGGCCGACGACTGCCGGTCGACACGCA
>DATFPW010000015.1:0-6043 GCA_035264605.1 Conexibacter sp. | reverse complement strand
ACTGGCCGACGGCACGTACGTGCTGCGCTCGGTGACCGATCCGCAGAACATCGTGCACGAGAGCCCGAGCAAGGCGACCACCGCGCGCGAGTCGTCGACCGACAACGCCGCGATCACGACGTTCGTCGTCTCGTGCGGGAGAATCGCCGACAGCGACGCACCGAGCGGCACGGTCACGGTCAACCATGTCGACAGAAGCACCAGCACGGGCGCCGTCAGCCTCGACGTGCTCGGCCGCGACGACGTCAGCGGCGTCAGAGCGATCAGAGTCTCCAACGACGGCAACACCTGGAAGAGCTACACGAACACGTCGTCGGGCTCGATACCGCAGACGATCTCGTGGGACCTCACCGACCCGTCGACGGGCGGCTCGAACGCGACCGGGTCGCGCACCGTCTGCGTCCTGTTCCAGGACAACAGCGGCAAGTGGAGTCCGCAGATCACCGACACGATCTCGTTCGACCCGCCGACGCCCCCGCCGCCGCCGACCTCTGCATATGGCAGAGCGGTCGCCGCCGACACACCCGTCGGCTGGTGGCGTCTCGGCGACGCCTCTGGCACCGCGGCCGTCGATCAGATGGGCGCGAACAACGGCGCGTACAGCGCCACCGGCGTCACGCTCAACCAGCCCGCGCTCGTCCCGACCGAGACCGACAAGGCGGCAGCTTTCAACGGCTCGACCGGCTACGTGAGAGTTCCGGCCGCGGTGGCCTTCAACGCGACGAACAGACTCTCGCTCGAGGCGTGGATCAAGCCGACGAGCCTGCCTGCCACCGGCGTGTTCCGCTCCGTCATGACGAAGGCCGAGGCCTACGCGCTGCAGTTCAACGGTCCGAGACTCGAGTTCACGATCATCCAGAGCGGCACCCGCCGCCGCCTGCAGACGCCTTCCGGCGTGATCGTCGCCGGCGGCGCCTACCACGTCGTCGGCACGTTTGACGGAACGACCCAACGGCTCTACGTCAACGGCACCCAGGTCGCCTCCGCCGCCCTCTCGGGCAGCGCGACCGTCACGACGAACCCGATCGTGATCGGCTCGTGGGACGGCAGACAGGAGTTCTTCAACGGCACGATCGACGAGGCCGCCGTTTACGGCACGGTGCTGAACGCCACGCAGGTGAGAGCGCACTACGACGCGGCGAGCGCCGCGTCGCTCTCCGCCCCGAGCGGGCTGACGGCCTCGGCGAGATCGCCCTCGCAGGTCGACCTCGGCTGGTTCGACAACTCGGTCGGCGAGACGGGTCAGGTGCTCGAGCGCAGCACCGACTCGTCGTTCACGTCGCCGACGTCGATCGCGCTCGCGGCCGGCCAGCAGTCGTACTCCGACACGACCCTGGCGGCCGGAACGACCTACTGGTACCGCGTGAAGGCCGTCAACGGCGCGACCTCGTCGGCGTACTCGAACGTCGCCCAGGTCTCGACGCCAGCGGCCGCCTCCTACGCCGCGAGCGTGATCGCCGACCGGCCCGTCTCCTACTGGCGGCTCGGCGAGACGAGCGGGACGATCGCCGGCGACATCACGGTCGCCAACCCGGGCACGTACAACGGCCCGCCGACGCTCGGCGCCGCGAGCCTCCTCGGCACCGACCAGGTGGACTCCGCGGTCGGCTTCGACGGCGCCGGCGACGACGTGCGCGTCGGACAGTCGGGCTCGCTCGACATCACCGGCCCGGTCACCGTCGAGGCCTTCGTCAAGCCGACGAGCCTGCCGGCGGCCGGAAGCCTTCGCTCGATCATCGCCAAGACCGGCTCCTACGCGCTTCAGCTGAACGGGCCGACAGTCGAGTTCACGCTCCTGCAACTCGGCGTCAACCGGCGCCTGCAGGCGCCCGCCGGCACGATCGCCGCCGGCGGCACATACGAGGTCGTCGGCACCTATGACGGCGCGACCCAGCGCCTCTACGTCAACGGCAGACTGGTCGCCTCCGCGGCCCTCACCGGCGCCACCGACGTCACGATCAGCGGCGTGCGGATCGGCTCGTGGGACGGCGCGCAGCAGTTCTTCGTCGGCACGATCGACGAGGCCGCCATCTACAACAAGACGCTCAGCGCGGCACAGGTCGCCGCGCACTTCGCCGCCTCGCAACTCCCCCTCGGAACGCCGAGCGGCCTGACGGCGACGCCCGTCTCGTCGTCCCAGATCAGCCTCGCGTGGGCCGACAACGCGAGCGCCGAGACGGCGCAGGTGCTCCAGCGCAGCACCGACTCGGCGTTCAGCGCGCCGACGTCGATCTCGCTCGGCGCAAACGTCCAGTCGTACGCGGACAGCGGCCTCGCCGCCGGCACGACCTACTGGTACCGCGTCAGAGCGGTCGACGCGAGCAACGGCTCGGCGTGGTCGCCGGTCGCCTCCGCCGCGACGCAGGCGGCGCCGCCGCCCGCGTCCTACGCGAGCGTGATCGGCACAGACACACCGGTCGCCTGGTGGCGCCTCGGCGAGACGTCCGGCACGACGGCCGCGAACCAGGTCGCGGGTGGCAGCGCGGGCACGTACACGGGCGGCTTCATCCTGAACCAGCCCTCCCTGCTGGCGACCGACATGGTCAACCGGGCCGTCGCGTTCAACGGCAGCTCCGGACGGGTCTCGGTGCCGTCCTCCGCCGGCCTGCAGCTCACGAGCAGAGTCTCGCTCGAGGCCTGGATCAAGCCCACGAGCCTGCCGTCCTCCGGTGTCTTCCGGTCCGTCATGACGAAGGCCGAGTCCTACTCGCTGCAGTTCAACGGCCCCAGACTCGAGTTCACGATCATCCAAAGCGGCACTCGCCGCCGCCTCCAGACACCGTCCGGCGTGATCGTCGCCGGCGGCACCTACCACGTCGTCGGCACCTTTGACGGTTCTACACAGCGTCTCTACGTCAACGGCACACAAGTCGCCTCGATCGCGCTCTCCGGCTCGGCCACCACGAACGGCAACGCGCTGATGATCGGGTCGTGGGACGGCAGCAGCGAGTTCTTCAACGGCGCGATCGACGAGCCCGCCGTCTACGGCGCGGTGCTCAGCGCAGCGCAGGTCGCGGCGCACTACAGAGCCGGCACGACCGGCTGACGCCGGCGGGCGATAGCCTCCGCGCGCATGAGCGTGCCGCGGGTCGTGTTGGTCGAGGAGGGCGGGGTCGGCGGTGTCGCCGACTACACCGCTGAGCTGGCGGCCGCACTCGCGCGGGCCGGCTGGCAGGTCGACGTCGCGACCGCGCGCGACCATCGGTACCCCTCTGCTCCCGGCGTCGCGCTGCACGCACTCTTCCCGTACGTGCGGGGGCGCACTGCCCTCGGCCGCGCGATCCGTCGCGCACGGCTGTCCAAGGCCGTCAACGGTGCGACGCATCTGACCGCGAACGCGCCGCTGCTGCGCCTCGCCCGCAGAGCAGACGTCGTGCACGTGCAGGGAGGCGAGTGGCCGCCGCTGGGCGCGCTGCAGGCGCTGCTCGTACGGGCAGCGCGGCGCCCGTTCGTGTGGACACCGCACAACACCTTCGACCGCGGCGAGCGCGCCTATGCGCGCTCGCGCGCGCTCGCCGACCGCTGCGCCAACCGCTTGGTGATCCACGCCAAACACGACCGCGGTGCGCTGCCGCCCGCGACAGCGGCGAAGGCGGTCGTGATCCCGCACGGCGAGTACGGCGGCCTCGCTCGCCGCGGCGCGCCGGATGCCGATCCGCTCGCCGCGCGTGCCGAGCTCGGGGCGCGCGACGACGAGCCCGTCGTGCTGCTGTTCGGCCAGCTGCGCTCCGACAAGGGCGTGCGCGACCTGCTCCTGGCGGCAGCGGACGTGCCCGAGGTGCGGGTCGTGCTCGCGGGCGAGGACAAGGGCGCGCTCGCGGAGGTCGCCGACCTGCGCGACGACGCGCGCCTCACCGGCCGCCTCGTCGTGCGCGAGGGGTTTGTACCGGCGGAGGAGGCCGGCCGACTGTTCGCGGCCGCCGACGTCGCGGCGCTGCCCTACCGCCAAGCGAGCGCGAGCGGCGTGCTGCTGCTCGCCTACGGCTACGGCTGCCCGGTCGTCGCTTACCCCGTCGGCGGGCTGCCGGAGTACGTCGTCGACGGCGAGACCGGCTGGCTCTGCGCGCGCGCCGACCCCGACGCGCTGGCGGAGCAGTTGCGGACGATCGCGGCGGACGGGCGCGAGGCATGCCGCGCCCGCGGCACAGCCGCGCGCGCGCTCGCTGACGAGCGCTTCTCGTGGGACGCCATCGCCGAGCGCACGGCCGCGCTGTACATGGACGTGCAAGGACGGCTGGATGCCAATGCGGCCACGGCCAATCGAGACGACGGCGCCGCAAAGTAGCATCGTGTAGATGTGCACGGACTCTGATCTCGGATGGCGGGCAACGTGACCCCTTCCGCGACCGATCTCGCCACGGGCGGCACGGAGCGCGAGACGCTCTCGGTCTTCCTCGAAGTGCTGCGCCGCCGCTGGCTGCTGATCGTGGGCGTCGTGCTCGCCTGCATGATCGCCGCGATCGCCCGCTACGAGACGGGTACGCGCAGCTACGAGTCGACTTCCAGCGTCGCCTTCAACAACACGACGCTGACCGAGCAGGCGCTGCAGGTGAGCCGCGGCAGCGGCGACCCCGAGCGCGATGCCGCCACGAACGTCTTGATCGCCTCCTCGCGCGACGTCGCACAGGCCGTGAGACGGCAGCTCAGAACGGATGCGACGCCGGACACGCTGCTGAGCGCGGTCGACGTCGAAGCCGCACCGAACGCGAACGTCATCAACATCACCTCCTCGACGACCAGCCCGATCTTCTCGGCGCGGCTGGCGAACGCGTTCGCCGAGCAGTACCTCGCGACCGAGACGCAGCAGCAGCTCGACGCGATCGATGCGGCGCAGAGTGACCTGCAGCGCCAGATCGATGCGCTCCCCGTCGAATCCGCCGACCGCTCCACGTTGCAGGCGTCGAGCCAGCGACTCGACGAGCTGCGTGCGATCGCGAATGGCGGGCTGCAGATCATCACGCGCGCGAGCCCGCCCGACACTCCGAGCGGCGCGACGCTCAAGACGACGGCGATCCTCGGCCTGCTTGTCGGGCTCGCGCTCGCCAGCGCGCTCGTGTTCCTGCTCGAGTCGCTCGATCGCCGCGTCAACTCGGTCGAAGCGTTCGAACGCGCCTACCGGCTGCCGGTGCTCGCAACCGTCCCGCCGAACGCTTTCAAGCATCGCCGCGCCGACGACCGCATCGGCTCGCTCGAGCCCTACCGGATACTGCGCAGCGCGCTCGACTTCGTCGCCGTCACGCGCCAGCTCGACACGCTGCTGATCACGAGCGCCGTATCGGGCGAGGGCAAGTCGACCGTCTCGATCGACCTCGCGCACGCGATCGCGCTGGCGGGTCGCCGTGTCGTGCTGGTGGAGCTCGACCTGCGTCAGCCGAGCTTCTCGCATCACTTCGCAGTGGATCCGCACCGTGGGATCACGACCGCGCTGACCGGCCGTGAGGACCTGCATGACCTGCTGGTGCAGCCGTTCCCGCAGCTGCCGAACTTCTCGCTGCTGCCAGCCGGAACGCTGCCGCCGAACCCGTCGGAGCTGCTCGGCTCACCTGCCGTCTCCGCGCTGCTGGGCGATCTCGCCGCGGACGACGCGATGGTCGTGATCGACGCGCCCCCGCTCAACCCGGTGGCCGACGCGCAGGTGCTGCTCAACAACCCGGCGATCCATGCAGCGCTGCTTGTCTCGCGGCTGGGGTACACGACGCGTGATCAGGTGCAGAGAGCGCGCTCGATTCTCGACCGCCACATGCTCCAGCCGGTCGGGCTCGTCGTGACCGGCGTGCGTGCGCCAGGGCGCAGCGGCTACGAGGTCTACGGCCCGGCCGATCCGGGGCTCGCAGAGACCGCAGACGCACTGCCGGACGTGCCTCGTCGGCGCGCACGTCACTAGCGCCGGAGCCGGCGATGCTCACGCTTCGTCAGCGACTCCGGGGCTACTGGGTCGAGTCGCTGCTGGCAGCAGCCGCGGCGACGATCGCGACGTTGGCGATCGCGGTCTTCGCCGAGCGGCGACTCGGCGGCGCCGGGCTGTTCGTTCCGCTGATCCTCG
>DATFPW010000014.1:0-32121 GCA_035264605.1 Conexibacter sp. | reverse complement strand
GCGAGATGAGATCATCGCTCGGCGTCGCGCGCCGCACCGTCAGCAGCTCGTCGAGGTAGGCGTACAGCTCGGTGACGTGGCGCTCGATGCGCGGGCGCTCGGCCATCAGCGTCGGCGCGTCGAACTGCCGCTGGACCCAGTTGGACCACTCGTGCAGCCGCGGCGCGTCCTCGAGCGGTGCGCCCAGCACAGTCGCGATCACCAACGACGGATACGGCTTTGCGACCGCGCTCACGAAGTCGATGGCACCGTCCGGCTGCGCAAGCGCCGCGTCGAGCAGCTCCTCCATGAACCCGCGCATCGCCGGGCCGCCAGCGTTCTGCCGCTCGCGCGGTGAACGACGGGTTCACAAGCCCGCGCAGGCGCGCGTGGTCGGCGCCGTTGATGTGCAGGATGTTGCGCCGCATCTCCTCGTACAGCGGCCCGTCGTCGATCCCGAAGATCTCCGCGATCTTCATGCCCGGGAACTCGGCCGAACGCGAGCGCAGGAAGAACCCGGCCGCCTCGCGCTCGAGCACGACGTAGCCAAGCGGTGTCGTCGCCAGCCAGCCCTGCGCGCGCAGCTCCCGCATCGTGTCGTGGAAGCGCGGCCCGTGGAGGTCTGCGTCGGTGTAGTCGAACGCCGGCAGGTGGAGGTCGCCGACGAGCGCCGGGCCGGGCGGGACCGGATCACTGGCCATTCGGCCAGCCTACCGCTAGGGTCCCGCCCGCACGCCCAGCTCCCAAAAGGAGGTCCAACGTGAAGGTGATCGGCGTCGGCTTCGGCCGCACGGGGACCATGTCGCTCAAGGCGGCGCTGGAGCAGCTCGGCGCAGGGCCCTGCTTCCACATGATCGACCTGATCGTGGGCGAGAGAAAGGATCGCGATCTTCCGTACTGGGTGCAGATCGGCGACGGCGAGCCGGTCGATTGGGCGGAGGTCTTCGACGGCTGGGAGGCGACCGTCGACTGGCCGGCGGCGGCGAAGTGGCGCGAGATCTGCGCTGCGTTCCCCGACGTCCCCGTGCTGCTCAACATCCGCGACTTCGACGGCTGGTACGCGAGCGTCGAGAACACGATCCTCGCCGTCAAGCTGGCCGCCCAGTCGGGTGAGATGGTTCCGGACGCGAACCGCCCGCAGCCGCACCCCGCGCTGTGGGGCGTGATCGAGAGACTCATCTGGCAGGGCGACTTCCAGGGCAGATTCGAGGACCGCGAGTGGGTGCGCGAGATGTACGACGCGCGCATCGAGGAGATCAAGGCGACGATCCCGCCCGACCGGCTCACGGTCTGGGAACTCGGCGTCGACGGCTGGGAGCCGCTCGCCGAGATGCTCGGCGTCGACGTGCCCGACGAGCCGTTCCCGCGGCTGCACGACACGAACGAGTTCCGCACCGAGTTCGGGCTGCCCGCGCTCGCGTAGGAGACCCGCGCGACGCGGCCCTGCCCGCCGCCGCGTCGCGTAGCCTGGCCCTGCGATGGATGCGTTGTTGAAGCTCGCCGCAGACGCCGGCGTCGAGGTCTCCGCCGCCGAGGCCGCGCTCGAGGAGAGCGCCCCGGGCGCGGCGCGCGACGCGCTCGATCGCGCCGACGACGCGCTCGCCGCGCTGCGCGAGCGCTGGTCGGAGATGTCGGCCGTCGAGCGCACCGTGATCGGCGAGGCGGCCGGCGCCGTGCGCGCGCGCCGCGATCTCCTCGCCGCGCAGCTGCCGCCGGTGCGCACCGTCACCGACGGCGTCGCCGAGCTCGATCCGGAGCAGGAGCGCGATCCGGACGAATCTGCGTCCGCTTGAGAGACCGCCGCGTTTCGCGAGCCGCTCGAAGGGAGATGTCCTCGAAGACGGGGTACACCCTGCTTCGAGGAGGAGCGCATGCACATCAGATCGACTCGACGCGCGCTCGCGTTGGCCGCTGCGGCGGCACTGACCATCGGAGGCCTCGCCGCCTGCGGCGGCGGTGACGACGACAACGGCTCGACGAGCGCCACCAGCGGTGGAGGCGGCGCGAGCGGCACAGTCGCGCTGCTGCTGCCGGAGAACAAGACGGCGCGCTACGAGGCGGAGGACCGTCCGCTGTTCACGAGAGCGCTCAGAAGATATTGCCCGAACTGCAAGCTGATCTACTCGAACGCCGAGCAAGACGCCGCCAAGCAGCAGTCGCAGGCCGAGGCGGCGATCACCAACGGCGCGAAGGTGCTCGTGCTCGACCCGGTCGACGCCAAGGCGGCCGCCTCGATCGTGACACGCGCGAAGCAGTCCGACATCGGCGTGGTCTCCTACGACCGGCTGATCGAAAACGCCGACGTCGATTACTACATCTCGTTCGACAACAGACAGGTCGGCGAGCTGCAGGCGAGATCGCTCGTAGACAGACTCAGAAGAGACGGTGCGAGAGGCTCGCTCGTGATGATCAACGGCGCCCCGACCGACTCGAACGCCGCGCAGTTCAAGGCCGGCGCGCATAGCGTGCTCGACGACAGCGGCTACAGAATCGCGAAGGAGTACGACACGCCCGACTGGAGCCCGGACAGAGCCCAGACGGAGATGGATCAGTCGATCTCGGCGCTCGGAAGAGACGGGTTCGTCGGCGTCTACGCCGCCAACGACGGCACCGCCGGCGGCGCGATCGCGTCGATGAGATCGAACGGGATCGACCCCGGCTCGCGGCCGACGACCGGTCAGGACGCGGAGCTCGCCGGTATCCAGCGGATCGTCGTCGGCGACCAGTACATGACGGTGTTCAAGGCGTACACGCCGGAGGCAACGCAGGCCGCGCAGCTGGCGGTCGCGCTGCTGAGAGGCGAGACGTCGAGCGACCTCGTGAACAGACAGCTCGACAACGGCATGAAGGATGTGCCGAGCGTGATCCTCACGCCGGTCGCCGTGACCCAGGACAACATCACCGACACGGTCGTCAGAGACGGCCTCTACACGGTCGACCAGATCTGCACGAGCGCGTATGCGGCGGCCTGCAGAAGAATCGGCCTGACGCCGCAGGGCTAGGCATGGAGCGCCCGGCATGACCGCAACGACGAACGGCGAGCCGCTGCTGGCGCTGCACGGCGTCAGCAAGCGCTTCGGCGCGGTGCAGGCGCTCGCCGGCGTCGACTTCGACGTCCGCGCCGGGGAGGTCGTCGGCCTCGTCGGCGACAACGGCGCCGGCAAGTCGACGCTCGTCAAGGTCATGTCGGGCATCTACAACGCCGACGAGGGCGAGTATCGCTTCGAGGGCGAGGTGCACAACGTGAGGGCTCCGAGCGACGCGACGGCGCTCGGCGTCGCAACCGTCTACCAGGACCTCGCGCTGTGCGACAACCTCGACGTCGTCGCCAACCTGTTCGTCGGTCGTGAGGAGCAGTCGCGTGGGCCGGCGCGGCTGCTGCGCTCGCTCGACGAGGCGTCGATGGAGAAGCAGGCAGCCGAGTTGCTGCAGACGCTTACGGTGAGACTCCCGAGCGTCCGGCAGGAGGTCGGCACGTTGTCGGGCGGGCAGCGTCAGTCGGTCGCAATCGCACGCTCGCTGATCGGCGAGGCGAAAGTCGTGCTGCTCGACGAGCCGACCGCAGCGCTCGGCGTCGCCCAGACGGAGCAGGTGCTCGCCTTGATCAGACGGCTGCGCGAGCAGGGCCTCGGCGTCGTCGTCATCTCGCACAACCTCGCGAACGTGTTCGACGTCGTCGACCGCATCTTCGTCCTGCGGCTCGGCCGCAAGGCCGGCGTGTACGAGGTGAGCGAGACGTCGCAGGAGGAGATCGTCGGCGCGATCACCGGCGCCGAGTTCGGGCGCAACGGAGACGGCGAGCGCGGTGAGCAGGCGACCGGGGAGGCGACGCGATGAGCACCGCAGCGGCGACACCATCCGAGCCGACTCCGCCCGCGACAGCCGCCGCGACACCCGACCCGGAGGAGGGCGGGCGCTTCGCACTGTTCAACCGCGTCGCGCAGGGGGAGCTCGGCTCGATGCGCGTGCTGCTCGGCCTCATCGTCATCTGGACGATCTTCACGGTCGCCAACGACCGCTTCCTCACCTCGACGAACCTCGTGAACCTGTCGCTGCAGATCGCGGCGACGGGGATGATCTCGATCGGCGTCGTGCTCGTGCTGTTGCTCGGCGAGATCGACCTGTCGGTCGCGATCGTCTCGGGCCTGTGCGCCGCGGTGATGGCGGTGCTGTGCGAGCAGCACGGCTGGCCGGCGATCCCGGGCATCCTCGCCGGGATCGCGACGGGCGCCGCGATCGGCCTGTTCCAGGGTTCGGTGGTCACGCGCTTCGGGATCCCATCGTTCGTGGTGACGCTCGCGGGCCTGATCGGCTGGCAGGGCGCGCTGCTGTGGGTGCTCGGCTCGACCGGCACCGTGAACATCACGACGCCGGCGATCGTCGACCTCGCCGGGACCTTCTTCACCGGTGCGACGGCGTGGATCATCGCCGCGATTGTCGTCGCGCTGTTCGCCGTGGCTTCACTCGACGCGCGCCGTCGTCGGCTCGCGGCCGGGCTCGCGGCGGCGACCCCGCTGGTGGTCGCGATCCGCGTGGCGGCGGTCGCGGTCGTCTCCTTCGGCGTCGTCGCCGTCCTCGACCAGGACCGCGGCCTGCCGCTCGCGCTCGTGATCCTGATCGGCTTCGTCGTGATCTTCGACTACATCGTGCGGCGCACGCGCTTCGGCCGCCACATCCTCGCCGTCGGCGGCAACGAGGAGGCTGCACGGCGCGCCGGCATCCACGTCACCCGTGTGCGAATCATGGTGTTCGTGCTCGGCAGCTCGCTCGCCGCCTGCGGTGGCATCCTGTTCGCCTCGCGCCTGCTCGCCGTCAACCAGTCCTCCGGCGGCAGCGACCTGCTGCTGCTCGCGATCGCTGGGCCCGTGATCGCCGGTACGTCGCTGTTCGGCGGCCGCGGCACCGTCTGGTCGGCTCTGCTCGGCGGCCTCGTGATCGGCTCAATCTCGAACGGCATGGACCTGCTCGCCCTGCCGTCATCGACGAAGTACATGGTCACCGGCGGCGTGCTGCTGGCTGCTGTCGTGGTCGACGCCGCCGCGCGGCAGCGTCGGATGCGCTCCGGTCGCGTGTAGCGGTCTTTGCTAACCGACCGTTAAGTTGGTAGACTGGGCGACGCCGGGGGGTTTAGGCGGCGTTCCTGCACATCGCGGAGGATCTCCGTCCGACTGCGCGTGTGGCAGTCATCTTAGGGTCAGGCAAGCTCGCTTAGGCACCCGTCGGGCGCATACTTAATTTACGGAGCTCCTCCTGCATGTGATGGGGTCACAGGAGCCAACGTGCAACCCTGGACATAGGAGGATGCCGTGAGGCTTGGGAAAATGATGGTAGCGCTGGTTGGGGCGAGTGTGTTGCTGGCGATGACTGCAGGCATGGCGTCGGCAAGGAGCCTTTCAACGTCGTCGCAGGGGCTGAGGGCAAGCTTTGCGAGGCTCGACTTCGCGGGCGGATTCGGCACGGCTGAATGCGAAGTGGTCGTCGAAGGTTCATTCCATTCAAGAACGCTCGTCAAGAGCGTCGGGACGCTATCCGGTTTCATCACCGCCGCAAACATCACCAGGTGCTCGAGGGGAGGCGCAACCGTCCTAAGGGAAACCCTGCCGTGGCACATCAGGTATGCAGGCTTCACCGGGACGCTACCCAACATAACGTCGATCACGGCGAGCATAAGCGGCATCGCGTTCAGGATAAGGGAACCGGCCTTCGGTGTTACATGCCTAGCGACGACCAGCGGGGCCAGTATCGTATTCCACCGCGAAGCCAGCGGCGCGACGACCTCCGTGACCGCTGCTGCCACCAACACCTGCAGTGGTATAAACGGCACGCTCAACGGCAGCACCACCGCCGTGGACAACGGCAGCGGGGCCAGGATAACGGTGACCCTAATATAAGGGTTGCCGAACCCTTCGAAGTGCGCGGCGCGCGAGTTGACTCGCGCGCCGCATGCGTTAAGCGCTGCGCCTCCAGGGCTGGCCACTTGACCACGACGGCCAGCGGTGCGTGGCCACGAGCCCCGGTCGCCATCGCCGGGCGTGTGGGCTCGCTTGGTGCGTTGCCAACCGACCGGCCAGTCGGTACACTGGGCGAGCCGGGGGGTTTAGGCGGCGTTCCTGCACATCGCGGAGGATCTCCGTCCGGCTGCGCGTGGTGCGGCAGTCATCTTAGGTCAGGCGAGTTCGCTTAGGCACCCGCTGGGCACATACTTACTTAACAGGCTCCTCCTGCATGCGCTGGGGTCGTAGGAGTGGGCGTGCAACCCTGGACTCAGGAGGATGCCGTGAAGCTCGGAAAAGCGATTCTGGCTGTTGTTGGAGCGACTGTGTTGCTGTCGGCGCTCGTTGGTACAGCATCGGCAGGGAGGCTTTCAACGTCGTCGCAGAGGATAAGGGCAAGTTTTGCGAGGGTCGCCTTCGCAGGCGGCTTTGGCACGGTCGATTGCGAAGTCGCCGTCGAAGGATCCTTTCATGAAAGGACGATCTCGAAGACCGCGGGCACCCTATCCGGGTTCATTACCGCCGCAAACGTCACCAGGTGCGCAAGCGGTGCGGGAACCGTCCTAAGGGAAGCGCTGCCTTGGCATGTTCAGTACCAAAGCTTCACGGGCACGCTACCAAGAATATTGACCATAAGGGCAAGCATCATCGGATGGTCAGTCGGAGTGAGGGAACCGACATTCGGTATTACCTGCCTAGCCAGAGGCAACGCGAGCATTGACTTTGTCCGGGACACCACTAGCGGGGCAACGACCGAAGTGGCGCTCAGCGGAACAACACCGTGTAGCGGTATAGCTGGCACGCTGAGCGGGAGAACGACCAATGTGGATAACGGTAGCGGAGCCAGGATAACGGTGACGCTAATATAGGAGTTGCAGAGGACTAGCCGAGGACAGTGGCGCGCGAGTTGACTCGCGCGCCACTGCTTTAACCGCTCGCCCGCTTCGGAAGCTTGCGAGGTCGCGACGGCCATCTGCCTGCGGCTTTCCGCATACCGGTTTGGCATGCGGGCGCGTCGAGCGTTTTGCCAACCGACCGGTAAGTTGGTAGACTAGGCAACGCCGGGGGATTTTAGGCGACGTTCTTGCACATCGCGGGGGATCTCCGCCTGGCTGCGCGTGGGGCGGCAGTCATATTAGGTAGGCGAGCTCGCCTGGGCACCCGTCGGGCACATACTTGATTTGACTGAGCTCCTCCTGCATGGGCCGGGGGTCGCAGGGGCTAACGTGCAACCCTGGACTTGGGAGGATGCCGTGCGGATTGGAAGAATGACGTTGGCTGTTGTTGGGGCGACGGTGTTGCTGGCCTCGCTCGTGGGCGTGGCGTCGGCAAGGAGCCTTTCGTCGTCGTCGCAGGGACTGAGGGCAAGTTATGCGAGCTTGGAATTTGCCGGCGGGTTTGGCACGGTGAGGTGCGAAGTGGTGGTCGAAGGGTCCTTTCATGGAAGAACGACCCAGAAGAGTGTCGGCACGCTAGTCGGGTATATCACCGCTGGCAATGTCACCAGGTGCGCATCGGGAGGAGTAACTGTTGACAGGGCAACGCTGCCTTGGCATGTCAGGTACGCGGGCTTCAGTGGAACGCTACCGAACATATCCGCCATATCGGCAACGGAGAGTGGGTTGTCGTTCAGGGCCAGGGAACCGACGTTTGGTGTTACGTGTCAAGTCACCAACGCATCCGCCAGCGTGACATTCACACGGGAAACCGCCACCGGAGCGACTACCAATGTGTCGGTCAGCGGAACAGCACCGTGCAGCGGGATAAACGGCACGCTAACAGGGACCACAACCAACGTTGACAACGGGGCCGGAGCAAGGATAACCGTAACGCTAATATAGATCACGCAGAGCCGTACCGGCAGGTGGCGCGCGAGTTGACTCGTGCGCCGCATGCGTTAAGTGCCGTACCTATTGAGATGCCTGCAAAGTGAAGCGGCCGTGCGCCGCGGTCTTACCGATCGGCGTGTCGAGCGCGTTGCTAACCTACTGGCCAGTTGGTAGACTGGACAGGCCGGGGGGTTTAGGCGGCGTTCCTGCACATTGCGGAGGATCTCCGTCCGGCTGCGCGTGGTGCGGCAGTCATCGTAGGTCAGGCGAGCTCGCTTGGACACCCGTCGGGCACATACTTGATTGACCGAGCTCCTCCTGCATGGGCCGGGGGTCGCAGGGGCTAACGTGCAACCCTGGACTTAGGAGGATGCCGTGAAGTTTGGAAAAATGATGTTGGCTGTGGTTGGGGCAGCTTTGTTGTTGGCGACGAGTGTGGGCGTGGCGTCGGCAAGGAGCCTTTCGACGTCGTCGCAAGGGCTGAGGGCATCCTTCGCGGCTCTGGAATACGCTGGCGGGTTCGGGGCAGCAAGGTGCGAAGTGGTGGTCGAAGGGTCCTTTCATGGAAGAACGACCCCGAAGAGTGTAGGTACGCTAGTCGGGTACATCACCGCTGCAAATGTCACCAGGTGCCCAGCGGGAGGAGCAACCATTGACAGGGCCACCCTGCCTTGGCATATCAGGTACGCGGGCTTCATTGGAACGCTACCAAACATAGTCGCCATATCGGCAACGGGTACTGGGCTGTCATTCAGGCTGAGGGAACCGACCTTTGGTGTTACGTGTCAGGTCACCGCCGCAACCGTCGCCGTGAGTTTCGCACGGACCACCTCCACCGGGGTGACGGCCAGTGCGTCGGTCAGCGGAACTGCACCGTGCAGCGGGATAGCCGGCACGCTCAGCGGGACGACGACCAACGTCGACAACGGAGCTGGAGCAAGGATAACTGTAACGCTAATATAGAAGCGGTAGGCCGTGGTGGCAGGTGGCGCGCGAGTAACTCGTGCGCCGCTTGTGCCCGTGCCGCGCGTCCGTTCTTCGCGGCTCGCGCGCTCACCGCTCCAACGGCATGAAGATCGCCAGCTGGCGCGCGTGGGCGAGCAGCGTGCCGTCCGGCAGGAACAGCGCGGCGTCCTCCTCCATGAGGCCGCCGTGGGCGGCCGTCGAGCGATACCAGCCGAGCACCGGCTGATCCGGCAAGCCCTCCGGCGGGATGTCGGCCCGAACATGAATCGTCAGGTCGATCGTCGGCGCGATCGCGGGACGTCCGAGCGGCTGGAACGCGGGCGGCCACCAGACGTCGGTGCAGAGCGCGATGAACGCGGCGTCGATCGGCCGCGCTTCAGGGAGCGCGATCCAGCCGCCCGTCTCAGGCGCCTCGCCGGCCGGGAGGGGACGATCAGAGAACGGCACGCCGCCGATCCGCGGCGCCACGCGCACGCGTCTGAACATCGGGGGCATTGTCGGCGTCGGGCCGAGCCAGCCGTCCGCCCCGTCGCGGCGGTAGTCGTCCGGCTCGATCAGTGGGGCGTCGCGCGCCGGCGGCGGGCCGACTGCCGGGGGCTCCGGCTCCCACTGACCCGCTGCGGGCAGGTCGAGGACAGCGAGCGCCGCCAATGCGCGGATCGTGTCCTTGCCCTCCTGTGACGCGGTCACGTCGACGGTCGAGATGCGCCGGCCGGCGCGAAGCACCTCGACGGACACGTCGAGCGGTCCGCCGCTCACCGGCCGCAGGTAGTGGCAGGTGAGCGAGCGCAGCTGACGCGCGGCGAGACCATCTGGCCCGGCGGCCGTCGCGCCGTGCGCCTCGAGCGCCCGCACGAGAATCGCCGCCAGGTAGCCGCCGTTGGCCGCAATCGGCGTCGACCACCCAGAGTCCACCTGCGCGCGAAAACGGCCCTCGCCGACCGGCGTCACGGCGGTCGCTTGCTCGAACGTGCCGGCCGCCGCCGCCTCGCTTGTGCTGCTCATGGCCCGCAAGGCTAGTCCTATGATGCCCGTCGCAACGCAGCACGACCGACCGGGAGGCGTGAGATGGACGAGGAGACGACAGTCACGGTCGAGCGGCGCGGGCACGTCCTGCTCATGGGCCTGAACCGTCCCACCAGACGCAACGCCTTCACGCTCAAGATGTTCGAGCAGCTTGCCCTCGCCTACGGCGAGCTCGAGCGCGACCCGGAGCTGCGCTGCGGCGTCCTGTTCGCGCACGGAGAGCACTTCACGGGCGGACTCGACCTCGCCGAGGTCGCGCCCGCCGTGATCGACGGGGCGGGACTGCCGGTGCCCGAGGACGGGCGCCAGCCGTGGCGGCTCGACGGCCCGTGGACGACGCCGGTCGTGATCGCCGTGCAGGGCTGGTGCATCACGATCGGGATCGAGCTGCTGCTCGCAGCCGACGTGCGGATCGCCAGCTCCGATACCCGCTTCGCGCAGCTGGAGGTGCAGCGCGGCATCTACCCGTTCGCCGGGGCGACGATCCGCATGCCGCGCGAGGCCGGCTGGGGCAACGCGATGAAGCACCTGCTGACGGGCGACCCGTTCGACGCCGCCGAGGCGCACCGCATGGGGCTCGTACAGGAGGTCGTCGAGCCGGGCACGCAGTTCGACCGCGCGCTCGAGCTGGCCGAGCGGATCGCCACGGCCGCCGCGCCCCTCGGCGTCACCGCCACGCTGCGTTCCGCGTATCGCGCCGTGTACGAGGACCACGACGGCGCCGTCGAGCAGCTCCAAGCGGATGCCGTTCCCCTCTTCGCCAGCGAAGACGGCGCCGAGGGCATGCGCTCGTTCATCGAGCGCCGCCCGGCGAGATTCAGCGGGCGCTGAGCGTCACACCACAGAACGGGTTGTGCGCGCCGCGCTCTGTGCTTACGGTTTCTGCGGAGCCGACTCCCGCCCGGAAGTCGCACGGCCGGAGCGGCGAGTGCAAGCCGCTCCGGCCGCGGCGAATCTCGGTTACGCCGCCCGCTGATACGCCCGAAACGCCCGCGTCGCCACCGCGAAGCACGCGACGAGCAGCAGCGCGAGCAGGCCGAGGCGCGACATCACGACGCCCCAATCGACGTCGTTCGACGTCAGCGCCTCGCGGCTGGCCACGACCGCCCACTGCAGCGGGTTGAACTTCGCCACATCGCTGATCCACGCCGGCGCGAGCGCGAGGTTCATGAACGTCCCAGACAGGAACGACAGCGGCAACGTCAACGACGTGACGACGGCGATTACCGTCTCCTCCTTGCGGACGACGAGCGCCAGCGCATTCGACAGCGCTCCGATCGCCATCCCCAGCAGGATCGCCGCGACGATGGTCACCACGGCCCCCGGCACGCCGCCGGGGAACGAGGCGCCCGCGACCGCCAGGCCCAGTCCGATGATGATCAGCGACTGCACGACCGTCACGATCGACTGCTGCACGAGCGGCCCCGCCAGCAGCGACACGCGGCTCGACGGCGTCACGAGGAAGCGGTCGAGGATCCCGCGCTCGTAGTCCTGCAGGATCCCCATCCCGGCCCAGCCGGCCGAGAACAGCGCCGTCATCACGACGATGCCGGGGGTGAGGAAGTCGGCGTAGTTGTCGGCACCGAAGCCCGGCAGGTTCACGATCGACTTGAACAGCGCGCCGAACAGCAGCAGCCACATGACCGGTTGCACGAGCGTCACGACGATCCACGCTGGCTGACGCAACAGCGCACGCAGGTGGCGCTGCGTCATGAACCAGGAATGCTGGATCACTGCGGGCATGGTCAACGGCCTCCGGTCTTCGTCGTCTCGGGCTCGGGCGCGTCGGCGGGCGCGCCACCCTTGGCGTGGCCGTCGCCGTTCGCGTCGTGCCCCGCCTCGGCCGCCGCGAACGTGCGGCCGGTGTAGCGCAGGTACACGTCGTCGAGCGAAGCACGCGCGACGGTCACCGCCGCGACCGACACGCCCTCGGTCTCCAGCGCCGCCAGCACCGCCGGCACGGCGCGCGCACCCTGGTCGGCGCGGGCGCGCAGCATGCGGCCCTCCAGCACGACCTCGCGTACGCCGTCGACGCGCGCCAGCGCCGCCTCCACGGCTGAGCCGCCACCCTCTGAATCGAGCTCCACGTTGATCGCGTCGCCGCGCAGCTCCGCCTTCAGCTGCTCCGGCGAGCCTTCCGCGACGATTTCGCCTCTGTCGACGATCGCCAGCTGCGAGGCGAGCTGGTCGGCCTCCTCCAGGTAGTGCGTCGTCAGCAGGATCGTCAGGCCCTCCTCGCGCGCGAGGGTGGAGATCTCGCCCCACATCGCCACGCGCACCTCCGGGTCCAGGCCGGTCGTCGGCTCGTCGAGGAACAGCACCTGCGGTCGCGCGACGAGGCCCAGCGCCACGTCGAGGCGCCGCTGCATGCCGCCCGAGTAGCCGCGCACGAAGCGGTCGGCCGCGTCGGCAAGCGTGAAGCGCTCGAGCAGGTCGTCCACATGCGCGCGCAGGTCGCGCCCGGAGAGCCCGTACAGACGGCCTTGGAGCAGCAGGTTCTCGCGTCCCGTCGCCGCGCCGTCGACGGCGTTCTTCTGGCCCACGACGCCGATCGCGCGGCGCACGGCGACCGGGTCGCGCACGACGTCCAGGCCGGCGACGCGCGCCGTGCCGGCGTCTGCGGCGGCGAGCGTCGTGAGGATCTTCACGGTCGTCGACTTGCCGGCGCCGTTGGGCCCGAGCAAGCCGAAGATCGTGCCGGCGGGCACGCTGAAGCTGACGCCGTTCAGCGCGCGCACGTCGCCGGGATACGTCTTGATGAGGCCCTCGGCCTCGATGGCTGCGTTCATGCGTTGGAGCGTGCCACAGCCGCGAGCGCGGTGCCGTCCAGCCGGTGCAAGTGCCACTCCGGCATGCAGCGCGCCCCGAGTCCGCGGTAGAACGCGAGCGCCGGCTCGTTCCAGTCCAGCGCCGACCACTCCAGCCGTCCGCAGTCGCGCGCGACCGCCAGTCCAGCCAGGTGCGCGAGCAGCGCGCGCCCGACACCGGCTCTGCGCCGCGCGGGCCGCACGAACAGATCCTCCAGCCAGATCCCCGGCCGCCCGAGGAACGTCGAGAAGGTGGAGAAGAAGAGCGCGTAGCCGACGGCCTCGCCGCCGATCTCCGCAAGCACCGCCTCCGCCGCCGGCCGCGCGCCGAACAGATGCCGCTCCAGCAGCTCCGCGTCGAGCACGACCTCGTCGCGCAGGCGCTCGTAATCGGCCAGCTCGCCGATCAGCGCCAGCAGCAGCGGCACGTCGTCGCGCGCGGCGGGGCGGATGTCGCACGGTGTGGCCATCTCCGGCCGAGCCTATCCGAGCGCTGCGGCGTGAACGGCGGCGTGCACGGAGGTCAGCGCGTCGCCCCGTCCCGCAACTCGCGCAGCTGCGCCCGGTTGGGGACCCGGTACGCCTTGAAACGAACCTGGAGGTTCCTCATGCGGCGATTCGCTGCGCTCGGCGCCACGACGATCGCGCTGCTCGCGACTGTCATCGGATTGACGACAGGATCCGCGCTCGCCGCCGGCGCGCCCACCGCGACGACCGGCGACGCTTCCGCGCTGACCGACACGCAGGCCTCGCTTGCGGGGACAGTCAACCCGCACGGCGAGCTCACGAGCTACGCGTTTCAGTACGGCACCACGACGGCCTACGGCCAGCAGAGCGCGCTGTCCTCGGCCGGCTCCGGCAGCGCGAACGTGCCGGTCACGGCCGACCTCGCCGGGCTCACATCCGGCACGGCCTACCACTACCGCGTGATTGCGACGAACGCGAGCGGCACGACGGTCGGCGCCGACAGAACGTTCAGAACGACCGGCACCGCGCCCCCGCCGCCCACGGCGCCGGCTGCGACGACCGGCAGCGCGGATGTCAACGGCACAAGCGCGACGCTCAACGGTTCCGTCAACCCGAACGGCGTCGCCAGCTCCTACTACTTCGAGTTCGGCACGACCGCGAACTACGGCCAGCAGACGCCGCCGCAGGGCGCCGGCTCGGGCTCCTCGGCGGTGTCGGTGTCGGCCGCGCTGTCGGGGCTGAGCGCCAGCGCGACCTACCACTACCGGCTCGTCGCAGTCGGTCCCAACGGCGCGTTCGCGATCGGTGCGGACAGAACGTTCACGACGGCCGGCGCCGCTGCGACGCGGCTTGGGCTGTTCGGTCAGACGGCGTTCGCAGACCAGAACGGCGTCGGCGGCGTGTTCGTCGCGTGCTTCGGCAGCGCCGCCTGCAGAGGCAGCCTCACGCTTTCGCGCAGCGGCAAGGAGCTGGGCGTGCGCAGCCGGCACTCGCTCAAGCAGAACGACGGCGGTTTCGTGCACATCACGCTCAACGACCTCGGCAAGCGCCTGCTGCGCCAGCGCGGCACGATGAAGGTCAAGGCGGTCGTAGAGAACGCGCTCGTCAGAGGGCAGACGGTCACGAAGACGCTCACGCTCGTGCGCTATTCGACCAAGGGGCTCAAAGGCTGAGTAACGATCGGCTACGCGGGCACTCTGAGGCGTTCGTCGAAGGATTTCTTGCCGATTGATCCAGATAGGGGACCGATCCGTAGCAGCCAGTGGTCCCCACCAAGCGTCCCGTTCCGGCGCAGGCGAATCGCCGGAGCGGGACGCATCACCTCGGTGTCCTCCTTCCCCTCGGACACCGACCCGGCCTGGGGCGTTCCCGCCCCGGGACGCCTCAGGTCCGGCTGCGCGGTCTGCGACCCTTCGGGGTGCGCTGGTTGCAGTCCGACCCTTGACGCGGGCTGTGAGTGAGTGCATACTCACTCTTGATGATCCCGCCATCGACTACCCGACAGCTGTCCACCGCCGCCGAGCGCCGCGAGGTGCTGGTCGAGGCCGCCGTCGCCGCGTTCGCGGAGCACGGCTTCCATGGCACTCCGACGACCGAGATCGCGAAGGCGGCGGGGATCTCCCAGGCGTACCTGTTCCGCCTCTTCCCGACGAAGTCGGAGCTCTACGTCGCCGCCGTCGACCGCTGCTACCGCCGCCTCGGCGACGCGATGCGCGCGGCCGCCGAGGACGAGAGCGCCGACGGCGAGACGGCGCTCGAGCGGATGGGCCACGCCTACGCCGGCTTGATGCAGGACCCCACGACGCTGCGCGCCACGCTGCAGGCGTTCGCGGCGGCCTCAGGCGAAGACCTCGCGATCCGTGATGCGGTGCGCCGCGGCTACGGGGACCTGATCGAGCTGATCCGCCGGCTGACAGGCGCCGAGGGCGACGAGCTGCGCGAGTTCGTCGCACGCGGAATGCTGATGACGGTGCTCGCCGGCATGGACGCGCCCGCGATCGACACCCCTTGGGCCCGCGAGCTGTGCAGCTGGATGGACGACAAGCTTGCCGCGCAGGAGGCTGCGCCCGCCACTTCCGCACACAACGCCGCCGGCTGAGCGTCTCTTTTTTTGCCATGAATATGAGTGACCACTCACACACCGCAGGAGGCTCGACCCGATGACCCGCTCACGACAGATCTGGACCTCGATCGTGACGAGCATCGCGCTCTTCATGGTCACGCTCGACAACCTCGTCGTGACGACGGCGCTGCCGTCGATCCGGGTCGACTTCGATGCGACGCTCGCCTCGCTCGGCTGGACGGTCAACGCCTACACGCTTGCGTTCGCGGTGCTGCTGCTGCCGGCCGCCGCACTCGGGGACCGGCTCGGCCGCAAGCGCGTGTTCGCATTTGGCCTGGGTGCATTCACCCTGTCCTCCATCGCTGCCGCGCTCGCGCCGAGCACCGAGGCGCTGATCGCCGCGCGCGCGTTCCAGGGCGCGAGCGCTGCAGCCGTCACGCCGCTTTCGCTGACGCTGCTCAGCGAGGCGTTCCCGGCCGGCCGCCGCGGCCTTGCGCTCGGCATCTGGTCGGGCGTGAGCGGGCTCGGCGTCGCGCTCGGGCCGCTCGCCGGCGGCGCGGTCGTCGAGGGCATCTCATGGCACTGGATCTTCTGGCTCAACGTCCCGATCGGAATCGTGCTCATCCCGCTCGCGATCACGCAGCTGACCGAGTCGCACGGCCCCGGCCGCCGGCTCGACATGCCCGGGCTCGTGCTCGCCGCGGGCGGCCTGTTCGGCCTCGTCTTCGGGATCGTGAAGGCGCAAGACCTCGGCTGGACGAGCACCACCGTGGTCGGCTCGGCGACCGTCGGGCTGCTGCTGATCGCCGCATTCGTCGCCTGGGAGCTGCGTGCGCCGGAGCCGATGCTGCCGATGCGCTTCTTCCGCTCGCGCGGCTTCAGCGCCACGAGCGGCGTGACGGTCGCGATGTTCTTCGGCACGTTCGGCTCGATTTTCCTGCTGGCGCAGTTCTTCCAGACCGTCCAGGGGTACTCGCCGCTCGAGGCCGGGCTGCGGACGCTGCCGTGGACGGGCGTCACCATCCTCGTCGCTCCGATCGCGGGGATCCTGTCGGACCGCGTCGGCTCGCGCGTGCTGATGACGGCTGGCCTCACGCTGCAAGCGAGCGCGATGGCGTTGCTCGCGCTCGTCTCGGCGCCGGACGTGCCATACGCCCAGCTCGTCGGTCCGTTCGCGATGGCCGGTGCCGGCATGGCGCTCGTGTTCGCGCCGGCGGCGAACGCGGTGCTGAGCTCGGTCCGGCCACAAGAGGCCGGCCAGGCGTCCGGCGCGACCAACACGTTCCGCGAGATCGGCGGCGCGCTCGGCGTCTCCGTCCTCTCGACCGTCTTCGCCGGCGCCGGCTCCTACGCCTCACCGCAAGCGTTCACCGATGGCATGACGCAGGCGGTGTGGGTCGGCGCCGCCGTGCTCGCCGCGGGCGCCGTCTGCGCGCTGTTCGTCCCCGGCCGCGTTCGCCAGGCCGAGATGGCCGCGGCGAGCCGTGCGGCGGGGGAGGCGGACGATTTGGAGACGGCTCTCGCAGGCGCGCGCGAGTCTGAGCCCGTGATGGCTTGAGCCGGCAGCGGATGAGCGTCGCTTTCGGTCCGCTGTCCGGACCGAGAACGTCGCTCATCCTGGTGGCGCGCCTGTCAGCTCCGCCGCGGCGCCGGCCGCCCAGGCCGCGTCGCGTCCCCGGGCGTCGCGACGTCGCGCTCGAACGCGTCGAGCAGCTCGAACACCGCGGGCGCCTCCCAGCGCCGGCCCCATCTCTGCTGCGACGGGCGCGTCAACACTCCGGCGCGCTCCAGCGACTCGAGCGCTCTGGCCGCTGCGGTCTCGCTGACGCCGGCGAGCTCGGCGGCGCGCGCGACTGTGAGGACCGGCTCGGCGGCGAGCTGGTCGAGCAGCGCGCGCGAGCTGGCGTGGCTGCGCGGCTGCCCGACGCGCTCCAGCCAGCCCTCGCGCAGCGCGTCGACACGCCCTGCCAGGTCGTGCGCGCGATCGACCGCCTTCACCGTGGAGGCGGCGAACAGCAGCAGCCAGTCCTTCAAGTCGCCGAAGCGGTACGCCTCGAGTCCGCCTATGTAGAGGCGGAAGTGCGTCGCCAGGACGAGACTGATCGGCGGCACCACGCTCGTCGCCAGCCCCCGGCGCCGGTAGACGACGTGGATCAAACAGCGCCCGGTGCGGCCGTTGCCGTCGAGGAACGGATGGATCGACTCGAACTGCGCGTGCGCGATCGCCGCCTGCAGCGTCACCGGCAGGTCGTCGAGGTTGAGGAACGCGGCGAGGTCGTCGAGCAGCTCCTCGACGTACTCGTGCGGGGGTGGGATGAAGTCGGCGCCGGCCGGGCTGTACGCGGATCCCGCGATCCAATTCTGCTCGCGCCGCACCCCGCCGGCGAGCGCCTCGTCGACCGTGCCCTCGAACAGCGTGTGGTGGATCGCGACGATGTCGTCGCGCGTCAGCGGGCGCGGCTCGGTCGCCAGCGCGATCGCCCGCTCCATCGCGCGCACGTTGCCCATGATCAGGCCCGCCGTCGCGTCGCGCTCCGCGCCGTCCCCGGCGGCGGCGCGTGCGAGCCGTCGCTGTCCGACGATCAGGTTCTCGATCCGCGACGAGCCGACCGACTCCTGGCGCAGCAGCTGCCGCGCGAGCG
Source organism: Conexibacter sp. (assembly GCA_035264605.1). Taxonomy (GTDB): domain Bacteria; phylum Actinomycetota; class Thermoleophilia; order Solirubrobacterales; family Solirubrobacteraceae; genus Conexibacter. The sequence continues at coordinate 14,349 of DATFPW010000014.1, read as the reverse complement.
CGTCGAGCCCCTGCACGCCGGGCGCCTGCCGGTCGAACTCGCGCACTTCGGCGTCGGCCTCGGCGATCAGCGCCGCGGTCGAGGCGGTCAGTGTCGGGTCCCAGTCGACGATCGGGTCGGGGACGAAGCACTCGATCGTCTGCGCGACGCGATGAGGCCTGGGTCCACCGTGGTCGATCGTCGGTCTCCAGACGCGCCGTTCGATCCGTCCGTGCAAAGGTTGGGAAGTCGCGGCCACTTTCCAACCTTAGCATCAGAAGGTTGGGAAGCGACGAACGCTTTCCAACCCAGGAGCGCCACTCCGGCTCAGTACCCCGGCGTCGGCGCAGGCGCCGTGCCGTGCGACGCGCTGCCGCCCGGCGCCACCGCCGCATGCCACGTGCCGACGTCCTTGAAGCCCTCGCCGCCCACGTCGCCCTTCTTGCGGTCGGTGGCGAAGCGGTAGAGCGGGCGACCCTTGTACGTCACCTGGCGTCGACCGTCGGGACGTCTGATCGTGCCGAGGCCTCTCACGCCGGCCGGCTGTACGCCGCGGCCGAGCGTCAGCGGCGGCCAGGTCGACGTGCAGCTGCTGTCCTTGCAGATGAAGCGGCCTCTTGTCTCCGCGCTCAACGAGTAGAGCGTGCGGCCGCTGCTCGTGACGAGGATGCGCTTGCCGAGCGCCGCGTTCTGCGCCGTCGCGACCTTGAGCGTCGCTCCGCTGCGCGCGTCGCCGCGCGGCGGCCCGAACAGCATGAAGAGGGTGGCGAAGGCGAGCGCTGCGGCGATCAGCGCAATCGCTGCACGTCGAGTGCTGTGATGGGGCGAGGTCGGTCGCATCGCGGTCGGCTCCTTCGACTCGGGTTCGGCGTCATCTCTCTTGACGCCGTCGCGGCGCAGACCTTCCCACGCTGCTCAGGCGAGCGAGCCGTCGGCGACCAGCCAGCGCTGCTCGACGGAGCTCACAGCCGCATCGAATCCTGAGAGCGTGCGACGCCGGGCGACGTCGCGCAGTGCCGCGTTGACCGTCGCGCTCAAGCCGGTGGTGCCGAGCTCGACCCGTGCCATCTCAAGCGCCTGCTCGTCAACGTCTACGGTGGTGCGAGTCATGGGCATCATTGGAGGGCATCTGATGACGCATCGAACAATGATGCGTCAGCGCGCCACGACCCGCAGCGGCGCGCCAAACGCGCGCTCGAACAGCTCGCCCTGACGCTCGGCCCCCCAGCGCGCGACGGTGTCGTCGCCGACTGCGTCCAGCTCCAGCTCGACGTCGCCGCTCTTGCCGCCCGGTCGCGTCAGGCGCGCTGCGCGCACGACCTGGTCACGGTTGCGCTCCAGCTGCTCGGCGATCCGCAGCAGCGCGGCGCCACGCAGCACGAGCTGCTCGTCGCCCTCGCGGCACAGCGGCGCCAGGCCGCCGAGCTGCGGCGTGCCCTTGCGGTGGTAGCGCGCCATCAGCGCGATCAGCGCGACCTCGCGCGGCGTGAAGCCGGGCAGCCCGCTGCCGAGGATCAGGTACGACGAGTGCTTGTGGTGGTCGTCGTAGTCGACCGCCATGCCGACGTCATGCAGCAGCGCCGCCGCCTCCACCAGCTCCGGCTCGCCCGGCTCCGGCAGGCCGGCGCCGGGCAGCGCCTCCAGCAGCTGGTGCGCGAGCCCGGCGATGTGCTCCGCGTGCACCAAGTCGACCCCGTGCTGCCGGGCCAGATTCCGCACGCTCGTCATCCGCACGCACGGCACCAGCGGCGGGTCGGCCGGCGCGAGCAGGCCGGTGAGGAAGATCCCCTCGCGCAGGCCGGCCTCCGTCACCTCGATGCCGTCCGCGCCGCTCGCCTCCAGCACGGCGCGCAGCACGACGGCGGCCGCGAGGATCACCTCGCCGCGCCCGCGCTTGATCCCGGGCAGCCGCTCGCGCTCCTCGGGCGAGCGGCCGGCCAGCTCGTCGACCAGCGCGTCCAGCGCGTCGCGTCCGAGCACGAACCCCTGCACGCTGTCGAGCGGCAGGTCCGCCATCCGCACCGCCGCGGTCGCGAGGTTGCGCACGCTGCCACCCAGGCCGATGAGCGACGCTCCAGGAGCGCCTGCCTCCGCCACCCACGGCGCGTCCTCCAGGGCGCGAAGCGTCCGCGCATGCAGCTTCGCGATCGGCTTCGCCTCGACCGCACCGTCGCCCGGCAAGTACCGCTCCGTCGCCCGCACCGCGCCCAGCGGCCACGACGCGATCGCGCCCGCATGCCGCTCGCGCACCTGCACGAGCTCCAGCGACCCGCCGCCGAGGTCGAGCACGATCCCATCCGACAGCGAGGTCGAGTTGGCGGCCGCGACGTAGGAGTACAGCGCCTCCTCCTCGCCTGAGACGACGCGGATCGGCAGGCCGGTCTCGCCGTGCGCCCGCTGCACGAACGCGGCGCCGTTCGGTGCGTCGCGGATCGCGCTCGTCGCGACGGCCTCGACATCCTCAGGACCGATCCCGCTCGTCGAGCAGAACGCCGCGAACACGCGCAGCGTCTCCTGCGCATGCGCCATGCGCGCCTCCGACAGGCAGCCGTCGTCGGTCAGGTCGCCGCCGAGCCGCACCATGTCGCTCAGCTCGTCCGTGCGCTTCCACCAGCCGCCTTCGCCGGTCGTGAAGACGACGAGCCGGAAGCTGTTGGAACCCAGGTCGATGACGGCGCGCGAGGAGCTCACGCCTCAACGAGCTGCGCACGCGCGAGGTGCGCGCGCATCAGCTCGGCCTGCACGTCGCGCGGCTGTCCGCCGGACGGCACGCGGCGGTGGGTCCACGAGCCGTCGCCGGCCAGGTCCCACGCGTTCTCCGTATCGGCGAAGCAGCGCTCGAGCGTGTCGAGCAGCTGTGCGCGCGCGTCGTCGTCGTCTACCGGCACGACGAGCTCCACACGCGAATCGAGGTTGCGCGGCATCAGGTCCGCGGAGCCGACGAAGATGGCCGTCTGCTCGCCGCGCTGGAACGCGTAGATGCGCGAGTGCTCGAGGAAGCGGCCGACGATCGACACGACCCGGATGTTCTCCGAGACGCCGGACACACCCGGGCGCAGGCAGCACGCTCCGCGCACGTTCAGCTCGATCGGCACGCCCGCCTGCGAGGCGCGGTAGAGCGCGCGGATGCAGGCTGCGTCCACCAACGAGTTCATCTTCATCGAGATGCGCGCGTCCTTGCCCGCCTCATGCGCGTCGATCGTCGCGTCGATCTCGCCGATGATCCGCTCGCGCAGGTTCAGCGGAGCGACGAGCACGCGGCGGTAATGCTCGGGCCGCGAGTAGCCGGTCAGCTGGTTGAACAGCTCGGCGATCTCGCCGGTGATGCGGTCGTCGGCCGTGAAGAGGCCGAAGTCGGTGTAGAGGTCGGCCGTGCCGCGGTGGTAGTTGCCGGTGCCGACGTGTGCGTAGTGGCGCACGCCGTCGCCCTCGCGACGCACGACGAGCACCGCCTTCGCATGCGTCTTCAATCCCGGCATGCCGTATGTCACGTGCACGCCCGACTGCTCCAGTGCGCGCGCCCACGTGATGTTCGCGCGCTCGTCGAAGCGCGCTGTCAGCTCCACCAGGCAGACCGCTTGCTTGCCGCGCTCGGATGCGCGGATCAGCGCCGGCACCAGCGGCGAGTCGTCGCTCGTGCGGTACACGGTCTGCTTGATCGCGAGCACGGCCGGGTCGTTGACCGCCTGATTGACGAACTGCTCGACGGTGGCGAACGTGTCGTACGGGTGGTGGACGAGCAGGGCTCTCTCCCGCATCAGCGCGAACAGATCGGTCTTCTTCCCCTCGCGCTCGAACGTCGCGGGGACGAGCGGCGTCCACGGCGCGTCGCGCAGCTCGCGCATCCCGGGCAACTTCACGATCTGCCACAGGTCGCTCGGATCCAGCAGCCCGTCGATCTCGTAGACGTCGCGCTCGCCGACCTCCAGGTCGGCCATCAACCGGGCTCTGAGCGCGGGGTCGGTCCCGGCACTCAGCTCGAGCCGCACGACCTCTCCGAAGCGCCGCCGGCGCAGCTGCGCCTCCACCGCCTCCAGCAGGTCGTCAGCCTCGTCGGAGACGGTGAAGTCGGCGTCGCGCGTGACGCGGAAGACCGTGTGCGCAAGGATCTCCATGCCGCGGAAGAGCCGCTCGAGGTGGGCGGCGATCACCGCCTCCATCGGCACGAGCGTGCGCCCGTCGGCGACGGGGATGAAGCGCGGCAGCCCCTCCTTCGGCACCTTCACGCGTGCGAAGCGCGTCTGGTCGGTCGCCGGGTCGCGCACGATCACGCCGAGGCTCAGCGACAGGTTGGAGATGTAGGGGAACGGCTGCGCCGGCCCGACCGCGAGCGGCGTCAGCGCGGGGAAGACCTCCCGCCGGAAGCGATCGTCGAGCGCGGCGCGCTCGTCCTCGCTCAGCGCCGCCGGCTCGACGACGCGGATGCTGTGCTCGTCGAGCGCCGGCAGCAGCACGCGCTCCCAGCAGCTCTCGAGGCGCGCCTCCAGCTCGCGTACGCGATCGCCGATGCGGTCGAGCAGCTCGGCCGGCGCGGTCCCGTCGGCGCTCGTCGCATCGATGCCGGCGTCGACCTGGTCATGCACGCCGGCGACGCGGACCATGAAGAACTCGTCGAGGTTCGAGCTGAAGATCGCACAGAACTTCACGCGCTCCAGCAGCGGCCGGGAGGCGTCCTCGGCGAGCTGCAGCACGCGCTCGTTGAAGTCGAGCCATGACAGCTCGCGGTTGACGTAGAGCGACGGATCGCCGACGGCCGCGGTCGCCTCGCTCGTCGTCGGCCGCAGCCGTTCGATCGCGTTCGCGAGCGGCTCCAACAGCGGCAGGTCCGGATAGGCCTCCTTCAGCTCGGCGAGCGTCGCCTGGAAGTGGCGCAGCTTCTCCGGGCGCAGACGTCCGCCGGCAGCGCGCGTGGCACGCGCGAGCTTGTCGGCCGCCATCACGGCCGCGACCTCGCGCCCGGCCGCGATGCCCCGGGCGCGCAGCTCGCGCTTGCGGTCGGCGTAGGCGGCGATCGCAGAGTCCTCCGTCAGCGCCACCACGCGCCGTGCGATCTCCACGCCGCAGCGCTGCTCGATCGCCGCGGGGTCGAGGCCCGTGTCCTCGATCACGTCGTGCAGGACGGCGGTCGCGACGATCGTCTCGTCGCAGCCGGCATCGTGCAGCAGCCGGGCGGTGATCGCGGGGTGCTCGACGTCGGCGGCCACGTTCCCGTCCGCATTGCCACGGTAGGCCTCCAGCGCGAGCGTCCAGGCGCTGCCCACGAGCTCGGAGTCGCGCGCGAACGCCGGCAGCTCGTCGGGGGCCGCTGGAGGCCGGGCGGCGGACGTCATCGGGCGTGATTCTCGGTCGTCACAGCGGGCAAGACTGTTACCACGGGGTTGTCCCGTGACGATACGGGAAAGGGTTGTTGACGAAGCAACGACCTTGTCGTACAATACCTAGCGTGCAAGTAGGTATTGACATGAAAGGAACCACCACGAAGACGATAGACACCCAGGCCATCGCCCCTGAGGAGACCACGTTCGACGCCCTTCAGCTCTTGATGCGGGAGGCGCGCAACTGGCCCCTGCTCACGCCGGCCGATGAGATCGAGCTCGCGAAGCAGATCGAGCGCGGCGACCTCGTGGCCAAGGAGCGGATGGTCAACTCCAACCTGCGGCTCGTGATGTCGATCGCCCGCCGCTACCAGGGCCAGGGCCTCTCGATGGGAGACCTCGTCCAGGAGGGCACGCTCGGCCTGATCCGCGCCGTCGAGAAGTTCGACTGGCGCAAGGGCTTCCGCTTCTCGACGTACGCGACCCTCTGGATCCGCCAGTCGATCCAGCGCGGACTCGAGAACAGCGGTCGCACGATCCGCCTTCCCGTCCACGTCGGGCAGCGCGCCCGCAAGGTCGCGCGCGCACGGCGCGAGCTGACGGCGAAGCTGGGCCGCGAGCCGACCGACGAGGAGATCGCCGACGAGACGGGCCTTGAGCTCGAGCTGGTGCTCGAGGCGGCGAAGGCCGACCGCGAGCCGACGAGCCTCGACCTGCCGGTCGGCGACGACGGCGAGACATCGCTCGGCGCACTGATCGCGACGGACGAGGCGAGCCCCCACGAGGAGGTCGCCGACACGCTGCGTCACGAGGCCGTGCAGAAGGCGATCGAGACGCTTCCCGACAAGGAGCGGACGGTCATCCACCTGCGCTTCGGCACCGGCGGCGAGCCGCCGCAGACGCTCAGCGAGGTCGGCAAGCGCCTCGGCCTCAGCTCCACGCGTGCGCGCGAGCTCGAGGAGCAGGCGCTCAGACGCCTCTCGCACGAGAGCTCCCTCGCCGCGCTGCGCGAGGCCGCCTAACCCCCCACGGATCCCTCCCGCGACTGCGCGCCCCCAGCGCGGTCGCGGCCGTTGTGGCTAATCCGCCGGCGCGACCCGCCGCTCGATCGCGTCCAGCACGACGTTGACGAGCCACACGACGATCGCGGCCCCGACCCCACTCCAGAACCCGTCGACGTGGAAGTCGCCCACGACCCAGCTGGTGAGGAAGATCATCAGCACGTTCACGAGGAAGTAGGCGATCCCCAGCGTGAGAATGATCAGCGGGATCGCCAGGATCGCGACGATCGGCTTGACGACCATGTTCGCGAGGCTGAAGACGAAGCCCGCCAGCACGAACGTGACCCACGCATGGTCGCCGCTGACGTGCACGCCGTCCAGCAGCTTCGCCGCAACCCACAGAGCGGCGACGTTGAACAGCCAGGTGACGACGAAGCGCGGGAGCATCCCACGGGCATCCTCGCCGATTGCACGGCGTGGCGCCAGGGATAGGAATCTGATTTATCTGATATGTTGTTGGATGCATGGTCCGCTTGACCGCAACCGAGGTGGCTCGCAGCTTCTCGCATGTGATGAATCGCGTCGGCGCCGGCGAGGAGATCGAGATCGTCCGCAACGGCTCGGCGATCGCCGAGCTGCGACCCCCGCGTGCGCGAAGCACGATCACTGCCGAGCAATGGCGCGAGCTGATGGCAGACACGCCACCGCTTGACGACGACTTCGCCCGGGACGTCGAAGCCGGTCGCACGGCGTTCGGACCGCCGAGCAGCGCGTGGCCGTCCTGATCGACACCTCGGTCCTCGTCAACGACGAGCGGCGAGGGACACAGGTCGAGGCGGCGGTTGGAGACGAAGACCGCGCTATCAGCGTCGTGACGGCGAGCGAGCTCCTGCACGGAGTGCACCGGGCCGTGGATGCAACGGTCCGCATGCGCCGTCTTGCATACGTCGAGCGTGTCCTTGGGCGTCTCGAGCCGCTCCCGATCTCCATGCACGTGGCACGCGCTCACGCGGAGATCTGGGCCCGTCTCGAAGAAGCGGGCTCCCTGATTGGCTCACACGACCTGTGGATCGCGGCGACGGCCCTTGCTCACGGCATGCGCGTGGCGACCGTCAACGTGCGGCACTTCGAGCGCGTTCCCGGGCTCGAAGTTCTCGCGGTCGCTTAGGCGTCCCCAGCAGCTCGCGCGTCGCAGCGGCTACGACCGCGGGGTGGACGTAGGGGGCCATGTGGCCGCCGTCGACCATGACGAGGCGGGCGTGGGGGAGCGTGGCGGCGATCTTGCGGCCGTGGTCAGGCGTGACCAGCTTGTCGCCCGCGCCCTGGATCACGACCGCCGGAGCGTCGATCGTCGCGAGGCGCGCGTCGACGCGCTTGAACACGTCGTTCGCCTCCTGCTCCTCGCCCGCGTACGCGTCGAGGTCCTCGTGGCGCATGTTGTGCTCGAGCAGGCGCTGCTCGTGGGTGGGGTCGACGTCGCCGGGGTCGAACGCCTGCGCCTCGCCTCGCTTGACTGATGCGGTGCGCACCAGTTGCGAGAAGGTCACGTCCGCGATCGGTTGCACGACCGGCCACGAGAGGAACTGGACGAAGCGCGCCTGCGCACGCTCGTACGCGCCCGTGTGCTCGCCGCCGGCCGCCGCGTCCACGAGCACGAGCCCGCGCACGTTCTGCGGTCGCCGCTCCGCGTAGGCGAGCGCGAGCGTGCCGCCGTAGGAGTGGCCGACGAGCACCGGACGCTGCACGTGCAGCGAGGCAAGGAGCTCGTCGAGCATCATGAGCTGATCGGCGAACGCGTGAAAGCCACCGCTCGAATAGCCGAAGCCCGGGCGGTCGAACGCGATCGTGTGGCGGCCGGGCAGCAGCGGGGCCACATCGTCGAAGTCCTGCGCGGTGCCCGGCAGGCCGTGGATCAGCACGACGGCCGGATCCTTGCCCGGATGCTCGATCACGCGCACCGTCGTGTCGCCCAGCCGCATCAGTCTGCCGGTCCGCGCCGGCTCTCCGGGCAGCCGGCCCCACGTCCAGTTGAGGATCACGACGGCTGCGACGAGCACCAGCACGATCCCGAGCACGATTCGCTTCACGATCGGCAGGACGCTAGGGGAACCGCAAAGCGGACACGCCGGTATCCTGCGAGTAGGGGTACGGCCGCGGCCGACTGACGGCTCGGCGAAAGGGGGATTGCGCGGCCGCAGACAATGAACGCTTGTCAAAGGAGACAAAGCATGAGCTCCAAGTTCTCGATGCGTGTCGCTGCGACCGCGGCGGTGTGTGCGATGGCCGTCGGCGTCCTGGCCGGCACGGCCTCCGCCAGGATCCTGTCCACCAGCAGCCTGACGCTGAGAGTCGCATTCAGCGAAGTCAGAATCACCGGTGCCTTTAGCAACATAACATGCCAGTTCACACTCGAAGGCTCTCTGCATTCAAGGCGTTCGATTACGAAAGTGGTCGGCGGGCTAGTCGGCTATGTCACGTCTGCCAACCTCGGCACGTGCGCCGAAGGCCAGGCGACGGTCCTAAGGGAAACGCTTCCCTGGCACCTGCGCTATGGAAGCTTCGTCGGGGCGCTACCGAACATAACGTCCGTCAGCCTGAACGTCGTTGGGTTCGCACTCAGAACGAGAGAAATATTCGGTACGTGTCTACTGACGTCGACCTCGCTGGAACCCGTGAGCTTGACCGCGCTCCGTGAAACCGCCAGTAGCACCTTCACCACGGCAAGGCTCGCCAACGCCATAAGAACGACCTGCGGAGAAGGCGTCAACGCCGGAGTGACGTCCTCGGCGGGCGCCGTGACCGTGCCAAGCAGCGCGACGCTGATCACCGTCACCCTAATATAATTATGAGGCGTTACACGTTGCCGAGCTGCGAGGTGCGCCGCGCCGCCGAGCGCTCGGCGGCAGTGGGCGCTCGGGTCGGCGCGGGAGCCGGCGCGGGTCGCGGCGCCGCCACTGCGGCCAGCGCCGTGCCGATGCCCAGCAGCGCCCATGTCAGCGGGTCCTCCAGGAACGCCGCGTACACGAGCGTGTGGAAGACCAGCGCGAGGAACGCTGCGGCCACGGCCGAGCGCGCGACCGACAAGCCCGCGCCGCGTCCGAGCAGCCGCGCAAACGCCGCCACCAGCAGCGCGAGATACGCGATCAGCCCGATCACGCCCTGCTCGGCGGCGACCGTCACGGGAATGGTGTGCGAGGCGGTCGCCGCGTCGCTCGGCAGGCGTCGTCCCTCGTGGCGCCGGTACTCGCGCACAAACGATCCGCTGCCGTACCCCTCCATCGGCCGCGCGGCAAACAGGTCCCCACCGCCGCTCACCAGCTGCGAGCGTCCGCTCGAGGAGCTGTCGAGGTTGTGCAGGTTCACGCCGAACGTGCTCGGCGTCACCAGCACCGCGGCTGCCGCCAACGCCACGACCGCCGCCGCCGGCAGCAGCACCCGCTTCGCGCCCCAGCGCAGCACGGCGAGCGTCGCGAGTCCGACGAGCAGTGCGCCGAGCGACGACTGCGACAGCGTCAGCACGAGCCCGCCCCACAGCACCACGAGCACCGCAGCGCCGATCCACACGACCTTCGCGCGCGCGGTCTGCAGCATCGTCGCCGCCACCGCCAGCATCGCCACCACGAGGAAGCGGCCGTAGATGTTCGGGTCGAAGAAGACCGAGTTCGTGCGGAAGTACGTGTGCAGGTCGTTCGAGGCGAGCAGCTTCGGGTTGAGGAAGATGTGCTTCGTCGCGTACTCGACGTAGCCGATCGCGCTGAACACCAGCGCGAGTCCGACCAGCAGCCCGAGACACAGGCGCAGCAGCCGCGGCGTCCACTCGATCTGCGCGAGCAGCAGGAACAGCAGCGCGAACGGCACGATGAAGAACGCGATCTGCTGGAGCGCCTTGTCGAAGTCGGCCGAGTACGTCGCCTGGATCCCGTAAAGCGCGACCGACAGCGCAAGCAGCCGTTCGAGCCAGCCGGGGGACCAGGGCACGGACGTCCTGGAGTCGCCGTTCGCCGCCGACCCCTCGCGCAGCCCGCGCACGATCGCCGCCAATGCTCCCGCCGCGATCACCAGGTACAGGGGGACGAGCAGGTTGGACGTCGTCCCTCCAACCTCGATCGGCACGCGGAACGGCAACGCCGCGATCACGAGCAGCGGCAGCACGAGCGCGTGCCGCGCCATCAGCAGCGCGAGCGCGCACACGGCACCGAGTGCCACGACCCCGCCCGCGACGGACGGCAGCGGGTGGTCGCGCACGACCGCGAGCTGCGGCGAGTCCCAGATGTCCGCCAGCAGCAGCACCGGCGCCAGCAGCAGCGCGCCGGCCATCGCGAACGCCCGCTCGCGCGGCTCGCGCGCGAGCAACGCTCCGGCGGCCAGCAGGACTGCCACGACGGCACCGGCCTTCGGCAGCGGGCCTGCGAGCGCGAAGAGCGGTGTGAGTCCTGACATCGGCGCGCCGAGTGTAAACGCCGTACCCGCGCGCACGCGCGCACTGCGCAGGTGAGCGCCGCCACACGATCCTCTAGCCTGTGGCGGGATGCGGTCTCGCCGTTCTCCCCTGGCAGCATTGCTGCTGCTCTTCGCCCTGTTCGCGATCGGTTGCGGCAGTGGCGGCACGACCGTCGGCGGTGGCAACGAACCGGCCGGCGGTGGCGCGATCCCTGCGGGGTCGCAGCCCGCCGCGTTCGACCCGCGCGACGCGCCGCTCGGCTGTCTGCAGGGCAAGGGGATCGAGTCCGTCAAGGACGCGAGACAGACGGACAGACTCGACATCTTGCCCGCCGCCAGCGGCGCCTACGTCGAGTTCGCCGCGACACCCGCGGAGGCGCAAGGACGCCAGATCCGCAACGAGGCGCCAGGCGCCGAGGTGATCGGCCCGCATCTCCTCACCGTCGGCCACCTGACCGACGACCAGCTCAAGTCGATCGAGACCTGCCTCCAGGCGCAGGGCTCGAGATACTGAGCCGCCCCGCCGTGTCGCACCGCACCAAGCGTCTGCTGCTGCTCGTCGTCTGGGTCGTCCCGATCGCAGGCGTCGTGTGGTGGGCCACCAAGCAGCAGGCCCCGACCTTCCCCAGCAGCTTCGGCGGGATCATGGCGCTCGTCGGCGCGCTCGCGCTGTACGCGGTCGCGACGCTGATGCGCGGCGAGCGCTGGGCGCACATCCTCTGGCGCGCGGACGTGAAGGACGCAACGCGCAGCGACGCCTACGCGCTCGTGCCGGTCGGTTACATGGGCAACAACGTGCTGCCGGCGCGCGGCGGGGAGCTGCTGCGCACATTCCTGCTCGGCGGCAGAGTCGAGGCGACGAAGCGCACGATCCTCGGCACGATCCTCGCCGAGCGGGTGCTCGACGCGGTCGCGCTCGGCGTGATCCTGATCGTGCTCGCCTACGACCTGCTGCGCAAGCTGCCGAAGCCGAACGAGACGCTGCTGCTGATCGGCGGCGGCCTCGTCGTCGTGCTCGCGCTCGTCGCCGCGATCGCCTTCCTGCGCCACCGCGAGCGGCTGCTGTTCCTGCTGCGCGCGCTCGTCCCGCTGGCGCAGCCGAGCAAGCAGCTGCTGAGCCGCTTCGGGCTCGTGCTGCTCGGCGTCTCGCTGCTGATCTGGGGCGTCGAGGCGAGCGTCTACATGGCTGTCGGCCACGCGGTCGACATCACGCTCAGCCTGCAGGACGCGCTCGCCGTGGTCGCGTTCACCAACGCCGCCTCGCTGATCCCCGCGGCACCCGGCTACATCGGCACGTACGATGCCGCCGTCATCTTCGCGGTCGGCGCCGTCAGCACGGCCTCCAAGTCGACGATCCTCTCCTACCTGCTGCTGTTGCGCTTCGTCCTCTTCATCCCCATCACGGTCGCCGGCTTCGGCCTGCTCGTGTTCCGCTACGGCGGGCTCTCGCGCATCCGCGCCGCGCGCGAGTCCGCGCGCGCGGAGACCGGTGAGACGGCCGCGGCGACCGCCTGACGCAATGGCGACCTCGACCGCAGAGCTCGGCTCACCTTCCTGGCTGGAGACGCTGCGCACACGCCTGACGCCGGCCGCGACCGCGCGCGAGGCGGCGACGGACGGCCGTGTCTACGCCTTGCTGGCAGCCGCCGCGCTCGCGCTCGGCGCGCTCTCGCTGCTCTATCCGAGCACGCCGACGTACGACCCGTGGGCGTGGATCATCTGGGGCCGCGAGATCGTCCACATCGACCTGCAGACGACCGGCGGTCCGTCATGGAAGCCGCTGCCGGTCCTCTTCACGATGGTCTTCTCGCTGTTCGGCAGCGCAGCGCCCGACCTGTGGCTCGTCGTCGCGCGCGGCGGCGCGATCCTCGCGGTGATGCTCGCGTTCCGGCTCGGTGCACGGCTCACGAGCCGCGAGTGGAGCGTCGCGTCGGTCACCGCCGGCTTCATCGCGGCCGTCGCGCTGATCATCAGCTCGCAGTTCGTGCGCACGATGTCGCTCGGCAACTCCGAGGGCTTGATGGTCGCGTTCGCGCTGTGGGCGATCGAGCGCCACCTCGACGGCAAGTACCGCCAGGCGTTCGTGCTCGTCTTCCTCGCCTCGCTGCTGCGCCCCGAGATCTGGCTGTTCCTCGGCGTCTACGGCTTGTGGCTCGTGCTGATCGACCGCAGAGCGCTGTGGCTGGTCGTCTCCGGCGGCGTGCTGACGCTCGCGCTGTGGTTCCTGCCCGAGTACTGGGGGTCGGGCAACTTCAACCGCGCCGCGGACCGCGCGCAGCAGCCGAACCCGAACAGCCCGGCCTTCGCCCAGCACCCGTTCGTGCAGGTGATCAAGGACACGTGGCCGCTCGTGATCACGCCGGTGAAGGCGGCCGCCGCCTTCGCGCTCGTGCTCGCGGCGATCGATTGGATCCGCAACCGCCGCCAGGGAGCAGTGTTGGCGGTCGGGCTGCTTGGGTTCTCGTGGATCGTGCTGATCGCGCTGATGACGCAGGCCGGCTTCTCCGGCAACCCGCGCTACATCATCCTCGGCACCTCATTGCTGGCCGTCTGCGGCGGCGTCGGCTTCGGGCGCGTCGTGCAGTTCGCCGGCGCCGCCGTCACGCGGATTGCCGGACCGAACCGGCCGCGCCTCGCGCTTGCCGCCGGCATCCTCGCCTTCGCCGTGCTGTCGCTCGCGACCGTCCACTGGGCCGCCCCGCGCTTCAAGAACTTCGGCAAGCTCGACAAGGCGCTGCGTTACCAGGCAGAGCTCCGCTTCGACCTGCGCGACGCGCTGGCGAAGGCCAGCGGCGCCGACGCGTTCAAGGCCTGCGGCAAGGCGACCGCCGGCAAGTTCAGCGTGCCGCTCGTCGCCTGGTACCTCGACGAGCACACGCTCGACGTCGGGCTTGTGCCTGCCCCGCAGGGCGTGCTCGTCGCTGCCCGTACGACGAACAAGCAGAGCCTCAAGCCGCAGCCGGAGCAGCCGTATCCGCCCGGCTATGCGCCCGTCCAGACGGTGCGCACCACCACGCTCTTCTCGACCTGCCCGCAGGAGCCGGGCGCCTAGCGTCTCGCTAGCCTTCGGACGCGCATGGCCACCGTCGCCGTCTCCCCCTCGAAGCGCATCGCCCGGCTCGGCGCCTCGGACGCACTGCTTGCAGGTGTGACGCTGATCGCGCTGATCGCGCTCAGCGCGATCGTCCGCACCCGCGCCATCGGCGGCTCCTTCTGGATGGACGAGGGCCTCTCCGTCGGCATCTCCTCGCACGCCTTCACCGACATCGCGGGTGTGCTGAGACAGGACGGCTCGCCGCCGCTCTACTACATGCTGCTGCACGTCTGGATGGATGCCTTTGGCCGCAGCGAGACGGCCGTGCACTGGCTGTCACTGACGGCGGCACTGCTGACGATCCCCTCGGCGATGTGGGCCGGCTGGAGTCTCTGGGGCAAGCGCGCCGGCTACGTCGGCGCCGTGCTCTGCAGCCTCGTCCCGTTCCTCACCGCCTACGGCGAGGAGGCGCGGATGTACGCGCTGATGGCGCTGTTCGCGCTGCTCACGAGCGCCTTCTTCCTGCACGCCTTCGTCTACCGCCGCCGCGGCTACATCGCCGCATTCGCGCTCGGCCAGG
>DATFPW010000013.1:0-45594 GCA_035264605.1 Conexibacter sp. | reverse complement strand
GTTGCGCCGATAGGCTCCGGCGCGCCATGGATGTCCCGATCACGCGCCGCCAGGCGCTCTTCTACGACTACGTCGAGAACGCTCTCGAGGCGCGCGCGCCGCACCGCGAGGGCCACATCACCCTCGTGCGCGAGTGGCAGGGCGACGGGCGGATGCTCGCCGGCGGCGCCCTCGGCGACCCGCCGCACGGCGGCCTGCTCGTGTTCGACGCGGACGCCGACGTCGAGGCGTTCACCGCCGCCGACCCGTACGTCGCCAACGGCGTCGTGACGAGCTGGCGCGTGGAGCCCTGGATGGTCGTGGGCTAGCCCCGCCGCATCCGCAAGACGCGCCGCAGCTCGCGGATGTCCTCGCCAGGCACCGGCATCGACGGCGCGGCATCCAGCAGCTCCGGCTCGATCCGCGATCGGACCAGCTCGCCGGCCACGGCGTCGGCGCGCTGGGCCACCGCGCCCGGCCGCGATGCCACGACCCGCTCGAGCCCGTCGCCGCGGAAGAGCAGGCCGACGCCGTCGTCGGCGGCCCAGCCGCCGGGCAGCTCGCCGCTTCGCACGGCGGCGAGCCACACCGGCAGCCGCTCCGGCTCGCCGTCGGCGTGCACGGTGAACGAGCCGGGCAACAGGCCCAGCCCCCCGATCACCTCGAGCGGACCGCTCGAACGCGTCACGCCTCCGCTGAACCAGCACATGGCACCGGCGCTCAGACCGGCGAGCACGATCCCGCGGCGCCATGCCTCGACGAGCAGCCCGTCGAGCTCGTGGGCTCTCCAGATCGCGAGCAGGTTGCGCATCGAGCCGCCGCCGACGTAGATCACGTCCTGCTCCAGCACGATGTCCTCAAGCGAGCGGGCGGAGCCGTGGCGGCGGAACAGCGACAGGTGCGTCGCCGACGCGCGCCGTGCGAAGCGCGCGTAGAAGGACGTGATCTGCGCGGTCGGGTCGCCGGAGGCGGTCGGCAGGAAGAGGATTCGCGGCTCGGGCACGCGCACGAGCGACAGCGCGAAGTCGTCGAGCGCGGGGTTGTCCGGCTCCATCGTGAAGCCGCCACCGCCCATCGCCAGGATCTGCGGCTCGCCGCGCAGGCTCTCGCGGACCGTCACGCGACCGCCAGGTCCAGCTGCGCGTCGCCGAGGTAGCTGACGGGCAGCTGCTCCTCCACGACCTCGCCCTTGCGCGGCTCGACGCGGAACGCCCGCGCGCGGGGACGAGAGCTGACGACGCGGCGCAGGTCGCGCCCGACGAAGTGCAGCGCCGCGCCGTCGTCAGCGGCGTAGCCGGGCGTGACGCCGTCGCCGACGAAGCGGCGATACTCCTCGCGTCGCTCCGGCTCGCCGTCGTAGTGGACGCAGTTGGAGTGGGGAAGCAGGCCCAGCCCTCGCACCACGGTCGGCGCGCCGTGGAACGCGGTGACGGCCTCCTGGAACCAGCACAGCGAGCCGGCCGACAGCCCGCACAGCACGACGCCGCGGCGCCACGCCTGCTTCAGCACGCGGTCGAGCCCGTGCGCGCGCCACGCGCCGAGCAGCGAGACGACGCTGCCGCCGCCGACGTAGATCACGTCCTGTCTGAGCAGGTGCGCCTCGAGGTCGCCCTCGACCGCGCCGTCGCCGCGGTCGCGGCGGAACAGCGAGACGTGCGACGTCTCGCAGCGCGTGGAGAACGTGCGGTAGAAGCGCACGACGTAGTGGTCCGCGTCACCGGAGGCGGTCGGCACGAAGCAGACCTTCGGCCGCTCGCGCTCGGCAAGCCCGAGCACGTAGTCGTCGAGCAGCGGATTCCCCGCCTCCATCGAGAACCCGCCGCCCCCGAAGGCGACGATCTGCGGTGGGCGTCCCGTGTTCATGGAGCGAGTGTGGCAGCGAGGTGTGCGCGTGTCGTTGCACGCCTGTCCAAGGTTGGTGCGCCGTGTGGCTAAGAAGTTCGGGCGAGCGCGTAGGGCGAATCCGCCACGCGCCACACGATCCCGCCGACGATCGCCGCCACGAGGATCACCGCCGGCCACGAGCCGATCGCGTTCCCGAGCGGGTGGGCGAGCGCGAAGCCGGCGAGGAAGACGACGACGAGCGCGATGGCGCGGGGGAGGCCGAGCAGCAGGCGCCAACGCAGCCCGGAGGCGAGGCCGCCGAGGAACAGCACGATGCCGCCGATCGCGCGCACCCCGGTGAGCTCCGCGACCGCGAAGCCAAGCAGCAGGGCGCCGGCGGCGAGCGGCCAGGTGGGGAGCGGGCGCATCCGCCGCAGCGTAGCGACCGATGCGCGCCGGCCTACCGCCGGTGGCGTGCTCTTCTGCTCGGCTTCGGCTTGGCGATCTTCACCGGCAGCGGCTTGACGATCGTCTGCATGGGGATGCCGAGACGGGACAGCCTCGCCGTCATCGTGATGCGGCCGGCCTTGATCGCCGCACGGTTTCTGCGCGAGATCCGCAGCCTGAGCGCGACGCTTCTGCCGGGTGCGACCTGCACCCGGACTCTCCCGAGCACGCGCGGTCTCGCTCTTCTCGCCGCTCTGCGTCTCTTCGCCGACTTGCGCGCTCTTCTTCCAACCGGCTGCGTGAGCGTGACCGTCGCGTAGCACGGTGGCGCGGCTCCGGCCGCCGGGCATCTGAGCGCGTAGCCGAGCGCGAGCGTCCGGTCCGTACCGAGGACGGCCCGGCCGGTGCGCGTGAGTCTGGGACGCGGCACGCCGACGCCCGGGCCGTAGCTGCCGTCCTGTCCGCCGCTGCCGCCGCCCGGGCCGCCGCCGCCGTTGACCGTGGCGACGGCGGCCGCGAGGTCGTTCTCAAGCGTCGCCTGCGTCGCGGCGCCGACGTAGGCGAAGCGCAGCTCCGCGTCCCCGACCGCGGGCACCGCGAGCGGGTACTTCGCGTCGAGCTCGCGCGCGTTCGCAAAGCGCAGCGCGCTCGGCGCTTTGCTCGCGGCGACCGCGCCGACGCCCTGCGACGCGTCGCCGTCGGCTGCGCCGGCACTGTTGAAGCGCGCGATCCACGGCGCGGCGCCCGTCACCGTCGGCGCGTCGCCGCCGCTGTGCGTCACGTAGCCCGTGTCGTCGGGGAGCTTCCACGCGCGCGACAGCACGCCGTTCGTGGCAGCCGCGTGCGCGATCCACAGCTTCACGTCATGCGCTCTGCCGTCGGTGGAGGCGACGCGCCAGATGCGGATGACGGCGTTGCCGGCGGGCGAGACGAACGTCGCGACCGTCAGGCGCACGCCGCTGTCGACCAGGCCGGTGCACGTGGCGCCCTGCGGCAGGTACCACATCGGATCGCTGCCTCTGCACGACACGACGACGTCGTTCTCGACCTCGACGAACTGGTCGCTTGGTCCCAGCACCGGGTTGATCGTCACGCCGACCGACGGGAACGGCTGGTAGTTGCGGAAGACGAGACTGAGCGACGGCGTGATCGCGCTCTCCCACGTCGGCCCGGTGAAGGCGTTGACGCCGTCGACGAGGATCCCCGTGAGCGGGCCGTCCTGGCCGGCGCTGCTCGGCGCTCCCGGGCCGGTCGGGTCCAGCGCGGGGATGCTGTCGGCGTTGTTGAAGACGCGACCCAGCTCGCCGGGATCGCTCGACAGCAGGCTCATCGAGTCGATCCCGGTGTTGCCGGCGGCCGTGTAGCCGGTGTCGGCGACCGTGCCGCCCGCGGTCGTGAAGTGGTTGAACGGCGTGCCCTGGTTCGCGCCGCCGTGGCTGTCGGTCTGGCCGCCCGTGTTGCGGACGATCAGCAGCCGCAGGTTGGGTCCCGAGATGCCGGTCAGGTCAGTCGGCGTCGTGCCGTGGGGGACCGCGACGAGTCGGCACAGCGCCGCGTCATCGGTCGGCAGCACGATGGGCCCCGCTGTGAACGTGCCGCCCGTGACGGGCACGTTGTCGCCGCCCGTCAGCAGCGTTCCGAAGCTCCAGGTCGAGCCGACCTTGACAGCGCAGCGCAGGTCGACCGGGCCGGAAGCGGTGCCGGAGACCGTGACCTCCGGCGGTGCCGTCTCCGCGTAGGCGTAGGCGGACCCATCGGCCGGGGAGGTGACGGCACTGGCGGCGGAGGCGAGGGTGGGCGCGACCAGAGAGAGGACAGCCGCCGCGATCGTCGCGACCAGCGGGATGCGGAGGCTCATGGGCGCGCAACCTATCCGCTGCGCGGATGCGATGCGGCTGCCGTCTGGAACCACGCCTCGCCCTCGATCGACTTGTGCAGCGGTCCAACACCGTCCACGAGCTCGATGACCTGGATGAGCGCGCGATCGCCGCCGCCGACGTCGACCGCGACTTCCCCGAGCTCGGCCACGCAGTGCGCAACCCGGACGGGCTGCGGCGCTGGCTGACCGCCTACGCCGCCGCAACCGCGACGACGACATCGTTCGAGCGGATCCGCGACGCCGCAACGGGCGGGCACGAGTCGCCGCCGGCGCGCAGCACCGTGCAGCCCTACCGCGACGTGCTGGAGCGCCTGTACGTGCTCGACGAGGTCCCCGGCTGGAAGCCCTCGAGCAACCGCATCGCCGAGCTGGCGCTGCCGCCCAAGCACCACCTCGCCGACCCTGCGCTCGCCGCGCGGCTGCTCGGCGCGAGCGCGAGCGCGCTGTTGAGAGGCGCCTCGCCGGGGCCGACGATCCCGCGCGACGGCACGCTGCTCGGCGCACTGTTCGAGTCGCTGGTGACGTTGTCCGTGCGCGTGTACGCGCAGGCGGCGGAGGCAACCGTCGGCCATCTGCGCACGCACCGCGGCGACCGCGAGGTCGATCTGATCGTCGAGCGCGACGACGGCCGCGTGGCGTATCGGCGGCCGGACGGGATCGCGGTCGTGCCGGCTGCGCTGCTCGGGCCGTGAGCGGACCCGGCGGGAGCGCGTCGCGCGTCGCGCGCACCTTCCCCTGCACGCCTGATGCCCGCCGCTATAGCCACTCCGCCCCGCTGCCGATAGCCGAGGCGATGGCGCGTCGTCCCCCGCTCCGCTTGCTGCCGGTCGCGCTGCTCGCTGCCCTTGCACTGTTGCTTGCGGCCTGCGGGGCGGGGATGTCGTCGCGTACTCAGCTACGGGGACTCGCATGACCGGCGTCGAACACACCGTGTAACGGAGGAACATCGCACCCGTCACCACCCGCATGGAGGACTGCTGATGAGCGCAACACCGGAAGGCGGCGCCGCGGCGCCCGGCACCAATCCCCCGGCGTCTGACGGCGAAGGCAAGCGCCTGTCGATCGGCGCGGTTATCGGCATCGCGATTGCGGTGCTCGTGATCGCCGGCGTCGGCGGCTACCTGATCGGCCACGACAAGGGCGAGACCTCGGGCGACTCGCAGGGCTACGCCGACGGCGTTGCAGCCGGCAAGCAGCAGGTGCAGGCGAACTACGAGCCCGGCAAGCCCGGCTACCAGGAGATCTACCAGGCCGGCGTGCAGGCTGGGAAGGCGAAGGGCGAGAAGGCCGGCCAGCAGCAGGGCGAGGCCCAGGGCAAGAAGGTCGGCTTCGAGCAGGGCCACAAGCAGGGCGTCACGACCGGTGAGGACCAGGGCGTCAAGCAGGGCGCCGCTGCCGTGCTCGGCGGCTTCAACACCTGGACGGAGGGCGCGTACTACGTGATCACGATGCAGGCCGGCACGTCCGACGGCGTCCCTTACACGATCGACACGCGCACACAGTTGCAGTCCGGCACGAACTACCGGGTCTGCCAGAGCGGCAGCACGACACAGCTGTGCGAGTCGCCGGTGACCGCGTCGAACGCGAACGCGGACGACGACAACGGCGGCGCGCAGGAGTAGGCGTTCAGGGGGTCGCCGCAACCAATGCGGCGGCCTCCGCCTCCGTCCCGCCGCAATCGTCTGCGGATCGGGCACGATCGCGGAGTCGGCGCAAAAGCCGAAGCACAGCGTGTCCGCCAGCGAGACGACCGCGACGCGCAGCGTGTGGCATTCGCCGATCTCCGCGGGCGAGTGCATCGCCTCCACCCGCGCGCCGAGCACCGCGACCGGCTCGCGCGGCCCAGGCACGTTCGAGACGTTCGGCGAACAGCCTGGCGACGAGCGCGCGCAGCTCGTCCCGGCCGACGGGCCTCGAGACGTCGGCCGCGACGACATGGTCCGCAGCGTGGAACCGCTCGTCGGTGACCCGCGCCGGTGCGTCGGCGGATCCGCCCAGCCGACACGTCAGCTGCGGCGCGACGGCGATCCGCTCGGCGATCGCGGTGCGCAGCGCCTCGACGTACGGGGCACCTGCGCCGAGCACGACGACCTTGCATGTGTGCCCCGCGATCGTGTCGCTCTCCAGCGCCAGGATCGCGCGTCCTCGGGGGTGAGGAACACCGCCGCCATCCTGACATGTCCTCACTCCGCTATGACCCGTCCGGCCTGGGATGATCCACATTCCGGATCACCAAGCCGAGGCTGCGCGCAGGGACATCCTCGGCTCCCCGCCCCCCAAGCGAAGGATTCCCTTGTCGAGCCATGACGGTCTGAACGGCGCACGCTCGCCGGAGCACCGCCACCTCGGTGCTGCTGTGGCGGAGTTGCGCGAGCTGCGCGGCCTCTCGCAGGCCGAGGTGGCCGACAGAGCCGAGCTGCGCCGCAGCCACCTCGCGGCGATCGAGCGCGGCGAGGTCGACCCCACGTTCGTCACGCTGGTGCGGATTGTGCGCGCGATCCCTGCCCCGCTCGCCGAGCTGTTCGAGCTGTTCGAGCGGCGGCGCGACGCGGCCTCCGACGGCTGACCGACAGCCGCGGTCGTGAGTAGCGTGCCGAGTCGATGGCCGGACGGCGTGTCGAATGTGATCCCTGCTGCAGGAAGGCCGCGTCGCGACGGCGGCCGGCCTCCGCCAACCCCTCCGCGCCGATCCGCTCCAGCTCGGCGACGAGCGGCGCCGCTGCCCGGCGCGGGACGCCGTCGGGCTCCGGGCCGCACGGTGCGAAGATGGGCCAATGAGCACGGCCGCCTCCGAGGACCGCTCCCCGCTCTTCGGCGCAGTGCTGCGCGGCGACGAGGAGCGTGTCACTCCGCTGGAGCTGTTCTTCGACCTTGTCTTCGTCCTCGCGCTCACGCAGTGCACGGCGCTGATGGCCGCCCACCCGACGTGGGAGGGACTGGCGCAGGGCCTGCTCGTGCTCGGCGTGCTGTGGTGGTCGTGGGTCGGCTACTCGTGGCTCACGAGCGTCGTCGACCCGGAGGAGGGTGCGGTCCGTCTCGTGATGTTCCTCGCGATGGCCGCGTTCCTCGTCGCCGCGCTGTGCGTGCCGGAGGCGTTCGGATCGGAGGCGCTGCTGTTCGCGGTCGCCTACGGCGTCGTGCGCGTCGCGCACATCCTGCTGTTCGTGCTGGCGAGCCGCGACGATCCGGGGCTGCGCAGAGCGACGCTCGGGCTCGCCGTCAGCACCGCGATCGGCGTCGGCCTGCTGCTGCTCGCCGCTGCGACAGACGACTGGGTGCAGGGCGGGTTGTGGGCGCTCGCGCTGACGCTCGACATGGGGGGACCGCTGCTGATCGACCCGTCCGGCTGGCGGCTCGTGCCGGGCCACTTCGCCGAGCGGCACGGGCTGATCGTGATCATCGCGCTCGGCGAGTCGATCGTCGCGATCGGCGCCGGGGCCGGCGGGCACATCGACGCGGGCGTGGTGGTGGCCGCGGTGCTGGGGATCGTCGTCGCCGCCGCGCTGTGGTGGCTCTACTTCGACGTCGTCGCGCCCGTCTCGACGAGGCGGCTGGTCGAGGCGCCGGAGGGCTCGGTGCGCAACCGCATGGCGCGCGATTCCTTCTCCTACCTGCACTTCCCGATGATCGCCGGCATCGTGCTCGTCGCGCTCGGGATGAAGAAGGCGATCGGGCACGTCGACGATCCGCTGCACCTCGTGCCGACGTTCGCGCTGCTCGGCGGGACCGCCCTCTACCTGCTCGCGCACGTCGCCTTCCGCCTGCGCAACGTCCGCACGCTGAACAGACGACGTCTCGGGCTGGCGATCGTGCTGCTTGCGCTGATCCCGGCGTTGTACGACGTCGCCGCGATCGTCCCGCTCGCGCTGCTGTCGGCGGCGCTCGTGCTGCTGATCGTCTACGAGACGCGGGTCTACGGCGAGGCGCGCCATCGCGTGCGGCATCCGGAGCAGGCCTGAGCGCAGGTCCCTACGCGCGACCGAACTGAATGGTTCACTCGGCAGCGGCTTGATGACATTTCGCTGCGCCAAGCTGCACAAAGCCGTGCACAAGCGTTGGTTGGCGCGTCGCCGGTCGATGATGCTGTCGTGAGTGGGTCGCAGTCACGCGGGCGCCAATGGCGCGTGCTACTCGCAGCAGCGCTGACATTCGTCGCGATCTTCGTGGCGCTCGAAGTCGACCAGAACGCCGGCAGCGGGCTCTCGATTCTCTATCTGCTTCCGGTCGTGCTCGTCGGCGTCGAGCTGGGCCGCCGTGCCGGCATCGCCGCCGGGCTCCTCGCGTTCGGCCTGTACGTCGTGTGGGCGCCGAACGCGGCGGTCGCGCTCGCGCCCTCGGCATACATCACGCGCGCGCTCGTGTCCGTGCTGATCGGCGCCGTCGCCGGCCACCTGGCGGATCGCATGCGCGTGGCTGCTGCGGAGGCGGAGGCGAGCGCGCGCCACTTCGAGCTGGCGGGCGACCTGCTCGGCACCGCGACCTTCGACGGCCGCTTCACCCACCTCAACGGCGCGTGGGAGCGCGACCTCGGCTGGACGCGCGAGGAGCTGATGGCGAGACCGTTCCTCGACTTCGTCCATCCCGAGGACCGCGAGCGGACCGAGGCCGAGGCCGCCCGCGCGTTCGAGGGTGACGGCAGCGTCCGCTTCACGAACCGCTACCGCACGAAAGATGGCCGCTGGCGCACGATCGAGTGGCACTCGTGGATCGATCCGGAACGCCAGCTGATCCACGCGGCCGCGCGCGACGTGACCGAGCGGTTCGCCGCCGAGGCTGCACAGCGCGAGGCGGAGGAGCGCTTCCGCCGCGCGTTCGACGACTCCGCCACCGGCATGGCGATCGTCGGCGTCGACGGCGAGCGGTGCGACGTGCTGCTCGACGCGAACGAGAGCCTCGGGCGCATCTTCGGTTGCCACCGCGACGATCTCGTCGGCACACGTGCGCTGAGCGCGATGGTCGACCCGGCGCACGCGCCGGCGCTCGCCCGCGGGATGGAGGAGCTGCTGCGCGGCGCCGACGCGGTGCACCGCGGCGAGTACCGCGTCGTGCGGCCCGACGGCGCGCACATGTGGCTCGACATGTCGGCCTCGCTCGTGCGCGACGCCGAGGGCAAGCCGCTCTACCGCCTCGTGCAGGCGCTCGACGTGACCGAGCGCAAAACGGCGGAGGACCGCCTGCGCTTCCTCGCCGACCACGACCCGCTCAGCGGCGTCTTCAACCGCCGCCGCTTCGAGAGCGAGCTGCAGCGCGAGCTCGACCTGTCGACGAGTCGCGCGAGGAGCAGCGTCCTGCTGCTGCTCGACGTCGACCGCTTCAAGGCGATCAACGACACGCTTGGTCACGCGTCCGGCGACGCCGTGATCGCGCGGCTCGGCGACGCGCTGCGCAGCCGCCTGCGCTCCGCCGACGTGATCGCACGGCTTGGCGGCGACGAGTTCGCGGCGATCCTGCGCCGCACCGACCTGGCGGCGGCGCGCGAGGTCGCGCGCGACCTGCAGGAGGTCGCGGCGCAGCGTCTCACCAGCGTCGTCGGCGAGGACCATGGCCCGGTCACATTCAGCGTCGGACTGGTGGAGATCGGCAAGGGGACGAGCGCCGACGAGCTGCTGTCGCTCGCCGACCGCGCGCTCTACGCGGCCAAGGCAGCCGGCCGCGACCGCGTCGTGGCCGAACGCGACGTGGACGGGGATCCGCGCATCGGGGATCCACGCGCGTCCGCCGCGCCTGTCGTGGCCGCGCCGCCGCCTGCCACACCCGCCGGCTGAGTCAGCTCGCGTCCAGCTCCGCGACCAGCGCTCCGACCCTTTCGGCGATCTCGTCGCGCATGGCACGGACCGCGTCCAGCGGCTGGCCCTTCGGATCGGGCAAGTCCCAGTCGACGTAGCACTTGCCCGCGCTGGCCGCGAGGCCCTCGGCCAGCGCGCGGCGCGTCAGGTCGGGGCGCTCCATCGACTCAGCAGCAGCTCGCGCCGGAGGCCGGCTGCTCGCAGCAGGGCTCGGCGGCCGCGGCTGCGCGCCGATGCGCGATGGCAGCGCCGATGCCGATGCCGGCCGCCAGGGTCAGGACGGTACGTGGGGTCAGGACAGCCATGCGCTCAGCTCCTCGATCGCTTCTGGATGGACGTAGTAATAGGCCCACAGCCCGCGTCGCTCGACGCCGACGAGCCCCGCTTCACGCAGCCTTCGCAAGTGGTGGGAGAGCGTCGGCTGCGAGATGTCGAACAGCGGTTCCAGCTCGCAAACGCAGACCTCGCCGGCGTGGC
The DNA here is from genome assembly GCA_035264605.1 of Conexibacter sp. Lineage (GTDB taxonomy): Bacteria > Actinomycetota > Thermoleophilia > Solirubrobacterales > Solirubrobacteraceae > Conexibacter. Next base: position 35,202 of record DATFPW010000013.1, on the reverse strand, counting down.
CGCGCAGCACGTCGACGAGCTGCACGCGGATCGGATCCGACAGCGCCTTCGCGACTGCGGCGATCCGCGCCGCCGTCGCTGCATCGACCTCTGGCAGCACGGTCGGCTCGCAGCAGCCGGCGCCGGCGGCGCGCTTGCGCTTGGGCATTACATCGATACTCATCGATGTAAGCATAGCGGCGCTCCGTTCATGCGCGGCTGGGCGTGCGCGGCGTGCGCCGGGGGCACCGAGGGGGTGGGAGCGGTCTGGGCCTCGGCGCGGCCGGCTTCCCGGCGCCGTTGGTGGACCCGTTCGGGCATGAGCGTCACTTTTTGTCCGGAGAGCGGACTGAAAGTGACGCTCATCCGCTCGCGGCCCTGCTCCCTCCCCAGCCGATCGGCGCACGTGGAGCGCGATCGGCTGCGCACCGTGCGGGGCGCCGCGGCCGGCTACGCCTCGGGTCTCGGATGCGGCGGGTCGTGCGGGGGCGGTGGGACGGCCTCGGGCGGAGGCGGCGGCGGTCTGCCGACGGCGGGCGGCACGGGCGAGGGGACGCGGCGCACGCTGAGGTCGCGCTCCACGTGGAGGTCGACGACGCGCAGTCTGCGCACGACGAGCTCGTCGATCTCGACGCGGCTGAGTCTCGTGTCTCTGACGCCGAGGCGCTCGATCGCGGCCCGGCGGATCGCGAGACGACCGATCGCGACGGCGCCCACGGCGAACGCGCCGACCGCGAGCGCACCCGCGGCGCTTGCGCCGCGCGACTGCAGCACAGTCGCCGTCGCCGGCCGGGCCTCGGGGCGGAAGACGGCGGGGCGGAGGCGGTTCGTCATGGTCGCGGGCATACCCGCCGTGCGTGCCGTCCACGCGCGGGCGAGGGTCCACCCGCCGGACCACTGCACCTCTCGCCGCGCATACCGAGGCGAAAAGAACAGTGCTCGCTCATCGCTCCGGCTGCGCGATGACTCTGCGGATTCGCTTGGCGGAGACGGGCCCGCCCGCCCCGCCGTTGCGCACCGCGAGCGCCGGCGCGAACTGGGCGACGCGCAGCTCCTCCAGCATCCACCGCACCTCGTACAGCTGCGGCGGTCGGGGAATGCCGACCGGCCAGTCGGCGAGGCGGCCCTCGTAGGCCGACTCCAGCTCGTGGACCGTGCGCATGCGGTCGCGGTCGCTGCCGGCCGCGTCGGGAAGGCGGTCGAGGCGGGCGGCGGCGCCCTGCAGCCAGCGCGCCACGTCCGGCAGCCGCGCCGCACCGGCGGCGACCGCACAGCCCGGGTGGACGAGCCGGCCGAGCTGCCGGGCCACGTCGAGGCGAATCTCCTGCAGCGGCGCCGCCGTCGGCAGCGCGTCGAGCCGGCGCTCGACCTCGCGGCGCGCCTCCAGCACGGCGACGAGAGCGCGCGCCGTCGCGAGCGTGCGGTCCGCCAATTCGCCGGCGACGTGTTCGCGCAGCTGCTGGAAGCCGGCCTCGTCCCAGGCCGGGCCGTCGGCCTCGGCGGTCAGCGCGTCGAGCGTGGCCAGCAGCGCGTCGTCCAAGGCGGCGCCGACGCTGCCGTGCGGCGCGGTCATCAGCGCGAGCTTGGCCGGCATGTCGAGCCGGTCGACGACCCACGGGATCGGCGAGCGGACGGTCAGCAGCAGCAGCCGGCGCGTGCCGGCGTGCATCGCGCTCGCCTGCTCGCCCGCCGTCTCGAACAACCGCACGCCGACCGTCTCGCCCTCGTCCACCAACGCGGGGAACGCACGCAGCCCGCCGGCGGCCGCTGCCGCGAGCTCGCGCGGCAGCGTGCCGAACGACCACTCGCGTGCCCCGCTGCGCTCGATCGACGGCGCCGTGGCCGCGAGCCGCTCGCGCAGCCGCGGCTTGACCGCCTCGCGCAGCGCGTCGAGGTCCTCGCCCTCGGCGACGACCTCCCCGCCCGCGTCCTCGACGCGGAAGCGCATCCGCAGGTGCGGCGGCAGCTTGTCGATCGCCCACGCCTCGCGCGGGATGCGCACGCCGCGGCGCTCCAGCTCGCGCGCGAGCGCGTCGAGCAGCGGCTCGCGGTCGGGCTGGAGGCGGCTCAAAGCCTGGGCCGCGATCTCGGGAACCGGTACGAGCGGCTTGCGCAGCTCCTTCGGCAACGAACGGATCAGCGCGGTGACGAGCTCCAGCCGCAGCCCGGGAACGAGCCAGCTGAACTCGTCGGCGCGCAGCTCGCCGACCTGCTCCAGCGGAACGTGAACGGTCACGCCGTCGTCGGCCGCGCCTGGCTCGAAGCGGTAGGAGAGCGGGAGCGACAGGGAGCCGTCGCGCCACTCCGTCGGCGTGTCTTCCACCTCGGCCTCGCCCGCGCGCAGCAGCTCGCGCGGCAGCGTCAGCAGCTCCGGCTCGCGCCGGCGCGCGTCCTTCCACCAACGCTCGAACTCGACGCCCGAGACGACGTCGGCCGGAACGCGATTGTCGAAGAAGCGGTAGCGCACCTCCTCGTCGGCGAGCAGGTGGCGGCGGCGGACGCGATCCTCCAGCGCCTCGACCTCGGCGATCCGGCGCGCGTTCTCGGTGAGGAAGTCGTGGCGTGCTTCCCACTCGCCGGCCACCAAAGCGCGGCGCAGGAACAGCTCGCGCGCGCCCGCCACTTCCACGCGCGCGTAGGGAACCGCCCGCGACAGCACGATCGGGAGCCCGTACAGGCTTACGCGCTCGTCCACCATCGCCGCGCCGCGCCGTTCGTCCCAGCGCGGCTCGCCGTAGGAATGCCGCAGCAGGTGCGGCGGCGCGATCGGCTCGATCCAGGCCGGGTCGATGCGCGCCGCCGTGTGCCCCCACAGCCGCGTCGTCTCGACCAGCTCCGCAACCATCGTCCAGTCCGGCGCTCTGCGCGCGAGCCCCGACCCGGGCGACAACGTGAAGCGCGCGCCGCGCGCGCCCGTGTACTCGGCGAGCGGCCGGCGGCGCTGCGGGCGGGCGGGCGGGGTTCGCCGCGCAGCGGCGGCATCGGCCGCGACATCCTTCACGCCGACGTGCGACAGCAGCCCCGCCAGCAGTGCACGGTGGATCTCGTCGGGCGCGGCTGGCGTCGCGTTCGTCGCCACCCCCGCCGCCTTCGCCGCCTGGCGCAGCTGCACGGTGAGGTCCTGCCACTCGCGGATCCGCAGGAAGTGCAGGAACTCGGCCTTGCAGCGCTTGCGGAACTGCGAGCCGGACAGCTCCTTCTGCTGCGTGCGGACGTATCTCCACAGGCGCAGGAACGCGATGAAGTCCGAGCGGGCGCCGTCCGGCTCGTCCTCGCCCGCCCGGTCGAAGCGCGCGTGCTGCTCTGCGGCGGCCTGACGCGCCTCGGCGGGCGACTCGCGCGGGTCCTGGATCGACAGCCCCGCCGCGATCACGATCGCCTCCTCGGCGCAGCCGAGCCTGTCGCCCTCCAGCACCATGCGGCCGAAGCGCGGATCGACCGGCAGCTGCGCGAGCTTGCGGCCGAGCGGCGTGAGGCGGTTTCTCGGGCGGGCGGGATCGGTCTCCCCGCTCACCGGCTCCAGCGCCCCCAGCTCGCGCAGCAGCGCCACGCCGTCGCGCACCTGGCGCGCGTCGGGCGGGTCGAGGAACGGGAAGTCCTCGACGTCGCCCAGCTCCAGCGCGGCCATCTGCAGGATCACCGAGGCCAGCGAGGTACGGAGGACCTCCGGGTCGGTGAAGCGCGGCCGCTCGTTGAAGTCCTCCTCGTCGTAGAGGCGAATGCAGATGCCGTCCGAGGTGCGCCCGCAGCGGCCGGTCCGCTGCTGCGCGCTCGCCTGCGAGATCGGCTCGATCGGCAGCCGCTGCACCTTGAGGCGCGCGCTGTAGCGGGATACGCGCGCGGTCCCCGGGTCCACCACGCTGCCGATCCCCGGCACGGTCAAAGAGGTCTCGGCAACATTGGTCGCGAGCACGACGCGCCGGCGCGAGTGCCCCTGGAAGACCTTCTGCTGCTCGGCGTGCGAGAGGCGCGCGTAGAGCGGCAGGATCTCGACGTCAGATCTCAGCCGCCCGCCCAGCAGCTCGGCCGTGTCGCGGATCTCGCGCTCGCCGGAGAGGAACACGAGCACGTCGCCGGGGCCGTCGCGCAGCAGCTCCTCGACCGCGTCGGGGATCGCGTCGAGCCGCTCGTGCTCGGCGTCGGGCACCGGGCGGTAGCGCGTCTCGACCGGGTAGGTGCGGCCGGAGACCTCGACGACCGGCGCGTCGTCGAAGTGCTTGCTCAGGCGCTCCGGATCGATCGTCGCGCTCGTGATGATCAGCTTCAGCTCGGGCCGCTGCGGCAGGATCCGCTTGAGGCAGCCGAGCAGGAAGTCGATGTTCAGCGACCGCTCGTGCGCCTCGTCGACGATGATCGTGTCGTAGCGGCGCAGCAGCCGATCGTGTTGGATCTCCGCCAGCAACAGGCCGTCCGTCATCAGCCGCACGAGCGTCTCGTCGCTCGATCTGTCGGCGAAGCGGACGGCGTAGCCGACCGCCCCGCCGAGCGGCACCCGCAGCTCCTCCGCCACCCGCTCGGCGATCGTGCGCGCGGCGAGCCGGCGCGGCTGGGTGTGCGCGATCGTGCCGCGCACGCCGCGCCCGAGCTCGAGGCACAGCTTCGGCAGCTGGGTCGACTTGCCGGAGCCGGTCTCGCCCGCGACGACGATGACCTGGTGGTCGCGGATCGTCTGGAGCAGGTCGTCGCGGCGCGCGCTGACCGGCAGCTCCGCCGGGTACTCGATCGGCGCCGGCACGGCCGCGCGCCGCAGCGCGATCCGCTCCTCGGCTGCGGCGATCTCGGCTTCGAAGCGAATCCGTTCCCGCCCGCCCTGCCCACTGCGCGCACCGCGCAGCCGCTCGAGCCGGCGGCCGAGCCGATGTGCGTCATGCAGCGTGAGATCGTTCAGGCGCTCGCGCAGCGCACGGAGATCGGCGCGCGCGTCGGGTGTCGTGGACACCGGATGAGGATAGGCGGGTGCGGACCCTCCGGTCGCCCTCTGCTCAGCAGGCCATGCGCGCGGCGGGGGTGCGCCCACGCCCGATGCCGAAGCGCGCGGAGGCGTCGAGCGTCGCCGTCAGCGTCGCGCTGGTGCGGCGGCCGTCGGCGGCGCGCAGGTGGAGCGTGACGCGCACCGGCAGGCGGAAGCCGGACGCCCGTTTGAGCGCGCGCAGCGCCTGGTCGGTCAGCGTCAACGTGAGCGTCGTGCGCTTGCCGGCTGCGTAGCGGACACGTTGCCGGCTCGCCAGCGTGAGCGCGGCGCGTCTGCCGCTGCGCGGGCGCGTGAGCGACGCGCTGCCGATCAGTCGTACGGCGTTCGGGTTGCGGACGAGCAGCTCGAGCGTGCGCGCTTTGCGCGTCAGCGCGAGCACGCCCTTCGGTGCGCCGCCGATGCGTGGGCGAACGAGCGCGGCGGGCTTCGGTGCGGCTCTCGGCGGCGGTGGCGGGGTCGCCCCCGGCGCCGCCGCGATGGCGATCTGGCGCGTCGCCTGCGTCGCGTTGCCGACGACGTCCGTCGCAGTGACGGTGACCGAATACGTGCCCGCTCTCGCGAACGCATGGCTCGCGCTCGCGCCGCCCACCGCCGGCGTGCCGTCGCCGAAGTCCCAGCTCGTCTGCGCGATCGTCGCGAACGTCGAGCGGGCACCTGCGGAGAAGCCAAGCTGCGCGCCGGCCGTGCCGCTCCCTGGCACGCTCACGTCGCTCAGCTGCGGCGCGGTCGCCTGGAACGCGGCGGCCGCGACCGACTTGGCGCCGAGCCCATCGGTTGCGGTCCACGTCGCGAGCGTGTTGCCCGCGGCGTCCGTCGCGACGGCGGGACCCGCCAGCTCGGTGCCGGTAGGTCCCGAGCCGAGCAGGGCGGGCGCGCTCCAGCCGCTGCCGCTGCGCCGGCTCGCGAGCGCCTCTTCGGTCTCCGTACCGGAGGCGTGCGCGACGAACACGACGGTGCCGTGGTCGATCGCGACGTCCCCGACGATCTCCGTGGTGGGGGAGAACACCGTCGTCTCCGCCTCCGGGCCGCCGGCCGTCAGCCGCACCGCGGCCAGCCCACCCGTCGACTGGGTCTTCCATACGACCGTCGCGCCGCCGTCGTCGGCGCCGAGCGCCTGCATCGGCACGCACCCGAGCGCGAACTCGTCGCCCAGGCTGTCGACGCTCCAGCTGCCGTCCAGGCGGAACGCGGCCCACGGCGCCCACGGCGAGCCCTGGAACCACGTCGCGGCAACGTCGCCGCCGTGCGTGCCGACGAGCCGCAACGGGGAGATGTCGTCGCTGCTCGTGAGTAGGTCTCTCGCCGTGTCCCAGGCGCCGCCGCCGACGTGCGTGCTCGTCTGTATCGCGTAGTCGAACGGCGCGCCGTTGCGCTGTGAAGTCCAGCCGACGAGTGCGCCGCCGCTCGCGTCGGGCGCGATCTGCGGGCGATCGAACGCCACCGACGCGTCGGTCGGGTCCGACAGGGTTGCCGGCGCGCTCCATCTCCCGGCGCTGTCCGCGACCGCTGCCCGCACGGAGGCGACGCCCGAGTTCGCGTCGTGCTCGACCCACGCGGCGACGACGTTCCCCAGCGCGTCGGCGCGCACCTGCGTCAGGGGGTCCGCGACGTTCGCAACATCGCCCACGGGGAAGTCTTGCGGCGCGCCCCACGTCCCGCTCGCGGCGTCGCGACGTCGCGCGTGCGCGGCAAACGCGCTGCCGTCAGAGCTCTCGATCCACACAACCGTCGCGTTGCCCGCTGCGTCCATCGTCACCGCGGGCGCATCGACGCCGACGTCGCTCGCGAACGGCGCGGGCGTGCTCCAAGGTCCCCCGGCGGGCCGCGTCGCGACGATCAGCGATTGCACGCCGTTGCCGTCATCGCCAGTCCAGGCGGCGATAGCATCGCCGGCCGGGTCGATTGCGACGACCGCGCCGCTCGGCCCGTTCGCGGCGGTCGCCGGCGGCGTCGCGGGCAGCCAGCCGGCGGCGCCCGCAATTGCGGGGCCGGCGAGAAGGGCGAGGCACGCGACTGCCATCACGAGGACGAAGTGCGGCTGCGAGATCCGGCTGCGCATCCGTCCCCACACGGTACGCGATCGTTTCGGCCTGCTCGGTCCGCAGGGTCTCGCAACTGACCGGTTCGTGGTCCGTATCCTCTCGCGCCCTGCGCGCGGAGGTGGACGGATGGCGGAGGAGCACCTGCTCGTCGACGGCGGCCTCGCGTCGGTCTACGAGGCCGTCCGCCGCGCCGACTTCATGCGCCTGGCATGAGCCGCGCGCTGTGCGCGCCCTGTTCGCGGCCGCGGCCGCGGCCAGCGCGCCGTCTCGGCGGCCGCGGGTCGCGCGCAGCCGGCCGAGCCGCCTCCGCCCGAGACGATGCGGCTCGCCGACCTGCCGGCGAATGGCGAGTGGGTGCTGCTCGGCGAGGATCCGCCGCACGAGATCGCGTTCGGCGCGATCGGCCGCTTCTGGGCCGGCGAGACCGTCTGGGAGCAGATCTCCGCCGCCCGGTTCGCGACGTTCGACCGCCCCGGTCTCGCCCGCATCGCGTGCGACTTCTCGCTGCGCCCCTACGGCGACGGCCGCACGCTCGTCAGCTACGAAGTGCCGCACGCAGGCGACCGACCCGAGTCCCGCCGCGCGTTCCTGCGCTACTGGCCGTCGCCGTTCGTCGGCGCGGTGCTGCGCTCGCAGTTGCGCGTCGTGGCACGGATGTGACGGCTCAGGCGCTTCGCCGTCTGGGTCGAGCGGCAGATTGTGCAGCCCGCGCCGCTACGCGCCACCCGCCCGCGCCAGCCGCGCCCCAGCTCGCGGCAGCGGCTCTGCCAGCTCCACTGGCTCGTGCACCTCGAACCACCCGAGGCCGGCGATCCGCAGCGCGAGCCAGTCGAGCGAGTCGTCGCTGCCGCGGTACTCGCAGGGGTGCTCCGAGAGCGGCTCGTTCCTCGCCCCGACGCCGCCGCGTCCCCGCCCGGCACCTCGCCCGCGGCGCCGGCGACAACATGTGGGGCGCGGTCGCCTGGTGGATCGCCATCATCGTCGTGTTCGCGCGCCGCTGGCGGTGGCGCGGTATCGGCGGGCTGCGAGCGGACGCTGAGCCGCGGCTGCACTCCCATGTCCTTCATGGGTCATACCCTGCATGAGTGCCAATTACGTTGGACGATCATGCGCTCGAGCAAACGCTCGAAGCCGCCTTCCTCGTGGCGGCCTCCGATCAGGGATTGCCCAGCGTATGGGTGCAACGCGCCGCGACGCTCGATCAGAGCCCTTCGGTCGCCTTCATCCCGGCTGTCGGGGCGGTGCTGCTTGCGAAGGCGACCGATGATCGGATCGACGCGTTCGTACTGAAGAAGCGCGAGGGCAGCGCAGGTGCCTATTCGCTCCGCATGGCCGCCACGGTCCTCGCGCGCAACAGACGGGCGTACGGCTACGACATCGCCTCGACCAGCGACCGGGACCCGATCAACCACAGCACGCTCAACGGGGCGACGCGGTGGGATGTTGCGCTCGAGCGCATCACCCCGCGCCACAAGCCGTTCTTCCAGGTCATCTTGCGGTGGCTCGGCGACGTGAACGAGATGTCCGAGGCTCAGGCATCGCTCGCGCTCGCGGCGTTCATCCGAGCGCGCCGCGCCGCTGTGCTCGGGTCGGCGGTTGAGACCGTCTCGTCGTCGCTCGTCGCACCACCTAGGCTGCACGAGCTCGTCGACGTCCTGGAGGGCTTCGTCGCTGCTGACCCTGAGGAAGGCGCTCGTGGCATGGCGATCGTTGCCGCGGCATATCGCGCAAGCGGGTTCGACGCTGACGTCCCGTCTCGCAACGATCCCCGCCGCATCGACATCCCGATCCGTCGCGGCGGGGTGCTGATCATCGGTGCCGAGGTCAAGCAGCTCAAGACGGGGGAGGAGACGGCTGACACGCTGGCCGCCGAAGTCGTCGCCCAGCAGGTGGATCGGGCGCTGCTCGCGGTGCTTCGCCCCGGACGACTGGCCGCCTTCGATCGAGCGGGCGTGATCCGACGCATCGAGCGGGAGCATGGGGTTGTCCTGCGTATCGCCGACGGAGTACGAGAGCTGTTGCACGAGGCTCTGGGCGCGAGCGAGATCCGGGTCGAGGCATTCTGCGCTCGGCTTCCCCGCGACTTTGCCGAGGCGCTGCGGGACATCCGCGTTGACGAGGCGACGATCGAAGCGTGGGCGGCGATCGCCAGACGCTGGGCAGGGTGACGACCGAAGAAGCCTTCAAGCGATGGCCAGGAGCGACTGCGCTTCGTCGGTCTGAGGTGTAGCGCGCTCCAGCGCTGCGTGCACGCTCCGTGCGACGGCGTGCGCGAGCCGCGGCGGGACCGCATTCCCGATCTGGCGGTACTGCGCCACCTGGGGGCCGAGGAACCTCCACGCGGGAGGGAACGTCTGGAGCACCGCCGCCTCCTGCACGGTGATGCGTCGCATACGACGCGGTGCGCGTCTGAGCGGCCGCTTGCCGCTCTGGAGGCGGTGGTGGTACGCAACGACCCAAGGCTCGGTGCCGTGCGCGAGCTCTTCCTGGTCGATGATCGGCGTGGCGTTCCCGCCCATCGACGCGGGGAGCGTCTTCGCAACACCATCGAGCTCGAGCGGCCGGCCTGAGCCGTTGAACATCAGGCTGCCTCTGTACGGCGTCGGGCGCATGACCGGGATGCGCGCCGGGACGACTCGTGCGGAGCAGGTGCCGTCGTTGCCGGGGCTCCCGAACGGCGGCAGGTCGCTGAGCGCCTCACGCACCGTCGGTGGCCGTCGCGAGCTCGGAGCAGGGGGCTCCGGCATCGTGTCGCGAAGCCCGACGAGGAACATGCGCTCGCGTGCCTGCGGGACGTCGTACTGCTGAGCGTCGAGGACCATCATCGTCCACTCGTAGCCGAGCGCCGTCGTGCGGCTGACGAGGCGCTCGCGGATTGGCGCCCAGCGCGGACTGACGGCAAGCGCCTTGACGTTCTCCATCACGAACGCACGAGGCTCTATCGAAGCGACGACGTCGAGGAAGTGCTCGACGTGCTGGCTGCGCGGATCGCGCGGGTCCATCCGCCCCATCACCGAGAACCCCTGGCACGGGGGGCCGCCGATGACCACGTCGGGCCTTGGGATCGAGGGAGGACCGATCTTCAGGACGTCCCCGCAAGTCGCGCGGGGTGCCAGATTCGCGTTATAGGTCTGGACCGCCCACGGGTCGTTGTCGATCGCCCACCGGATATCGAAGCCTGCACGCTCGAAGCCGAGGTCGAGGCCGCCCGCCCCGCAGTACAGCGAGATAGCGGAGTAGGCAGGGGTCGTCATGGGTCGCCATTCTCCCTTCGGCCGCGGACGTCTATCCGGAGCAGTTGCGCAGATCCTCCGCGGATCTGGTTCGATGCGGCACAGACATGGTCGCGCTGCCATATCCACATCCAACGAGCTCCGACGTGAGCCGTCGGATGCGAGCGAACCCCCGCCGCGACACGAAGCCAGAGGTCGCCGTGCGGTCGGCGCTCCATGCGCTCGGACTTCGATTCCGCAAGGACCATCCGATTCGACTCGGCTCCGGTCGCCTCGTGCGTCCCGATGTGGTCTTCACCCGCGCGCGGATCGCCGTCTTCATAGACGGATGCTTCTGGCACCGCTGCCCGGAGCACGGCAACGTCCCGAAGGTGAACACCGGCTATTGGTTGCCGAAGCTCGCGCGCAACGTCGTCCGCGACGCGGCCGTCTCGGCCGAGCTCGTGGCCGACGGCTGGACGTCCATCCGCGCGTGGGAGCATGAGGATCCGGCCTGCGTGGCCGCCGAGATCGAACGCGCGCTCGGCTCCGGCTCGTAGCTCTTCTATCCGGCGCGAGCCCACGTACCGGCCGGGTAGGCTCGGCGGCCGGCGGTCACCCATGCGCCCGGCCACTCGATGATCGAATCCCCCACAGAGCTGACGACGGTCGAGATCCGCCCGAACGTGGGCATGCTCGGCCTGCTCAGCTCGATGAACTACAAGCCCTGGTACGCGCTCAGCGAGTTGGTTGACAACGCGCTTGCCAGCTTCCTGGCGAGCAGAGACGCCCTCGCATCACGGGGGCAGACCCACGTGACGGTCGAGATTCGCATCGATCGGGCCGCGGGGGTGATCGAGGTCGTCGACGACGCGGCCGGCATAGCGGCTGCGGACGTCGCGCGTGCCTTCCGACCCGCCGAGCCGCCGCCTGACCGCAGCGGGCTCGCGCAGTTCGGCATCGGGATGAAGAGCGCCGCCTGCTGGTTCTCCGACCACTTCACGGTGACCTCGACTGCGCTCGCCGAGCCGACGCGCCGCAGCGTCGAGTTCGACGTCCCGACGATCATCGCCCAGGAGCTCGAGCAGCTGCCGATCACGGTGGAGTCGGCTGACGCTGATGCACATGCGACCACGGTCCGCCTCGATCGCCTGCATCGTCCGGTGCCGAGTCGCAAGACGCTCGGCAAGATCCGCAAGTACCTCGCAAGCATCTACCGGACGTTCCTCCGCTCTGGAGAGCTCGTGCTCATCATCGGCGAAGAGCGGCTCGAGGCGCGTGAGATCGAGGTCCTGCGGGCGTCGCGCTGGGATGCGCCTGCCGGCGCAAGGCAGCGAAGATGGCGCAAGCAGGTCAAGCTCGATCTCGGGGACGGCTGCACCGTCCACGGTTGGCTTGCCTTGCGGTCGCGTGGGTCGACCTCCGAGTCCGGCTTGGCGCTGATGCACCGCGGAAAGGTGGTTGTCGGTGCCGGGTCTGGTGCCGGCGCAGCTGAGGACCTCTATCGGCCAAGCGAGATCTTCGGTGCTTCGACGAGCTTCGTCTTCCAGCGGCTGGTCGGCGAGCTCGACGTCTCAGGCTTGCGCGTCACCGCGTCGAAGGACGCGATCCTGTGGGATGGCCGAGAGGCGGCCTTCCTCGAGCAGCTGCGGGCGGCGGCGGACGCCGAGCCGTTGCCATTGCTGCGCATGGCGCGGCTGCACCGTTCGACGGAGCGCGGGCCCGAGGTCGATCGCCAGCTCCAGAGCGCGATCGAGGCCACGGCTGCGGCGGTGCAACATGACCAGCCGCTCGGTGCCGATGCCCAGGGACCGCCGGCCGATCGCCTACGCGAGGCCATAACGCGCACGCTCCGCTGGAGTGCTCCTGCAGCCGTCGGGGAGGTCGCCTTGTCGGTCGTCCTTCGCGACGGATCGACGTGGCTGAGCGTGTGGGAGGCTGACGACGGAGGCTGGGTGATCGAGCTCGACCGAGAGCATCCGTTCATGCAAGCGTTCGCTCATCTCCCCAATCAGCAGATCGAGCCTGTCCTGCGGCTTACGACGGCAATTGGGCTGGCGGAGATCCAGGCGCGGCTGGCGGGCGCCAGAGAGCCTAGCGCCGTGCGCATGTGCCTCAACGACGTGCTCCGGGGCCCGCTTGCGCGCACCACGGTGGGAGCGTCGTGACAAGAGGGCACGATCGGCTGCGTCGATGGACGCCGGTTCCCGGTGCGCTCACCGGTCGTCTGCTCGCTCGCCAGGCCACACTGAGCGCTGAGGCGCGAGCCGAGCATCTCGCGGCTGCCGTTGCGACGCTCGGGCGCTGCGCCTCCCCGCAGGAGGCCGGTCCGCACGCGGCGGCGCATCTGGTCGTTGGGGAGGTGCAGAGCGGGAAGACGCTGGCGTTCACGACGCTCATGGCGCTTGCGCACGACCGCGGCTTTCGATTGATCGTGGTGGTGGCTGGCACGAAGCGCAACCTGATGGCCCAGACCGTCCAGCGGCTGCGGGACGACTTGATGAAGGGCGATGGCGGCATCAACCCATGGCGGCGGCTCGAGAACCCGTCGATGAGCGATGAGCGAGAGCTTCTGCAGGGTCTGCTCCAGCCGAACGCTGGGACGACGACCGTCTGCTTCGTCCTCAAGGACGCTCGGCGACTGGGAGCCGTCGAGAAGCTGCTTGGCGCGTTGGCCACGAAGATGGACATGACGACCGTCCCCACGCTGGTGATCGATGACGAGGCCGACCAGGCAAGCCCGAATCGCAAGGTCCGGCAAGGGGACGAGTCGGCGATCTACGCTGGGATCGGGGCGGTTCGCGAGACGCTGCCTCGCCATGACTTCCTCATGTACACGGCCACGCCGCAAGCACCGCTCCTGATCAAGCTGAGCGACCAGCTCTCGCCGGAGACGGTCACCATCCTGCGCAGTGGCAGAGCCTACGTCGGCGGCCGCGACCTCTTCGTCGACCACGCCGAATCGTTCGTTCGGATCATCACGGACGACGACGTGGTGACAGCGACGGATCCGGATGCGACGGAGCCGCCGCCGAGCCTGCGGCGCGCACTCGCCACCTTCTTGCTGGCGCTGACCCTGGCCCAACAGCGGGGTCATCCGCGCCCACTGTCCATGCTCGTCCACCCGGCGGTTCAGCGCGACGTGCACGACAAGCACTACCGCTGGGTCCGCGCCATCGTGGACGACCTCGTAGCGCCCCTACGGATCCCGCAGGACATCGCGTTCAAGGACGCGCTACGCGGAGACATCCAAGCGGCATACGACGATCTCGCGTCGAGTTGCGACGACATCCCCGAGCTCGATCGCCTGGCTCGAGACGTGCCGCGGTTCGCGGACCACGTAGCGATCCGCAAGGTCAATCAAGATGCCGCCGAGGAGATCAAGGTCGACGACTGGGACGATCACGCTGGCTGGATCGTGATCGGTGGGGCCAAGCTCGACCGCGGCTTCACGGTGAAGAACCTTGCGGTCACGTACATGCCGCGGGGACGGGGCGTGGGAAACGCGGACACCGTGCAGCAACGAGGGCGGTTCTTCGGCTACAAGCGCGAGTACCTCGACCTCTGTCGCGGTTGGTTCAGCGTCGAGACGGCCGAGGCCTTCCGGCATTACGTCGACCACGAGCAGACGCTCTTGCGATCGCTGTCAGCGGTGGAGAACGACGCTTCGCCACTGCGGCACTGGAGACGCGAGCTGCTGCTGTCGCCCGATCTGTCGCCCACTCGGCGGGAGGTCATCTCGCTCGACACCAACCGCAAGATGATCTTCAGCAAAAGCGGCTGGTGCGATCAGTCTGGCCTGATCGACCCCGCTGCAGCGGCAGCGAATCGCACTGCCCTCAGGCGGTTCCTCGCCAGGCTCGACGGGCTGACGCCGCATCCACGCGATCCGCGCCCCTCGCCGCACCTCGTTGGGCGCGTGCCGACCGCCGACGTGCTTGCGCTGCTCGATGGATGGGGTGTCTCGCCGCAGGACGCGGATCGCTTTCTCGGCGCGGCGCTCGTGCTCGGCATCCTGCGCGATCGCGATCAAGCCGATGCGATCCAGGTCCTGTTGATGGACGGATGGGACTCCGTCAAGACGCTCGCCAACGCCCGCGCCCGAAGCTCGCGGCCGAGAGACGCGCGCAGCATCCAGCTCTTCCAGGGACCAGGGAGCGGCCGCAACGCCGGCTACCCGGGCGACCGCTCCTTCGGTGAAGAGGAAGTCCCGACGCTGGCGATCTTCGGCCTGGATCTTCGGGGCATCAAGCCGTCATACGACGATGTCGTTCCGGCACTCGCGCTGCACGTCGCGAACGCAGCGGTGAGCCTCGTCGTCGAGCCGTAGCCGCCGGTCGTCGCTTCTGTGAGCCCTCAGCAGGTCCAGATGGCGGGGTTCGCCACCGTCCCGCCATCTGGCGCCGGCCCGGCATGGCGCACGTCGACGTGCACGACGTGGCCGCTTCTCCCGTCATAGCCGATTCCGGAGAAGGTCCGCAGCGCGTACACGTCGTCGAGCGTCATTGCCGGCTCGAGATCGGCGGCGGTTCCGTGCAGGTGCTGCGAGTCGGGGTGGCCGCCCTTCGCGGCGTTCCACTCCGGGTCGAGGTGTCCGGCGAGGATCGTGACCGGTGCGCCGAGCTCCGCGCGGTACACCTCCAGCGCTCTCACGAGCACGCGGTCGAGCTTGATCCAGCCGTCGCCCGGCGAGCGGAAGCTGCGGAACGTGAAGTGCTGCGAGCAGCGCCCGCCCCGGCGTATCGACATGCGTAGCGCCGTCTGCGTGCGCGGGCCGACGCCGCCGCCGGCGACGAGCGTGGAGAAGGCGTAGCCGCGTTGGAAATCGCGCACGGCGCTTCGCGTCTGCTCGCCGACCACTCCGTCGACGCGGATCGGCCAGCCGAGCAGTCGCAGCGTGCGCTGTAACTCGACCGTCGAAGATGCTTCCGGTCGGTGAGGAGGAGGAACGGTGTACGAGGACATCGCTCTACTTTCAGGTGTATCGTGTCGCATGTCAACCGTGTGTACGGCCGGTGACGAGGCGCTTCGCAGCGGGGGCTGTGTTCGTCCGTTGCGCGCTGCGAAGATGCCGCGCGTCCGCACTCGCGCGTCGATCTCGGGCTTGGCTGAACGACCGCCCTGGACGCGTCTGCGAGGATCGGTCGCATGCCGCCGATCTCGCGCGGATTCCACGGCCGCCGCCCCGCGGTCGACCCGGCGCGCGTGCCGCCTGGGCAGTACGTCGTCGAGGACTTCCCGGTGCTGTCGGCCGGCCCGACGCCGCGCACGCCGCTGGCCGAGTGGAGCCTCGCGCTGCGCGGTGAGGTCGACGCGACGCCGACGTGGTCCTGGCGCGACTTCCTGGAGCTGCCGCAGGAGACGTTCACCGTCGACATCCACTGCGTCACGAAGTGGTCGAAGCTGGGCACCACATGGACCGGCGTCTCGATCGACACGCTGCTGCGCGGGATCTCGACCGAGGCCGAGTACGTCACCGCCTTCAGCGACGGCGGCTACACGACGAACATGCCGCTCGGGGAGCTCATCGGCGGCAAGGCGTGGGTCGTGCACACGTTCGAGGGCGAGCCGCTCGACCCCGAGCACGGCGGCCCCGCCCGCCTGCTCGTCCCGCACCTGTACTTCTGGAAGAGCGCCAAGTGGGTGCGCGGGCTGAAGCTCACGCTCCAGGACGAGCCCGGCTTCTGGGAGGCGGGCGGCTACCACAACTTTGGCGATCCCTGGCGAGAGCAGCGCTACTGGAGCGACTGACCGGTGGCGGCGACTGATGGCCAGCGGCCGGCCGTGGATGGCGCCGCCGCGGCTCCTCCGAGCGTCCCGCGCGGCGCACCGATCGTGTGGCGCACCGTCACGGTCCGCGAGCTGATCCGCGAGACCGCGCACGCCTGCACGATCGTCTTCGACGTGCCCGGCTGGCCCGGGCACCGCGCCGGCCAGCACGTCGACGTGCGCCTCACCGCCGAGGACGGCTACCAGGCCGAGCGCTCCTACTCGATCGCGTCCGCGCCGGAGGACCCGCAGCTCGCGCTGACGATCGAGCGGATCGCCAACGGCGAGGTCTCGCCCTACCTCGCTGACGAGCTGCAGCCCGGCGACGAGTTAGAGCTGCGCGGCCCGATCGGCGGGCCATTCACCTGGGACGCGGCGCAGGGCGGCCCGCTGCTGCTGCTCGCCGGCGGCTCCGGGCTCGTGCCGCTGATGGCGATGCTGCGCCATCACGAGGCGGCGGGCAGCACGGCCGACGTGCGGCTGCTCGTCTCCGCGCGCCGCCTCGACGACCTGCTGTTTCGTGAGGAGCTGCGCCGGCATGCCGAGCGCATCGGCGTCAGCGTCGAGATCACGCTCACGCGCGAGCAGCCGGACCGCTGGGACGGTCTTGCCGGCCGCATCGACGCCCCGATGGTCACTGCGCTCGGCCCGCTGCCCGACGCGGCGCCCCACGCGTACGTCTGCGGACCCACGCCCTTCGTCGAGCACACCGCTGACCTGCTCGTCGCGCTGGGCCATGACCCGGCGGCGATCCGGACCGAGCGCTTCGGCCCGACGGGGCGCTGAGCGGTCCGGCTTGGGCTGGTCGCCGCTCGCGCCCGCCGCTCGTTGGCCGCCGGCCGCCGGCCGCCGGTGGCGTTCCGCTCGGCACGTGAGCGGCGGCGCGGGACGTGCGCCGTCGGCTGGGGAGGGGGCGGGAGCAGGTGCGGGTCTGACGTCCACGGTCTTCCGCTGTTCCGTTGCAGAGCGCGGGCGTGTTGTGACGTTTGCCGAGCAGTGTTGGGATGAGCGTCACTTTGTGGTCGCATAGCGGACTAAAAGTGACGCTCATCCCCGGGGTGGGCGGACATGCGCGAGCTGTTGCGCAGTCCTGTCGCGAAGATGCGCAATGACGGGCACCATTGCCGCCGAAGTGGCCGGCTGCGTCGGCGCGCAAGCCGCCCCCACCCCTCCCCAGCCGAACAGCACACGCGACGCGGCTGCGGCGACCTACCGAGCGGAGCGCACAAGCCCGCCGCCCTACGCGCGCGGAGCTACGCCCGCCAACCCGCCAGCGCGTCCAGCTCGCCCGCCGGCATCGGCCGCCCGAGCAGGAAGCCTTGCGCCAGCCCACAGCCCCGCGAGCGCAGCCATGCGAGCTGCGCCTCCGTCTCCACGCCCTCGGCGATCACGTCGAGCTCCAGGGCCGCCGCCATCGACAGCACCGCCGCGACGATTGCGGTGTCCTCCGGCTCGCTGCCGAGGCCGTCGACGAACTCGCGGTCGATCTTCAAGCCGTCGAGCGGGAAGCGCTTCAAGTACGCGAGCGAGGACCAGCCGGTGCCGAAGTCGTCGAGCATCAGCCGCACGCCCATCGCCTTCAACCTCCGCAGGGTCCCCAAAGCGCCGGCGCTCTGCTCCATCAGCACGTTCTCGGTGATCTCCAACTCCAGTAGCGCCGGGTCGACGCCCGTCTCCTCGAGCGCGCGCGCCAGGAGCGCCGGCACGTCGGAGTGCGACAGCTGCCGCGGCGAGAGGTTGACCGAGACGAAGCGCTCGCCGCCCCAGGCGAGCGCTTGTCGGCACGCCTCTTCCAGCACCCACGCGCCGAGCGGCGCGATCAGGCCGCTGTCCTCCGCGACCGCGATGAACTCGGCCGGCGCCAGCAGTCCGCGCTCGGGATGCTGCCAGCGCACGAGCGCTTCGGCGCCGACGAACGCTCCGTCAGACAGGTCGGCCACCGGCTGGTAGTGCAGCCGCAGCTCGCCGTCCTCCAGCGCGCGCCGCAGGTCTGCCTCCGTCTGCAGGCGCGCGACCAGCGACGCGCGCATCTGCGCGTCGAACAGTTCGAAGCGGCCCTTGCCGCCGCCCTTCGCGCGGTACATCGCCGCGTCGGCGTCGCGCAGCACCTCGGTCGCGCTCGCCTCGCCGGCCTTCACGAACACGACGCCGACGCTCACGCTGAGATGGTGCGGGCGGCCGTCGAGCTCGAACGGCAGCCCGAATGCCTCGGCGATCCGCTCGGCGATGCGGATCGCCTCGCCCTCGGAAGCAAGGTCCTCGCACAGGATCACGAACTCGTCGCCGCCGAAGCGCGCGACCGTGTCGCCCGCGCGCAGCCCCTCGCGCAGTCGCGGCGGCAGCGCGACGAGCAGCTCATCGCCGGCGTCGTGGCCGAGGCTGTCGTTGACGTCCTTGAAGTCGTCGACGTCACAGAAGTAGACGGCGAGGTTGGAACCGGGGCGTCTCGCGCGCGTGAGCGCGTGCTGCAGGCGGTCGAGGAACAGTGCGCGGTTCGGCAGGTCGGTCAGCGGGTCGTGCAGCGCCTGGTGCTCGAGCAGGCGCTCGGCGGCGCGCTGCTCGGTGACGTCCTGCGCCGTGCCGAGCAGTCGCACGACGCGTCCGTCGCCGTCGACCTCCGCGCGGCCGCGGCTGTCGATCGTGCGCAGCTCACCACCGGGGTGGACCACGCGGTGCTCGAAGCGGAACGGCTCGGTCGTGCGCAGCGTCGCGGCGATCGCCCGCTCGATCGGCTCGCGGTCCTCGGGCGGGACGCGCCCGTAGAAGCTCTCGCCGTCGATCGTGAACGACGCGCGCTCCACGCCCATGATCCGGTACAGCTCGTTCGACCACTCGGCCGTGTTGGCGATCACGTCCCACTCCCAACTGCCGATGCGCGCGAGCCGCTGCGCCTCGGCGAGCGCGTGCTCGCTGACCTCCAGCCGCGCCAGCGCGTCCTCGGCGCGCTCCCACTCGCTGCGCATCGCGGCGACGAGCAGGCCGGTGAGCGCCGCGAGGCCGACGAACACCTGCGCGCGCAGCAGGTCCATGTCAGGCGCGCCGCCGGTGAACGGTCCCTCGCCGTTGGCCGTGTAGGCGACCGCGATCGAGGAGACGACGAGCGCCGCCGTCACGGCGCCCGCCTGGCCGAAGCGCATTGCCGCGAGCACGATCAGTGGGAAGATCGGGAACGCGAGCGTGACCCCCTGGTTCAGGACGATCAGCATCGCCGCTACAAGCGCCGCCGCCAGCAGGCTTGCCTCGGCGATCCGTGCGGCGTCGCGCCGTCTCGCGCGGCCGTCGCGGTGAGCTGTCAGCGCCAGCAGCAGCGGTGGCGCAACGAGCAGCACGCCCGTCAGATCGCCGAGCCACCACACGCGCCAGAAGGCCCACAGATGGCCCGGCTGTGCGACGTCCGCCGCGAGCAGCGTGGCGGTGCCGATCGTGGCGTTGACGGCGGTGCTGACCGCGGCGCCGAGGATCGCCAGCGCGACGACGTCGCGCACGCGGCGCAACGTCGGTTGGAAGCCCGCGCGCACGAGCAGCGTCGCGCCGACGACAGCCGCGAGCGCATTGCCGGTGGCGATCCCGATGGCGGCAGGCACGCTGCTGTCGCCGGTTGCGTTCGAGAGCACGGCGGCAAGGAAGATCGCCGGCGCCACCCGCGGCCCGAAGACGATCGCTGTCGCGAGGGCGAGCCCGCTCGGCGGCCACACCGCGGAGACGATCGCGTTGCCTTCCGAGAACGACAGGCCGAGCTTGGCGACGGCGAAGTAGGCGAGCCCCACGAGCGCCAGCAGAGCGGGCGTCGGCAGGCGCGCGCCGCGCTCCCGGGCGGCCTCCGGCCGAGGGCGCACGCGCCAACCATCCTTGATCGCGACCTGGGAGATCACGGGATCATGCAGGAGCGGGCTGTCGTCGTGTTTGCGCCCCGGGTCCCTGGGAACCCTGGAGAGCTGCACCCCACCCCGACATTCGAGCCGAGGAGGGCTTCATGACGATCGCTCAGGACAAGATCGCCCAGTACCTGCACGAGGCGCACGCGATGGAGCTGGCGCTCGTGCGCACGCTCCAGGCGCACAGCGCGATGACCCCGACAGGCGAATACCGCAGCGCGCTGGACAGACATCTGCGCGAGACGCGCGGTCACGCCGACGCGGTCGCCCGACGGCTGCGCGAGCTCGGCCGCTCGCCCGGCATCGCCGAGACCGCCTACGGGATCGCACAGCGACTCGCCGGGCAGGCGATCTCGCTCGCGATGGCGCCGCTCGACATGGTGCGCGGCACCGGCGGCGAGGAGAAGCTGCTGAAGAACGCCAAGGACGAGTGCGCGAGCGAGGCGCTCGAGATCGCCACCTACGAGGCGCTCGAGGCGCTCGCGCGGCAGGTCGGCGACGCCGACACGGCGGCGCTCGCCGCCGAGCTGCGCGAGGACGAGGAGCGGATGCTCAAGACGCTGAGAGCCCAGCTGCCGAGGCTGACGGCCGCCGTCACCGGCGCCGAGCTGCGCGACGAACCGAGCTACGACGTCGGCAGCACCGGCGCTGCGCAAGCACTGCGGCGGACGCGGCGCACGGCCGGCGAGGCGGCGCAGGACGCGAGCGACACGGCGCGGCGGGCAGTTGGCGGCGCGGCGCAGGGCGCCGCGGACGCGGTCAAAGGCGCCACCGGCACGAGCAAGACGCGCGAGCGCGAGGAGCATCGCTCGCCGCTGCCGAACTACGACGAGCTGACGGTCGAGGACGTGACGAGACGGCTGGACAGACTGACGCCCGCGCAGCTGCGCCACGTCGGGACGTACGAGCGCGCGCACAAAGGCCGCCGCGGGATTCTCGACGCGGTCGAGCGCCACGAGCAGGAGCACGAGCGGGAGTTCGCTGCGCACTGAGGCCGGACAGCAGCGCGGCGTCCATTGCGACGCCGCGCGCGCTGACCGCCCGCGCAACTTCTCGCGACTCCGGTGTTGTCAGTCTGCGTGGGTACGTCGCCGCATCGCGCGCTGCTGCTCCTCGCCTGCCTGCTCGCGGCGGCGGGACTGAGCGCTGCTCCGGCCGGCGCCGTCGAGCTCGGCATCTCCGACTCGGACGCGCCGACCGTTGCCGAGCCGTTCTGGGCGGGGCTGGGGATCAGCCGCGCGCGCATCGTCGTGCCGTACGACATCGCCACGACGAGCGGCGCCGCCGGTTTGGACCGGCGCGACAACTTTGAGAGATACCTCGCGAACGCCAGAGCGGCCGGCGTGAGCGTGCTCGTCGTCTTCGCGCCCAGCCAGGACGTGCGCGCGCCCGGCACGGGCGATCCGATCGCCCCGAGCGCCGACGAGTTCGCCGCCGGCTTCAGCGCCTTCCGCCTCGCATATCCCGACGTCACCACTATCGCCCCGTGGAACGAGCCGAACAACCGCGACACAAGCAACTACGCGCTCGGCTCGAATCCCCAGCTGGCAGCCGACTATTGGCTGCGCGCGAAGCAGCTGTGCCCGACCGCGTGCACGCTGCTCGCCGGCGACTTCGCGGGGATCCCCGGCGACGACGCCTACGTCGACGCCTACCAGGCTGAGCTGGCCGCGAACGGCGCCATCCCGGACGTGTGGGCGTTCCACGCGTACACCGACGTCAACCGCTTCCAGGTCGTCGGCGCCAGCGACGCGCCCGTCTCCCGCTACTACCTGAGCAAGCTGCAGGGCCCGTGGGCCGCGTCGCGGATCTGGATCGACGAGATCGGCGCCCGCTTCCGCGACGCGAGCGGCCTGGTCTGGGGCGACGCCTCGCAGCGCGACGCGGCCGGCCTGCTGCTCGGGCTCGCAACGCTCGATCCCCGCATCGACGCGATCTACTACTTCAACTACTCCAACCAGTGCGGGAGCGCCGGCGGCTGCGCGGTGCAGGACCGCGGGCTCGTCTCGCCCTCGCCGCTGAACGGAGACGCGCCCGACTACGACGCCGCCAACCGCAGGCGCGCCGCCTATGACGTGATCGCCGCGCGCGGACCGGTGATCCTGCCGGTCGCCGCGCTGCCGCCCGCCGTCACGATCGACGCGCCGGCGCAGGGGGCCGCGCTGCGCACTGCCACGCCGACCTTCTCCGGACGTGCCGCCATGACGGTCAACAGCGATCCGAGCGTGACGCTGCGGTTGTTCCCGGGTGCCGGCGAGACGGAGAGCAGCGCGCCCGCGCAGACGCTGAGCGCGGCTGTCGCGGGCGGCGCGTGGTCGGCGATCGCGGCGAGACTCGCCGACGGCATCTACACCGCGCGCGCGGTCCAAGCCGGCAACCCGGGCACGACCGGGATCAGCGATGACGTCGTCTTCACGGTCGATACGGTCGCGCCGACGACGACGATCGTGGCCGGGCCCGGGGCGGTGAGCGGCGCGCACACGCAGGTGGTCGAGTTCACCGCATCCGAGCCGGGCGTCACGTTCACGTGCGCGGTCGATGGGCGCAGATCGAAGCCGTGCGCGTCGCCGGTGACGCTGCGGCATCTGCGGCTGGGCAGACACACGTTTGCCGTGCGCGCGCGGGATGCCGCCGGGAACCCGCAGGTCGTGCCGACGCGGGTGCGGTGGCAGGTCGTCTCGCTTGTGAGCGCGCTCGCGCCGCGACTGGCCGGGATCGGGCCGGTGCTGAGCGGCGGACTGCCCGTCGCGGCCGCGTGCGAGGACCGCTGCCGCGTGAGCGCGCGGCTCGACCTGCGCGGCGTGCGGGGTCCGCTCGCGAGCGCTGACGTGAGACGCACGCGCGCCGGCACGTTCGTGCTGCGGCTGCGTCCGCGGGGCGCGGCCGCCGCGGCGCTCGCCGCGCGCTCGTCGGCGGTGGCGACCCTTACGCTCGCGCTGCGCGCTCGCGGCGCCGGCAGATCCGTCGTCGTGAGACGCCCGGTCGCGCTCATGCGCGCGGGCGCCCTGCGGGCGCTCGCGAAGCACGGCCTGCCAGTGACGCTCGCGTGCTCCAGCGCCTGCTCGGCGAGCGGCGACCTGTGGGCGCCGACGACGCTCGCGCATCGCCTGCGCGCGCCCGGCAGATCCTTGCGTGGCGGACAGGGCGGGTTGCCGCGCGGCGCGCGTTACGTCTCGCTCGCGACGCGCACGGCGGCGCGCACCGGCGCTGGCGGCGCTGACCTCGCGCTGCGGCCCGGCCGGGCCCCGCGCGTGCACCTCGCCCGCCTCGCAAGCGCCGGCCTGCGCATCACCGCACTCGCCGGCGGACCCGGCACGGACGCCCGCGCGCTGAGCCTGCCGCTCACGCTCTCGCGCTGAACCAGGGCACAAAGCGCCCCACCAATCAGCCACATTCCATAGGATCGCCGCCATGGCGAACAACGGGCATGGCTCCGGGCCGGGAATTCGCCGCACCGCGGAAGCACGGCTCGGCGACCGGGAGCGCGAGCGGCTGCTCGAGGCGGCGTTCGCGCGGGTCATCGCCGACCAGGAGTTCGCCTCGCAGCTGCAGGAACCCGATGCCGGCGAGGAGGACCTCGGTCCCCGGGTCGCGGTGGACCATCTGCGCGAGCACGTCGAGGCCGCAAGCGACGAGATATGGCGCATCGTCCAGACGCAGGAGCGCGACTGCGTGCGCGATCAGGCCGCATGGCTTCGCCGGCGTTGGCGTATGTGGCTCGTACTCGCGATCCGCTTCGCGGCGCCGGTCGCGGCCGTGCTGCTCGCAGCCCTGACGGTGTACTGGTGGATCATCGAACCGGTCGTGGACCTGCCGGTCGGAACGTTCGTGGCGTCTGTGACCGTGCTGGTGTCGCTCGCCCCACTGGTCGTGCGCTTCACCGAGTCATGGCTCAGCTCGATACGGCACGTTCAGCATGCGGCGAAGGCGGCGATGACGCGCCTCGGCGACGATCTCTATACCCAGGGGGTCGCGCCGGTCGTCCGCGGTTTCTTCCCGCATGACGAGTGGGCGCTGACGATGAGCGTCGGCGCAGTGCCCGGCCTCGCCGATCTCGCAAGCGAGCGCTTCGAGGTCTCGACCGGGTCGATCGAAGAGATGCGCGACCTGCTGACCACGCTGGACGGCGGTGCGATCGGGATCGCCGGTCCGCGCGGAGCCGGCAAGTCGACACTGATCGACTCGGTGTGCGCCGGGCGCACGGAGAGCTTCCCCGAGGGTCACCTCGGCGTCCGCGTGAGCGCTCCGGTGAACTACGACGCACGCGACTTCGTCGTCCATCTGCTTTCGCGCACCTGCGAGGAGGTGATCGACGACCCGGAGGGGCTCGCGAAGCTGCGCGACGATGCGATGCGGGACCTCCTTTCGCGCGATCTGCGCCGCCGCATGTGGCTTTTCGCGTTCCTCGCGATGGTGTTCGGAATCGCCGCGATCGTGAGCTCGTTGGGCGACGTCGTCTCTGCCCAGGACGCGCGCACGATCCTGCTGGCCTCGATCGCAGCCGGGCTCGCCCTTGCCGCGGGGGCCCAGCTGCTTCGGCAGGCCGCGAGCTTGCAACCAACGCTCCCGTCGAAGCGGCCGCTCATCAGCATCACGCCGGACGTCGGAGGCTTGATCGGCGCCGCGGCGACGGGCTTGGCCGTGTCGATCTTCGACCTCGGGAGCATCCTGGTGAGAGGGTCGGTCGATCCCGTACGTGAGCGGGCGGTGCGGCTCTACCAGGACACGAAGCTCCAGCAGTCCTACACGTCCACCTGGTCCGGCTCGATCGAGATGCCGCTTGGCGCGAGCCTCGGCGCCGAGGGCAGCATGTCGTGGGCACAGGTGCAGCTGAGCCTGCCCGAACTGGTCGAACAGCTGCGGAGCTTCCTGCGAGGCGTCGCAGAGCAGCGCGAGGCGCCGGTCGTGATCGGGATCGACGAGCTCGACAAGATGCGCTCGAGTGAGGAGGCGCAGACGTTCCTCAACGGCATCAAGTCGATCTTCGGCGTCGCGGGCGTGTACTTCCTCGTCTCGATCTCGCAGGACGCGATGAGCAGCTTCGAGCGACGCGGGCTCCCGTTCCGCGATGTCTTCGACAGCTCGTTCGATGAAATCGTCGAAGCTCGTTACCTCACGTTCGAGGAGACGCAGCGGCTGCTGCGGCGTCGCGTCATCGGCATGCCGCCGTCGTTTCACGCGCTCTGCCACTGCTTGTCGGGCGCCGTCCCGCGCGACGTGATCCGCGTCGCACGCAGCCTCGTCGCCGAGCTGCGCGCGAGCGAGGAGCTACCGGTCGTCGCGACGCGACTCGTGCGTGCCGAGCTTCGCGCGAAGTGTCGTGCGACGGCGATCGCCGTCAATGCGCGTGGACGGTCGGAAGGCTGCGCTGCCGTGCTCGAGCAGGCCGCGGCGACCGAGGCACTTGCGACGCCCGACGTAGGCGCCGCTGCGCTATTCGGGATGTGCCGCGACTTTGGCAGAACCGACGCCGCGCGCCTCGAGCGCGTTACGGACGCGGACGTCGCGCAGCGACCGCTCGCGGATCTTGCCGCGGAGCTGAACACATTTGTGCGCTATTGCGCGGTCGTGCTGGAGCTGTTCGGCACCGGCGTCACGGTCGAAGCCTTGCTTCAAGCCGCCGATGCGGGGCACTTCGAGCGGCTCGCAGAAGCACGTCAGGGGTTCATGCTGGACTACACCGTCGCGTGGGCGCGGCTCGACAGGATCCCAACCTCCACGTCGCCATCGGCCGCTCCGGTCGCCGCGTAGGAGTGGCGCTATACGTCGATCGACGACATATCCGGGTAGCGCTCCCCGGCGACCGCGCCGGCGGGCGCCGCGTCATCGAGCTGGAGCAGGTCGTCCGCGGTGAGCGACAGCTCGCAAGCCGCGACGTTCTCCTCCAGGTACGCGCGCCGCTTCGTCCCCGGGATCGGCACGACGTCGTCGCCCCGCGCCATCACCCACGCCAAAGCAAGCTGCGCGGGCGTGGCGCCCTTCGCGTCGGCCAGCTCGCGCACGCGCTCGACGATCGCCATGTTGCGCGTGAAGTTCTCGCCCTGGAAGCGCGGGTTGCCGCGACGGAAGTCGCCCTCGGGGATCTCCTCCGGCGAGCTCCAGCGCCCGGAGAGGAAGCCGCGCCCGAGCGGGCTGTAGGCGACGAAGCCGATGCCCAGCTCGCGCACCGTCGGCAGGATCCTGCGCTCGACGTCGCGCGTCCACAGCGAGTACTCGGTCTGGAGCGCGCTGATCGGATGAATGGCGTGCGCGCGGCGGATCGTTTCCGGCGCGGCCTCCGACAACCCCAGGTAGCGGACCTTGCCGGCCGCCACCAGCTCCGCCATCGCGCCGACCGTCTCCTCGATCGGCACTTCGGGGTCGACGCGGTGCTGGTAGTAGAGGTCGATCGTCTCGACGCCGAGCCGCTGCAGCGACGCGTCGCACGCCTCTCGCACGTACGCGGCGTCGCCGCGGATCCCGAGCCGCTCGCCGTTCTCCCCGCGCACGTTGCCGAACTTCGTCGCCAGCACGACCTGCTCGCGCCGGTCCGCGATCGCGCGGCCGACGAGCCGCTCGTTCGTGAACGGGCCGTACATGTCCGCCGTGTCGAGCAGCGTGACGCCGAGCTCGAGCGCGCGGTGGATCGTCGCCAGCGACTCGGCGTCGTCGCCCGCGCCGTAGAACTCCGACATCCCCATGCAGCCGAGGCCCTGCTGCGAGACCTCAAGGCCCTGCCCTCCGAGTCTGCGCGTCTCCATGGCCGTCTCCCGTCGTCGCTCTCTGCTGCCGAAGGCGTCTGTTCTAGCGCGTCATGCCCGCGATCCGCGGGTGTATTCGCGGACGTCTCCTGACCGCAACGGGTAGGACCATGTCCGGCAACCGTCTCAGCCCCCAACCGGAGGAGCCACCATGCCCACGATCTCCAAGCTCGACTTCGTCGGCGTCCCCTCGCAGGACGCCGAGCGCTCACGGAAGTTCTACGGCGAGACGCTTGGCCTGCGCCCCGACGACAGAGCGCAGTTCGAGTTCTGGGTCGGCGAGACGTGCCTCGGCATCTGGGAGCCGGAGCAGCAGGGCATGCCGTTCAGCCCGCAGAAGAACGGCCACCTCGCGCTGCACGTCGACGACGTCGCCGCCGCGCGCGCCCAGCTGGAGGGCAAGGGCGTCGAGTTCATGGGCGACACCTTCGACACCGGCGTCTGCCATATGGCCTTCTTCACCGACCCCGACGGCAACGACCTGATGCTGCACCACCGCTACAAGCCGCGCGATTGACCCGGCCCGCCGTCCGGCAGTAGGTTCGGCGCACCCAATTGCAGGAGGCGACGATGTACGCACGCGTGGCGAAGTGGGAGGGCGGCTCGGCTGAGTCGATCCGCGAGGCGATCGCACGGATCGAGGAGAACTCGAAGTCCGGGCCGCCGGAGGGCGTGCCCTCGACCGGCTTCACGTTCCTCGCCGATCCCGACGGCGGGAAGGTGATCGCGATCGGCATGTTCGCGACCGAGGAGGACCTTCAGACGGGGCACGCAAAGCTCGAGCAGATGGAGCCGCCCACGAGCATGGGCACGCGCGTCTCGGTCGAGACCTACGAGGTGGCGGCCGACATCCGGCTCTGAGCCGGCTCCTCCGTCGCGGCCGGCGCGCGCGGCCACCATGCTCGGTGTGCCCCGCGCGCCGGTCAGCCGGCCTCGCCGGCCAGCACCCCCGCCGTCACGCGGTCGTCGAGGGAGCTGACCGGCGACTCGCTCCCGACCCACGGATCGCCGCCGAAGTACTTGGCGAAGATCCGCTCGCACGTGCGCGTCGCGAGCGCCTGGTTGGTGAGCGTCGGGTTCGGCCCGCCGAGTGCGTTCGCGAGCGCCGCGTTGTCGGCGACGAACAGGCGGTCGACCCAGCGCGCCTCGGCGTGCTCGTCGAGCACCGAGTCGTCCGCGCTCGACCCCATCCGCATCGTCGAGTGCACGTGCAGGGGCAGCGGACCGAAGTCCATCCGCAGCACGCGTCTGGCACCGGCCGCATGCAGGATGTCGGCCGCTCTGTTCGCGAGGAACTCGCGGTTGGCGAGCGTGCGAGCCGAGCGTTCGCGTCCCTTGATGCGCACGCGCGGGATCGGGCCGTTCTCGTCCTCCGGGAAGGTCGAGCGCACGACGCGGTCGTCGGGCTCGACGTCGTCGTCGGTCAGCACGAGCACGTTGACGAGCCGGTCGACGTCGCTCAGCACGCTCTTGAGGTCGGCGCCGTAGACGCGCCCGGCGAGCCCGTCCCATCTCCCGGTCAGCGGACGGCCGTTGTCGTAGACGCCGCGGACGCCGCTGTCGCTGAAGCCCATCGCGAAGCCCTCCAGCGCCGGCGGCAGGCCGACCTGCTCGAGCGCGCCGCGGCCGGGGTAGTCCACGCGCGCCGAGGAGGAGGCGCCCTTCGAGTTGCCGGTGTACTCGTCGAAGACGCCGACCAGCCAGTCGATCGCGTGGTCGGTGTAGCCGCGCCCGACCCAGCCGTTCGGGTTCGGCAGCTGCGAGTTGAGCCACAGCCGCGGGTCCTCCGTGCAGCCGGCCGACATCACGACGACCTGCGCCGTCTCCTCGTGCTGCTCGCCCGTCTGCGTGTCGCGCCAGCGCACACCGCGCGCGACCGCGCGGTCGGTCCTCGCGGCGTCCCACAGGATCCGCGTGACGAACGCGTTCGGCGTGAACGTCACTCTCCTGCCGTCTGCCGCCCAGCGCTGCGCGGTCAGCATCATCGGGATGTAGGAGTTGTCCGTCTGGCGCTTGGCCTTGAGGTTGCGCGGCGCTCTGCGCGGCTCGAAGCAGCCCTGGAAGCAGTAGCCGCAGAAGGTGCAGCCGGTCGCCTGCGGATACGTCAGCAGCGCTTCGTCATTCGTTCTGCCCGCCGTCCCGCCCGGCTGCAGGATCGCGTTCTCCTGCGGGCGGAAGCTGTCATACAGAATGTCCTTGTACGGGTTGACGGGCAGCCCGACGCCCTCGCAGCCGCGGAAGAAGACGGCCTCCTTCGTCCCCATCGCGGCCGTCTGCACCGGCAGCGTCGCCTCGACCCACTCGTAGTAGGGGATCAGCTCGCGATAGCCGAACGGGAAGCGGTGGGCGGCGTCGTAGGCATCCGCGTCGGCCCCGGCGTAGTCGTCGAAGACGCCCGGCATCGCGCGCGGGCAGTTGCCGAAGTAGTGCTGCGTGGTGCCGCCGCTGCCGGCCAGCTGCCACACGAAGCTGTTCTGCGGCAGCTCGCGGAACCACGGCGGTCTCTCGAAGCGGTCAGCCGGGCCGAAGCGCAGGTAACCGTCCGCGGGCGAGTTGGCGTCGTTCTCATAGCGCGACCACTGGCGCTCCGGGTCGGTGTACCACGGCCCGCCCTCCAGCACGAGCACGTCGAGGCCGCGTGCGGCGAGCTCCTTCGCCACGACCGGGCCGCCGCCGCCCGCGCCGATCACGATCACGTCGCGCATCTCACGGTCCTCCGAACTCGGGTGCGGTGTGGGTCTCGCGGCGGTCCTGGTAGTAGCCGAGGAACTCGGGCCAGCCGTCCGCCGGCGTCGTGCGGCCCGGCATGTACCTGGAGAGGTCCCAGCCGATCGGGCGTCTCGTCGCGCGCAGGGTGCTGCGGTCGAACACGCCGTACTCGCTGTAGCCGGCGAACGGCGCGAACACGAGCATCGCGTTGCCGACGAAGCGCAGCAGGCCGGAGGCGCCTTCCTTCAACGGCTGGGGCGCGTTCGCGTCGATCAGCGCGACGATCGCCGGGTCGGCCTGCTCGATCCGCTCGAACGCGAGGCCTTTCTCGCTCCACGTCAGGTTCGCGAACGGCGAGGAGGGGATCGGCCCGACGACCGACGACGGCCGCACCTGCGTCGCCGCGAAGTTCATCAGCAGCGCGAGCGGCAGCGATGCCGGCACCGTCTCGTCGTTGGCGAGCGCGAGTCTGAGGACGTCGTCCATCGTCGCGCCGACCAGCTCCAGCGCCGACAGCGCGCCGCCGAGCAGGCTGTGCGGGATCGGCACGTCTTCGACGCCCGTTCTGAAGGCGGCGACGAGCGCCTGCGCGTAGGCGTCCGGCAGCGAGATGTAGGAGTCGAGCGTGTGCGCGAGCAGCTCGGGTGCCTTCGCTTCGACGCCGCCGGGCGCGGCGGTGGTCACTCTCTGGGCTTGGGAATAGGGATCGGGGCCCGGCACGGCGAACACGGCGAGGCCGGCGTAGGTGTCGCGGACGAGCAGCTGGATCGCCGGGTCGGCGACCTGGGCGAGCAGCGGTCTGAGCGCGTCGGGCACCGTCGCCCGCGCCGCGCTCGGCCACAGTCCCCCGACGACCGCTCCGGCGCCCAGCACGCCCGTGCGCAGCAGCAGCTCACGGCGGCTCAGCGTGATCTCGCGCTCGGTTCCCCGCTCCGATGCACGTATGGTCATGGCGGGCCTTGCTACCCGGCCGCCGCAGCCGCAAACACGCATGCGTTCAGTTGCAAACCCACCCCCTCCGCAAGCCGCTCAACGGGCTGCAGGTCGCACAGCCAGGTCGACCGCCCATTGCGGCGCGCAGCATACGCCGCCCGTCAAACTTCCAGTCCATGCCGGAGATCACGAATGTCTGCGCCGGCCCATTCGGCGTCTTCTACGACTTCTACATCGAGCGCCCATGGCTGGCCCAGCTCGTCGGGCGCGCCGCGTGGGGCGCCGACATCGCGCCGCTCTACCGCAGCATGGCCGCGATCGCGGCGCTGCCCGACGACGCGACCGTGCTCGACGTGCCATGCGGCGGCGGCGTCGCCCTGCGCGCGCTGCGGCCCGGCCAGCGCGTGCGCTGGATCGCCGTCGACGTCGAGCCGAAGATGCTCGCGCGCTGCGAGCGCCGCGCGCGCGAGCGTGGGCTGCGCGACGGCGCGATCGAGCTGCTCGAGGCCGACATGCGCGCGCTCCCGCTCCCCGACGCGACCGCCGACCTGGCCCTTGCCTACAGCGGCCTGCACATGGTCGAGGAGGCGCAGACGGCGATCGCCGAGCTCGTCCGCTGTCTCAAGCCCGGCGGCGAGCTGCGCGGGGCGACGTTCGTCGCCGAGGGCAGCCGGCGTCAGAAGCTGCTGCTCGGGCACGGCGTCCGCACCGGTCAGAACGGCCCGCTGATAGCCGCCCGGGAGCTGCGGCGCATGCTGGAGGACGCCGGGATCGCGGACGTCGAGATCTCCCCCGAGCGCGGGCTCGCGATCTTCCGCGGTCGGCGTGTCGGTTCCGCGCTTGCTCGCTCGTCGTAGAAGTAATAGGCACCCATCGACAGAGGAGCGAAGCGATGCGCAAGCTGGTCGTCACCGAGTTCATGTCGCTCGACGGCGTGATGGAGGATCCGGGCGGCGCCGAGCAGTTCGAGCACGGCGGCTGGTCGATGAAGTTCAACGACCCCGAGGGGATGAGATTCAAGTTCGACGAGCTGATGGCAGCCGACGTGCAGCTGCTCGGCCGCGTCACCTACGAGGGCTTCGCGAAGGCGTGGCCCACGATGAGAGACGAGGCCGGCTTCGCGGACAAGTTCAACACGATGAAGAAGTACGTCGTCACCTCGACGTTGACCGAGGCGACATGGCAGAACAGCGAGATCGTCGACGGCCGCGGCGACGTGCTCGCCGCCATCGCGGCGATCAAGCAGCAGGAGGGCGGCGACATCCTCGTGGCCGGCAGCCAGACGCTCGTCCGGACGCTCGCCGCGCATGATCTGGTCGACGAGTACCGGCTGATGGTTCACCCGATCGTGCTCGGTAGCGGCAAGCGTCTGTTCGACGGGATCGAGACGCCGTTCACGCTGCGCCTCGTCGAGTCGCAGACGCTGGCGACCGGGTCGCTGACCCTGATTTACGGGCGCTGACTGAACCAGCGAGCGCGACGATCGGAGCCGAAGCGCTCCTTCTCCGCACGCAGCTCGGCGGAGGGCACGCCGAAGACACCGGTCGGCTTGGGGCCCGAGAGGAAGTCGACCTCGACGGCCCCGATCCGTCCCGCTCCGAACTCGATGTAACAGATGCCGCGCCCGTCGTACGGAGCTGGCGGCTCGTCGCCGCGCAACTGGCTGAGGATCCCCTTCGCGGCGACGCGCGCGGCGCCCTCGGCGAACACCCCGGCCTTCGGCACGCCGGCCGTCGTCACGTCGCCGACGGCGTACACGCCCGGGTATTGCGTCGCAAGCGTGGCCGAGTCGACCGGGATGTAGCCGTCCTGCGTCATGCCGCTCGCGAGCACGACGTCGGGCGCGCGGTGCTTCGGCACGCCGAGGAACAGGTCGAACGCCAGCTCGCTGTCGTCGTCGAGCACCGCGACCTTGCGCGCCGGATCGATCGACGCGACGCGCCGTCTCGTGATCAGCTCGATGTCGCGCTCGGCGAACGCCTCCACGAGCGCCGCCGACGTCTCCGGCGACGGCGGCACCGGCGTGCCGAACGGGATCACTAACGAGATCTGGCAGGCGTCGCGCACGCCACGTCTCGTCAGCTCCTCGTGCAGCAGCAGCGCGCACTCGCTCGGCGCCGGCGGGCACTTGAACGGCGCGCCGCACACCCCGATCACCGCGTGGCCTGAGGAGAAGGTCGGGATCACCGACGCCAGCCGCTCCGCCCCGGCGACTGAGTAGAACTCGTGGCCGCCCTCGGCGAGGCCGGGCGTCGCGTCGAGGTCGTAGTCGGCGCCGAGCGCGACGACGAGGATGTCGGCGTCGTAGACGTCCGCATCCGTGGTGACGCGCCGCGCGTCGGGGTCGATCGCCGTGACCGTCTCTCTCACGAAGCGCATGCCCGGCTTCGCGATGTCGCGGTAGTGCAGCCGCACCGCCTCCGCCGTCTCGCGGCCGAACATCACGTCGAGCTTCGAGAAGCCGAACACGAACGCGTCGCCCTTGTCGATCAGCGTCACGTCCGCGCCGTCGCCGAGCTCCTCCGACAGGATCGTGCTGAGCTCCAGTCCGCCGAAGCCGGCTCCGAGGACGACGATCCGCGCGCTCATGCCGCCGACCCTATCCGAACCGAGCGGCGGTCAGGCGCCGGGCTGGAGCGCACTCCGATCGACCCACTTCGTGAGTTCGTTCGGGTAGATGTAGCCGCTGTGGACGACGAGCATTTCCGCGGGGATCGACTCCCCCGGCACGCCCGCGCGGTAGCCGGAGCTCGTCAGCACCTCGAAGCCGCGGCGGTCCAGCGCTGCCGCGACGCGTTCGAGTATCAGCCGCGGCACCAGCACCGTGTTGCCGCCCGCCGCGTGCAGCCGCTCGAGCGCTTGGTCGAGCTGATCCTCCGTGAAGACCGAGCGGCCGGTGTAAGGGACGACGTCCCTGAGGTCGTAGGCGTCCGCGAGCAGGTGGCCGGTTGCGGTGAGGAACGCGACGGGCGCGCCCGTCCGGACGACGAAGCGACCCTGATCGTCGGCTATCGAGCTGACGAAGCGCTTGAAGGCGGCTTCGCTCGGCGCCTCCAACGGTTCGGCGTCGTCCGGTGCGTAGACGGGCTCGCTTTCGATCCGCTCGACCTGCGTCCAAGGCGCCAGCCTCGCGGGCGGCATGAAGACGAACGTCGCGATCAGCGCGATCCCGAACAGTGCGGCGAGGGCTGCGATGGAGGGGATCCGTTCGCGCCTGCTCGCGATGTGGCGGACGGCGACGATCGTCAGCAGCGCGAGCGACAGCCCCCATGCCGGGAACAGCGTTGCGATGGCCAATATCGTCGAGGCACCCATGTAGTACGCGGCCGAGCCGAGGCCGAAGATGCCGCTCCACACGAGCATGCCGGTGAGGGTCCGGTTCGGCGCGCCGCGCATCGCGCGGACGGTCGCGACCCCGATCGCCGCCGCGTACGTCAGGTAGATCGCGAGCGGCAGGCCGAGGATCCGCAATAGCGGCCAGACGCCGACGCCCGAGCGCGTGTAGATGCGGGCGAACTCGACGGCCTTCGCCGGGTTCGGCAGCGCTCCCGCGCGGATCAGCGTCACGACGGCGACGAGTGCCCAGGCACCCGCGAGCCCGAGCGCGAAGCTGCCGGCGAGGCGGCCGAGGCGTGCGCGCGTGAGCGGGAGCTCGGTCCACAGCAGCGCCGCGATCGTCGCGCCGAGCGCGGCGAGGCCGAAGTCGGCGTTGTTGAGTGCGGCGAGGCCGACGGCGAGCGCGAGCGGCCATACCGCGCCCCGCCCGCGGTCCAGGCGGCGCGCGACGAGCCAGGCGACGAGGAACGGGCCGGCGGTGCGCATCGGCACCTGCTGGTAGATCGCTATCGGCTGGTCGAGGTCGCGCGAGCCGGCGTAGTACGTGAACGTCATGACCGGCAGGAACAGCGCGAGCGCGGCGAGCGAGCTGTGCGTCGCGCGGCGCAGCACGCCGTAGATCGCGAGCAGCATCGCCACCGTCAGCCCCCACATCAGGATCGTCCAGACGAGCAGCGTCTTGCCGAGCACCAGCATCAGCGGCGCGAACACGAACGGCCACAGCGACCCGTATGCGGCGGTGTGATCCACGAGCGGCGTCAGCCCGTTCAACACGGCGAACGTCTCGTCCGCCATGAAGGCGCTGTTGTAACAGTCGCCATACGTGCAGATCGTGTCCGCCGTCTGGATGTAGGAGAGGAACCAGATGCCGGTGAGGAGGACCGCGACGACGGGGATCGCGATCTGCAGCCAGCGCGGCTCGGGACGCCAGCCGGTGAGCCAGCCGCGGCGCGCCGCAAGCGCGAGCGCAACGGCGGCGACGCCGGCCACGATCACCTGCGCGAACGTGAAGAATTCGATCCGCCATTCGTCGCCGAACTGGCGCACGAAGCACGCGGCGATCACTGCCAGCCCGACGAGCTGCGCGACGACCCCGAGCGCGATCGCGGCGCGCCGCGGGATCCGCTGGACCAGCCGCAGCCGCGGTGCGGCAAACGTCAGCGCGGCCGCGAGCAGCACCGGCCCCAGCAGCGACAGCAGGTAGCGGGTGTCCTCGACCGGCTCCGGGTTGTGTTCGACCGTCGGCAGGACCGGCAGCGTCGACGGGTACAGCACGTGGCTCAGCGGCGGGCCGAGCCACAGGATCAGCACGATCGTCAGCGCAGCGCACGGCACCGCCCACAGCCACGCGACCGTCGCGAGCTCGTCGGACGGCGTGGCGTGATCGGTACGGCTGCGCGGCCGCGGCACAGCGACCGCCGCTCCCCCAGAGCCGGCGCTTGCCATGCGGCCGAGCGTAATGAAGGTGCGGGGAAAAGGAAAGCGGGTGCGGGGCTAGCTGTAGTTCCTGAGCACGTTGTTCATCCGGGCCTCCTTGGAGGCTGGTGGTTCTCGAGGCCGCCAGTCCCAAGGAGGACACCGGATGAAGCTGCACGCTAACGCGAGGCTCAGCCTGAAAGGCAGGGAGCTGCTGAT
>DATFPW010000012.1:0-4315 GCA_035264605.1 Conexibacter sp. | reverse complement strand
CGCCGTCGCTCGCGAACTCGGCGCGGTGCTCGTCGGTCGGGAGGATGTCGGCGACGACGCGCTCGGTGTCCTCGTGTCTCAACGCTGCCTCGCCAGGGATCGGGCCCAGCGCGCCGTTCACGCGCATCAGCGGCGGGGTGCCGACCTTCAGGTGCAGGTCGGACCCGCCGGCTTCGACAAGCTGGTGCAGGGCAGCGTCGATCTCGAACACGCTGGTTGCATCGGCGCGTTCGCCACAAGGCTTGAGTAGCGTGACCCGCATGCAGGCACGCCTTTATGGCTTTTCGATCTCCAACGCAGCCACCACGGCGCGGCTGATGCTCGTGTTCAAGGGCGTCGAGACGAAGTGGGTCGAGGTGCTGCCGGGCCTGCACCCGCTGCTGCTGCGCGGCTTCGGCTTCAAGCGCGGCACCGTTCCGGCGCTGAAGCTCGACGGACGCAAGATCGAGGGCTCGCTGGAGATCGCGCAGGCACTCGAGGCGGCCGTGCCCGAGCCGTCGCTCTACCCGACCGACCCGGCAAAGCGCCGCGCCGTCGAGGACGCGGAGCGCTGGGGCGAGGCCGAGCTGCAGAACGTCCCCCGCCGCATCTTCCGCTGGGTCTTCGCGCACGACAACGCGGCGCGCGCCCACATCGCCAAGGAGCTGGGGTTGCCGCTGCCGAGCGTGGTCGGGGCGCTCAACCAGCCGATCGCCCGCTGGACCGCCACCCGCGCCGACGCCGACGAGGCGCATGCGCGCGCCAACCTCGCCGGCCTGCGCGACACGCTCGACCACATCGACCAGCTGATCGCCGACGGGGTGATTGGCGACCCGGACGCGCCGAACGCCGCCGACTTCCAGATCGTTCCCTCGATCCGTTCGCTCGACGCTGTTGGCGAGCTCGCACCGCTGTTCGAGGACCGGCCCTGCGAGGCGCTCGCGCGCCGGCTGCTGCCGGACTTTCCCGAGGCGCCGCCGAACATCCTCAGACCCGACCTGCTCGCGCTCGCGGGCGTCTAGAACGACGGAGGGCCCCGCCGGAGC
Organism: Conexibacter sp.; assembly: GCA_035264605.1. Lineage (GTDB taxonomy): Bacteria > Actinomycetota > Thermoleophilia > Solirubrobacterales > Solirubrobacteraceae > Conexibacter. The sequence goes on along the minus strand of DATFPW010000012.1, from coordinate 3,290 downwards.
GGGACCCTCTCGTTCGAAACGGAATCTCGTCGGTGGCTAGGCGACGTCGCGCAGCTTCTGCGCCTCCGCCAGCTGCTGAAGCTTCTTCAGCGACTGGTTCTCAATCTGGCGGATGCGCTCGCGCGTCACGTTGAACGTGCGGCCGACCTCGTCGAGCGTGCGGGGGTGCTCGCCGCCGAGGCCGTAGCGCAGCTCGAGCACGCGGCGCTCGCGATAGGAGAGGTTCTCCAGCGCCTCGCGCAGCGCCTCCTTCGTGAGGATCTCGGCAGCGCGCTCGTACGGCGACTCGGCACGCTCATCGGCGATGAACTGGCCGAACTCCGACTCCTCTTCGTCGCCGACCGGCTTCTCGAGCGACACGGGCGCCTGGGCGCTCCGCTTGATCGAGTCGACCTCCTCCGGGTCGATCCCGGTCACCTCGGCGATCTCGTCCGCCGTGGGCTCGCGGCCCAGCTCGGTGACGAGCTTGCGCTCGGCGCGGCCGATCTTGTTGAGCTTCTCGACGACGTGCACCGGGATGCGGATCGTGCGCGCCTTGTCGGCGAGCGCGCGAGCGATCGCCTGGCGGATCCACCAGGTGGCGTAGGTCGAGAACTTGAAGCCCTTGCGGTAGTCGAACTTCTCCGCGGCGCGGACGAGGCCGAGCGTCCCCTCCTGGATCAGGTCGAGGAACGGCAGGCCCTGGTTGCGGTAGTTCTTCGCGATCGAGACGACGAGGCGCAGGTTCGACTCGACCATCTTCTGCTTCGCGTCGAGGTCGCCGCGCTCGATGCGCTTCGCGAGGTCGACCTCCTCCTGCGCGGTGAGCAGGCGGACCTTGCCGATGTCCTTCAGGAACAGCTGAAGGGAGTCGGTCGTCATGTCCGGCTTGAGGTCGAGGGCGGTTCTCGCTCTGCGACGCCCACGTCTGTCGGGCGCGCGCTCGACCTGGTTGCTGGCCGTGGTGGCGGGGTCGATCTCCTCGACCAGCTCGATCTCTGATCTCTCGAGGAAGCCGTGCAGCTCCTCGACGTCGCTCTCGTCGAGATCGAGCTCGCTGACGGCGGTCGAGATCTCGGCGTACGTCAATACGCCGAGCTGCGTCCCGCGCGTGACGAGGCCTCTGATCTCCTCGAGTTCCTGAAGTTCCGCTACTGACATCTGGTTCCGTTTCTCGCGTGCACCGGGCGGGGGTCGGTTCTCCGCGGCGCGTTCATGGTGGAGGAGAGAGTGCGCGCGGGGGCGCACCACTGCCATCCAAGCATAGGCATCAGCCTAACCACTTCACTTTTTGAAGTCAAAGCTTCGCACCGGCCGCGTCAGGGGAGGGCCTGTTCGCGCGCGCGTCGTGCGTCGCATATGTACTACGCAGAACGGACGACGGGGTTTCAAGTTGCGGCGGGATTCACCCCGCAATATGCGGTGTTCCGTATACTTGCGCCGCCTGGCCGAACGGTCGTGCGCCCTGCGTGCGACCGACGGGGGACCCGATGCGAGCCCCACAGCTCGCCGGGGCGAATCGGTCGAATCTGGACCGTAGCGCCGCCCGCAATGGCGTCGCGAGCCCGTCAGCTCACCTCGTAGGCCCGCACTCACCATGACCGGTCGCGCTCGCACCCTCACTGTGATGCTCGTCGCCCTGCTCGCGCTGGGCGTCTCCGTCGCACCCGCGTTCGCGGCCGGCGGCGCAGGTGGCGCCGCACCTGGCGTGTTGACCCTCCCCGACGGGTCGCCCCTCGTCATCAGACTCGGCAACCCGCTCGTGTATGCGACCAGCGGCGGGATCGCGCTGGCGGCCCGCTCGACCGCAATGCTGCGCGGCCGCGTGCGTATCGCAGGCACCGCCGCGCCCAGAGCAGGCACCGTGACGATCGAGCGCAGAGACGAGCTCGCCGGCTGGGTGCCGATCGCGAGCGCCGCAGTCGCCGAGGACGGCGGCTTCGCGGCGATCTGGAAGCCCGACCGCGTCGGGACATTGGAGCTGCGCGCCGTGACCGGGGTCATGGCTGCGGGCACGGCTGAGGACGAGGCCGGTGCCCCGCAGCTCGGCCTGACGGTCTATCGACCCGGCATCGCGTCGTGGTACGGACCGACCTCGCAGGACGAGACGACCGCTTGCGGCATCCCGCTGTCGCAGTGGACGCTCGGTGTCGCCCATCGCACGCTGCCGTGCGGAACCCCTGTCGCGCTCTACTACAAGGGCCACACCGTCGTTGTGCCGGTCATCGACCGCGGCCCGTTCGTCAAAGGACGAACGTGGGACCTCACGCGCGCGACGCACACGGCACTCGGTGGCGACGACGGGCTGATCCGCGTCGGCGCACTACCGCTGCCACTCCCGACGGCCGCGACGCCGGCGCGTGGACAGCGCTGAGCGGGCTCGTGACTGCCGCTTGTCCTCAGCGCACGAGGCGCGGCCCGGGCGTTCCGCCCTCGCCGCCGTCTGGCGCCGGAACCGCCTCGCCGATGCGCACGCCGGCAGCCGACGCGGCGAGCATCGCCTCCTCGGCGCGGTCGATCAGCGTCACGGCGTCGCGGCCGTCCTCGCCGTAGACGGCGAAGCCGATCGTCGCCGCGAGCGGCGCGCCACGCCAATGCTCGCCGTGCTCGACGCCGGCGCCGATCCGCTCTGCGAGCGCGATCGCGCCCGCGCGGCCGACGGCCGGCGCGATCACCCAGGCACGGCCCTGCCGGTCGGAGGCGACGAGATCCTGGCGACGGATCGCACGGCGGATCGCCTGCGCAAGGCGACCGTACGGAACGCCGCGCTCGTCCGCCTCGCTCTGCGACTCGTCCGCCGCAGCCGAGGCGAGCCGCTCGCCGTCGACGAGCTCGACGCGCAGCAGCGCGAGCCCGCCTCCCTCGCGCTGCGCGCGGTCGACGTGCCGCTCAAGCGTCGCGATCCACAGATCGCCGTCGTCCATTGCGGACGCGAGCTCGGCGGGGACCGGCGGACGCTGGGGCAGTGCGGTGACTGAGCCTGAGGTGCCGCTGCGCAGGTCGTGGACGGCTGGAGTAGCGGGCTCGTGGCGCTCAGGTCTGACTGGCTCGGGTCCGGCGCTGCTGCGGGCGGGTCCTGTCATGGCGCGAGGCGCTGCCGCGAGCGGGGGCGCGGAATCGTCCTCCGCTATCACCGCCGGCTCCGCCGGCGGTGCCGCCGCCCGATCGGCGTGGGCATCCGCCCCCCGATCGGCGTCTGCGGCTCCGGCTGAGCCGGCCGGCCGCGCCGGGGCCCCGGCCACTGTCTCTCCCTCGATGCCCTTCGCTTGGGGCGTGGCAAGCGCAGTAGTGCCGGCGACGAGCGCGACCTC
>DATFPW010000011.1:0-6892 GCA_035264605.1 Conexibacter sp. | reverse complement strand
GAGACGCCGGTGTTCGACCGGCTGTGGGAGGAGCATCCGCACACGACGCTGACGGCGAAGGGCGCGGCGGTCGGGTTGCCGGACGGCCAGATGGGCAACTCCGAGGTCGGGCACCTCAACCTCGGTGCCGGCTCCGTCGTGCGGCAGGACCTGACCCGGATTGACGATGCAGCCGCCGACGGAACGCTCGCGCAGAGCGAGGTCCTGCACGCTGCGTTCGCGGGCGCGGAGCGGGTGCACCTGATCGGGCTCGTCTCCGATGGTGGGGTCCACTCCGGTTGGGATCACCTGGAGGCGCTGATCCGCATGGGCGGTCAGCTCGGGGTGCCGGACCTCGTCGTCCACGCCTTCGCCGACGGCCGCGACACGCTGCCGAAGGCCGGAGCCGGGTACCTGGAGACCGTCGAGGACTGGCTTGCGGACGCCGCAGCCGATGGTCGTCGCGCCCGCGTCGGCAGTGTCATCGGCCGCTACTTCGCGATGGATCGCGACAAGCGCTGGGACCGCGTCCAGCAGGCGTACGACCTGCTCGTCCATGGCCACGGCGCACACAGCGCGCCGGACGGTCCGACGGCGGTACGCGCTGCCTACGAGCGCGGCGAGACGGACGAGTTCGTCGCGGCGACAACGGTCGGCGACGAAGCGCGCATCCGCCCAGGCGACAGCGTGATCGCGTTCAACTTCCGCCCCGACCGCATGCGCGAGCTCACGCTCGCGCTGGCCGATCCGGCCTTCGCCGAGATCGATCGCGGCGGTGCCGCCCCGATCGAGCGCTACACCTGCATGACCGAGTACCACGAGGACTGGCCGTATCCGGTCGCGTTCCCGCCCGAGCGTCCGAAAGTCACGCTCTCGCACGTGCTTGCGGACCGCGGCGCGACGCAGCTGCACGTCGCCGAGACGGAGAAGTACCCGCACGTCACGTACTTCTTCAACGGCGGTGAGGAGACCCCGTACGCCGGCGAGCGGCGCGAGCTGGTCGCCTCCCCGCGCGACGTGCCGACGTACGACCACAAGCCACAGATGAGCGCCCCCGAGGCCGCCGCGGCGTTCGTGCGCGCGTGGCAGGAGGATGAGCCGCGCTTCGGCATCATCAACTTCGCGAACGCCGACATGGTCGGCCACACGGGCGTGATCCCGGCGGCCGTCACAGCGATCGAGACGGTCGATCGGTGCCTCGGCGAAATCGTCGAGGCGGTCCACGCGTCCGGTGGCGCCTGCATCATCACTGCCGACCATGGCAACGCCGACCACATGCTCGAGGACGACGGCTCGCCCAACACCGCGCACTCGCTCAACCCGGTGCCGCTGATCGTGACCGTCCCGGGCCTGGAGCTGCGCGACGGCGGAATCCTCGCCGACGTCGCCCCGACCGTCCTGCAGGTGCTCGGCGAGGCGCAGCCCGCCGAGATGACGGGCCGTTCGCTGATCGACGCGTGAGCGCCGTCGCCCGCCGCAGAACCCTCCCGCCGTGGCCGGCGCGCCGGCCGCTGCGCGCGTGGCAGCAGACGGCGCTCGAGGCGTTGGAGACGCACGACGGCGAGGCGTTCCTCGCCTCGGCCACGCCGGCCGCCGGCAAGACGACGTTCGGCCTGCGCGTCGCGTACGAGATGCTGCAAGCGGGCCGCGTGCAGCGCGTCGCGATCCTCGCCCCGACCGCGCACATCGCGCGCCAGTGGGCGGCCGACGCGGCGCGCTACGGGATCGACCTGGAGCCGAACCGCCCCAACGCGGAGGGGCCCGAGCCGCCCGACCGCCATGGCGTCGCCGTCACATACCAGGCCGTTGCCGCAGGGCCGGGGCCGCACCGCAGAGCATGCGCGCAGCGCCGCACGCTGCTGATCGCCGACGAGCCCCATCACATGGGCGAGGACGCCGCCTGGGGCGCCACCACGATGGACGCGTTCGCACGCGCGGAGCTGCGGCTGCTGCTGAGCGGCACACCGTTCCGCTCCGACAACTCGCCGATCCCGTGGGTCGAGTACGACGCCGACGGCTTCTCCTCGGCCGACTACACCTACACGTACACGGACGCGCTGATCGACGGCGTCTGCCGGCCGATCACGTTCGTCCCCTACGACGGCGACATGGAGTGGATGAGCGACGGCAAGCGCCGTCGTGCGGACTTCTCGGTCGTGCTGCCGCGCGCGGAGGACGCGCGTCGGCTGCGCACCGCGCTCGACAGCGGCGGCGACTGGGTGCGGCGGGTGCTGCGCGACGCCGACGCGCGGCTCGCGGAGATCCGCGCCGGCGACCATCCCGACGCCGGCGGCCTCGTCGTCGCAATCGACAAGCAGCACGCGGTCGAGCTGGCGACGCGGCTGGAGGCGATCTCGGGCGAGCCCGTGATGATCGTGACCTCCGACGAGGCCGACGCCTCGCAGCGGATCGCGCGCTTCGCGGCCGGCACGCAGCGCTGGATCGTCTCGGTGCTGATGGTCTCCGAGGGCGTCGACATCCCGCGTCTGCGCGTCGGCGTCTACGCGACGAGCGCGCGCACCGAGCTGTTCTTCCGGCAGGTCGTCGGCCGCTTCATCCGCCGCTCACCGGCGCCGCGCAGACAGATGAGCTTCCTGTTCCTGCCGTCCGACATCACGCTCAAGGCGCTCGCCGGGCGGATCGAGGAGGAGCGCAACCACGCGATCGAGCTGAGACCGGCGGTCGAGGAAGGCGAGCTGGACGAGCTCCCCGACCGGGTGCAGAGCGAGCCGGGGGAGGCGTTCGAGGCGCTCTCCTCGGACGCGCGGCCCGACGAGGCGATTCACCTGCGCACGCAGCCGGGCGAGAACCTGTCGCTGTTCGGCGAGCCGGAGCCGGTGTCGGTTCCATCGGCTGCGTATCAGGCCTTCACGGGCGGCTCGACCCTGGCCGCGGCGCCCGCCGACCCGGCCGAGATCGCGAGCGCCGCCGGCGATCCGGGCTCCTCCTATCAGCGTCGCGAGCGGTTGCGCGAGGAGCGCTCCAAGCTCGTCTCGCAGCGCGCCCGCATCACCCGCGAAACGCACCGCGAGATCAACGCGCGCATCAATCGCGCCGTCGGCGTGCGCTCGGTGGCCGACGCGACGCTCGATCAGCTGACGAAGGCGAACGATCTGCTGCGACGCGAGCTGGAGCGTGGACGGTGACCACTTGCTCCGGGGCGGTGCCGTCTGCTGCTTTGCCAAGCGCTGCTATCTTCGCCACCGAGGCCTGAAACGTGTCGCTCACGACGGATACACCGATGGCAGTGACGAATCCCCCGGCCGCAGCCGTGGAGGGGCTCTGCCCCGCTGAGCTGGGCGCCTGGCGCGGGCTCCTGCGCGTGCACGCGAGCGTTCTGAAGGAGCTCGACGCCGAGCTCGATGCCGCACACGGGCTGCCGCTGACCTCCTACGAGGTGCTGATCCAGCTCGCCGACGCTCCGGACCATCGCATGCGCATGTGCGACCTCGCCGACTCGGTGCTGCTGAGCCGCAGCGGCATGAGCCGGCTCGTCGACCGCCTCGAGCGTGACGGCCTGCTGTGCCGCGCCGCCTGCTCGAACGACGCCCGCGGCGCATTCGCCTGCATCACCCAGGCGGGGGTCGAGCTGCTCGAGCAGGCCCGCCCAACGCACATCGCCGGCATCCGCCGGCGCTTCCTCGCGCAGTTCAGCGAGGAGGAGCTGCGGCTCCTCGGCACGTACTGGGACCGTCTGGTCCCGCCCCAGCAGCCCGTCTGAGCCTCGCCTCGCCTCACCACCTCGCCCGGTTTGCCCGGGCATCTTGGCGTGCCCACAGTCACTGCTAGACTTGACAGGAGTAGACTTAGATTTCATATTGACGAGGACGCAATTTCCTGACTGGAGGTATGGCGAGATGGCACTCGTACGCTGGGAGCCGGTGCGTGAGCTCAACACGATCCAAGGCGAGATCAATCGGCTCTTCAACAGCTTCTTCGACACGCCCGTGAGCGCGGGTGAGGGCGCGGGCCGACGCTGGCTGCCGGCGATGGACCTCGTCGAGGCCGACGACCGCTATGTCCTGCGCGCGGACCTCCCAGGACTCGCCGAGGACGACGTGACGATCGAGGTCGAGAACGACGTGCTGACGATCTCCGGCGAGCGCAGCGCAGAGCACGAGCAGCGCGGTGAGGGCTACCACCGGCTCGAGCGGGCGTACGGCTCGTTCTCCCGCTCGCTGACGTTGCCCGACGGCGTCGACCCGGAGTCCGTCCAGGCGAGCTTCGAGCGGGGCGTGCTCGAGGTGCGGATCCCGAAGCCAGAGCAGCGCAAGCCCCGCCGCGTCGCGATCTCGGTCGGCGGGGCGAACGGCGGAGGCACGCCCGAGACGATCGAGGGCGGCGAGGGCGGCACCTCGGCCGACGGCGAGGCCGCCTCGTAGTCCCGCATCGCGGCGCGGGCGCTACTGTCCCGCGCCGTGACGTCGGTCCTGTTCGACATCCAGCACCGTGACGCCCGGAGCCGCGCGCGCAGCGGCGTGCTGCGGCTCGCGCACGGCGAGGTGCGCACGCCGGCGTTCGTCCCGCTGGCGACGAAGGGGGTCGTGAAGGGGATCGAGCCGCGGGAGGTCGCCGCGCTCGGGTACGACATGGTGCTGGGCAACACGTTCCACCTGTTCCTGGCGCCGGGGCACGAACTGGTGGCCGAGCAGGGCGGGCTGCACGAGTTCATGCGCTGGAGCGGGCCGATCATCACCGACTCCGGCGGTTTCCAGGTCTTCTCGATGGGCCACGGCACCGTCGCCGACGAGGTCAAGGGCCGGGCACCGACCGGCGCGGACCGAGCGGGGGCGATCCTGTCGATCGAGGAGGAGGGCGTGCGCTTCCGCTCCTACATCGACGGCGGCGAGCGCTTCATGGCGCCGGAGACGTCGATGGAGATCCAGGCTGCGCTCGGGTCCGACATCGCGCTCGCGTTCGACGAGTGCACGCCATTCCACGTCGACCGCGACTACACCGAGCGCTCGACCGAGCGCACGCACCGCTGGCTGGAGCGCTGCCTCGCGTGGCAGGACGAGCACGGACGCGGCGACCAGACCTTCTACTCGATCGCACAGGGCGGCGTCTACGAGGACATGCGCCGCGGCTCGACGCGCATCGTCGCGCAGAGCCGCGCGCCCGGCGTCGCGATCGGCGGCTCGCTCGGCGCGGACAAGGCGCAGATGTACGAGGTCGTCGCCTGGGCGACCGACGAGCTGGAGGCCGTCGCTCCGCAGAAGCCGCGCCACCTGCTCGGAATCGGCGACATCGACGACCTCGTGCGCGGCGTCGAGCTGGGGATCGACACGTTCGACTGCGCCATGCCGACGCGGCTCGGGCGCCACGGCATGGCGATCGTGCCCGATCCGGAGAAGCGCTGGCGGGTCGACCTCACGAAGGGCCGCTGGAAGCACGCGAAGGAGCCGATCATGGAGGACTGCCCGTGTCCGGCGTGCGCGGGCGGCTACTCGCGCGCCTACCTGCACTACCTGTTCGCCGCGCGCGAGCTGACGGCGCTGCGGCTGGTGACGCTGCACAACCTCGCGTTCATCGCGCGGCTGATGGCCGACCTGCGCGCCGCGATCGCTGGCGGGACGCTGGCCGAGACGGCGGCCGCCGTGCGCGCCGGCGCGGCGCCCGGCGCGCTCGCGTAGTGCACCGCTACTTCGTGTTGGCGTCGATCAGGTCCTGCAGCTGCTGAACGGCCTGCTGCGCGTCGTCGGCGACGACCCGCTTGATGCGCACGGCGTTGCCGGTGTTGTCGGTCGCGACGATCGCGACGGCGATCCCGACACCGAACAGCAGTGCGACGGCAAGCACAGCGGCGAGACGGCGCAAACCGCGCTGGCGTGACGAGGCGGCGGTCCCGCTGCGGCGAGCGGCCGCCGGGGCAGCCGGGCGCGGCGGAGCGGGGCGGCGGGCCGGCACCTCCTGCGGTCTGCGGCGAGACGACAGCGCACGCGTCTCCGCCGTCCCGGCCCCGGCCCCGGCCGCGGCGGCGGCGGGTGCAATCACGCGCGTCGCGGCAGTCGATCGTGTCGGCACGCCGGCCGGCGCGATCCCGCGGGCACCGTCGCGAATCGCCTGCTCCATCGAGGCCGCCGTCTCGAAGCGCCCTTCCGGTTCGAGCGCGAGTGCGATCGCCACCGCCTGTGCGAGCGCCGGCGGCACGTCGGGGTTCAGCTCGTCGAGCGGAGTCGGCAGCTCGCGCTGCTGCTTGAGCGCCAGCTCGGACAGCGACATCGCCTCGTATGGCAGGCGGCCGGACAGCAACTGGTAGGCGACGACGCCGAGCGCGTAGAGGTCGGAGCGAGGCCCGGACGCCTCGCCGCGCGCCTGCTCTGGCGCGAGGTAGGCGGCGGTGCCGAGCACCGAGCCGACCTGCGTGATCGAGGACTGCTCGGTCGCCTTCGCGATCCCGAAGTCGGCCAGCTTGACAACGCCGTCGTCGGTGACCAGCAGGTTGCCGGGCTTCACGTCGCGGTGCACGACGCCGTTGCGGTGCGCGTAGTCGAGCCCGCGACAGGCCTGGGCGACGATCTCGACGGTCTCCTCGACGTCGAGGTGGCCGCGCTCGCGCAGCAGCTCCGCGCACGATCTGCCCGGGACGGCCTCCATCACGATGAAGTGGTGGTGGGCCGCCTCGTCGAAGCCGAAGTCGAACACCTGCACGACGTTGGGATGCACGAGCCGCGCCGCCGCGAGCGCCTCGCGGCGGAAGCGCGAGACGAACGCCGGGTCGTCGGCGAGGTGCTCGGCGAGCAGCTTGACGGCGACGTTGCGCTCCAGCCGACGGTCGAGCGCGAGCTGCACCGTGGACATGCCGCCGATGCCGAGCCGGCGGCCGAGCTCGTAGCGGCCGGCGATCACGGTCTCGCTCACGGCTTCGCCTCCTTCTCAAGCTCCTTGAGCGCCTTCTTGACCTGTCCCGGCG
>DATFPW010000010.1:0-47122 GCA_035264605.1 Conexibacter sp. | reverse complement strand
CTCAGGCGGCGACGACGATGGCGGCGACGGCTCGAGCATCGCCCTCCCGCCTCCGATCGGCGACGGCGGCGAAGCGACGCTGCTGGTCGCGCTCGGCCTGCTCGTGGCGCTTGCGCTGCTTGTACGTCGTGAGCTGCTGCGTCGTTGAGGCGAGTGATTCGTCAGACCGTCGCCAGGGTCGGCAGCGGGAACAGCTGCGTGAAGCGCTTCGCCTTGCGCTTGTCGCCGCTGAAGCGCATCGCCTCGGCCGCCAGCGCATCGGCGAGCGGGCGGTGACCGTGCAGCACGTCGAGCAGCGTCGTCGGGTCGGCCTCGATCACGACATCGGCGTCGGGCAGCTCGCCGCGGCCCGCCTCCACCTGGCCGTCGGCGATCACGACACGGAAGCGCTCCTCCCCGAGGCGCAGCTCGACGCGCGCGGCGAAGTCGCCGGCGCGGGCGGGGTCGAACAGCGTCCGCAGGGAGACGATGTACGAGTCCAGACTCATGCACATCTCGTCGCTGGGGGCGGGGGCGTTTGCGCCGCCCCAACGGCCGAGCTCGATCAGCACCGGCTCGAGCGCCCGGCCGCTGTCCGTCAGCTCGTAAACCTGCGCCGCAAACGGCGGCGGCAGTCTGCGATGGTTGACGATGCCCGCCTGCTCGAGATCGCGCAGGCGCTGGGCGAGCACGTCCGGGCTCACATGAGGCAGTCCGCCGCGGATGTCGGTGAACCGCTTGGGCCCGAGCAGCAGCTCGCGCACGACCACCAGTGCCCAGCGCTCGCCGACGACATCCAGCGCACGGGCGATGCCGCACGCATCACCGTAGCTGCGCTTGCTTTTCATGGGTAAAGACTACCATGAATGAGGAAATACCAATCTTCTGATTGGAAATTCCAACCATATGATATGACTCTGGTATGAAGCCGACCCAGGGAGCCGTGACGATGACCGCCGAGACGACCGACCGAACACGCTGGCTGGCGCTTTACGTGCTGTGCGCCGGCGTCCTCATGATCGTGCTCGACGCGACGGTCGTGAACGTTGCGCTGCCGTCGATCCAGGACGATCTCGGCTTCTCGCAGACGAACCTCGCGTGGGTCGTCAACGCGTACCTGATCGCGTTCGGCGGGCTGCTGCTGCTCGGCGGTCGCATCGGCGACCTGATCGGCCACCGCCGCATCTTCCTGATCGGCCTGACGGTCTTCACGGCCGCTTCGCTGCTGTGCGCCGTGACGCAGACGCAGGGGATGCTGATCGCCGCGCGCTTCATCCAGGGCGCGGGCGGCGCGTTCGCCTCTGCGGTCGTGCTCGGGATGATCGTGACGATGTTCCCCGAGCCGCGCGAGCAGGCAAAGGCGATCGGCGTCTACGGCTTCGTCGCCTCCGCCGGCGGCTCGATCGGGCTGCTCGCGGGCGGCGTCCTCACCGAGACGATCAACTGGCACTGGATCTTCTTCATCAACGTGCCGATCGGCATCGCCACCGCGCTGCTCGCGCGCCGGCTCGTCGAGGCGAGACCGGGCATCGGCCTCAGAGCGGGCGCAGACCTGCCGGGCGCAGTGTTGATGACGAGCGGCCTGATGATCGGCGTCTACGCGATCCTGCAGGTCGCCGAGAAGGGCTGGACGTCCGGCGAGGTGCTCGGGCTCAGCGCGCTGTCGCTCGTGCTGCTGACGGCGTTCGTGCTGCGCCAGGCGCGCATCCCGAATCCGCTGATGCCGTTGCGCCTGTTCCGCTCGCGCAACGTCAGCGGCGCGAACCTCGTGCTGATCCTGCTCGTCGTCGGCATGTTCGGGATGTTCTTCCTCGGCGCGCTGTACCTGCAGCGCATCCTCGACTACACGCCGCTCGAGGTCGGGCTCGCGTTCCTGCCCGGCACGATCGTGATGGGCGTGATGTCGCTGTACGTCTCCGGCCCGGCCTCGATGCGCTTCGGCGCTCGGCGCGTGCTCGTCGTGTGCCTGCTGTCGATCGGCGGCGCGATGCTGCTGTTCGCGCGGACGCCGGTCGACGGGACGTTCGTCGTGGACCTGTTGCCGATCATGCTGCTGTTCGGCTTCGGCGCCGGCCTGGCGTTCCCGGCGCTGATGCAGCTGGCAATGTCCGGTGCGGACCCGACGGACATGGGGCTTGCCTCGGGCCTGGCGAACACGTCGCCGCAGGTCGGCGGGGCGGTCGGCCTCGCCGTGCTCGCGACGATCGCGTCCAACCGCACCGACACGCTGCTGGCGCAGGGCGACTCGGCGATGGCCGCGCTCAACGGCGGCTTCCACGTGGCGTACCTCGTCGGCGCCGCGCTCGTGCTGGTCGCGATCGTGGTCGTGCTGACGGTGCTGCAGCCGGTGGCCCATCCGGCGATGGCCCACGGGGAAGCACCCGAGGGCGAGCCGGCTCGCGAGCCGGTCTACTCGGAGGCGTAGGACAGCCCGCCTCGGAGTGCGTCGAGCTCGCCGCCTCCGACCCCAGAACGCCGGAAGCCCCGCGGCTGCGGGGCTTCCGGGCACAGCTCTTGCGTTCGGCGTGCCGCGTGGCGGCGCTGCCGGCGCTAGATGGTCTTGACGTTGACCGCCTTGGGACCCTTCGGGCCCGGCTCGGAGTCGTACGAGACCTTCGCGCCCTCGGCGAGCGAACGGTAGCCGTCCGCCTCGATGGCGCTGTGGTGGACGAAGAGGTCCTTGGACTGGTCGTCCGGCGTGATGAAGCCGAAGCCCTTGTCGTCGCTGAACCACTTCACGGTTCCGGTTGCCATAGCTGTTCCTCCTGATTCTGTGCTGCGAACGAAGAGGGTGCTGTGAGGCAACGACAACGAGCGCTTGCACTGGTGTTCCGGTCGTGTTCGACCGGCCTGAAATTGCGACGTTATCAGGCGCGGTGGCGAAAGGGGGATATCTAGCCGCCGCTGCACGAACGCGCCCGATCGCCGGGATGGTTGCGACGCCGTAGGATTTGCGCATGCCACCGCTTCGGTCTCGCACGGTCACCCACGGCCGCAACATGGCTGGCGCGCGCGCGCTGCTGCGCGCGGCCGGGGTCGCGCGCGAGGACTTCGGCAAGCCGATCGTGGCGGTCGCCAACAGCTATACGCAGTTCGTGCCGGGGCACACGCACCTCAAGCCGGTCGGCGAGGTCGTCGCGGCGGCGGTGCAGGCGGCCGGTGGGATCCCGCGCGAGTTCAACACGATCGCGGTCGACGATGGGATCGCGATGGGCCATGGCGGGATGCTCTACTCGCTGCCCTCGCGCGACCTGATCGCCGACAGCGTCGAGTACATGGTGCAGGCGCACTGCGCCGACGCGCTCGTCTGCATCTCCAACTGCGACAAGATCACGCCGGGGATGCTGAACGCGGCGCTGCGGCTGAACATCCCGACGGTGTTCGTCTCCGGCGGCCCGATGGAGGGCGGCCAGGCGACGCTCGTGGACGGCACCGTCCGCAAGGGCCTGAACCTCATCACCGCGATGGCGGAGGCCGTCTCGCCCGAGGTCAGCGACGAGGACATGGACCTGATCGAGGAGGCGGCCTGCCCGACGTGCGGCTCGTGCAGCGGCATGTTCACGGCCAACTCGATGAACTGCCTGACCGAGGCGCTCGGGCTCGCGCTGCCGGGCAACGGCTCGACGCTCGCGACGCACACCGCGCGCCGGCAGCTGTACGAGGACGCCGGCCGCACGGCCGTCGAGATCTGCACGCGGTACTACGAGCAGGACGACGAGAGCGTGCTGCCGCGCAGCGTCGCCACGCGCGCCGCGTTCGAGAACGCGATGACGCTCGACGTCGCGATGGGCGGCTCGACCAACACGGTCCTGCACCTGCTCGCGGCCGCCCAGGAGGCGGAGGTCGACTTCGCGATGGCCGACATCGACGAGGTCTCGCGGCGCGTGCCGTGCATCTGCAAGGTCGCGCCGAACGGCCACTACCTGATGGAGGACGTGCACCGCGCCGGCGGGATCCCCGCGATCCTCGGCGAGCTGCGCCGCGGCGGCCTGCTGCACGAGGACGTCTCGACCGTGCATGCGCGCACGATGGACGAGTGGCTCGGCGCGTGGGACGTGCGCGGCGGCGCTGCGAGCGAGCAGGCGATCGAGCTGTTCCACGCGGCCCCGGGCTGCAGACGGTCGGCGGAGGCGTTCTCGCAGTCGGAGCGGTGGGAGACGCTCGACGTCGACGCGGCCGAGGGCTGCATCCATGACGTCGCACACGCCTACTCGGTCGACGGCGGGCTCGCGATCCTCTACGGCAACCTCGCCGAGAACGGCTGCGTCGTCAAGACGGCCGGCGTGGACGAGTCGATCCTGCGCTTCAGCGGGCCGGCGGTCGTGCTCGAGTCCCAGGACGAGGCGGTCGAGGCGATTCTGGCCGGGCGCATCGCCCCGGGCGACGTGGTCGTCATCCGCTACGAGGGTCCGCGCGGCGGCCCCGGCATGCAGGAGATGCTCTACCCGACCTCCTACCTGAAAGGGCGCGGGCTCGGCAAGGCGTGCGCGCTGCTCACCGACGGGCGCTTCTCCGGCGGCACGTCGGGGCTCTCGATCGGCCACGTCTCGCCCGAGGCCGCCTCGGGGGGCGCGATCGCGCTCGTGCAGGACGGCGACACGATCGCGATCGACATCCCCAGCCGCACGATCCACCTCGACGTCTCCGGCGAGGAGCTGACGGAGCGCCGCGAACGGCTCGAGGCGACAACCGGCTACCGGCCCGTCGATCGCGACCGCCCCGTCTCCGCCGCCCTGCGCGCTTACGCCGCGATGGCGACCTCCGCCGACACCGGCGCCGTCCGCGACCTCGACCGCATCGAGCGCGGCGCCGGAACCGCCGGCGCCGTCACGTAGCGCTCAGTCCTCGCCGACGAACCGCACGGCGGGCAACGCGCCAACTAGCGGCGTGCCGGTCAAGCGGCGGCCTGGATCCGTCGATGCAGGAACGCGCACGAAGGCACGGTCGCTCGCCCCTTCGAGCGCTTCAAGTCCATCGACCCCGCCGGTCGCTCCAAAGGCGTTGTCGCGATGCTGGAAGGACCCCCCATGGCTCGTATCGCCATCCTGCTGCAGTGGCCGAAGCTGACGCTCGGCGCCCTCGCGCTTTCGCTTGCCGCGGTCGGCCTGGTCGTCGGGTCGGGCGCGGACTTCACCTCCGCGACCGCGAACCCGTCGAACACGTTCACCTCTGGCTCGTTGAGTCACACGAACTCGAGAAACAATGCCGCGATCCTCACCGCCTCCGCGATGAAGCCCGGCGGCACGGCCACCGGTTCGGTGACGATCACGAACACGGGCAGTCTGCCCGGCACGTTCTCGCTGTCGAAGTCGAACCTCACCAATCCCGTCCTCGGCACCGGCTCGGAGAGACTCTCCGACCAGCTTGACCTGCTGATCAGAGACGGCTCCACGACCGTCTACAGCGGCAAGCTCGGAGCGATGGGCACGATCGCGCTCGACGGCGACACCGTCACCGTCGGCACGCAGCAGTTCGGCGCCGCGGCCTCGCCAACCGCCGCACATACATACGACTTCACGGTGACGCTTCCGTCAGCGACGGGGAACGCCTACCAGGGCACCTCGATGAGCGTGCAATACGACTGGACCGCGACGCAGTAGCCGGGGCTCCGGCGTGCGGCGCACCATCAAGCAGGCGGTCTCGGCCGTCGGCCTCGCGGCGAGCTTGACGCTCGCCGCGGCGGTCCTGCTGCCGGCGGCGCTCGGCTACCAGCGCTACGTCATCACGAGCGGCTCGATGAGCGGCACCTATGACCGCGGATCGATCGTCTACACCCGCGAGGTGCCGACGGCGAGCCTGCGCGTCGGTGACGTCATCACCTATGCCCCGCCGCCCCCAGCGGGCCTGAACGGGTTGGTGACGCACCGCATCGCGTGGATCGGCCGCGACCGCAGCGGCGCGCGCGCGTTCCGCACCAAGGGCGACGCGAACCCCGTTGGGGATCCGTGGCGCTTCACGCTCGATCGTCCGCGCCAGGCGCGTGCCGCGCTTCACATCCCATACGTCGGCTTCGCGCTCGCCGCGCTCGGCGTGCGAGAGGTGCGGATGCTGCTGATCGGGCTGCCCGCCTTGCTGATCGCGCTCGGGACGCTCGTGCGACTGTGGCGCAAGGCGGGCGTCGAGCTGCGTCGCCGCGAGGCGGCGGCGCTGAGCGACGCGGGCTGACCCGCGCATGCCGCGTGTGCACTGGATCCCACTCGCGGCGTTGCCCGTCCTCGTGGCGGCCGGCGTGCAGTTCAGCGGAGCGGCCTTCGTGGCGAGCTCCGCCGACCCGAGCAACGCGCTCAGCGCGCACAGCGACTGGAGCGTCCCCACAGCGAGCGCATCGGCGATCGCGCGAACGACCGCGGGGGCGACCGGTTCGATCAAGGCGGGCGCGAGCTACTACGTCTACGCGAACGCGAGCGACACGGGCAACCCGGCAAGCGGCGTCGCGAGCGTGACCACGAACGTCAGCGCGCTCACGAGCGCCGGCGGCACGGTCTCGCTGACGGCAGGTTCCTACGCCGTCGGCGCCGCGACCTATGCCTACCGCAGCGCCGCGCAGACCGCGAAGTCCTCGCTCGCGGCCGGCAGCTATGCCTACACCCTCACGCTCGCCGACGCGGCCGCCAACAGCGGCACGCAGAGCGGCTTCAGCGTCACGGTCGATGCGACCGCGCCGAGCGCCGCCGACGTGCAGAGCACCAACGTCGCGGGCGGGACCGCCGGCAAGCCGGATGCCGGCGACCAGATCGTCCTCACGTTCAGCGAGCCGATCGACCCCAGCTCGATCCTCGCCGGTTGGACCGGCGCGACGGCGAGCGTGGTCGTGCGGATCACCGAGGGGGGAGCCGGCAACGACGCGCTCACCATCCGCAACAGCACGAACTCCGCGCAGCTCCCGCTCGGCTCGGTCAACCTCGCGCGCACCGACTTCGTCACCGCCACGCGCGACTTCGGCGCAAGCGGCACCGCGGCGACGATGGTGCAGAGCGGCAACGCGATCGCGCTCACGCTCGGGACGCCCAGCGGCACCACCGGCACGGCAGCCGGCGCCGCGGCGATGATCTGGACCCCGGTGGCGACGGCGACCGACGTCGCCGGCAACGCGGCAGCGACGACCGCCCGCACCGAGACCGGTACCGCAGACCTCGACTTCTGACCGGGCTCTCGGTCCGGACCGGCGGACCCGTCGGGCGCAGCGGCGCCCGACGGGACGGAGCCGAAATCAGTTGAACGCGTACTGCTCGTAGTCGGCCACGTTCTCTCTCGTGACCGTCGCGGCCGGGACCACGATCTGGCGCGGCACCTCCGGCGGCACGAGCTCCGGGAAGCCCTCGCCGAGCGCGATCAGGCGCGCCATGTTGACGGCCGAGGCCGCCATGTTCGGGTTGTAGAGGAATGTCGCGGCGTAGAGGCCGCCCTCCTTGATCTGCGCCATCGCGTCCTGCGAGCCGCCGACGCCGGTCAGGATCATCTCGTCGTCGCGGCCCGCGTTGCGAATCGCCTGCACGACACCCTGCGCCATGTCGTCGTCGTGCGTGTAGACGGCGTCGATTCTGTCCTGTGCCTGGAGGATCGTCTCCATCACTCTCAGACCCGTGTCGGGATTGAAGTCGCCGGGCTGTCTGGCGACGATGTCGATCCCGCCGTCTTGGCAGACCTTTCTCAGCTCGTCCGCGAACCCCTTCGAGCGCTCCTCCGTCACGGAGATGCCCGCGAGGCCTTGAATCTCGACGACGTTGCCCTCGCATCTGAGTCTGTCGGCGATGAAGTCGGCCGCCAACACGCCGATCTGGAAGTTGTCGCCGAGGATCGTGGCGGTCGCCGCGTCGGGGGCCGTGAACAGCCGGTCGACGTTGATGACCGGGATGCCGGCGGCCTCCGCTCTCTGGGCGACCGGCGTCAGCGCCGCGCCGTCCTGCGGCAGCACGACCAGCGCGTCCGGTCTGCTGGAGATCGCCTGCTCGATCTGCTGGGCCTGCGAGTCGGCGTCGGCCGCCTCGAGCAGCCGGAAGTTCACGTCGTCGTATCTCTCCGCGGCGGCCTTCGCGTTCTTCGAGATCGCGCCAAGCCAGCCGTGGTCGGTCGGCGGCACGCTCGCGACGATGCTCACCGGTCCGCTCGAGCTCGATCCGCCGTCGCCTGTCGTCGTCGTGGTCTGCGCCGAACCGCCGCCGCTCCCGCCGCCGTCATCGTCGCTGCCGCACGCGGCGGCACCGAGCATGAGCAGCAGCGCGACGGCCATCGCCATGAGTGATCGCATGCGCGACATGTCGTGGCCTCCTCCTCTGTATGGACGTTTCACAGCCTCGCCTCCGGTCGCTGGAGCAAGACCGCCCCGAGGACGATCGCTCCCTTGACCACCTGCTGGACCTCGGTGGACAGGTCCATCTGCGTCATCAAGCTGAAGATGAGCGCGAACGTGAGCACCCCGAGGAAGGTGCCGCCGATCGTCGCCCGGCCGCCGGCAAGGCTCGTGCCGCCGATCACGACGGCGCCGATCGCGTCGAGCTCGTAGAGGTTCCCGCTGACCGGCGAGGCGCTGCCGAGCCGTGCGCACAGCAGCACCGCGGAGATGCCGGCGAGGAAGCCGGAGAGCACGTAGACGCTCAGGATCGTCCGTCGCACCGGCACGCCCGCGATCCGCGCCGCCTCGCGGTTCCCGCCGACAGCGACGACGAAGCGGCCGTAGCGCGTGCGGTTCAGGACCACCCAGCCGGCGATCACGATCCCGAGGAAGACGTAGACCGAGACCGGGATCCCGAAGATGCGGCCGGTCCCGAACCACAGCAGCGAGAACGCGCCCGGGTCGCCGAAGGAGCCGCCGTTGAGGTCGAGCAGGCCGACCGGCAGCTTGTCGTTCAGCAGCAGCGCGATGCCGCGCGCGATCGAGAACATCGCGAGCGTGGCGATGAATGGGACGACGCGCCCGTACGCGATCGCGATCGCGTTGACCGATCCCAGCAGCGTCGCGAAGAAGATCGCGCCCGCGATGAAGAGAAGCGTCGAGCCCTCGGGGTCGACGAGGATCCCGCCGAACATGCCGGCGGCGGCGACCATCGAGCCGACGGACAGGTCGATCCCGGCGGTCGCGATCACGAACGTCATGCCGATCGCGAGCACGCCGACCACGCTCGCCTGCGTCAGCATGTTGCGGACGTTGTCCCACGTCGGGAAGCTGTCCGGCTTGAGGATCGCCCCCGCGACGAACAGCAGGATCACGACGATCACGAGCGCGTACTCCTGCAGGTGGAAGCCGGCCACCCGCCGCTCGGTCATCGCCTCGCTCGGCGATGCCGTGCGGTCGCTCTCCGGCGACGACGTCGTCATCTGACCTCCTCGATCAGGTCCGCGGACTCGATGGGGGCGACGGCGTGCTGCAGCAGTTCCCGCTCGCTCGCGCGGTCGCCGTCGACCTCGAACACCAGCGCGCCCTCGCGCATCACGAGGATGCGGTCGCAGATGCCGATCAACTCGCCCAGCTCGGACGAGACGACGAGCACGGCGACGCCGGCAGCGGCGAGGTCGGCGATGACCCGGTAGAGCTCCGCCTTCGTCGCGACGTCGACGCCGCGCGTCGGCTCGTCGAGCAGCAGCACGCGGCAGTGGTGCAGCAGCCAGCGCGCGAGCACGACCTTCTGCTGGTTGCCGCCTGAGAGCTCGCGTACCACCCGCTCGCCGTCGGCCGGGACGGTCTTGAGGCGGGACAGATGCTCGCGCACGGCCGCGCGCTCGGCGCGGACGTTCAGCAGCCCGCGCTGGAAGCGGCCGAGGTCCGCGAGGCTGACGTTCTTCGTTTGGCTCCACTCGAGCAGCAGCCCCTGCGACTTGCGGTCCTCCGGCGCGAGGCCGAGCCCCGCCGCGATCGCGCGGCCGGCCTTCCCCGGCGGCAGCCGTCTGCCGCCGACCAGCACCTCGCCCTCGTCCGGCGTGTCGAGGCCGTAGATCAGGCGCAGCAGCTCCGTGCGCCCGGAGCCGACGAGGCCCCCGAGCCCGACGACCTCGCCGGCCCGCACCTGCAGGCTGACGCCGCGCACCATCGGCAGCCCGCGCAGGTTGCGCACCTCCAACATCACGTCCTCGGTGCCCGCGCCGTTGCGTCGCTCGGGGTAGAGCTGCTCGACCGCACGCCCGACCATCAGCTCGACGAGCTGCTCGGTCGGCGTCTCGGCCGGCAGGCCGGTCGCGACGCTGCGTCCGTCGCTGAGCACCGTCACGCGGTCGCCGATGCGGCGGATCTCGTCGAGGCGGTGGGAGATGTAGATCACCGCGACGCCGTCGGCGGCGAGCCGTCGCACGACCTCGAACAGCGTCTCGATCTCGCCGTCGTCGAGGATCGCCGACGGCTCGTCCATGATCAGCAGCCGCACGTCGTGCGACAGCGCGCGGGCGATCGAGACGACCTGGCGCGCCGCCGGCCGCAGCTCCTTGATCTTCGTGCGCGGGTCGATGCGCTCGTGGCCGAGGCGGGCGAGCAGCTTCGCGGCGTCGCCGCGCATGCGGTCGAGGTCGAGAAACGGTCCACGGCGCGGCTCGTGCGCGAGGAACACGCTCTGGGCGACGGTCAGCTCCTCGACGAGGTCGAGCTCCTGGTAGATCGTCGCCACGCCGCGCCGCAGCGACGCCGAGGGGTCGCCGACCGGCAGCGGCTCGCCGTCGAGCAGGATCTCGCCGGCGGTCGGCTCGACGACGCCGGAGACGCATTTGATGAGCGTCGACTTGCCGGCGCCGTTGGGACCCAGCAGGCAGTGGACCTCGCCCGGCTGGACCTCGAAGTCGACGCCCTCGAGCGCCCGCACCCCGGGGTACTCCTTGACGAGGCTGCGGACCTCCAGCCGCGGCGCCATCTCAGCCCACCACCAGCGGTCGCAGCGTGCGATGCGCGATCTCGAGGCCCTGCTCTACCTTCTCCGGCGTGCCGCCCCAGACGGGATCCTCGTGCTCGACCGACAGCACGCCGTCGAACCCGCCCTCGTACAGCGTGTCGACGTAGCGGCGGAAGTCGACCTCGCCGAGGCCGGGGATGCGGTAGCGCCACCAGCCCATGTCCCACGGGTCCTCCGTACGCGTGGAGGTGCGCCCGAAGAAGCCGTAGCGGTCGAGCGCGGCGGGGAACGTCTCTGCGTCCTTCGCGTGTGCGTGGGCGACGCGGTCGACGTACGGCGCGAGCGCGGCGATCGGGTCGATCCCGAGCCACAGCAGATGCGAGGGATCGAAGTTGAGGTACAGGCCGAGCTCGAACATCCACTCCCACAGCTCGGGCGAGTACGCGAGGTTGCCGGGGTAGCCGTCCGGGTGCCAGCCCTCCATCACGCAGTTCTCGATCATCAGCTTCACACCACGGTCATTCGCGTACCCGACCAGCGGCGGCAGAATCCGCTCTGCCTCGCGCAGGTTCTCGGCGACGCTGCGGCTCGGGTCGCGGCCGACGAACGTCCCCACGGGGACCCCGCCGAGCGCGGCCGCAGTCTCGATGCACGCGCGTACGTGTGCGTGGATCGCCTCGCGCTCGACGGGATCCGGATGGAGGTTGTTGTCGTAGTAGGCGAGCGCCGAGAGCGCGAGGCCGTTGTCGGCGAGCGCGGCGCCGACGCGCTCGGCCTCGCGCGCGTCGAACGCGTCCGCCGCGACGTGGGAGGCGACGAACGGCCGGTCGCTGCCGCCGACCGTCGGCCACGCCGCCAGCTCGAGCGCCTCGTAGCCGTGTGTGCCGGCCCACCGCGCCACGTCTTCGAGCGGGCGTTCCGGCATGCAGGCGGTGAGGAAGCCGAGCTTCACGCGCCCACCTCCGTTCCGACCAGCTCGCCGGCCGCCGGCACCTCGACCCACGCGCCGCCGTCGGCCGCCGAGTCGAGCACCGCCTCGGTCAGCCGCACCGCGCGGCGCCCGTCGGCGAAGACCGGCATGCCCTCGGGCACCTCGCCCGTGCGGATCGCCGCGTAGGCGTCGGCGACGAACGCGTCGAAGCAGTCGGCGTAGCCCTGCGGATGGCCGGCCGGCAGCGTCGCGAAGCGCGCGGCCGGCGCCGGCAGCTGCTCGGGGTCGCGCAGGTCGAGCGCGATCCCGTCGCGGCGCCCGCGCCACAGCTGCTCGGGCTGCTCCTGGTCGAACGCGAGCGCCTCCTCGTCGGTGTCCCACTCGATCCACAGGCGGTTCTTGCGCCCGGGGGAGACCTGGCTCACGACAACCGACCCGAGCGCGCCGCCGTCGGTCTCGAACTGCACAAGCGCGACGTCCTCGGTGTCGACCGCGCGTGTCGTGTCGCCGCGCTCGTCCGTCCCGCCGCGAGCGAACGCCGGGCGACCTCCGGCGTCGCTGCGCGCGGGGACGACGGTCGCGGTGCGCGCCGCGAGGCGCGCGATTCGCTGGCCGGAGGCGAACTCGGCCAGATCGCACCAGTGCGAGCCGATGTCGGCGAACGCGCGCGAGCGGCCGCCGAGGCTCCGCTCGACGCGCCAGTTGTCGTCGCCCGGCTGCGACAGCCAGTCCTGCAGGTAGGTGCCGTGCAGGAGGCGCAGGTCGCGGCCGCGCAGGTGCTCGCGCGCCGCTCGCGCCATCGCGTAGTAGCGGTAGACGAACGGGACTGCGCCGACGCGGCCCTGTGCCGCGACCTGCTCCACGAGCGCGCTCGCGCCGGCGTCGTCGAGCGCGAGCGGCTTCTCGCAGATCACGTGCTTGCCGGCGTCGAGCGCCGTGCGGGCGAGCGGGACGTGCAGGTGGTTCGGCGCGCAGACGTGGACGACGTCGATGTCGTCGGCGATGACGAGCTGCTCGGCCGACGCGTAGGCCCGCTCCGCTCCGAGTCGTCGCGCCGCGTCCTGGGCGGAGGCCTCGGACGAGGCGGCGACCGCCGTCAAGCGTCCCCCGGCAAGTCGCGCCGAGCGCGCGTGGACTGCGCCGATGAAACCCGCACCGACGATCCCGACGCGCAAGTGAGCTCCTCGACTCACGGAACGCACGATCGCACACTTTTGCCAGGTGTCAAGCAAAAGATGTCTTCCTGACGACGCTCATGCTTTACTGCCCGTGTCGATGAGCGCGAGCACGCGAGCACACGGCAACGAAGTCGCCAGCGCGGGCGCCATCCTGCGGGTCATCCGCGACGCCGGCACCCTCACGCGCGCGGAGCTCGTGCGGCAGACCGGGCTCGCCCGCTCGACGGTCGCCCAGCGCGTCGACACGCTGCTGCGGCATGAGCTCGTCTACGAGACGGGCGGCGACTCGACGGGCGGTCGGCCGCCGTCGTCGCTGGCGTTCAACGACGGCTCGGGCGTCGTGCTGTGCGCCGATCTCGGCGCCACCCACGCGCGGCTCGCCGTCTCCGACCTCGGCGGGGTGCCGCTGGGGGAGGAGGTGGAGGAGCTGGAGATCGCGGACGGCCCGGAGGCCGTCCTCGGCGTCGTCCACGAGCGCCTCGGCGCGCTGCTGGCGCAGGTCGGACGCGCGGAGGCGGACGTGCGCGGCATCGGGATCGGCGTGCCGGGACCGGTCGCGTTCGACCGCGGCGAGCCGACGAACCCGCCGATCATGCCGGGCTGGGACGGCTTCTCGATCCCCGCTTGGTTCGCCGGCCGCTCCGACGCACCGGTGCTGGTCGACAACGACGTGAACATCATGGCGCTCGGCGAGCACTGGACGAACTGGCGCGACCGCGACCATCTGCTGTTCATCAAGGTTGGGACCGGCATCGGCTGCGGAATCGTCGCCAGAGGCCGGATCCATCACGGGGCGAAGGGCGCGGCCGGCGACATCGGACACATCCGCCTCGCCGATCAGGACGTCCTGTGCCGTTGCGGAAACGTCGGCTGCCTGGAGGCGGTCTCGGGTGGCGGGGCGCTTGCGCGACGGCTGGCGCGTGAGGGGGTCGAGGCGCGCACGAGCCGCGACGTCGCGCGGCTCGTGAAGGCCGGCAACGGACTCGCCACGCAGCTCGTGCGGGAAGCGGGCCGCAACCTCGGCGAGGTGCTCGCCGGCTGCGTCAACTTCTTCAACCCCGAGGTGATCGTGATCGGCGGCGACGTGGGGCAGGCCTCACAGCAGCTGCTGGCCGGCGTGCGCGAGGTGATCTTCCAGCGCTCCCTGCCGCTCGCGACGGAGGAGCTGCGCGTCGTGCCGAGCGGGCTCGGCGACCGCGCCGGCATCGTCGGCGCGGCGAACATGGCGATCGAGCACGTGCTCGCGCCGGAGGCGATCGACCGCGCGATCCGCGGCGCCGCGAGCCGTCAACCGAGCTGACGCCGCCGAGAGATGGGTTCGACACCCGATGGGGCCGCGCGGGGCCGGCCGCTAGCTTGTGCGCACGGGTGAGACGCCACGCCGGCACCCACTGCTCCAGGGACGGAGCCCCCAGCCTCCGTGCGAGCTGTGCGCTCGTGCTCGCCGTCGCGACGCTGCTCGTGAGCGCGGCCCTGCCGTGTGCCGCCCACGCGGCGGGCTACCGATCGCTCAGCGCCGGCGGCGCGCACGCGTGCGCGATCCGGGCTGACGACGACACGATCGCCTGCTGGGGATCGGACGCGTTCGGCCAGGCCAGTCCGCCGGCGGGACGCTACGCGTCCGTCTTCGCCGGCGGGTACCACAGCTGCGCCGTACGGCTGCTCGACCGCTCCGCGGACTGCTGGGGCCGCAACGCCGCCTACTACGAGCGCTTCCTGCCCGCGGGGCCCACGGCGTCGATCGCGATGGGCGTCTTCTTCATGTGCTCGCTGAGCGCCGACGGTGGGCTGATCTGCGGGGACAAGTCCCCCACCTGCGATGTGTGCGAAGACGGCGTCCCCTTGTCGCAGACCCCGCCGGGCAGCTTCACGGCGGTGACCGCCGGCTTCGATCACGCCTGCGCGATCCGCAGCGACGACGACACGCTCGCCTGTTGGGGCAGCGATGCGCTGGGGGCGGCGAGCGCGCCGCCCGGTGCCTTCGCCTCCGTCAGCGCCGGCTTCGACTTCACCTGCGGTGTGCGGCTCGACCACGGGCTGCTGTGCTGGGGCTTGGGCGGGGGCGGGGCCGACGGCGGGAGACCGCCGCCCGGCAGCTTCACGATGGTCGCCGCCGGCGCTTCGCACGCCTGCGCGTTGCGAACCGACGGCTCGATCGCCTGCTGGGGCCGGGACGCCGCCGGCGAGACCGCGCCACCTCCGGGCAGCTTCAGGGAGGTCAGCAGCGGCTCCGGCTTCTCGTGCGCCATCCGGATCGGCGGCTCGCTTGCATGCTGGGGCGCGAACGGCACCGGGGCCGCCGATCCGCCCGGCGAGCCCTCCAAGCTGCCGCCGACGACGACGATCGCGCTGACCCCCGCGAGCCCGGATGGAGCGAACGGCTGGTACGTCTCGCCGGTCCACGCCGCCGTCTCGGCGGTGGCGAACGTGCCGGGCACCGACGTCGTGCAGACCGTCTGCGCGCTCGACCTCCTGCCCGCGCCGACGACCTTCTACGACTTCCCGTACGGCTGTCCCTACTACGGCGAGGGAAGCGACGTGGCCGAGGACGGCGAGCACGTGATCCATGCCGCGAGCCGCGATGCCGGCGGGATGGTGGAGACGCCCGTGCGCGCGCATTTCAAGCTCGACCACACGCTGCCGGCGGTCCGCTGCAGCGCGAGCCCCGCCGTGCTGTGGCCACGCAATCACAAGCTCGTCCCGATCGCCGTGGACGTGTCGATCGACGACGCGACCTCGGGCCCCGGCGGCTTCGCGCTGCTGTCGGTTACCAGCGATCAGGCGGGCGGAGCGGCCGACATGCAGGGCTGGGCGACCGGCACCGCCGACGCCGCCGGCTTCCTGCGCGCCGAGGCGAGCGGCCACGCCGTCCGGCGCTACACGCTGCGCTACCGCGGCTTCGATCGCGCCGGCAACGCGAGCGACTGCAGCGTGACGGTCATCGTGCCGGCGAATAGAGGGAGAGCGTGACGGTTGGCGTTCGCACGCTCGTTCGCACGCGTGCGAGGTCCGACACCGGGTAACAGGTTCGCAGCCGACCCCGGGATGGAAATGGAGGGATCATCATGCCGCGCTCGTCTGTCGTCGGATGGTTGTCGGAGCGCACGCGAACGGGCGTCCGAGAGATGCCGTCGAATGCGGCGTGGATGCTCTCTCGTGCGGTGAGACCTGCCGAGACGGTCGGATCGGCGGTGGTCGACGCCACGCCGCTTGGCGGAGATTCGGTCGATGTTCGGATGAAGCGGGCGCGCGAGGCCGCGGAGCGCGCGCGGGAGGCCGAGGAGCAGGCACTCGAAGCCGCGCAGGAGTCGAAGGATTGCGCCAGCTACGCGCGGCACGTGAGTGAGCAGGGCCGTGCGCGCATGACCGAGGCCGAGCGGGAGGCGAGCCGCGTCGTGAGACAGCGGGTCGCCACGGCGCAGAAGGCCGCCGACGAGTCCGTCAAGCGCGAGCGCCGCGAGGCGGAGGAGGAGGCCGAGGAGGAGCTCGAAGAGGTGCGAGCCGAGGTCGACCAGGAGCTCGAGGAGGCCGAAGGCGAGGCCGAGGCCGCCCGAGCGCAGGCCGAGGAGCTCGTCGCCGACGCGACGGAGAAGCTCGCCACGGCAAGACGGCTCGCGGACGAGGCAGCCGACGCCGCCCGCAGCGTGGCCGACGAGGCACGCCGGCACGCGCAGGGGCTCGTCGAAGAGGCGGAGCAGCAGGCGAACGAGGCCGACGCGCGAATCGCGGCGGCGGAGCAGCTCCGCGACCGCTCGGAGGAGACCGCGAAGCACGCTGCGCGCGAGCTGGTCCGACAGCCGACGAACGGCGGCCTGGAGTCCTACAGGAAGCCGGAGCTGATCGAGCTCGCGGCCAGCGTCGGCGTCGAGGGGCGGACGAACATGACGAAAGACGAGCTGATCGACGCGATC
The DNA here is from genome assembly GCA_035264605.1 of Conexibacter sp. Taxonomy (GTDB): domain Bacteria; phylum Actinomycetota; class Thermoleophilia; order Solirubrobacterales; family Solirubrobacteraceae; genus Conexibacter. The sequence continues at coordinate 30,312 of DATFPW010000010.1, read as the reverse complement.
GCCAAGGCGTCGCGCGCCAAGCGTTGAGGAGACGATCACGATGCGACCCTTCAAGCGAAAGAGTCGGTTGCAGCAGCTCACGACGAGCGTGAAGAAGGACTTGCCCGGCTGGCCGTCGGAGAAGGCGGTCAAGCGGGGCTTGATCGCAGTCGGCGGTCTCGCCGGCCTGACCGCCGGGAGCGCCGGCATCTCGTCGTTTCGGCAGCGCAGCGAGGAGGCGGAGGAGGATTCCTGAGCTTCGCGGCGCCGGATCTCCCGTCGCCCTGACGGCTATGCCCGGTCGTCGTCGGCATCCGGCCGACGGCCTCGTCGTCGAGGCTTCGATCCTCGCGCGTCTCCTGCGCCTGCGGCTGCTGACGCTCGACGCGACCGTCGTGATCGTCCCTGCCGAGGTAGCAGCGCGTTCCGAGGCGCGGGGACGCGCGGCGGCGAGGCCCGCGCGGTCCGCCGGCGCGTTGCCTCCGGGGAGATCGCAGCCGAGCGGCCGGCGCGGTCTGGCCGAGGCCGTCCGGACGATCGAGGAGGGGGCGGCGATCCTCGCCGCGGGGCGGCGCGGTGCCGCCGCCGGCGTCTCGCACCGCAACGGCGATGCGCGACGCTGACGGGCACGTCAGTCGACCGCGCCCGCGTACGGCTCACGTGCCGAGTGGCCCGCGGGATCGTTGACCCAGCCGCCCGGCGGCACTGGAACCGGGCCCTCGAGCAGCGGGTCGTCCGTCTCGCGCATCCACGCGTCGAGGCGCGCCTCCAGCTCGGCCAGGGGCTCGGCGCAGCTCTCGTCGTGGGCAAGGTTGCGCATCTCGCCCGGATCGGCGAGCAGGTCGTACAGCTCGAGCCGCGGACGCGGTTGCTCGCCCCAGCCGGCCGCCACGAGCAGCTCCTTCGAGGGCGAGTCGTCGACGTTCGGCAACACTGGCTGCAGCCGCTCGCCGAAGTGGCGGATCAGCTTGTGGCGACGCGTGCGGATCGCGCGCTGCGGGTCGTAGGCGGCGTGGTAGGTCAGCTCGGCGAACAGCTCGTCGCGCACCTCGGCGACTTCGCGCCGCGCGAGCGGCAGCAGCGACGTGCCGCTGAGGCCCTCCGGCAGCGGCGCCCCAGCCAGCTCGCAGAGCGTGGGGTAGAGGTCGACCTGGGAGACGAGCGCGTCGGTGACGTGCCCGCCGAGGAAGCCGCCGGGGCCCCGCATGATCAGCATCACGCCGAGGCCACGGTCGCTCAACGTCGCCTTGGCGCCGGGGAACGGCAGACCGTGGTCGGTCGTCAGCACGATCAGCGTGTCGTCCGCCAGGCCCTGTTCGTCGAGCGCGTGCAGGACCGCGCCGACGCCCTGGTCGAGCGAGCGCGCGCTGGCCTTGAAGGAGGCCATGTCGGCGCGCGTCTCGGGCGTGTCGGGCAGGTGCGCGGGCGGCGCGCCGTAGAGCGCGTCGCGCACGGAGCTGGGCTCGAAGAACTCGCGGTGCGTCTCGAAGAAACCGATCGAGAGGAAGAACGGCTGCGGCGGACGGCTGCGGATCAGCTGCTGTGCGGCGGGGGCGATCGAGTGGACCTTCGTCGTCCCGATCTCCACGACGTGGTCGTAGCCGAGCACGCCCGGATCCTCCGAGACGTGCTGCTCGCCGATGAGTGCCGACCAGTAGCCGGCCGCGCGCAGCGGGTTGACGATGTGGCGGCCGTAGTCGTGCAGCTTCCAGCCGCGATGGGCGAGCCCGGTCATCCCGTTGACATGCGTCCACTGCCCGGTCAGCAGGCATGCGCGACTGCCCGAGCAGCTGGGTGCGGCGCAGAACGCCTGGCGGAACAGCAGGCCCTGATCGGCCAGTCGCTGGATGTTCGGCGTCTGGATCTGATGTCCGTATGGCTGCACATAGCGTCCGGTGTCGTGCGAATGGAGGTAGACGATGTTTGGCGGCTTCACTATTCTCACTATTCCCTATCGATAAAGCATGGATTCTGTCATTCCAACAACGTCCTACCTCGTCTGCGCCACGCCCCGTAGCGGCAGCACCCTGCTGTGTGAGACGCTGCGCGCCACCGGCGTCGCCGGCGTCCCGCTCGAGCACTTCGAGATATTGCGGCACTCCGGCCTGCCGCGCCAGCCGCGCGAGTACTTCAAGGGTGTCGCGGACCCCCGCGTGGTCGCGCTGCTGGCGCCGCTGGAGGCGGGTCGTCCGAGCGGCGAGCCCGCAGCCGCGTGGCGCGGCCGGGTCGTGCGCCGGGGCCTGACGGCAAACGGCGTCTGGGGCGGCAAGCTGATGTGGGGCCACGTCGAGGACCTGCTCAGCCGCGCCCGCGCGCTCGACGGCCTCGCCGCCGCCGACCTCGATACGGCGCTGCGGGCGCTGCTCGGCGATGTGCGGCTCGTGTTCGTCACGCGCTCTGACAAGGTCGCACAAGCGGTCTCGCTGTGGCGCGCCGTCCAGACGCAGCGCTGGCGCGCCGACGCCGACGCCCCGCGCCGCCCGCACGACGCCGTCTACTCCTTCACCGCGATCGACCACCTCGTCTCGCAGCTGCAGGCCGACGACGCGGCATGGCGCGCATGGTTCGCGACCCACGCGCCCGGCGAGCCGCTGGAGCTGTCCTACGAGGCGATCGCCGCCGGTCCGCGCGCGGCGGTCGGGCGTGTGCTCGACTTCTGCGGGCTGCCGCGTGTCGCGATCCCCACCCCGCCGCTGCGCGACCAGCGCGACGCCCGCTCGCGGGAGTGGGCCGAGCGCTATGCGAGCGAGCGGCGCGAGCGTGAGATCGCCGCATGACGGTGCGCACGGCGGCGCGCGTCTCGCAGCTGCAGACGAGTGCGCCCGGCGCGACCCGAAAGGCCTCTACTACGCGCGTGCGCGCATGCGCGGTCGGTTAGGCCGATACCGATGGGACTGCGCCGTCCTGCGGTGCGAGCACGAAGCTCTCGATGGCGACGTCGGGGTCGGTGCGGTTGTCGCTGAGGAAGGCGTGGACGGTGCGGCCGGTGAGCTGTTCGACGGCTGCGATCAGGTCTCTGCTCATCGTCTGCTGGTAGGCCTTGCGCGTGGCGAGCACGAGCTCGGTCTTGCCGTCGCGGACGAGACTGCGCTCGCCCTTGGTGAGGGTGTCTTGGAGGACGACGGCGATGTAGTCGTCGTTGATGTAGGTGCGGGCCTTGGTCGGGCCGCGGCCGGTGTACTCGGCGAGCAGTCGCACGACTGCGTTGGAGATCGCGGCGCCGAGGCCGACGGTCGGGGGATGCTCTTGAGTGCCAGTCACGCCGGCTCCTCTCTCGCCTCCTCCCTCCGTTTCGGGCTCCGCGAAAGGTAGGAAGGAGACGGATGGAATCCGTCCGCATCGCCCGCGTTCGGTGTCGTGCCCGCAGTGCGGTCCGACGACGACTCACGTACTCGAAGCGTACTCGGATCGGGCGACGGATGGCCGACTCGGGGTCCGCGTGCACGCTAGAGTCACAGAAGCGGACCGATCGCGTCGAGGACGGCGAGTGATCGCGGACGTGCAACGAACGCGCGCGGGTAGCTCGCTGCCGGACGGCGCGGGCGCACACGGAGCGAAGCTGACACCTTCGATCGTGGAGAATGCCAATGCCTTCGTCGCCGTTGTTTCGGGTCGACATCGAGCCTGAGCGCGAGCGTGTGCGTGTCATTCCGCATGGCGAACTCGATCTCGCCACCGTCGGCCAGCTCGAGGCGAAGATCGAGGAGGTGCGGTCGCGCGGGTTCGCGACGATCGTGCTCGATCTGCGTCAGCTCTCCTTCATGGACTCGACCGGTCTGCGGCTGATGCTGGAGCTCGACGCCGAGTCGCGGTCAGACGGTTTTCGCTTCGCGATCATCGACTCCGAGGGACCGGTGCGGCGTCTGCTGGAGCTGACGCGGATCGATGGACAGTTCGAATACGTCGAGGACTGATCCGAGCTGAGATCGCCGGCGAGGTCGCATGGCGCGCGCTCGCGAACAGTGCGCCGTCCGGCTGACCGGCGTCGTTTGTCGTGAGCGCATGCGGGGGAGTCCCGGCCACATGAACCACACCACATCCGACACCACACCGACACCCAGCGGCCATCCGCTGGCGCTCGTCACGGGCGCGTCCAGCGGCATCGGCCGCGAACTCGCGCGCGAGTTCGCCGAGCATGGCTTCGACCTCGTCGTCGCGGCCGAGGACGACACGATCCATCAGACGGCGGCCGAGTTGAACGGCGCCGACGGCGCCCACGTCGAGGCGGTGCAGGTCGACCTGCGCGACCCCGAGGGCGTCCAGGAGCTGTGGCGCCGCGTCACGGCGGGCGGTCGTCGGCTCGACGCCGCTGCGCTCAACGCCGGCGTGGGCGCGGGCGGCGAGTTCGCCGACTCGACCAGACTGCCCGACGAGCTGTCGATCGTCGACCTCAACGTGCGTTCGACGGTCCACCTGGCCAAGCTCGTGAGCGGCCAGATGGCGCACCAGGGCAGCGGGCGGATCCTCTTCACCTCCTCGATCGCCTCGACGATGCCGGGCACCTACCAGGCCGTTTACAACGCGTCGAAGTCGTTCGTGCAGTCCTTCGCGCTCGCGCTGCGCGCGGAGCTGAGCGAGAGAGGCGTCAGCGTCACCTCGCTGATGCCGGGTGCGACCGACACCGAGTTCTTCGAGCGCGCCGACATGCTCGACACAAAGATCGGCGCGGGCGAGAAAGACGATGCGGCCGACGTCGCGCACGACGGCTTTGAGGCGCTCATGGCGGGCGACGAGCGGGTCGTCTCGCACAGACTCGGCACGAGACTCCAGGCGGCCGCTAGCCGCGTCCTGCCCGATCGCGCGAAGGCGGCGATGCACGCGAGAGGGGCCGAGCCCGGGTCGGCCGACTCCTAGTCGGTTCAGAGCTGCTCGCGGACGCCGGGCGCCCGCTCGACGCGGTACCACGCGGGCGGGCGGGACGGTCTCGCTCATCGCGCCACCACCAGCGCTTGCGGGGCGGCCTGCTTCATGCGCGTTCTGAGCCACTTGAGCTGCACCGCGGTCTCGCCTTCGCAGCGCTGGACCACGTCGAGCAGGTCGCGATCGCGAGCTCCCTGCGCCGCTTGGCCGACGAGCGTCCAGACGATGTCGCACTCGGTCGCCATCAGGTACAGGTCGTGCAGATCGCGCAGCAGGCCGAGCGGGCCGGATCGCGTGCCCGCGAACAGCTCGGAACGCAGGCGCTCCGGCTCGTCATCGGCTTCTTCGCCGTAACGGTCCGCGAACGGCTGGAGCTGCTCCGCGTGGCCACGGCACTCGGCGGCGAGTTGTTCGCAGAGGTGGCGGACGTCGGGCTCGTCGCCGTGCGCGTCGCCGATCTCGCCGAACGCGCGCGCGAGCTCCTCCTCAGCGTGGTGGAGCAGCCCGAGGTAGTGCGCGAGCTGCATGCTCAGGCAACCTTGCTCACGCGCACGGCGGCAGTCTTGAAGATCGGCTGCTTGGAGACCGGGTCCCACGCGGTGAGCGTCAGCTCATTCGCCGCGCGGCCCGTCTGCCCGTTCGGCCCGGCCTCGCCGCTGAGGTCCCAGTAGCCGTAGTGGAACGGGACGAACACGCTGCCCGGCCGGATGTCGGTCACGCGCGCGGGCGCCTCGATCGAGCCGCGCGCGGACTCGATCCGCAGACGATCGCCGTCGCGCACGCCGAGCGCTTCGGCGTCGTGCGAGCTCAACTCGGCCCACACATCGGGCGCAGCGGCGTCCAGCTCGGGCACGCGTCCGGTCTTCGTGCGCGTGTGGAAGTGGTAGACGGTTCGCCCGGTGGTGAGCTGCAGCGGATGCTCGGCGTCGGGAACCTCCGGGGATGGCGCATACGCGATCGCGTGGAGGCAGGCGCGGCCGGCAGGCTGGCGGGCGCGGGCGTCGGCCTCGCTGTTGGCGGCGCCGGTCTTGAGGTCGTTGCCGTACGTCTCGGCGTAGTCCGGGTCGGTGTTGAAGACGCCCTCGGCATAGAGCCGCTCCGTGCCGCCGGGCGCGTCCTCGGTGCACGGCCACTGGATCGCTCCGCGCTCGCGCAGCAGCGCGTAGCTCAGACCGCTGTAGTCGCACGGCCGTCCCTTCGAGCAGGCCTTCCACGCCTCGAACGCCGACTCCGGGTCGTCCCATCCGATCAGCGGCGCCCCGTCGCGGTCGCGGAAGTCCATGCGACGCGCGTAGTCGAGGAAGATCGCCAGGTCCGGCCGGGCATCACCGGGCGGCTCGACCGCGCGCTCGCTCAAGTGGACGGTGCGGTCGGCGTTCGTGAACGTGCCGACCTTCTCGCCCCACGTCGCCGCCGGCAGCACGACGTCGGCGAGTCGCGCCGTCTCGGTCAGGAACAGATCCTGCACGACGACCATCAGCTCGGGCTTGGCGAGGATCGAGCGGATGCGGCGCAGGTCGGGCAGCGAGACCGCCGGATTGGTGGCCGAGATCCACAGCAGCTCGATCGAGCCTTGCTCGGCGTAGCGCCAGATCTGCATCGCATGCGTCGGCGGCGCCCAATGCGGGATCGTCATCTGCTCGACGTTCCACACCTTGGCCAGCTCGCGGACGTGCTGTGGGTTGTCCCAATTGCGCATGCCCGAGAGGTCGCCGTCGGCGCCCGTCTCCCGAGTGTTCTGCGCCGTCGGCTGGCCGTTCATCTGCAACACGCCGGCACCAGGTCTGCCGATCATGCCGCGCAGCAGATGCACGTTGTTGACCTGGCAGGCCGCGCCGGTCGCCTGGTTGGACTGATAGACGCCCTGGAGCACGGTCGAGAGCAGCCGGTCGCACGTGCCCAGCAGCTCCGCCGCCGCGGACACGTCGCGGGCCGGCACGCCGCAGATCTCCGCGACCCGCTCGGGCGTATACGACACGACGGTCGCAGCCAGCTCGTCGAACCCGAGCGTGTGGCGTGCGACGTACTCCTCGTCGACCCAGCCGTGGTGGATCAGCTCGTGCAGCAGTCCGTTGAGCAGCGCGACGTTCGTGCCGGGGCGGGGAGCCAGATGGACGTCGGCCTCGCGCGCGACGGGCGTCGAGCGGGGATCGACGCACAGCAGCGCCGGCCGGTCGGGGCCGTGGAGGCGGTCGAGCATCCGCATCCACAGCACCGTTTGCGTCTCGGCGACGTTGTGGCCGAACAGCGCGAGCGCGTCGCAATGGTCGACGTCGGTGTAGGAACCGGGTTGACCGTCCGTCCCGAAGCTCGCCTTCAACGCGGCCGCCGACGTCGCCGTGCACAACCGGGTATTGCCGTCCATGTGGGGGGTGCCGAGCCCCGCCTTGCCGATCACTGCGAGCGTGTAGTACTCCTCCAAAAACAGCTGTCCGGACGTGTAGAAGCCGAACCGGCTCCAGCCACCTGGCTTCTCCAGCAGCTCCCCCGAACGCGCGACGATGCGGTCCATCGCGGACTCCCAATCCGTCTCGACAAGCGTGCGATCCTCGCGCACGAGCGGCGTCGTGAGTCGATCGGGGGACGCGTTCGCCTGCCAGCCGTAGAGATCCTTCGGACCGAGCCGCCCGCGATTGACACGATCCCGCGCGCTGCCACGCACGCCGACGATGCGGCCGTCCTTAACCGCGATCTCCTGGCCATCGCCGTTCGAGTGCAGAATCGACGCCGACGGCACCCACTGCTCGACGTCGCTCTCGGCGACGCCGTCCGCGAGGTGGAAGTCGACCCGCTCGGGCCAGGCCTCGCCAGCGCCGAAGGGCGTCCGCTCGCCCCATGGATCCGCGATGCGGGCCGATTGGCGATCCGACATCGCGGGTTCGTTCCGGCTCATGAACGCCGCTTACCGCATCAGTCGTCGCCGACGAAGTCGGTGTTCTCCTTCGCCGGCGTGGTCGGAGCGGTGTGCCGCGGACGCCGTCCTTCACCGGCGTCGCCCTCGACGCGATCCCCCTGCGGGTCGGTCTTGCGCCACCAGAGGAAGCCACCGGCCCCGAACAGCCCCGAGGCGACAAAGCCGCCCACGATGAGCATGATCACGATCAGCAGGATTGCGATGCCGCCCTCCATGCTCGAATGCCTACCCGTCCCGCTGGCTGAGAAACAACCCCGTCATCCGCTTCGCCGCCGACGCTGCACGCCACAACGGTGGTGCGCGCTCGAGCGGCGCGCCTCCGCCTAGTGGTGGAAGCTGCTCGAGTTGTCGCTCGTATGCAGCGGCTCCCGCTGGGTCTCCAGCAGTCTCAGCTCCCGCTGGATGTCGGCCAGCAGCAGGTCCGCCAAGTCGTGCGTGAAGCCCTGTCGCACGACGACCCGCAGCGCCGCCAGGTCCTCGCGGTTCGCCGGGAAGGTGTAGGCCGGCAGCTGCCAGCCGCGCGAGCGCAGCGCGTTGGAGACGTCGAAGACCGTGAAGTTGTCGACCGAGTCCTTGAGCTTGAACGCGAACACCGGCAGCTCGTCACCGCGCGTGAGCAGCTCGAACGGTCCGAGCTGCTCGATCTCGCCCGCGAGCCGCGTCGCGACCTCGCGTGAGTAGCCCTGCACGCGGCGATAGCCGTCGAAGCCGAGCCGCAGGAAGTTGTAGTACTGCGCCACCACCTGGGCGCCCGGCCGGGAGAAGTTCAAGGCGAACGTGGGCATGTTGTCGCCGAGGTAGTTGACCCAGAAGATCAGGTCCTCCGGCAGCGCGTCCGCATCGCGCCACACGATCCAGCCGACGCCGGGGTAGACGAGCCCGTACTTGTGGCCGGAGGCGTTGATCGAGGTGACGCGCTCCAGCTGGAAGTCCCACACGAGGTCCGGGTCGATGAACGGCGCGACGAACGCGCCTGAGGCGCCGTCGACGTGGACCGGCACGTTGACGCCGGTGTCGGCCTGGAGTCTGTCGAGTGCGGCGCAGATGTCGGCGACCGGCTCGTAGGAGCCGTCGAACGTCGAGCCGAGGATCGCGACGACGCCGATCGTGTTCTCGTCGCAGAGCTTCACGGCCTCCTCCGCCGAGAGGATGAAGCGATCGCCTTCCATCGGCACGAGGCGCATCTCGACGTCCCAGTAGTTGGCGAACTTCTCCCAGCAGATCTGCACGTTGATGCCCATCACGATGTTCGGTCTGTCGTTCGGCAGGCCGGCCGCCGCGCGTCGCTTCTGCCAACGGCGCTTGAGCGTGAGGCCGCCGAGCATCGCCGCCTCGCTGGAGCCGGTCGTCGAGCAGCCGGTCGCCTCCTCCGGACCCTTGGGCGCGTGCCACAGGTGGCTCAAGATGTTCACGCAGCGCATCTCGATCTCCGCCGTCTGCGGGTACTCGTCCTTGTCGATCATGTTCTTGTCGAAGCACTCGGTCATCAGCTGCTGTGCCTGTGGCTCCATCCACGTCGTCACGAACGTGGCGAGGTTGAGGCGCGCGTTGCCGTCGATCATCAGCTCGTCGTGGATGATCTGGTAGGCCGTGTCGGGCATCAGCTCGGCCGGCGGCATGTGATGGCGCGGCACGTGGCCGCCCTCGAGCATCGAGATCGCCGGGGGCAGTTGCAGTTCGGGCTTCGACGACGGCGACGGGCCTTGTGGATGCTTCAGCGGCATCGTCTGCTCTGCTCCTGAGTCGGGATCACGGGCTGCACGAGCATCGCAGTCTGCTCGGCGGCGGGCGCGCCTCATTGCCGAGGAGCTCGTGGGTCACCCGCCGTGACGGCTGCGACCCACGAGCCGACCTGCTGCTAGCCGAGCGCCTTCTGCTTGAGCGCGTTGAACTCGGCCTGGTCGATCGCGCCGCTGTCGAGCAGCTGCTTGGCCTGCGCGATCTGGTCGGCCGGCGAGGAGCCGGCGACCGACTTGATGTAGTCGTCCTGCTGCGCCTTCATGGCTTTCATCTGTTCGCCGGTGCGCTGGGCCATGCCGTCGTGCTGCGCGATCAGGTACGCGAGCACGCCGATGTATGGCAGCACGATGACGAAGATGATCCACAGCGCCTTCGTCCAGCCACCGCAGTCGCGACGGCGGAAGATGTCTGAGAAGACTGTGATCAGGAGCCAGATCCAGATCACGAACGCGAAGAAGACGAACATCGACCACATGACGTCGAGGAACGGATAGTCAGCTGCGATTGGCACTCGCGGACTCCTTGTTGGGGGGTGTGAGGGATCACGCTCTCATAACGGCCAGGATCCGGAGCCGGGCGCTCGAGTTCCGGCATCGGATTGGTGCTGCGAGCAGCAGCCAACCCGGCTCAGAACGACGGAAGCCTCGTGACCACGAGGCTTCCGGGCACATCCTGAATGCAGCGAGGTGCTACTTGATGACTATGCGGCAAGAAGTGCATCCTGCGCCGGCGTCGATCCGGGCCATGAGCCAGTCGGGCACGGCCCCGATGCGCTCTTCGAGCGCGCCGCGGTCGGCCCGTTGCCAAAATGCTGCCAAATCCGGTCAGTCAAGCAGCGCTGCTGTAGGTGACGTCCTCGCGGATGCGGCTGCCGAGAGCGTCGGCGATGTCTTGAAGGCGGTCGAGGCCAACGCCGGCGTAGGCGGTGGCCTCCCAGCGCTGGACTTGTTGCTCTGCAACGCCGAGGCGGTCGGCGAGCGTGCGCTGGGTCATCTTCGCTGCGATGCGGGCCTCGATGAGGGCGGTTGGCAGGTCGCGCAGCGAGTCGAGCCGGCGGCCAGTGATCGCACCGTCGCGCAGTTGCTCGTAGTGCTCGACTTGGGCGAGCAGCTCGTCTGACTCGCTGGCGAGTGCGTCGCGCATGGCCTGATGCAGCCGCGGATCGACACCGGCGGACGGGGGGCGGGCGTCGTGGGCGGCGATGTCATCCGCGAAGCGCTTGAGCTGTGCCTTGGTGATGCGGTACTGGCGCTCGTTGGTGATCACGGGAGGGCTCCGAGGTCGATGGCGACGATGCCCTTTGGCTGGCCAGTGGAGCGGTCGCGCTGGAAGTAGTCGAGGAAGGTCGTGCCGGCCGGCTCGGCGGCGGTCTCGGCGGGGAACAGCTCGCCGCCGTAGCGAGCCTTCTGCGCGGCGCGCCGGTCGCTGAAGTCGAGCAGTTCGCCATCCAGGAGCGCGGGGTCGACTCCGGCGATCTCCCAGCAGGCGTCGAAGTCGCCGGGCAGCTCCTTAGCGGTCACGAAGCTGCCGTCGAGGTACGCCGCTCGGCAGCCGGCGCGCTCGAGCGAGCGCAGCGCGTCAAGGAGGCCGTCAAGCAGCTCGCGGCGTCGGGTGTTGGTGGCGTAGCGGGTCATGATCTCGTCCCAGCTCGCGGGGTGGATCCCCGTCGGGAGGTTGCCCCCGGCATCAAGGCCGGGATCACGACCCAATTCTAGCGTTGTGTTGTCCCTTAGGCAACGACTGGAGCCTGTGGCGCTTCGGCATGTGACCAGCGTGGCGCCTCGGCGGGTCCAGCTCAACAGCGCATGACTTGTATTCGGCCAGGTGCCCGCGCTGCCAAAAATGCTGCCAAAACGCCGAGGCGGTCGGCGAGGGTGCGCTGCGTCATCGCGCAGCTCGAGCGACAGCGATCAGGCGAACGGGTTCTCGACGACGACCTCGCCGAAGCGCTGGCCGGCATTGAGGTCCTCGGTGAGGATCATTTGGCAGCGAGAGCGCTGGGCGGCGCACACGATCGCGGCGTCGAAGATCGACAGTTGGGCCGTTGCCGCGAGTTGCAACGCGTCGACGGCGAGCGCGCGATCGGTGTGCGTGACGGGAAAGTCGGCCACCGCGCGAACGGCAGTGCGGGCGTCGGCGCGGTCCATGCCGAGCTTGCGCGTGCACACCGCATAGAGCTCGAAGAGGATCTGCGTGCTGACCACGACCGCGCGGCGGTGCTCGTGGATGACGGCCTGCGCGAGGCGTTGCTTAGTGGCATCGGCGCGGTCGAGCGCGTATGCGAAGACGTTGGTGTCGACGAAGACGGGTGTGCTCGTCATCCCGGCTCGTCGCGATCGTCGTGCACGCGGTGTTCGACGAGGGACCGCTCCAGGTGGAGCTCCTCGCGTATCCACGAGCGCCGCCCGCCGGTGCTGCGCCCGGCTCGCTCACGCGCGAGCGCGAGGAAGCCTTCGGCGGCACGCTCGCCGGCGGCTGGATCGGCGAAGCGGATCAGTTGCTCGCGCAGCACGGCGTTGACCGAGGTGCCCTGTTCTGCAGCGCGCACGCGCGCGCGCTGCAGAACGTCCTCGTCGACCGCGATGGTGAGATTAGCCACGAGATCAGTGTAACACGGGATCAGTGCCGGCTCGGTTCGTGTCGGGGTGCACCGGGATGCCTCCGGATCGTCGTGACGCCGGCGCAGTCCGAAACCCGTGCTGCCAAAAACGGCCTGCCGAACGAAGAAAGCCCTGCATTTGCAGGGCTTTCTCAAACGTCTCGTGAGGCGCGAGCCTACTTGATGAACAGCACCTCGCTGTACTTCGGCAGCGGCCACAGATCGTCGGCGACGATCTTCTCGAGCTTGTCGGCGACCTCGCGGACCTTGTCCATCGCCGGGATCACGTTGTCGCGGATGAAGACGGCCCACACGGCGGGCGTCGAGTCGTCCTGGCTCTCCGGGCGGTTGATGTCTTCGAGCGCCTTGATCGCGGTGACGAACTCGCCGACGAGGCCCTCGGTCTCCGTGATCAGGTCGGCGACGCCGGCCTCGCGCAGCAGGGCCAGGTGGCGCAGCGCAGCCGGCAGCAGCAGCGTCCGCGCGATCGCGGCCGCCGTCTCTGCCTCGATGTTGAGCTTCACCGCGTACTGCTCGGTGAAGACCTCGTAGCGGGCGTCGAGCTCGCGCTCGTTGAGCACCTCGTACTTCTCGAAGACCGCGACCGTCTCGGGCTTCACGAAGTAGGGGAGGGCCTCCGGCGTCGTGCGCAGGTTCAGCAGGCCGCGCTCGTGCTCGGCCTCCTGGTGCCACTCGTCGGAGTAGCCGTCGCCGTCGAACACGATGCGCTTGTGCGCCTTCCAGCTCTTCTGCAGGACCGGGGGCAGCGCGTCTTCCAGCGACGCACCGCCGTTGATCGCCTCCTGCAGCTGGCCGGCGAGGTCGTCGATCGCCTCCGCGACGATCGTGTTGAGCACCGTGTTGGGCAGCGCGACCGACTGCGTCGAGCCGATCGCGCGGAACTCGAACTTGTTGCCGGTGAAGGCGAACGGGCTCGTGCGGTTGCGGTCGCCGCCGTGGAGCGGCAGTGGCGGCAGCACCGACGAGCCGAGGCCGAGGATGCCGCCCGGCTTGGACTCGCCCGCGGCGCCCTGCTCGATCGCGTCGTAGACCTCCGCCAGCTCCTTGCCGAGGAAGATCGAGATGATCGCCGGCGGCGCCTCGTTGGCGCCAAGGCGGTGGTCCTGGCCCGGGCCGGCGGCGGTCGCGCGCAGCAGCCCCTGGTGCTTGTCGACCGCCTGGATGACGGCCGTGCAGAAGAACAGGAACTGCAGGTTGTCGTGCGGCGTGGCGCCCGGCTCGAGCAGGTTGGCGCCGGCGTCGGTGCCCATCGACCAGTTGTTGTGCTTGCCCGACCCGTTGACGCCGGCGAACGGCTTCTCGTGCAGCAGACACACGAGGCCGTAGCGCCGCGCGACGTTCTGCAGCACCTGCATCGTCAGCTGCTGGTGGTCGGAGCCGACGTTCGAGTTCTCGAACATCGGCGCGATCTCGTACTGCGCCGGCGCGACCTCGTTGTGGCGCGTCTTGACCGGCACGCCGAGCTTGCGCAGCTCGCGCTCCGTGTCGAGCATGCACGCGAGCACGCGCTCGGGGATCGAGCCGAAGTAGTGGTCGTCGAGCTCGTGGCCCTTCGGCGGCTTGGCGCCGAACAGCGTGCGGCCCGTCGTCACGAGGTCCGGACGCTCGAAGTAGTACTGCTCGTCGATCAGGAAGTACTCCTGCTCGGGACCGACGGTCGTGAAGATCCGCTGAGCGACGTCGTCGCCGAGCAGCCGCAGCGCGCGGACGGCAGCGTTGGAGAGCGCCTCCATCGAGCGCAGCAGCGGGATCTTGTGGTCGAGCGCCTCGCCCGTCCACGACGTGAACGCCGTCGGGATGCAGAGCAGCGCGCCGTTCGGGTTCTCGAGGATGAACGCCGGGCTCGTCGGGTCCCAGGCGGTGTAGCCGCGCGCCTCGAACGTGGCGCGGATGCCGCCGGTCGGGAACGAGGACGCGTCCGGCTCGCCCTGGATCAGCTCCTTGCCGGAGAACTCGGCGATCGCGGTGCCGTCGCCGACCGGGTTGTAGAAGGAGTCGTGCTTCTCAGCGGTTGAGCCCGTGAGCGGCTGGAACCAGTGGGCGTAGTGCGTGGCGCCCTTCTCCAGCGCCCACTCCTTCATCGCGAGCGCGACGGCGTCGGCGAGCGAGCTGTCGAGCGCCTCGCCGTTCTCGAGCGTGGCCTTCAACTGCTTGAAGACGGTCTTCGGCAGGCGCGAGCGCTGCTCGGCGAGGCTGAAGACGTTCTCGCCGTAGACCTGGTTGTCGGGTTGGGTCAGGTCGGGCGCGCCGAGGGCGGCGCCGTTGGGCGACCACTGCGCTGCACTGACGTTCTGCTGACGGATCTTGGCCATTGGACGGGTGTTCCCTCTCGTGATTTCCGTGCGGAGCGAGCGTACGAAGGCGCCGGCGTCCCGACCTTATCCGCATGTCCAAAGGAACGCCTGAGGGGTCCGCCTGACGGCGAGGTGGACGTTCCCTCGCGCGGGACTATAAGGGCCCGCTTATCCCGGGTGCGGCGGAACCGCTCCTGCGCGGACCCGTGACGGACCGTGGCGAAAGCAAACCCGCGATCTCTCGCCATCTGGCCAAAGATTGCGCGCATCCGCTGGCACAGACTGGCCGCAATCCGTCAACCCAGGAGGGAAAATGAAGCGGACGACGATCATCTGCGCCAGTGTGATGGCGCTCGTCGCCATCATGCTGCTGCCGACCGTCGCATCGGCTGACACGTTCGACGCTGCCGGAGCCGGAAGACTGCCCGACTCCGTCGGGATCAACTCGATGTGGGTGATCGTCGCGGGCGTGCTCGTGATGTTCATGCAGGCCGGGTTCGCGTTCCTCGAGATCGGCTTCTCGCGCGGCAAGAACGCAGGCACAGTCGTAGCGAAGGTGCTGATGAACTTCTCGATCGCGGGCCTCGCCTACTGGGCGGTCGGCTTCGCGCTCGCATTCGGCGGTCTCGGCGACCTGTGGGGCAACACCGGCTGGTTCCTGCACAACTACGGCGACCCCCAGACGGCCTTTCCCGTCATGGGCCTGTCGGATGCGACGGTCGAGGCGAAGTGGTTCTTCCAGTTCGTCTTCTGCGCCGTCTCGCTGGCGATCGTGTGGGGCACGACGCTCGAGCGCATCAAGTTCGGCGTCTACGCCATCTACGCGGTCGTCTTCGCGGGCCTGATCTACCCAATCGGCTCCCACTGGGTGTTCGGCGGCGGCTGGCTCCAGACGAACCTCGGCATGCAGGACTTCGCCGGCTCTACGGCGGTCCACCTGATCGGCGCCACCGGCGCGCTCGCGGTGCTCCTGCACCTCGGCCCGCGGCGCGGCAAGTACGGCCCCGACGGCAGACCGCGGGCGATCCCGGGCCACAACATGCCGCTGTTCGGCTTGTCGATCTTCATCCTCTGGCTCGGCTGGTTCGGCTTCAACCCGGGCTCGACGCTCGGCGCGCTCGACGGCCGCTTCACCGAGGTCGTCGTCACCACGCAGCTGGCGGCCTGTGCGGGCGTGCTGATGGCGATCGTGACCTCGAAGCTGTTGCTGAAGACGATCGACATCGGCATGGCGGGCAACGGCGCGATCGCCGCGCTCGTCGCGATCACGGCGCCCTCGGGCTACGTGATGCCGTGGGCTGCGGTCATCATCGGCGCGGTCGCCGGCGTGCTCGTGGTCGTCTCGGTCCTGGCGATCGACAAGAAGCTCGACGACCCGGTCGGCGCGCTCTCGGCGCACGGGATGGCGGGCATCTGGGGCACGCTCGCGTGCGGTCTGTTCACGAACCCCGACCTCGCCGCGTACAACGCGTTCGGCGAGGGCGGTCTCGTGTACACCGGTTCGTTCCACCAGCTCGGCGTCCAGGCGCTCGGCGTGGTGACGGTGTTCGCGTTCGTCTTCGTGGCCAGCTACGTCGTCTTCTTCCTGATCAAGAAGACCTACGGCCTCCGCGTCAGCGCCGAGGAGGAGGATGCCGGCCTCGACATCTCCGAGCACGGCATGTATGGGTACCCGGAGCAGTTCATCCCCGCGCCCGAGCTCATCGGCGTGGGTCCGGTCCAGACCCCGGCCGGCGCAGCCGCGTCGTCCGGCCTCAACCCCACGGAGGTGCCGGCATGAAGCTCGTGATCGCATACATCCGGCACGAGGCCTTCGAGCCGATCCGGATGGAGCTGCTCGAGCTGGGCTTCCCCTCGCTGTCGATCATCGAGGTGAAGGGCTCGGGCCGCCAGAAGGGCATCACCGAGCAGTACCGCGGTTCGTCGGTGACGAACTACCTGCGGCCGAAGATCAAGATCGAGTGCGTGGTCGCCGCGGGCGACGTGCAGACGATCGTGGACACGATCCTCCGCCACGCGCGGACCGGGTCGATCGGCGACGGGAAGGTGTTCGTGCTCCCCGTCGAGCAGGCGTATCGCATCCGCACCGGCGAGTCCGGGGAGGAGACGCTCCAGTCTCATCCGGACGCGGCGGCCACGGTCTGACGCAGCGGTTGGTTCCGGTCGCGGGTTGGATGGACCCGCGACCGGGACGCAGTTCCCCCGCCGCTGCACCGTCTCGGCTCCGGCGTCGTAATGACGGGCGGCGCCGGTCCGTGCACCGTGAGGGCTCGTGGTCAATCCACGGGCCCTCACGCGTTGCCGCTCGCGGAGCTTGCGCTCCCGCACCTATTGATCGATGTTGACGATTCGGCCGTCCGGCGTGACGCGGACTTCGGCCGGCTTGCCGTTCACGTCCACGTCGAAGGAGCCGCCGGCGGCGTCGCCGTTGGCGAGTCGCAGTTGCGAGCGGCCGGTGGTGGAGCCGGTGAGGCGGTAGCGCAGCGTGTAGTGGCCGGCTCTGACCGGGACGACCTTCCACGTGAAGCTGCGCGTGTCGTGCGGTCTGATCGAGCCCAGCGCCCACGTGTTGGCGTAGGCGGTGTTACCGCTGAGCGGGCCATCGTCGACGATCCAGACCGGTCGCGAGGTCGAGGCGAGCCCCTTCGCGTCGAGGCGCGAGGAGAACGCGACCACGCCTACGTCGTCGGCGTCCCTGCCGGTGTCGATCGTCGCGCTCACGTTCGGGATCGTGCGCGTGCTCTTGTTGCGCACGTCGAGCCGCAGCTGGACGTGCTCGGCGAGGCTCTGTCTGGCCGGAAACGATCTAACCGGGATCGCGACTGAGTAGGTGGCCGACGCCTCCGGCTCGGGCGCATCCGAGCCTCCGCAGCCGGCGAGTGCCAACGCGACAGCCGCAGCGGCTGCCGTGGCGCCTCGCAGCATCAGTCCGCGGCTGGGCACAGCGGCGCGAACATAGCACGGCTCGAATGGGGGTCCGCCGGTAGGTCGAAACGCGTCCGAAGCCGATGCCATCGGTATATAGACCTGCGTGTTCCCTTCACAGAAGCTCAACGGTTCACGTTTGGCATGCGCAACTTTCGTGCCATACCCTGTCCGGTCGGAGGCGTCATTCGGGCGCGTCCGGTGATGTCCCACAGGAGGACTTGAGGAGATGGTCCGAGCAGTCGCCGATCGTACCTTCGTGCCCGCCCGTGGCGTGCTGGAGGAGGCGGGCGACATGGTGATCCTCACGGGGAAGACCATCGTCTCGGCGATTCGGCCTCCGTATCCGTATGGCGGCGAGTTCGTCTCGCAGTTCCTGTTCGCGCTGAAGCTGTGCTGGTTCCCGCTGTTGATCACGATGTTCGTGATCTCCTACGCGGCACCGGGCCTGCAGGCGGCGAACTTCCTCACCCTCTTCGGCGCGATCGACCGGATGGGCGGCTTCTTCGTGCTCGCGGTCGTGCGCGAGTTCGCGCCCGTGATCTGCTCGATCATCGTCGCCGGCGTCGCTGGCACCGCGATCACCGCCGATCTCGGCGCGCGCAAGATCCGCGAGGAGCTCGACGCGCTGCAGGTGCTCGGCGTCGACCCGGTCAAGAACCTCGTCGTCCCGCGCTTCCTCGCACTGATGCTGATCACCGGCCTGTTCGACGTCTTCGCGATCTTCGCCGGCGTCGCAGGCGGCGTCGTCGCCAACCTCGTCAGCGGCGGTGCCACCGGCCCGTTCTTCGCGACCTTCTTCACGAACGCCTCTACGACGGACCTGTGGGGCTCAGTCCTCAAGTGCACGCTGTTCGGCGCGATCACCGCGGTTATCTGCTGCTACAAGGGCATGACGGCGTCAGGCGGAGCCGAGGGAGTGGGACGAGCGGTCAACCAAGCCGTCGTGATGACCCTCATGGCGACCGCGTCGTTCAACTACGTCTTCACCCAGACGCTGCTCGCGACGCATCCCGAGATCAACATCATCCGCTGATGTCCGTGCCCGCTGACAGGAGGATCCGGTGACCCCCTCTGACGACGACCGCGATCGGATCGAGGAGGAAGAGCGGGAGGGCGACATCGACGAGATGCCCCGTGATGCGGTCGATGGCGATCTTGATCCTGAGCCTCAGGTCGAGCCTGAGCTTGAGGAGGACGAGCGGTTCGAGGACGAACTCGAGGAGGCGCCGCACGTCTCCGTCGTCTCGGAGCCCGATCGCGCCGCCGGCGGTGGCGACGCCGACGAGTTCCAGTACCACACCGAGGCTCACCACGCCGTCGAAGGCGTGCCCGACGCGATCCAGTTCATCGACGTCCACAAGGCGTTCGGGCGCAACCGTGTGCTGCGCGGCCTGAACCTCGGGATTCCCGAGGGCAAGATCTCGATGATCCTGGGACCGTCGGGCACCGGCAAGTCGGTCTGCATCAAGCACATGGTCGGCCTGCTGTACCCCGACCAGGGCGACATCCTCGTGCACGGCGAGTCGGTGCCGAGCATGCCTGACATCGAGCTGTTCGAGATGCGCAAGAAGTTCGGCGTGCTGTTCCAGGACGGCGCGCTGTTCGGCTCGATGAACCTCTACGACAACGTCGCCTTCCCGCTGCGCCAGCACACGGATAAGGGCGAGGAGGAGATCGCGGAGATCGTCGACAGACGCCTCCTGGAGGTCGGCCTCGCCGACTCCGGCGACAAGATGCCGAACGAGCTGTCCGGCGGCATGCGCAAGCGTGCCGGTTTCGCGCGGGCGCTCGTGCTCGATCCCGAGATCGTCCTGTTCGACGAGCCTGACTCCGGCCTCGACCCGGTCCGCACGGCGCTGCTGTGCGAGCTGATCAAGGAGGTCCACCAGGAGAACGGCGGCTCCTACGTGGTCATCACGCACGACATCATGAGCGCGCGCCGCGTGGCGGAGTTCATCGCCGTGCTGTGGCGCGGGCGGATCGTCGAGTCGGGTCCGGCGTCCGATCTCTTCAACTCCAGCAACCCGTTCGTGCGGCAGTTCCTCACGGGGGAGTCCAGCGGACCGCTCGGGATGGAGTGAGCCTTCGATGACGATCGCCCGCGGCGCCGTCCTCGGCGCGCTGCTCGCCGTGGTCGCCGTGCTCGCGATCGTCCTGCTCTCGGGCGGCGGCGGCACCGAGTACAAGCTGATCTTCCAGAACGCGGGCCAGCTCGTGAGAGGCGACGACGTCCAGATCGGCGGCCGCCGCGTCGGCAACGTCGACGACATCCTGCTGACGAACGAGAACGAGGCCGAGGTCGTCGTGACGGTCGAGGAGCCCTACGCCCCGCTGCACGAGGGCACGCAGGCGACGATCCGCCTGACCTCGCTCTCGGGCGTCGCGAACCGCTATATCGCGCTCGCGCCGGGACCGAACAACGCGTCGGAGATCCCCGACGGCGGGCGACTCGACGTCGAGCAGACGACTTCGGTCGTCGACCTCGACCAGTTGTTCAACACGCTCGATCCGAGAACGCGCAAGGGCCTGCAGCAGTTCATCCAGGGCTCCGCGGCGCAGTACGAGGGACAGGGCGAGAACGTCAACCAGTCGGCGAAGTACTTCAACCCGTTCCTGTCGACGACCGACCAGCTCGTGAAGGAGATCGCGCGCGACCGCGGCACGTTGACGCGGGCGCTCGTCGCGGGCGCGAGCGTCACGGGCGCCGTTGCGGAGCGCGCCCCGCAGCTGACCTCGCTCATCACGAACCTCAACGGCATGATGGGCGCGATCGCCGCCGAGAACGACTCGCTCTCGCAGGCGCTCGGCGTGCTGCCCGACACGTTGCGCCAGGGCAGCTCCACCTTCGTCGACCTGCGCTCGACGCTCGACGACCTCGACCCGCTGCTGCAGGCCTCGAGCGTCGCCTCCAGAGACCTGCCGAGATTCTTCAGCCAGCTGCGGCCGCTGCTGAACGAGTCGACGCCGACATTCGAGAACCTCAGCGCGATCGTCCACCAGCCGGGCCCGTTCAACGACGCGACCGACGCGACCCAGAACCTGCCGCAGCTCCAGAAGGTCGGCAGCAAGGCGTTCGCCAGCTCGATCACGGCGATGCGCAAGGGCCAGCCGGTGATCGACTTCCTGCGGCCCTACTCGCCCGACCTCGTCGGCTGGTTCCGCGACTTCGGGCAGTCGGCCGCCAACTACGACGCGAACGGCCACTACGCGCGCGTCATGCCGATCTTCGGCGCGTTCCAGTACCAGGCCAGCGACGACTCGCTGCAGCCGGTGCCGCCCTCGCAGCGGCTCAGCGGGCTCACGAGCGGCTTCAACCGCCGCTGCCCGGGAGCCGCCAGCCAGCCGCGCCCCGACGGCTCCAACCCGTTCGCGCCGGGCGGCTTCGACTGCGACGCCTCGGACGTGCTCCCCGGCCCATGATCTCCAGCGTCTCCCCAACCGTGAAGCGCGCGCTCGCCGGCGGCCTGCTGGCGCTCGCCGTGCTGCTCGTGCTCGTGCTCGGCACGGGCGCGTCGGACGACGACGGCGGCACCTATCGCGTGCGAGCGATCTTCGACAGCGCGAGTTTCCTCGTGCCGGGCGAGGACGTGAAGATCGCGGGCGTGAAGGTCGGCACGATCGAGGAGCTCGACGTGACGACCGACAACAAGGCCGCGATCGTCCTGCGGATCGACGATCCTGCCTACAGAGACTTCAAGGACGACGCGTTCTGCACGATCAGACTGCAGTCGCTGATCGGCGAGAAGTTCGTCGCCTGTCAGCCGACGCAGCCGAAGGGCGGCAACAGCGAGCCCGCGTCCAGCTTGAGAAAGATCACCCGCGGAGACGGCGAGGGCCAGTACCTGCTGCCGGTGTCGAACACGTCGGCCCCGGTCGACCTCGACATGCTGAACAACATCATGCAGCTGCCGGAGCGCCAGCGCTTCGCGATCATCATCAACGAGCTCGGCGTCGGGCTGGCCGGCAACGGCAAGCAGCTCAACAAAGTGATCCGCCGCGCCGACCCCGCGCTCTACCAGCTCGACAGAGTGCTTGCGATCCTCGCGTCGCAGAACCGCGTGCTTGCAAATCTCGCGGTCGAGTCGGACGCCGCTCTCGCGCCCACTGCGCGCGAGAGCCAGTCGATCAGCGAGTTCATCGACAAGGCCGGCGCCACGGCGACGGCGACTGCTTCGCGCGGCGACGCGCTCGAGCAGAACTTCGCCAAGTTCCCCGCCTTCCTGACGCAGCTGCGGCCGACGATGCGCCGCCTCGGCGAGTTCGCGGAGGCCGGCACGCCGGTCATGACCGACCTGCGCGCAGCCGCGCCGTCGGTCAACACCCTCTTCAGGCAGCTCGGCCCGTTCAGTCAGGCGGCGCTGCCGACGTTCGTCACGCTCGGCAACCTCGCCGACACCGGCAGAGAGGCGCTGCCTGCGGCGGAACCGGTCATCAGAGACATCCGCGGGTTCGCGGACGAGGCGAAGCCGTTTGCGAGAACGCTGGCGGCGGGGCTGACGAGCTTGAGAGATCAGAACGGAATCCAGCGCCTCCTGGACGTGATCCTCGAGACGGCCGGAACGACGAGCGGATTCGACTCGGCGGGGCACTACCTGCGGTCCGCGCTGGTCCCGATCGTCGCGTGCGTCCCGTATGCCGTGACTCAGAATGGTCAGTGCGGTGCGACGTTCAGAAGTCAATCCGGGTCCGCCGCGTCGACCACGACGACGCCGCCCGCGGACGCGCTCGCGGCGACGGCGGCGAGCGGCGACGGGTCCGCCTCCCTGGTCGACGAGTCGGGGGCTTCGGATGGCGACGGCAGGGGTGCGTCGGCGAGCGACGCGCCGACCGCTAGCGGCGTCCTGAACTATCTGCTCGGCGGGAGCGGCGAGAGATGAACCGGCGCAGCACATCCGTGGCGGCGAACCCCGTGCTGATCGGCGCCGCGACGGTGCTCGTCCTGATCGTCGCCGTCTTCCTCGCCTACAACGCGAACAACGGCCTGCCGTTCGTGCCGACGTACAACCTCTGGGTGCAGCTGCCGAACGCGTCGAACCTCGTCACCGGCAACGAGGTGCGGATCGGCGGCGACCGCGTGGGGATCATCGACAAGATCGAGCCGGTTACGCACACAGACGGCAGCGTCACGGCGAAGATGCACCTGAAGCTCGAGACGGACGTCAAGGAGCTGCCAACCGACTCGACGATCATCGTGCGCCCGCGCTCGCCGCTCGGTCTGAAGTACATCGAGGTCACGCGCGGGGCATCGGACAGAGGCATTCCGGACGAAGGCACGCTCCCGCTCAGACAGGCGACGCCGAGACCAGTCGAGTTCGATGACTTCTTCAACATGTTCGACGAGCCCACGCGCGCCGCGAACCAGGTCAACCTGCGCGAGTTCGGCGATGCGCTCGCCGGTCGCGGCACGAGCATCAACGAGGCGATCGTCGCGCTCGACCCGCTGACGAAGAGCGCGATCCCGGTGCTGAAGAACCTGGCCGACCCGCAGACGCGCTTCGGCCAGCTGTTCCAGGCGCTTGAGCAGACCGCCGCCGCGGTGGCGCCGGTCGGTGAACAACAGGGGCAGCTGTTCCGCAATCTTGCGATCACGTTCGACGCCTTCGAGGCGATCGCCGTCCCGTACCTCCAGGACACGATCAGCGGCGGCCCACCGGCGCTCGACACGGCGATCCGCTCCTTCCCGATCCAGCGCCCGCTGCTCGTGAACGCGGCCGGCTTCTTCCGCGACCTGCAGCCCGGTGCGGCAGCACTGCGGACGTCCGGGCCGGCACTGGCGGAGGCGTTCGACGTCGGTACGACGCAGGTGCGCCGCGCCGCATCGCTCAACAACGAGCTGGCGCTGACGCTGAGATCGCTGCAGGCCTTCGCGCAGGATCCGCAGGTGCCGCTCGGCATCCATGGGCTGCGGCGGACCGTCGAGGAGCTGACCCCGACGGTCGACCACCTCGCCGGCGCGCAGATCAACTGCAGCTACCTCGGCCTGCTTTTCAGCAACGTCGCGAGCGCCGAGAGCGACGGCGCTCCCGGCGGTGCGGGCACGTGGCTGCGAGTCCTCCCGGTCGGGACGCCGGGCGGCGTCAACAGCGAGGCCGGCCCGGCCTCGGCGCCCGCCAACGGACCTACGACGGAGGCTGAGAGCGAGTTTGCCAACCACCTGCACGCCAACCCCTACCCACTCGTAGGCGCGAAGGGGCAGGGCGGCGTCTGCATGGCCGGCAACGAGAACTACGCGGCCACTGTCGGCCAGACGTTGATCGGCAACCCGCCCGGTCAGTCCCCGAAGACGACGGCGAGAGTGCCGAGAGAGCTGAACGGCGACTGATGGCACCACAACACGGCCGACGAACCAAACCCCCGCGCTGGACGCGCTTCCGCATCGGGCTGCTCGCGATCGTGCTGATCTTGATCGGCGTGTACTTCGGCTTCACGAAGGACATCCCGTTCACGCACGGGTACCAGCTGCACGCCGTCTTCGAGTCTTCGAGCCACCTCCGTCCCGGCTCGCCCGTGCGGATCGCGGGCGTGAACGTCGGCAAGGTCTCCAGCGTCGACCGCTACAAGAACACGAACCTCAGCGAAGTCACGATGGAGATCGACGGAGCCGGCCTGCCGATCCATCGCGATGCGACGCTCAAGATCCGGCCGCGCATCTTCCTGGAGGGCAACTTCTTCGTCGACCTCAAGCCCGGTTCGCCGTCCGCCCCCGAGGTCCCTGACGGCGGCATGATCGCCTTGACGCAGACCGCGACGCCGGTCCAGTTCGACCAGCTGCTGACAGCGCTCCAGTCCGACCAGCGCGCCGACCTGCAGACGCTCCTGCAGCAGTTCGGCAAGGCGCTCAACACCAAGCCCACAGCGGAGCAGGAGCTGACGTTGGACGCCGACGTGCGCGGCAAGACCGGGGCGCAGGGAATCAACGGGAGCTACACATACGGGCCCGACGCGCTCAGGGGCAGCGCGCTCGTGAACAGCGCGCTGCTCGGCACCGAGCCGCACGACCTCTCGCGCATGATCGCCGGGATCGCGCGCCTCACCACCGCGCTGCGCCCGAGAGAGCGCGAGCTGCAGGAACTGATCGTCAACTTCAACACGACCGCCGGCGCGTTCGCGGCGCAGAGCAGTGCGCTGACGCAGGCGGTCGGCCTGCTCGGTCCGACGCTGACGACGGCGAACGCCGCCTTCAAGAGCCTCGACGCCTCGTTCCCGGCGACGCGCGGCTTCGCGCGCGACTTCACGCCGGCGGTGCTGGAGACGCCGGCGACGGTCAAGCTGGCCTTTCCGTGGATCGCGCAGACGCGCGCGCTGCTGCGGCCGGACGAGCTGGGCGGCCTGCTCGACGCGCTCCAGCCGGCGACGGAGGACCTCGCGCAGCTCGAGGGCGCGTCGCTCGTGCTCCTGCCGCAGCTCGACAAGGCGAACCGCTGCTTCTCGAACACGATCATCCCGGCCGGCAACATCGGCGTGAGAGACGGCAACCTCGCAACACGGCGCAGCAACGGCTCGATCGTCGAGAACTACAAGGAGTTCTGGTATGGCATGGTCGGGCTCGCCGGCGAGGGCTCGGGCTTCGACGGGAACGGCAGCTCCATCCGCACCAGCCTTGGCGGCGGGTCCCAGACCGTCAACTACGGCAAATCGAGAGCTGACAACTCAGACGTCATCGGCAACACGAACCTCAAGCCCCTGGGCTCGAGTCCGATCTACCCATCGAGAACGCCGCCGTACAAGCTCGACGCGCCGTGCTATCGCCAGGCGCTGCCGGACGTCAACGGCCCGCAGGCGGGGCCCACCCCGGCGCCCCCCAGCACCGTCTCGCCGACCCCCGCGCCGCTGCCAAATCCGGTCGTGACACCCGGGTCGACCACGACCGCGACCACGAGCGCGAATCCGCTGCTGGAGGCCACCCCGTGAAGAGCGCGATCCAAAAGCATCTGCGCGACTTCATCGCGATCATCGTGCTGGTCCTGATCGCCGGCTTCGTCGCCCTCTACGTGCTCGCGCACCAGCGCACGACCATTCCCGGCTGGGTGCCCGTGTTCGGCCGCGAGGTGTTCGTCCTCAAGGGCGAGTTCTCGACGGCCCAGGCGATCACGCCGGGACAGGGGCAGACGGTCGACATCGCCGGCGTCGAGGTCGGGCAGATCACGAAGGTCGACCTCGTCAACGGCCGTGCCGTCGTGACGATGGAGCTCAAGCCGAAGTACGCGGACCGCGTCCACCCAAACGCGACGATGCTGCTGCGGCCGAAGACGGGCCTGAAGGACATGATCGTCGAGCTGAACCCCGGTACGGCAGCAGGTGGCCCGGCCGTGAGAGAGGGCTACATGGTCCCCGTCTCCAACACGAAGCCGGACGTGAACCTCGACGAGATCCTCGCGGTGCTCGACGGCGACACGCGCACATACCTGCAGATGCTCCTCAACGGCGCCGCGACGGGGTTGCAGAACAACGGCGGCAATCTCGCACAGGTCTTCCGTCGGTTCGAGCCAACGGCACGCGATACCGCCAAGTTCACGAAGCTGCTCGCCCAGCGTCGCCAGTACATCCGCCGCTCGATCCACAACTTCGGCGTCTTCACGAACGCGCTCGCCGCGCGCGACCAGCAGCTCGCGACGTTCGTCGACAGCTCGAACGAGGTCTTCAAGCACTTCGCCAACCAGGACGCCAACCTGCAGCGGACGATCGCGCTGCTGCCGTCCGCGCTGCGCGACACGAACAGAGCGCTCGGGCAGGCGACGGCGTTCGCCGACCAGGCCGGACCGGCGCTCGGCGCACTCCGGCCCGGTGCTCGCGCCCTCGGGCCCTCGCTCGTCGCGACGCGTCCGTTCCTGCGCGAGACGACGCCGATCATCAAGAACCAGCTGCGGCCGTTCACGAGAGTGGCGACGCCGGTCGTCAAGGAGCTGGCGCCGGCGGCCGCTGAGTTCGCGGATGCTACGCCGGACCTCACGACGACGTTCGAGGTCCTGAACGCCTTCCTCAACGGGCTTGCCTACAACCCGCCGGGCAGAGCCGAGGGCTACATGTTCTACCTCGCGTGGCTCAACCACATCTCGAACTCGATCTTCTCCGGGCAGGATGCGCTGGATCCCATCCGTCGCGGTGTCGTCGTGGTGTCCTGCGGTTCACTGCCGGGCCTCAACGCGATCAAGAGATTCGGGAACCCCAAGTACAACTCGGTGCGCCTGCTGGCCCAGCTCACCAACACGCCCGCGACCTGCTCGGCTCCGAGAGGCTGACGCATGCAGAAGCAAGCACCCACCCTCGGACGCATCCTCGTCATGGCAGGCTTCGCGCTCTCCTGCTTCGGCCTGCTGCTGTATCTGTGGGTCGCGTTTGGCGGCGGCTTCCCTCTCAAGCCCGAGGGCTACCGCTTCCAGATCCGCTTCGGCGAGGCGACGCAGCTCGCGCAGCAAGCGGACGTGCGCATCTCCGGCGTGCCCGTCGGCAAGGTCGTCAAGCTCGAGCTCGGCCCCGGCCAGACGACCGAGGCGACGGTCCAGCTCGATGAGCGCTACGCGCCGATTCCCCAGGACTCGCGAGCGATCCTGCGCTCGAAGACCCTGCTCGGCGAGACGTACGTCGAGCTGACGCCCGGTAACAAGGGCGATGGGCTGCTGCCCGAGAACGGCGTCCTGCCTGACGCGCAGGTCTCCAAGACGGTCGAGATCGACGAGATCTTCCGTTCGCTTGACCCGCGCACGGTCCAGTCGTTCCAGACGTGGATGCAGTCGCTCGCGGTGGGGATCGATGGTCGCGGACAGGACCTCAACAGCGCGTTCGGCAACCTCGCGCCATTCGCCGAGGACACGAACACGCTGCTTGAGACGCTCGACAGCCAGAACCAGGCCGTCCAGCAGCTCGTGCGCAACACGGGCACCGTCTTCAACGCACTCAGCGCTCGCAGTGACCAGCTGACCAGCCTGATCCGCAACTCGAACACCGTCTTCGGCACGATCGCCGACCGCAACCAGCAGTTGGAGGAGACGTTCCGGGCGTTCCCGACATTCGAGCGCGAGTCGATCCTGACGCTGAACCGCCTCAACCGCTTCACGCGCGAGGCGAACCCGATCATCACGCAGCTGCGGCCGGTCGCTCGCCAGCTGAGTCCGACGCTCGTGGCCGCGGGCAGACTCGCGCCGTCGTTCCGCGACTTCTTCGTGGATCTCGGCCCGCTGATCACGGCAGCGAAGCCGGGCCTGCCAGCGTTCCGGGAGTTCCTCGCGGACGCGCGCCCCGCACTCGGCCAGCTCGATCCGTTCACGCGCAGCCTCAACCCGTTCCTCGGTTACATCGCGGACTACCTGCCGGAGCTGGATGCGTTCGTCGGCAACATCACCGCGTCGACGCAGGGGAGCTTCCCGACCGGCTCCAGACAGGTGCTGCTCCACTACCTGCGCACCGCTGCGGTCTTTAGCCCCGACGGCATGACGATCTATCCGCAGCGGCTTGCCACCAACCGCCCGAACGCCTACCGCTTTCCGCGCCAACTCGACCAGCTGAGAACCGGTCTGCCGGTCTTCGAGAACCGCCAGTGCGCAAGCGGACCGCGACCGGTTCCGAATATCGGAGATCCGAACGCCTTCGCGCAGACGGTCGGCGGCGTCTCGCCCGACGCCGCGCAGCTGCTGCTCGAGTTCGCCTTCCGCAACGACCCCTCCAACGTGCCCGCACCCGCTTGCCGCGCCCAGGGCCCGACGCCCGGCTACGGCACCGACTTCCCGCACGTCGTCGCCGAGCCGCCCGGCGCGAACGCCGCGAGCGCGAGCGCGAGCACCGCCGCCTCGCCGTGAGATGAGCATCCGGGACCGGCTCGAGCGCGTCGCGCGGGCCGCCGCGGCCCGGCCGCTTCCCGTGCTGCTGAGCGTCGCGCTGCTCGCCGTCGCCGGCGGCCTGCTCGCGCTGCGGCTGGAGCCGAGCACAGGCGCCGAGACGCTCGCCAGCCGCTCGTCTGACGCGTTCAAGGCGACCGACGAGCTGCACAAGCGCTTCGGCGACGACGCCGTCGTCGTGCTGGTCGACGAGCGCGTCGCGAACCTCGTCCTCACCGCCGACCTCGGCCGCACGATCCGCTTGGAGGGCTGTCTCGGGGGCAACGTGCCGAGAGGCGCGAGACCGTACGGCGGGGCGCAGAGCCCCTGCGCCAGCCTCGCCAAGCTGAAGCCCGTCAAGCTCGTCTACGGCCCTGGCACATTCCTCAACGAGTCCGTCCGCGCCGTCCAGAACGCCGTCACCGCCCAACTCCAGGCGCTCCAGCGGCAGGTCGAGGACGCGACCGCCGCAGCAAGAGAGCAGGCGGCCAGAGCTGGCCTTGACACGACCGCCCAGCAGCAGGCGGCCGACGCCGCCAGAACGCAAGCACAGGCGCAGGCCGCCGACACGCTCAAGCGCCTCTACCTCAGCTCTGGGATCCAGGGCATCCCGCAGATCGACAGCAAGCCGTTCGTCTCGCAGATCGTCTTCGACCCCGCACGCGGCGCGGACGTCCCAAAGGCCCGCTTCGCCGCGCTCTTTCCGAGCAGAGACGCCGCGCTGATCCAGCTGCGCCTGCGGCCCGACCTCAACGCTGCCGAGCGCAGCAAAGCGATCGAGCTGATCCGCCAAGCGACGCGCATGCCCCTGTTCAGACTCAGACAGGGCGGTGCCTACACCGTCTCCGGCGTCCCCGTCGTCACCGATGCGCTCGCCAGCAGCGTCACCAGCGGGATCGCCACCCTGCTGATCGTCGCCGTCGCCGCGATGGCACTCGCCCTCCTGCTGCTGTTCAAGGCCCGTCTGCGACTCCTCCCACTGCTGATCGCGCTCGCCGCCGCCGGGATGACGTTCGGCGCCATGGCGCTCGTAGGCGCCGGCCTCACAATGGCCACGATCGCCGTCCTGCCCGTTCTCATCGGCCTCGCCGTCGACTACGCGATCCAGTTCCAGTCGCGTGTCCAAGAGCAGGAGCAAGACGGAGCCAACCGCACCGAAGCGGTGGCAAGAGCAGCGCGCGCCGGCGCCCCCACGATCGCCACCGCAGCACTCGCAACCGCCACCGGCTTCCTCGTCCTGTTCCTCTCGCCGATCCCGATGGTCCGCGGCTTCGGGATCCTGCTCGTAGTAGGAATCGCACTCGCGTTCGCAGTTGCCCTGACAGCCGGATCAGCAGCGCTCGCACTCACGCCGAAGCCAGGAACGCTGATCGGGCGGGTGGCGATGAGGATGCACGTGCGGCCGCCGTCAGGCGGACGTGCGCGCACCCGGAGTCGTCAGGACCCGCCCGCGGCCACGCCGATCCCTAGCCAGATCGCAGCGGCTACAGCCGGAGCCCGCGAGCTGTTCCAAGACGCCACGAGAGCCGTGCTCCACGCCTCCCTCCACAAGCCCCAGCGAGTCCTCGCCATCGCCACAGCGCTCGCACTCATAGGCTGGATCGCCGACACCCAGACCAAGGTCGTCTCCGACATCCGCCAGCTCGTCCCCGCCGACATGTCCGCGCTCACCGACCTCAACACGCTCCAGGACAGAACGGCGTCCTCCGGCGAGATCGATCTGCTCGTCCAGGGCGACAACGTCGCAAGCCCGAAGGTCGTGCGCTGGATGACCGACTACCAGCAGCGCGTGCTGAGACGCTTCGGCTACGCCGAGGCCAAGGGCTGCCGCACCGCCACGCTCTGCCCGGCCTTCTCGCTGCCCGATCTGCTGCAGGGCGCCGACGCGAGATCGCAGAGAGCGATCGACACGCTGCTCGCCTCCGTGCCGCCGTACTTCTCCAAAGCCGTCCTCACGCCCAGACGCGACGCCGCCACGCTCGCGTTCGGGATCCGCTTGATGGACCTCGAGGACCAGCAGCGCGTGATCGACGCGATGCGCGCCGAGCTGAACCCGCCGCCCGGCGTGAGCGCCCGCCTCGGCGGCCTGCCAGTGCTGGCCGCGCAGGCGAACGCCGAGCTGAGCTCGCCATGGCGCCGGGTCCTCACCCTGCTCGCCGGTCTCGC
>DATFPW010000009.1:0-98063 GCA_035264605.1 Conexibacter sp. | reverse complement strand
CCCCACGCGGCGTTGCTGCGTCACGCTTTCGCGCATTGCGCAAGATTCCCCACTGCTGCCTCCCGTAGGAGTCTGGGCCGTGTCTCAGTCCCAGTGTGGCTGATCGTCCTCTCAGACCAGCTACCCATCGAAGCCTTGGTGGGCCGTTACCCCACCAACAAGCTAATGGGCCGCGGGCCCATCCTGATGCGGAAGCCGAAGCTACCTTTCCTCGACAGCCTTATGGCCGAAGAGCACATTTGGTATTAGCCCGAGTTTCCTCGGGTTGTCCCAATCATCAGGGCAGGTTACCCACGTGTTACTCACCCGTTCGCGGCTTTGCCCCAGGGCAAGCCCTGGTTCGTCGCTCCACTTGCATGTGTTAAGCACGCCGCCAGCGTTCGTCCTGAGCCAGGATCAAACTCTCCGTGAAGAACTACATATGTGTACTTCTACGAAGAGCGTCGCGATGCCCACTGCGAGATGCCCACGTACACGTAGGGGCTTCCCGGGCATCGGACGGGGTCTAATTCTGGCGCCACCGTTCTCCCACCCGCGCTGGCGCGGTGGGCGGCGGCTTTCGAAACCTGGACGCACACGACAGCCGGACCATTCCGGTCTGTCGGTGCACATGCTGTTGAGTTTTCAAAGACCGCCGTGCCTCCCGGAGGGGACTCCTCCGCCGGACACGCGAGAGCTTGCGGCTCTCGGTGCGGGCGCGAAAGTATAGCGCTTGCGCGCAGGCGGGGGAAGCTGGGCTTCCTTTTGCCCCGGACTGCCCTTTCGCAGGGCGCCCTGGCCGTCCGGGGACGACTTCGGAGAAGAATAGCCAGTCGCGCGGCGGCGTGCGGTGCGGGTCAGCGCGCGTGCGCCAGCGGGCCCCCGGCGCCCGTCAGGACAGCAGCTGTACCGCTACCTCGCGTTGGCGCGGCCGATCGTCGAAGTCGATCAGCACGATCTGCTGCCAGGTGCCGAGGACGAGTGCGCCGTCGACCACCGGGATGCTCTCCGATGGGCCGATCAGCGCGGCGCGCAGGTGCGCGTGGGCGTTGGTGTCCGCGTTGCGGCGGTTGTGGTCGTAGTCGCCGGCGCGCGGGATGAGCCGGTCGAGCAGCTCTGTCAGGTCCGCCACGGCACCCGGCTCGTGCTCCATCGTGGTCACGGCGACGGTGGAGCCGCGCGCGAAGACGACAGCCACGCCATGGGCGACGCCACTCGTGTGCACGACGCTGCGCACGCCTTCGGTGAGGTCGACGATCTGGCCGTCCCCGACAGTCTCGAGCCGCAGCACGCCGCCATGGACCACCACGGCCGGCCCCGTCTCCCCTCTCAGCCGCGCTCGAGGCGCGCGAAGCGCCGCTTGCCGAGCTGGAGGATGCGCCCGTCGAGCTCGTCGAGCGGACGGTCGAGCGGATCCGCCGCGAGGGCCTCGCCGTCGAGCTTCACGCCGCCCTGCTTGAGCGCCCGCCGCGCCTCCGATGTCGAGACGCCGAACGCGCCCGCGATCAGCGCCGGCAGGTGGACGAGTCCGTCGTCGGTCCCGTTCGCGGTCAGGGCGACCGAGGGCATCTCCTCCGGCGGACGGTGCTCGCGGTGGATGCGATCGAACGCCTGCTCCGCGGCCTCGGCGGCGTCGGCATCATGAAAGCGCGCGACGAGTGCTCGTGCGAGCGCGCGCTTGGCGTCGCGGGGCGGCGCGTCGGCGGGCAGCGGCTCGCCCAGCAGCAGCTCGTACCACGTGCCAAGGGCGGTGTCGGGCAAACGCAGCGTCTTGCCGTAGATCTCCTCCGGCGGCTCCGTGACGCCGATGTAGTTCCCGTAGGACTTCGACATCTTCCGCTCGCCGTCGATCCCCGGGAGGATCGGCATCGTGAGGACCGCCTGCTCCGGCTGGCCGTAGGCCGTCTGGATGTCGCGGCCGAGCAGCAGGTTGAATTTCTGGTCCGTCCCGCCGAGCTCAACGTCCGCTCTCACGGCGACGGAGTCGTAGCCCTGCAGCAGCGGGTAGAGCAGCTCGAGGATCGAGATCGGGGCGTGCGCGGCGTAGCGCTTGGCGAAGTCGTCGCGCTCGAGGATGCGCGCCACGGTGGTCGTGCGGACGAGACGGAAGAGGTCCTCCATCGCCATGTCGAGCCACTCGCCGTTGCGGCGCACCTCGAGGCGATCCGGGTCGAGCACCTTGAGCGCCTGGGCCTGGAAGGTGGCGGCGTTTGCATCGATCTGCTCGCCGGACAGGAGCGGACGAGTTGCGGAGCGACCGCTCGGGTCGCCGACGCGCGCCGTGTAGTCACCGACGATCAGCACCACAGTGTGACCGAGGTCCTGGAACTCGCGCAGCTTTCCGAGCACAACGGTGAAGCCGAGGTGAATGTCGGGTGCCGTCGGATCGATCCCGAGCTTCACCCGCAGCGGTCGCTGCGCTCTCTCCGCCTCGATCAGCTTGCGCTCCAGCCCCTCCGCGGGCAGCGCATCGACAGCGTTGCGCGCGAGCCATGCGGCCGACTCGGCGGGGGTGCGGGCTGCGGGAGTCACGGGGGCCGAATGCTAGACTGCCGTGCTCGGCGAGGCCCACGCCGCCACGGCCCGCCGCGCGCCGCTTCCCGTCGCACCGGCGCCTGCAGTACCTCGACGTATGACTGACGCGCACGGCAACACCCCGACGCCGACCCGCCAGCGTGCGAGGCTGCCCCGCCTCCCGCGGCGCCGTCGTGGCGATCCGGGGCGCCCGCGCATCAAGAAGCTGCGGGTCTTCTCGATCTTCGCGGGCCTCGGGCTGCTCGCGTTCGTCTCGACCGTCTTCGGAATGATGATGGCGGTCGCGTCCGACCTGCCGCAGCTTGAGAACAAAGAGCAGTACCGCTCGAGCAAGAACAACTCGATCCTGCTCGACTACCGCGGCCGCAAGCTCGGGATCCTCACGAACAACCAGAACGTCGTGCTGGTCGGGCAATACCAGATCGCACCGGCGATGAAGCACGCAACGATCGCGATCGAGGACAAGCGCTTCTATACCAATCCCGGCTATGACCTGAAGGGCATTGCGCGCGCCCTGTGGGCCGACGTCGGTGCCGGCGGTTCCGCACAGGGCGCCTCGACGATCACGCAGCAGTTCGTGAAGGTGGCGCTCGAGGCCCAGGGCGAACGCACGGTCTTCCAGAAGCTGCGCGAGGCGGCGCTCGCCTACCACCTCACGAAGAAGTGGCCGAAGGACAAGATCCTCACTGAGTACCTCAACGCGATCTACTTCGGCAATGGCGCGTACGGGATCGAGTCGGCCGCGCGGGTGTACTTCGGCAAGCGGCACGGATGGCAGACGACAGGTGGCTGCGGCAGCACGCGCGCGAACATGTGCGCCTCGCAGCTGACGACGCCGGAGGCGGCCTTCCTCGCGGGCATCATCCAGTCGCCCTCGGGCTACGACCCGATCGCGCACCCCGTCGCGTCCAGAAACCGCCGCGACACGGTCCTGCGCTACATGCGCGATCAGGGCTACATCACCCCGAGCGAGTACACGACGGACCTGCAGGATCCACTGCCGATACAGGACGACCTGACGCCGCCGCAGGAGAAGAGCGAGTCGCCGTACTTCACCAGCTGGGTGCGCCAGCAGGTGGTCGACCATTTCGGCCCGTTCAGAGCGTTCAGCGGCAACCTGCAGATCACGACGTCGCTCGACCTCGACCTCCAGACGGCAGCCGAGAGCACGATCTCGCAGATGCTGCCGGCCGGCTCGGGGCTGCCGTCGGCATCGCTCGTGGCGATCGACAACAAAACGGGCGAGGTGCGCGCGATGGTCGGCGGCGCGGACTACGCGACGAGCCCGTTCAACCTCGCCACGCAGGGCCAGCGCCAGCCCGGCTCGACGTTCAAGCCGTTCGTGCTGACGAGCGCGCTGCTGTCGGGCATCTCTCCGGGGTCGGTGTGGAGCTCGCAGCCCAAGCAGTTCGTCGTCCCGCACAGCGGCGGGAGAGAGTATTTCGTCGTCAGAAACTACGGCGACGCCTATTACGGATCGCAGACGCTCACGAGCGCGACGACCACGTCCGACAACTCGGTCTACGCCGACGTCGGCGTGCACGTCGGCACGCGCAAGATCGCTCGCGTGGCGCGGCGGCTCGGCATTCGCACCCCGATCTCGACCAACTACGCGATGATCCTTGGGGGGCTCAGAGACGGGGTCACGCCGCTCGACATGGCCCACGCCTACGAGACGTTCGCGACTGGCGGCAAGCGCATCTGGAACCCGAAGCTCGGTGCGCCGGATAAGGGTCCGATCGGCATTCACATGGTGCGTGACGGCGAGGGCAAGGTGCTCCTGAGCAACCCGAAGACGCTGAAGCGCACGCAGGCGATCCCCGCGGGCGTCGCGTCGCAGGTCTCGCAGATCCTGCAGACCGTCGTCGCTTACGGCACTGGGAAAGCCGCTGCGATACCCGGCTTCGCCGCCGGCAAGACGGGCACGACCGAGAACTACGGCGACGCCTGGTTCGTCGGCTGGAACGAGCAGATGACAGTCGCGATCTGGGTCGGGTATCCCGACAGACTCGTGCCGATGCTGACCGAGTACGGCGGCCAGCCGGTGGCCGGGGGCACCTATCCGGCGTTGCTGTGGCACAACTTCATGGAGCAGGCGATCGCGATCCTCGACCAGCGAACCGCGATGGCCGAGGCGCTGCGCAACGGCGACGATCCGGGCTCCGTCGAGACTCCCAGCACCGACGTGCAAGCCCCGCCAACTGGCGGTGGTACGACCGCCGATGACGGCACCGACGGTGAGCCGGCACCGCCAACAGGCGACGCGGGCGGCGACGGGACAGGCGATACCGGCGGAGGCGACGGCACCGTCACGCCACCTGCCGGCGGTGGCACCGGAACGCCGGCGCCGCCGACTGATGGAGGCGGCGACACGGGAACGCCCACTCCGCCGGCGACCGGCGGCGCCTCTGGCGGCGGCGCCGCTGCGCCCAGCGGCTAGTCCGAGTTGCAGTCCGGTAAGTGGTGCGTAAGGCCTACGCATCCGCTAGATTGGCCGAGTGAGAGGGGGACTCACATGGACGCTCGTGTGCTGCGCCCTGGCAGCGTTGCTCGCAGGGTGCGGCGGCGGAGACGCCGCGACCGAGACGTCGACCGTCGCGGAACAGCCGGCGCTGACGCCAGCCCAGCAGCGCCGTGCCGACGAACGCCTCCGGATCGAGCAGCGCCGCGACGTCGAGAAGACGCTCGCGCCGAACCCCTATCGCAGGCCGTCCGGGCCGCCGCCGCACCCGCACCAGCCGGTGCGCCACCTGGTCATCAGGGACGTCAAGGTCGGCAGAGGACCCGCGCTGCAGGACCACGAAAGCGTCTACGCCGACTTCATCAGAGCCTTCTGGAGAACCGGAAGGGTGTTCTACTCCGCATGGGGCCCCCTGAGAGCCGAATTCATTGACCTCGGGCACGAAGCGGAGGGCGTCCGCCGCGGCATGAGAGGCATGCGGGCAGGCGGGCGGCGGATCATAGTCATCCCGCGCGCGATCGCCGACGTGCACGAACCGGTCAACGAACTGCATTGGGAAGACGCCTATTTCGACATAGTCCTGCGTACGATCGTCCCGAGCTGACGCGCGGCGCGCCGGCGGCGGCCGAGACGCAGGAAGACACCGGGCCGAGACTCGACACGGTGCACGGCCTCGCGCCGAATCCGTGGAAGGAGCCGGCCCACTGGAGATTGCGGGCGCACCCGCATGCCCAACTCGATCACGTTGTCGTGCGCGACCTCAAGAAGGGTCACGGCCCGGCCGCCCGTGTCCACGACTACGTCTTCATGGACTACATAGAGGCGGATTACCGGAGGGCTTCCAAGTTCTACAGATCGTGGGGCGGTCCGCCGTACGCAACCGCGGGCGTGATACTCGCGCCTGCGGAACGATGGCGCGGGATGGTGATCGGCATGAAAGGCATGCGCCCGGGTGGACGGCGCCGGATACTCGTCCCGCCGCGACTCGCCGGCATAGAGCCGAGGCATGCGGACTACGGCACTGTCATCTACTGGGAAGTCGTCCTCCGCAAGATCCTCGCGCGTGGCTGTACGAACGACGGCGGCCGCTGCCGCTCAGTAGCGCCGTGACAGATGGCGGCTGTCGCGGGCGCAGAAACGCCACGGCAATTCAACGGCCTTCGTGATACCGATGCGCGGACCGGCCGCGAGCTCGACGCCGGGCCAACCAACCGGCGGTGAGCCGATCGCGACGGGTCCGGCACCGGTGAGCGGCGTGTCGTTCTCGCCGAGCTCAATGCCGAGTGCCCGGGTCAGCTTGCCCGGCCCGGAGCACAGTTGCTCGATCCGCTCGAGCCCACGGCGCTCCCGCATGAGCTCGATCCCGTCCAGCGGTTCGAGCGCGCGGATCAGGACGGCGGCACCGATGCCCTCCGGCTCGCAGACGGCGTTCAGCAGCGCATGGATCCCGTAGGAGCGATAGACGTAGCTGCGGCCGGGCGGGCCGAACAGCGTTTTGGTACGCGCGGTCATGCCGACGAACGCGTGACAGGCCGGCTCGCTGTCGTGGTAGGCCTCGGTCTCGACGATCACACCGCTGGTACCCGCGTGCGAGACGACGCAGCCGACGAGGTCGCGTGCGACCTCGATGACGGGGCGATCGTAGAAGGCGACGGGGAGCGGGTCGGCGATCGCGGGGCTGGCGGTGTGCGCGGCCACGCCGCCGAGGCTAGCCGAGCAGGGCGCGAGCGCGCGTGAGCTGCTCGCGGACGCGGCGCAGAGAGGTTCCGCCCTCGGAGTCCTTCGACTCGAGCCAGCTCTCGCCGGCGAGGACGCGGTAGTACTCCTCGTCGAGCAGGTCGGAGTGCTCGGCGAGCTCCTCGGGGCGCAGGTCGGTGAGCGTGCGGCCGCTGTCGACGGCGCGCTTGACGAGGGCGGCGACCACGCCGTGGCACTCGCGGAACGGCATCCCGCGGCGGACCAGCAAGTCCGCCACGTCGGTGGCGGCGGGGAACTCGTCGGAGGCGGCCTGCGCCATCCGCTCGCGGTCGAAGACGATGCCCTCGATCATCCCCGCCGCTGC
The DNA here is from genome assembly GCA_035264605.1 of Conexibacter sp. Lineage (GTDB taxonomy): Bacteria > Actinomycetota > Thermoleophilia > Solirubrobacterales > Solirubrobacteraceae > Conexibacter. The sequence goes on along the minus strand of DATFPW010000009.1, from coordinate 91,026 downwards.
GGCGAGGCACAGCTCGAGCGTGTCGACCGCGTCGAAGAGGTGCTCCTTGTCCTCCTGCATGTCCTTGTTGTAGGTCAGCGGGAGCGCGTGCATCACGCCCTGGAGCGCGACGAAGTGGCCGGCGATGCGGGGTGCCTTCGCGCGCAGCAGCTCGGCCGCGTCGGGGTTCTTCTTCTGCGGCATGATCGAGGAGCCCGACGCCCACGCGTCGGACACCTCGGCGAAACCGAACTCGCTGCTCGACCACAGCACGATCTCGGCGCCGAGGCGGCTGAGATGCGTGCCGCAGGTGGCGGCGGCCGCGAGGTAGTCGAGCACGAAGTCGCGGTTGGAGACCGCGTCGATCGAGTTCTCGGCGACGCCGGCGAAGCCGAGGTCTCTGGCGACGGCCTGGCGATCGGTGTCGAAGTTCACTCCGGCGAGCGCGCCGGCGCCGAGCGGCAGCTTGGCGGTTGCTGCCTCGACGGCGGCAAAGCGCTCGAGGTCACGCGCGAGCATCCACACATACGCGAGCAGATGGTGGCTGAGATAAACGGGCTGGGCGCGCTGGAGATGCGTGTAGCCCGGCATCCGCCAGTCCAGATGGCGCTCAGCGGCCGCGGTCAGGGCCTGCATCAGGTCGCGGATCCCGGCGAGGGCGGCTTGTGCGTGAGCGCGGGTGAACAGCGCCATGTCGGTCGCGACCTGGTCGTTGCGCGAGCGTGCCGTGTGGAGCTTGCCGCCGACCGGCCCGGCGAGCTCGATGATGCGCCGCTCGATCGCCATGTGGACGTCCTCGTCCTCCGGCAGGAACGGGAACGTTCCCTCCTCCAGCTCGTGCTCGACCGTGTCGAGCGCGGCGAGCAGCTCGTCGCGGTCCCCGGGCGCGATGATCTCCTGGGCGGCGAGCATGCGTGCGTGCGCGCGAGAGAGGTCGACGTCGTAGGGGCCGAGCCGCCAGTCGAAGCCGATCGAGGCGTTGAGCTGGCGGAAGACCGGGTGCTGCGGCTCGCTGAAGCGGGACATTCGGCGGCGGAGTCTACGCGGAGGCGCCGTCGAGTCGGTGGGTCGGCGAGGTGGTCGCGCGCTCGGTCAGGCGCCGGGTGGGCCGGAGAGGATCTCGCGCAGCGCGTCCGCCACGCGCGCGACCTGGCTCTCAGTCATCGCCGGAAAGAACGGCAGTGCGATCGAGCGGGCGGCGACGTCCTCGCAGACGGGGAACTCGCCCTCGCGATGGCCGAAGCGCTCGCGGTAGAAGCTCATCAGGTGGATCGCCGGCAGATAGGGCTTGCTCTGGATTCCGCGCGCGGCGAGCGCGCGCACGGTCGCGTCGCGGTCGACGCGGTGTGGCAGCTGGACGACGAAGACGAACCAGCCGCGCACGTTGCCACCGGAGTCCGGGCACGGGAGGGCGAGGTCTTCTGTGCCGGCAAGCGCCTCGCGGTAGGCGGCCGCCACGCGTGCGCGATCGGCGAGCATCCCGTCGAGCCGCTCGAGCTGCACGAGCCCGATCGCGGAGGCGATGTCGGACAGGCGGTAGTTGAAGCCAAGCCGGTCGTGGTCGAGCCAGCCCATGTCGGGTGCTCGCCCTTGGTTGCGCTCGGAGTCGATCCGCTCCTTCAGCGCGGGATCGGCGAGCGTGACCATGCCGCCCTCCCCCGTCGTGAGCTGCTTGTTGGCGTAGAAGCCGAAGACCGCTGGATGGCCGCGGCCGCCGACCGGGATCCCGTCGACGTGCACGGCGCCAAGCGCCTCGCAGGCGTCCTCGACGATCGGCAGCTGCATGCGCTCGAACGCGGGCAGATCCGCTGGGAAGCCGAAGATGTGCACCGGGAGCAGGGCTTTTGTGCGGTCGGTTAGCGCGGCCTGTGCGGCAGTCGCGTCGAGGTTGAGGGTGACCGGGTCGATGTCGGCGAAGACCGGCCTCGCCCCCTCGTAGAGGATCGAGTTCGCGGAGGCGACGAACGAGAACGGGCTCGTGATGACCTCGTCTCCCTCCTCTACGCCCACGGCGCGCAGGGCGAGGTGCAGGCCGGCGGTGCCGCTGGAGACGGCGGAGGCGTGCGCGACGCCGAGCCGTGCGGCGAAGGCCTGCTCGAACGCGGGAACGCGCGGGCCGAGCGAGAGTTGGCCCGAGCGCAGCACCTCGATCACCGCTGCCTCCTCCTCGGGGCCGAGGACGGGCTGCGCGAGCGGAATCTGCGTAGCCGTGGTGCTCACGAGGCAGTGCGCGTCGCGCCGCGCGTGCCAGGCTGCGTGCGGCCAGGCTGGATCGCGTACTCGAGCGAGTCGACCAGCGCGTCCCATGACGCCTCGATGACGTTCTCGGAGACGCCGATCGAGCCCCACACGTCGTGGCCGTCGGAGGCGTCGAGCAGCACGCGCGTGACCGCCTCGGTCCCCTTCGTCTCGTCGAGGATGCGGACCTTGAAGTTGACGAGGCCGGTGTCGCGCAGCTCGGGATGGCTCTCGCCGATCGCGGAACGCAGCGCGTTGTCGAGCGCGTGGACCGGGCCGTTGCCCTCCCCCGTGCGCACGTAACGCTCGCCGTTGGCCCAGATCTTGATGGTGGCCTCGGTCTCGACCTTGCCGTCGGCGCGCTTCTCGACGGTCACGCGCCATGACTCGAGCCGGAACAGCGGCTCGTACTCGCCCGACTCCTTGCGCAGCAGCAGCTCGAACGAGCCGTCGGCTGCCTCGAAGTGGTAGCCGACGTGCTCCAGCTCCTTAACGCGCTCGATCACGTGACTGGCGGCGGCGTCGTCGAGTCTCAGACCGGCCTGCTCGGCGCGCGCGACGACCGTCCCCTTGCCCGAGAGCTCGGAGATCAGCAGCTCGCGGCTGTTGCCGACGAGCGCCGGATCCATGTGCTCGAACGTCGTCGGGTCGGCGAGGACGCCGGCGACGTGCATGCCGCCGCCGTGCGCAAACGCGTTCTTTCCGACGTACGGCTGGTTCGCGTTCGGCGTGCGGTTGAGCAGCTCGTCGAGATAGTGCGCGGTCTCTGTCAGCAGGGCGAGGCGATCGGCCGGGAGGCACTCGTGCCCCAGCTTCAACTGCAGATTGGGGACGGTCGAGACGAGGTTGGCGTTGCCGCAGCGCTCGCCGTAGCCATTCATCGTGCCCTGCACATGCGTCGCGCCGGCCGCGACGGCCGCGAGCGAGTTCGCGACGCCGCACTCGAGGTCGTTGTGGTTGTGCGTGCCGACCTGCACGCCGGTGTCGGCGAGGTGGGCGACGACGTCGGCGATCGTCTCAGCGATCTGACCGGGCAGCGAGGCGCCGTTCGTGTCGCAAGGGACGACCGTCTCGGCGCCGGCCTCGGCCGCGGCGCGCAGGCAGCGCAGGGCGTAGTCGCGGTCGTCGCGCCAGCCGTCGAGTGCGTGCTCGCCGTCGTAGACGACGCGCTTGCCCTGCGCGACAAGGAACGCGACGGACTCCTCGATCATGCGCAGGTTCTCGTCGCGGTCGACCTTCACGACCTTCTCCAGGTGCAGCGCCCACGTCTTGCCGACGAGCGTCACGACCGGCGCGAAGCAGTCCGCCAAGACACGCAGAGCGGGGTCCTGATCGGCCTTGAGGTCACGGCGGCGTGTCATCCCAAATGCGGCGATCTCGGAGGTCGCGAACGTCTCGCGCGAGAGCAGCTCGAACAGCTCGAGCTCCTTCGGGTTCGAGGTGGGGAAGCCGGCCTCGATCAGGTGGATGCCGAGCTCGTCGAGCCGGTGGGCGACGCGCAGCTTCTCCTCGGCGGAGAGCGACATGTTCTCTCCCTGCATGCCGTCGCGGAGGGTCGTGTCGTAGAGCTGGATCGTCGTCATGGGGATCTGAGTCCTCTCGTTCGGATAAGGCGAAATCGGGCAGCGGCGAGCGCGCGCGTCAGCGCGAGCCGGCCGCCCCGATAATTCGCCCGCCGAACGAGAGCAGCTGCGACATGGCTAGGCGGCCGCCTTCGGACTGGCGACCGGGACGACGTCGTTCCACGCCGTGTAGCGCGGATCGCGCCCGTAGAGGGCGTCCTCGAAGACGCGCTGCAGCTGTGTTGTCACCGGACCGCGGTTGCCATCGCCGATCACGTGATCGTCGATCTCGCGGATCGGCGTGAGCTCGGCGGCAGTGCCGGTCATGAAGACCTCGTCGGCGAGGTACATCTCGGCCCGTGCGATGTTGCGCTCGACGAGCTCGTAGCCCTCGTCAGCGGCGATCTGGATCACGGACCTGCGGTTGATGCCGTCGAGGATCCCCGCCGTCTGCGGCGGCGTGACGACGACGCCCTCGCGCACGATGTAGATGTTCTCGCCCGTCCCCTCGGAGACGAAGCCGTGCTGGTCGAGCAGGATGCCCTCCTCGTAGCCGGCCTTGTGGCTCTCGATCTTCGCGAGCACGCTGTTCAAATACTGTCCAGAAGCCTTCGAGTGCGGGATCAGGGAGTCGGCGCTGATGCGGCGCCAGCTGGTGACCTTCGCACGCACGCCGTGGTCCTTTGCCTCGTCGCCGAGGTAGGCGCCCCACGGCCACGCGGCGATTGCCACGTCGACCGGAGCGTCGAGCGGGTTGATCCCCATCACGCCCGCGCCGCGGAAGGCGATCGGGCGGATGTAGCACGACGGCAGCCCGTTCTGGGCGACGACGGAGTGCACGGCCGCGCGCAGCTCCTCGCGCGTGTACGGGATCGGCATGTAGTAGAGCTCGGCCGACTTGTAGAGGCGGTCGAGGTGCTCCTCGTGGCGGAAGATCGCCGTGCCGCGCTCGGTCTCGTAGGCCCGCATGCCCTCGAACACGCCTGTGCCGTAGTGCAGGGCGTGCGTGAGTACGTGAACCTTTGCGTCCTCCCAGGCGACGAGCTCTCCGTTCATCCAGATGAGATCCGCTTGGTCCACGATGGCTCCTTAGAGGTGTTTCAGGACGGTCCTGGCGGCTTCGGCCGTGGTGGCGTTACCCCCCAGGTCCCGTGTGCGCAGGCCGTCGGCGAGCGCGCGATCGACTGCCGATTCTACCGTTGCCGCCTCGTTCTCCATAGCCAGACCGTGACGGAGCATCAGCGCCGCCGACAGGAACATCGCCAGCGGGTTGGCGATTCCCTGCCCGGCGATGTCCGGAGCGGACCCGTGCACAGGCTCGAACAGACCCGGGCCGTCGCCACCGAGCGAGGCACTCGGCAGCAGGCCGATTGAGCCGGTCAGCATCGCGGCCTCGTCGCTGAGGATGTCGCCGAACATGTTCTCAGTGACGATCACGTCGAAGTGCGCCGGGTTGGAGATCAGCTGCATCGCGGCGTTGTCGACGAGCACGTGCTCGAGCTCGACCTGCGGGAACTCCTCGGCGTGCACGCGCTTGACGACCTCGCGCCAGAGCCGCGAGGACTCGAGCACGTTCGCCTTGTCGACGCTCGTGACGCGTCGTCTGGCCGCCTGGAAGCCCGCGCGCGCGATCCGCTCGATCTCCTCGACGGAGTAGATGCATGTGTCGTAGGCGGTATCGCCCTCGCGGCCGCGTCTGCCGAAGTAGAGACCGCCTGTGAGCTCGCGCATCACGAGCAGGTCCGTTCCCTCGATGATCTCGCGCTTGAGCGGGCTGGCGTCGTAGAGCGCCGGGACGGGCCGCACGGGTCGCAGGTTCGCGTAGAGGCCGAGGCCCTTGCGCAGGCCGAGCAGGCCCTGCTCCGGGCGCGGCTTGGACGGGTCGGTCGTGTCCCATTTCGGGCCGCCGACGGCCGCGAGCAGTACTGCGTCGGCCTGCTTGCAGGCATCGAGCACGTGGTCGGTGAGGGCGGTGCCGTGGGCGTCGATCGAGATCCCGCCGAAGAGGTGCTCTTCGAAGGCGAAGTCGCCGAGCTTGTTGAGCAGCTCGACGGTGGGCGCAGTGATCTCGGGGCCGATCCCGTCGCCGGGGAGCAGCGCGATGGTCTTGGTCATGAAGTCCTGGCGGTTTGGGGGTGGGCGGGCGGGATCAGAGTGAGGTGGTGACGGGGCCGCTGCGCTCGTGCTCTTGCTCGTACGTCTCGATCTCGACGGCGCTCTGCAGCGTCATCGCGATGTCGTCGAGCCCGTTCAGCAGGCGGTGGCGGATGTCCTGGTCGATCTCGAAGGCGTGCTCCTGCCCGCCAGCGCGCACGACCTGGTCGGTGAGGTCGACCTCGGCCTCGCCAGCAGCGGCGACGGCTTTGCACTGCTCCTCGGTGAGGACGACCGGCAGCAGGCCGATCTTCGTGCAGTTCGAGTAGAAGATGTCGGCGAAGCTCGGCGCGACGACCGCCTGGAAGCCGTAGTCCTGCAGGCCCCACGGCGCGTGCTCACGCGAGGAGCCGCAGCCGAAATTCTTGCCGGTGACGAGGATCGGGTGGCGCGGCAGGTCCCAGCCGTCCTCCTTCGCCCAATCGAAGAAGAGGAACTCGCCGAAGCCGGTCCGCTCGACCCGCTTGAGGAACTGCTTGGGCATGATCTGGTCGGTGTCGACGTCGTCGCGGTCGAGCACGCTGACCTGGCCGTGGATTCTGGTGACGTGGTCCATGTTCAGCTCCAGGTGCGGATGTCGACGAAACGGCCCTCGATCGCCGCAGCGGCAGCCATCTGCGGCGAGACGAGGTGCGTGCGGCCGCCGCGGCCCTGGCGCCCCTCGAAGTTGCGGTTCGAGGTCGAGGCGCAGCGCTCGCCCGGCGACAGCGTGTCCGGGTTCATGCCGAGGCACATCGAGCAGCCGGCGACGCGCCAGTCGAAACCGGCAGCCTTGAAGACCTCGTCGAGGCCCTCACGCTCGGCCTGGGCTCTGACCTGCTGCGAGCCCGGCACGACCATCGCGTTGACGCCGCTGGCGACCTTGCGGCCCTTGATCACCTCCGCGGCGGCGCGCAGGTCGCCGATGCGGCTATTCGTGCACGAGCCGATGAAGACGCGGTCGAGCTGGATCTCCTCGATCGGCGTGCCGGCCTGCAGGTCCATGTACTGCAGGGCGCGCTCGTGGCCCTCGGTCTGCGGCTCTGGCACCGCGTCGGTGACGGACGCGACCATGTCGGGCGCGGTCCCCCACGTGACCTGCGGCGAGAGCGCGGCGGCGTCGACGACGACCTCCTTGTCGAAGCTCGCGCCGTCCTCGGTGCGCAGTGAGCGCCAGTGGGCGACCGCGTCCTCGAAGTCCTTGCCCTTCGGGGCGGCCTCGCGGCCCTCGACGTACTCGAACGTGGTCTCGTCGGGCGCGACCATCCCGGCGCGCCCGCCGCCCTCGATCGTCATGTTGCAGACGGTCATGCGGCCCTCCATCGAGAGCGCCTCGATCGCCGGGCCGGCGTACTCGACGACGTAGCCAGTCGCGCCGGCCGTCGTGATCTGGCCGATCGTGCCGAGGATCAGGTCCTTCGCGGTGACGCCGAAGCCCAACTCCCCCTCGTAGCGGATCAGCATCGACTTGGGCTTGTTCTGGACGAGGCACTGCGTCGCGAGCACGTGCTCGACCTCGCTCGTGCCGATGCCGAAGGCGAGTGCACCGAAGGCGCCGTGCGTGGCGGTGTGCGAGTCGCCGCAGACGATCGTCATACCGGGCTGCGTGACGCCCAGCTCAGGGCCGATCACGTGCACGATCCCTTGACGGTCCGAGCCGAGCGAGTAGACCGGCACGCCGAACTCCGCGCAGTTGCGCTCGAGCGTCTGCACCTGCACGCGGCTGAGCTCGTCCTTGATGCGTGCAGCGACGGGCGTGCCGTCGGTCGGCGTGTTGTGGTCCGCCGTCGCGAGCGTGCGGTCGGGGCGGCGGACCTTGCGGCCGGCGAGCCGCAGCCCGTCGAACGCCTGCGGGCTCGTGACCTCGTGGACCAGGTGGAGGTCGACGTAGAGCAGGCCGGGGGCCACCTCGTGGGCGGCCCAGATCTTGTCGAACAGGGTGCTCGGCATTGTCGGTCGTGGCTCCTTGTGGGTCGTACTAGCTGCGTCGCAGGCCTGCGGAGACGACGCCCAGGAACGTCGCCTCGTCGGGGCCCGGGTTCTCGAAGTGGTGGGGCAGGTCGGCGTCGAAGGTCACGCAGTCGCCGGCTGCCAGCTCATGCGCGTCACCGTCGCAGTGCAGTACGACGCGGCCGGACTCGATCAACGTCGTCTCGCGGCTGCCGGGCTCGTGCATCGGCGGGTCGCCGGGACCGCCGGTCGCGGCTCCGGGCGCGAGCACGTGGCGTGACAGCTCGGCGCGCTGGCCCGGCAGTGGCGCGGTGAGGACCTCGTAGCGGTGCCCTGCGGGTCTGCCGTTCGCGCGTGCCGCGGTCGGGCCCTGCCGCCGCTCGCCTGCGCGCACGATCGTGATGGCGCCGTCCTCATCGAGCCGCAGCAGCTGCGAGAGCCGCAGATCGAGACCCGCGGCGATGCGCGTGGCGACCTGCAGCGTCGGGCTCGTCTCCCCCCGCTCCACCTGTGAGAGCATCGGCGCGCTGACGCCGCAACGCTCGGCGAGGTCGCGAAGCGACAGCCCCATCGCCTCGCGCAAGGCGCGTACGCGGCCGCCGATAGCGGCGACAGATATGGCGTCGACATCACTCATATACGAGCGTACGTTATCACGTACAGCCCTAGCGGGCCGGGCTCTCACGATCACTACCATCGAGCGGATGCAGCGACCCGACGTGCTCGTCCTCGGCGCCGGCGGCACGGTCGGTGCGGCCTGGATGGGCGGTGTGCTCGCCGGGATCGCCGCGGAGACGGGAATCGACTTCGCCGCCTGCGAGCACATCGTGGGGACCTCAGCGGGATCGATGGTCGCCGCAGACCTGCTCGCGGGCGTGGAGCCGCGCGCGGGCGGCCCGGCCGGAGCAGGCGCGCCTGCCGAGGACGACGAGGGGACGGCGCTGCTCGTCGGCGAGCCGAGCGCACGCGGAAACGGAGACGGGCGCGCGCAAGGCCGCGCGAGCCGGCTTGCCGGCAGCTTCGCGAGCGCCGCCGGCAGCTCGCTGGCCCCGCTCGCGCTCTCGCTCGGACGGGCGCCGGGGTCGCTGGTGCGCGCAGCGGCCCTCGCCCGGATCGAAGCCGCCCATGCCACGCTCGGCGACCTCGGCGGGCGAATTGCCGGACACGGACTGCGGTGGGACGGGAAGCTGCGCGTGGCGTGCGTCGATCGCGCACGCGGTCGGCGCGTCGTGTTCGGCGCCCCGGGCGCGCCGAGGGCGACGGTCGCCGAGGCCGTGCAGGCCTCGTGCAGCATCCCGGGCATCTATCGCCCAGTCCGCATCGGCGATGACGAATACGTCGACGGTGCCGTCTGGAGCCCGACGAACATGGACGCCGCACCGGCGCTGCGCGAGACGCACGTCCTGTGCCTCGCCCCGATGGCCGCTCAGCTCGGGACGCGCGAGCGCCATCCGGCCGTGCGCGCGGCGACGAGCACCGCAATTCGGCTGGAGACGCTCACGCTGCAGCGCCGCGGAGCGATCGTCCGGGTCGTCGTGCCTGAGCCGGCTGACGCCGCGGAGCGCGCGCGCGTCACCGGCTACCGCCAGGGACGCGCGCTGGCTCGCGCGGGCTGAACAGCTACGGCGTTGAGATACGCGACTTGCTGGCGGCCTCGGCAGTGAGGTCGGCCGCCTGGTCGGCCACCGAGCGGCGCCGCACCGCATTGGAGAGCGCACGCACGTAGGCGCGGCCGGCCGCCTCGATGATGTCGGTCGAGACGCCCTGACCGGCTCCCGTGACCCCGCCGAGCTCGAGCACGACGGAGGTCTCCCCCAACGCGTCCTGACCGCCGGTGACCGCGTCGACGCGGAACTCGCGCAGCTTCGCGTCTTGCTGGGTCGCCGCGTTGATCGCATGGAAGATCGCATCGACCGGGCCGTCGCCGGTGAACGAGCCGGTGCCCTCGCTCCCGTCGGGCAGGGTGACGCCGACGGTTGCGTGCGGCGGGCGTCTCGACGACGCCTCGACCTCGAACCACTCCAGCGCGTAGGCCGGGATCTCCTCGCGCAACTCGTCGGTCACGAGCGCCTCGAGGTCCATCGCGGTCACCTGCTTCTTCTTGTCCGCGATCTCTTTGAAGCGCTTGAACGCGGTGTTCAGCACCTGCCCGTCGACCTCGATCCCCAGCTCGGCCAGCGCCTGTCTCAGAGCGTGGCGGCCGGAGTGCTTGCCGAGCACGATCGAGTTCGCGTCCAGGCCGACGGTCGTTGCGTCCATGATCTCGAACGTCGTGCGCTCCTTCAGCACGCCGTCCTGGTGGATGCCCGACTCGTGCGCGAATGCGTTGCGGCCGACGATCGCCTTATTCGGCTGCACGACGTAGCCCGTCAGACGCGAGACGAGACGGCTCGTGCGAGCGATCTCCTGCGTGACGACGCCGGTGTGCACGCCAACGTCGGCCTGCCGCGTGTGCAGCAGCATCACGATCTCCTCCAGCGACGCGTTGCCGGCGCGCTCGCCGATGCCGTTGATCGCGCACTCGACCTGCCGCGCGCCTGCCTGCACGCCGGCGAACGAGTTCGCGACCGCGAGGCCCAGGTCGTCGTGGCAGTGGACCGACAGGACGATGTCCTTCATCCCGGGCGCCAGCGCGTAGAGCTCCTCCAGGTAGGCCGTGAACTCGTGCGGCATCGTGTACCCGACGGTGTCGGGAATGTTGATCGTCGTGGCGCCCTCGTCGATCGCGATCTGGCAGACCTCGGCGGTGAAGGCCACGTCGGCGCGGGTCGCGTCCATCGGGGAGAACTCGACGTCCTCGACGTACCGCTTCGCGTGGGCGACGCCTGCGCGCGTGAGGCCCTTGACGTCCTCGCGTGTCGCGCGCATCTGGTGCTCGATGTGGATGTCGGACGTGGAGACGAACGTGTGGATGCGAGGTCGCTCCGCGTCCTTGACGGCGTTCCATGCAGCGTCGATGTCGCCCGGGTGGATGCGGGCGAGGCCGGCGATGACGGGTCCTTGGACCTCGCGAGCGATCGCCTGGACCGCCTCGAAGTCGCCCGGCGAGGCGATCGGGAAGCCGGCCTCGATGATGTCGACGCCGAGGCGTGCGAGCTGGTGGGCGATCTCCAGCTTCTCGCTGGTGTTGAGCGAGATGCCGGGCGACTGCTCGCCGTCGCGCAGCGTCGTGTCGAAGATCAGTACGCGGTTGGGGTCCTGCTCAAAAGACGTCATGTCGTCGTCACCTCTGGTGGCTCGTGCTTCGCTTCTTCTCGGTCGGTTTGCGGCTACCTGCGGCCGCCACGCGCTATTCCCCCCGAGGGGGGAGGAGAAGAAGTCGAAGGGAGAGCCGGCGAGACATGCGCTGTCCAGCGTATCAGGCGCTCTGATGGCGTTGGGACCGAGCAGGCGCCTCCGCGTGGCGGGCGAACGGGGCGCCTCCCGTCCGCCCGCGTGCCGCGGGGACTACCAGCGTCTGCCGCGCAGATGCGCGGGGGCGTGCTCGACCGGCGCCTCCAGCAGCCCTGGAGGTGAGACCTCGGTGTAGGGCTTGTTCCTGAAGTAGTCGCGGTACGGGATCGTCGCCAACAGCATCGCGACGAAGCCGAGCAGCAAGCCGCCGATGCCGATCACGATCGGCACCTCGATGCCGAGGAACGGCGGGGAGTAGTTGAAGTCCTTCTGCGAGTAGTCGTGTGCGGCCTTGCCGAAGATGTAGGCCAGCATCACGAAGCCCACGAAGGGCAGGACTCCCGCAAGGACGAAGTTGCGCACGCTCTTCGTGATCTCGCGACGGAAGTAGACGATGCACGCCAGACCGGTGAAGCCGTAGTAGAAGCAGATCGCGAACCCGAGCGCGGAGATCGAGTCGCCGAGCACGTTCTGAGCCGGATTGAAGGCCATGATGAGAACGGTCCAGAGGATCGACATGGCGCCCATCCAGAGCGTCGAGAAGCTGGGCGTGAGGTAGCGCGGGTGCACGCTCGCGAAACGCCCCGGGATCGCACGCTTGCGCGCCATCGAGAGCGTCGTGCGCGCGGTCGGCAGGATCGTCGTCTGCGTCGAGGCGGAGGCGGACGTCAGCACGGCGAGGATCAGCAGCTTGTCCCAGGGCGAGCTGAAGACCTGCCCGCCGAGCACGCTCAGGACGTCGTCGGAGTTGTCGCTCAGCAGTCTCGTGCCGCCGTAGGCCTGTGCCGCGGTCGAGACGACGAGGTAGATGAGCACGAGCAGGAGCGTCGAGACGACCGCGGCGCGGCCGGGCCCCTCGTTCTTGTCCTCGGACTCCTCGTTGACGGTGACGGCGGAATCCCAGCCCCAATAGATGAACACGCCGAGCAGCACGCCGTCGATCAGGGCGGTCCAACCGAGGTCGAACGGGTTGAACCACGACAGCTGCGGCGTGATCGAGTTCGCCGGGTTGCCGGTGTAGACCTTCACGAGCGCCACGACGGCGAAGAGGGCGAGGATCAGGACCTCGGCGGAGAGCAGCGCGGTCTGGACGCGCGCGGAGAGCTCGATGCCGCGCCAGCAGATCCAGGTCATCAGCGCGATCCAGCCGACCGCCAGGATGATCTGCCCGATGTTCGAGTTGGCGGCTGAGTCCCAGCCGAACAGCAGGAAGGTGTACTTCGCCGCGATCTGCGCGAGCGCCGCCATCACGATGATGTCGGCGACCACGATCGCCCAGCCGTTGACCCAGCCGAGGTGGGGTCCCATCGCGCGGCGGACCCATGCGAACGTCGTCCCGGGATCCGGGTCCGCCTTGTTCAGGTAGCGGTACGCAGTGGCGATGCAGAGCATCGGGAGGAACGACACCAGCAGGACGGCCGGCGCGTGCGTACCGACGCCGGCGACCGCGACGATGAAGCCGAGCGTCGCCGCGAGCGAGTAGGCGGGCGCCGTCGAGGCGACGCCGATGACGAGGTTGGAGAGGTAGCCGAGGGCGCCCTCCTTGAGCTTGACCTCGCCGCCCCCTGAGGTCGGCTGCGATACAGCGGCGCTCTCCACCTGAGCCTCCAAGTCCGAATGGCGTATGGACATTGTGGCACCTGCCGCGATCGCCAAACCCTCGATGTGACGCACTCCGGCAGGAATTACGTGGCGCAGTGCGCCGCTGCGTACAACGGCCCTACAGCGTGACAGCGCGACCGGCTACGAACCCATCGCCGGCGACGATCTCGTCGACAACCGCCTGCGGGACGGGCGCGTCGCTGGTGACTGCCATCACCGCGTAGGGGGCGTCAGCCCCGGAGTCCTCGTCGGGCTGGCGCCCGACGGCGGCGGAGACGATGTTGAGCCCGTGCTCCCCGAATGCTGAGCCAACGCGCCCGACCATGCCCGGAACGTCGCGGTAGCGGAAGAAGGCGATGTTCTCCTCGATCTGGAGGTTGAAGCGCTGGCCCCAGACCTCGAGCAGGTGGGGCCGGTTGCGGCGCCCGAGCGTCGTACCCACGACGCGCATGTGCGCCTCACCGCTGACGATCGTGACGCGCACGAGGTCGGTGAAGTCGCGCGCGGTCGTGCGCTTGGTCTCGGAGACGTCGATCCCGCGCTCCTCGGCGAGGCCCGGCGCGTTGACCGCGTTGACCTCCTCCTCCACGTGCCCGGCGAGCACGCCCATCAGGACCGCGACCGACAGCAGGCGCGTGTCGCGCTCGCCGATGCGCCCGAGGAACTCGACCTCGACGCGATCGATCGAGGAGCCCTCCGCAAGCGAGACGGCGAGGCGGCCGAGCTGGCGGCAGAGCGGCACGAACGGGCCGAGCACCTCCATGTCGGCGGGCGAGATCGCGGGGATGTTGACGGCGGTCGTGACGACGCCGCCGGGGCTGAGCGCCGCGATGATCTGCTCGGCCGTCTGGCTGCCGGCGCGATCCTGTGCCTCGGTCGTCGAGGCGCCGAGGTGCGGCGTAACGACGACGTTGTCGTAGCCGTCGAACAGCGGGTAGTCGGTGATCGGCTCCGACGGAAAGACGTCGAGCGCGGCTCCGGCGACCTTGCCGGAGTCGAGCGCGTCCTTGAGCGCCGCGTCGTCGACCAGCTCGCCGCGCGCGCAGTTGATCACGCGCACGCCGTCGCGCATCTGGGCGAACGCCTCGGCATTCAGGAAGCCGCGCGTCTCGGGCGTCACCGGCAGGTGGATCGTGACGAAGTCGGCTCTCGCGTAGACCTCGGCCGGGTTCTCCGCCTTCTCGGCGCCGAGCTCGCGGTAGCGATCCGCCGAGACGAACGGGTCGTATGCGACGACGTACATGCCGAAGCCGCGCGCGCGCTGGGCGACGAGCTGGCCGATGCGGCCGAAGCCGACGATCCCGAGCGTCTTCTCGTAGACCTCGACGCCGTTGAACTTGCTGCGCTCCCACTTGTGCTCGGTGAGCGAGTTGTGCGCCTGCGGGATCTTGCGCGCGAGCGAGAGCAGCAGCGCGAAGGTGTGCTCAGCCGCGGTGACGACGTTGGACTGCGGGGCGTTGACGACGATGATGCCGCGCTTGGTCGCCGCCGGGACGTCGACGTTGTTGACGCCGACGCCGGCGCGGCCGATCACCTTGAGTTTCGCGCCGAGCTCGATCAGCTCCTCGGTCATCTTCGTCGCGGAGCGGATCAGGATGCCGTCGTACTCGGGCAGGCGCTCGCGGAGCTGCTCGTCGCTCCAGTCGGCGCCGAGATCGACGTCGAAGTGCTTGCGCAGCAGGTCGACGCCGGAGTCGGCGATCTGCTCCTTGACGAGGATGCGCGGGCGGTCGCTCATGCCGCCGAGGCTGCTGGGACGCCAGCCTCGAGGAAGACCTTCTGCGCGGCGCCGACGCCGGCGCCCTGCTCGACCGGATGGCCGAGCTGCGCGAGCGTCATCTCCAGTCCAGACAGGGACGTGAGGATGTCGAAGCCGCCGAAGTAGCCGCAGTGCGCGATGCGGATGATCTTGCCGGCGAGCTGAGCCTGGCCGCCGTTCGCGGTGATGCCGTAGCTGTCGCGCAGGATCTTCGGGACCTGCTTGCCCTCGATCGTGTCGGGCAGCGCGATCGCGGTGACGACGTTCGAGCGCTCGTCCGGATCGCCGTACAGGTCGAGGCCGAGCGCGGCGGCACCGGCGCGCGTCGCGCGGGCGAGCAGAGCGTGGCGCTCCCACACGTCCTCGATCCCCTCGTCCTCGATCATTCCGAGCGAGACGTCGAGCGCGGCGAGCAGGGTCACCGGCGGCGTGAAGGGGCTGTTCGGCGGGTCCTTGCGCTGCTGCTTGGCGGTCTCGACCCAGTCGAAGTAGTAGCGACCGCCGGGCTTGGCGGCGGCGGCGTCGAGGGCGCGCTGCGAGACGGACGCGAACGCAAGGCCGGGCGGGATCATGAGTGCCTTCTGTGAGCCGGCGACGACGACGTCGACTCCCCATGCGTCCTGCTCGAGCTTCGCGGCGCCGAGGCCGGAGACCGCGTCGATCGCGAGCAGGGCGCCCTTATCGCGCACGACGGCGGCGATCGCCTCGACGTCGTGGACGATGCCGGTCGACGTCTCCGAGAGGGTCGCGAACACGACCTCCGTGCCCGGGTTCGCGTCGAGCAGGCGGCCGATCTCCTGCGGGTCGAGGCGTGTGCCCCAACCTGGCTCGTACTTGACGAGGTCGGCGCCATAGGCCTCGCACAGCTCGATCCAGCGCTCGCCGAACTTGCCGGCTGCGCAGGCGAGCGCCCTCGTGCCGGGGCGGACGAGGTTGGCGACCGCGGAGTCCATCGCACCGGAGCCGCTGGCGGCGAACGCGAGCACCGTGTTGTCGGTGCGGAAGACGCGCGGCAAGCGCTCCAGCACGCGGGCGTACAGCTCGACCCCAGCCGGTGCACGGTGGTAGAGCACGGGCTCGGCCATCTTGGCCAGCACCTGCGGCGGCACGGGCGTCGGCCCGGCGGTCATCAGGATCTGCTTCGTGAAGGGATTGATCGGCGTCATGGGCGGCGTGGCAAGGGTAGCGAGCGAGAGCCTCAGCCCTCGGCGAAGCCGGAGTCGTCGATCCAGGACATCATCGAGCGCAGCTTTCTGCCCTCGACCTCGACCTGGTGGCCGGCCTGCTCGGCGCGCATGCGGTCGAAGTTCTCCTGACCGGCGCGCACCTCCGCGATCCACTCGCGTGCGAATGCGCCGGACTGGATCTCGCCGAGGATCTCTCTCATCGCCTGGCGCGACTCGGCGCCGATGATGCGTCTGCCGCGCGTGATGTCGCCGTACTCGGCCGTGTTGGAGATCGAGTACCGCATCCCGGCGATGCCCTTCTCGTACATCAGGTCGACGATCAGCTTCAGCTCGTGCAGCACCTCGAAGTAGGCGAGGCGCGGGTCGTAGCCGGCCTCGACGAGCGTCTCGTAGCCGGCGCGCACCAGCTCGGAGGTGCCGCCGCACAGGACGGCCTGCTCGCCGAACAGGTCGGTCTCGGTCTCGTCCTTGAAGGTCGTCTCGATCACGCCACCGCGCGTGCAGCCGATGCCCTTGGCGTAGGCGAGCGCAAGCGCTCTGGCGTTGCCGGTGGCGTCCTGCTGGATGGCGATCAGGCCGGGCACACCGCTGCCCTCGGTGTACTGGCGGCGCACGAGGTGGCCGGGGCCCTTCGGCGCGACGAGCGCGACGTCGACGTCGGCCGGCGGCTCGACCTCGCCGTAGTGGATCGAGAAGCCGTGGCCGAACAGGAGCAGGTTGCCGGCGCCGATGCCGTCGCGGATCTCGGCGTAGACGTCGTGGTGGAGCTCGTCCGGGACGAGCAGCATGACGACGTCGCCGCGGCTCGCGGCCTCGACCGGCTCGAGCACTTCAAGCCCTCTGGAGCGGGCGATCTCGACGCTCTTGGAGCCAGAGCGAAGGCCTACGACGACGTTCACGCCGGAGTCCTTGAGGTTCAGCGCATGGGCGTGGCCCTGCGAGCCGAAACCGATGATGGCGACGGTCTTGCCGTCGAGGAGCGTGAGGTCTGCGTCGTCGTCGTAGAACATGGCGCGGCAGGCTACCGGAAGCGGCGCTTTCGGCCGGTTGTGGCTTGCGAAGCGGCGCGCTGCCGCCGAGCGGTCGGTCAAACTGGCTGCATGGCCAGTTCTCGCAGCGACGACGGCTATTTCCCGCGCGCGACGTCGGTGCTGCGACGCGTGCACGACGAGCGGCTCGTCGGACTCTTCTTCGGCCAGCGCGCGTTGGCGATCGGTGCACTGCAGCCGGTCAACTACACGGGCACGAGTCAGTCGACAGGCGGGCGCGAGCGGCCGTTCCGCCGGCTGGTGCGCACGGCGAACGACTTCGAGGCGATCTTCTTCGGAACGCGCGCCGAGGCCGACAAGGTGCTGGGAAAGGTGCAGAAGCTGCATCAGCGCGTGCACGGCGAGCTGCCGGAGGCGGCCGGTCCGTTCCCCGCCGGCACGCCGTACTCGGCGTTCGACCCTGAGCTGATGTTGTGGACCGTGGCGGTCACCGCGGAGTCCGCGCTCTACTTCTACGAGCTGTTCGTGCGGCCGCTCAGCGCCTGGGAGCGCGACGCCTTCTGGCAGGACTACATCCGCTTTGGCGAGCTGTTCGGCATGCCGCGGGAAGTCGCGCCACCGACGTATGCCACGTTCTCGGCGTGGTGGGACGCGAAGCTGGCGAGCGACGAGATCTTCCTGACGGATGAGGCGAGACGGACTGGAGAGTTCGTCGCGTTCAAGATTCCGATGCCGGGAATCAACCAGCCGGCCAAGCGCCTGCATGACCTCGTGATGCTCGGCTCCCTGCCGCCGCAGGTGCGCGCGCTGTATGGGCTGTCGTGGTCCGCCGCCCAGGCGCGCGCGTTCCCGCTCGCGGTGGGTGCGCTGCGCGGCCTCCGCGCGGTCGCGCCGGCGTCGGTGCGGCAGGGCAGCTGCGCGCGCAACTTCGCGCTCGTGGAGAAGACCGAGCGGCAGCGCATCGAACGCGGCAAGCCGACGCCGCAGCTCCCGCCGCTGCCGAACTCCTCACGCGGTCGTGCCGACGCAGCTCAGGAGCTTGCGGCCGCGACGAGCGCGAGCGCCGGCATCGCGAGCGAGCCGTCGGACGCCGCGAACGGCGCGGTGGCGGCCGTGAGCCGCTCCACCAGATCCTCGCGCTGACGCGCGTTGAGCGGCGTCACGACGTCCGCGAACGCCGGCGAGAGGTCGGATGTGGCGGCGATGTAGTCCTCGACGTCGTCATACGGGATCGTCAGCGGCAGCTGCTCGACGACCACTTCGGCGAAGCCGGCGTCCTCGAGCAGCTCTTGCAGCTTGCTTTCGTCTGCGAGGTCGAACATCGTCGGGCCGGCGGCCAGCTCGAAGCCGTCGACGAGACCGGCTTCGACCAGGGTGCGACGCGGGATCGCGGTGAACGGATTGTGGTCGGGCGTGCTCCAGGCGGCGAGCGCGAGCCGGCCGCCGGGCCGCAGCACGCGACGCGTCTCGCGCAGCGCGGCGCCCTTGTCGAGCGCGAACATGAAGCCCCAGCGGCAGATCGCCTTGTCGACGCTCGCGGCTGCGAGGTCGATCCACTCCAGCTCCAACGGTTTGAACTCGACGTTGGTGACGCCGAGCTGCTGGGCCCGCTCTCTGGCGTGCACGAGCATCGCCTCGGCGCCGTCGCTGGTGATCAGTGTTCCGCCGCCGGGGGCGATCAGCTCGGCCGCAAGGAAGCCCGTCTCCCCTACGCCTGCCGCCAGCTCGAGCACCCGCTCCCCGGGCTGCGGCTCGATCGCCGCGACAAGCCACTGCGAGACCGGCATCGCCGCTGCCTGGAAGCGTCCGTTGCGCCTGCGCCAGCCGTCGGCGGAGCGCTCCCAGCGCTCGCGCACGGCGGCGCGCAGCTCGTCGGGATCGTCGGTGGTCGTGGCAGGGTCGGGCGTCATCGGGCAGCGGGGTCGTTCGACAGCTCGCGACGCAGCAGCTTGCCGGATGCGGTGCGCGGCAGCGTCGCCGCGAACGCGATCTCCTTCGGCACCTTGTAGCGCGCGAGCTGCGAGGCGACGTGGGCGCGCAGTTCCTCTGCCTCCGCGTGGCTGCCGTCGTGCAGGACGACGGTCGCGACGACGGCCTCTCCCCACTGCGGGTCGGGTTGGCCGTGGACGGCGGCGTCGGCGACGGCCGGGTGCTCCAGCAGCGCCGCCTCGACCTCGGCCGGCGCGACGTTTTCTCCCCCGCTGACGATCGTGTCGGCCTTGCGACCCGTGACCGTGAGGCGTCCGTGATCGTCGAGCACGCCGCAATCGCCGGTGTGAAGCCAGCCGTCATCGTCGGCGGTGCCGGGGGCGATGGTCGGGCCGGCGACGAGGATCTCGGCGTCAGACGCGATCCTCACCTGCTGGCCGACGAGGGGACGCCCCGCCGTCTCCGGCTCGCCGGGCAGCGAGGTCGCGACTTGCGAGCAGGCCTCCGTCATGCCGTACGTTTGCGCCACCGGGATGCCCGCCTCCTGCGCCTGTGCCGCGAGGAGGGGAGCGAGCGGGCCGCCGCCGATCAGCGCGACGCGCAGTGGGTTGGGTGCTTTGAGACCGGCGTCGAGCAGGCGCTCGAGCGTCGTCGGCACGAGCGAGACGAGCGTCACCTGGTCGCGCTCGATCGTGGTCAAGACCGTCTCGGTATCGAAGCGCTCGTGCAACACGACCGTCGTCCCGTAGATGGCGCTGCGGATCAAGATCGCCAGGCCGCCGACGTGGCTGAGCGGGAGTGCGCAGAGCCAGCGGTCGTGGGGGTCGAGTCCGAGCGCGAGCGCGGAGCCGAGGGCGTTCCAGGTCCAGTTGCCGATCGTCAGGGCGACCTCCTTCGGCTCAGCGGTGGTGCCGGACGTGTGGACGATCGTGGCGGGGGCGGTGGCGTCGAGGCGGTCGAGGGTCTGGGCGTCGGCCTCGGTCGTGCGCTGGAGCGGCTCGGTGACCGTGACCTTGGCCCCTCGAGTTCGCTGCGCCCGCTCCTCGGCTGTCAACCGCAGGTCGACCGGCACGACTGCTGCACCGAGCATCAGCGTGGCATGGAGGGCAGCGAGGAAGGGCACGCCTGCGGGCAGGGCGAGCGCGACTCGGTCTCCCCGCTCGATGCCCTTCGCTTGCAGCACCGCAGCCGCGTCTTGCGCCTGGATCTGCAGCTCTGCGTAGCTGGCCAGCGCGCCGTGGACGTCGATCAGCGCCGGGTGGTCCGGTCTCAGCGCGGCGGCGCGCGGGAGCCAGGGATCGAGGTCCATGCCTCTGTGAAGGCTACGCGTCTGCGAGAAACGCGTTGATCGCCGCGGCCGTCTGCGGACGGGCTAGGGTTTCGGCCCCCTGCCCTGACTGCGAGGAGCACTGCTGACGTGAGCGTTACCTGGACCCCGGCCGGCGAGTACGAGGACATTCGGTATGAGCTGAGCGGCGATGGGATCGCGAAGATCACGATCGACCGGCCGGGGGTGCGCAATGCGTTTCGGCCGGAGACGGTGATCGAGCTGTCCGACGCGTTCGAGCGGGCGCGAGAGGACACAGAGGTCGGCGCGATCATCCTCACGGGCGAGGGCGAGAAGGCGTTCTGCTCAGGCGGGGATCAGCGCGTGCGCGGCGCGTCGGGCTACAGAGTCGGCGGCAACGCGACGGTGGGCCGCTTCCACGTCACAGACCTCCATGTGCAGATCCGCCGGCTGCCGAAGCCCGTGGTGGCGATGGTCGCGGG
Organism: Conexibacter sp.; assembly: GCA_035264605.1. GTDB lineage: Bacteria > Actinomycetota > Thermoleophilia > Solirubrobacterales > Solirubrobacteraceae > Conexibacter. Next base: position 70,535 of record DATFPW010000009.1, on the reverse strand, counting down.
CTATGCGATCGGTGGCGGGCACGTGCTGCACGTTGTCTGCGACTTGACGATTGCGGCCGACAACGCGCGCTTCGGCCAGACGGGGCCGAGAGTCGGCTCGTGGGACGGGGGCTTCGGGACGTCGGTGCTGCGCGACCTCGTGGGCACGAAGAAGGCGAAGGAGATCTGGCTGCTGTGCCGTCAGTACGGCGCTCAGGAGGCGTTGGAGATGGGGCTCGTCAACGCGGTCGTGTCGCTCGATGAGCTGGAGACGACGACGGTGGCGTGGTGCCACGAGATGCTCGCGCTCTCCCCCTTCGCGCTGCGGCTCGTGAAGTCGAGCTTCAACGCGCAGGAGGACGGCTACGCCGGCATCCAGCAGCTCGCGCACGACACGAACCTGCTGCTCTACGGCAGCGAGGAGGCGACCGAGGGGCGCACGGCCTTCCTGGAGAAGCGCGCGCCTGACTTCTCGCGCTTTCCGCGGCGGCCGTAGGCTGTCGGCATGAGCACCGGCACCGCCAGCCCCAGCGTGGTCCGCATCTGGCTGATGGCCGCGCGGCCGAAGACGCTGCCGGTAGGGCTCGCGCCGGTGCTGGTCGGGACGGCGCTCGCCGACACCGCCGGCGTATTCCATCCGCTGCGCTTCGTCGCGGCGCTGCTGGGCGCACTGTTCATCCAGGTCGGCGCGAACCTCTCGAACGACTATTCCGACGCCCGCCGTGGCGCGGATACGGAGGACCGCCTGGGCCCCGTGCGGGTGACGGCTGGCGGGCTCGTACCGCCGCGCCAGGTGCTGATTGCGACGTACGTGACGTTCGCGCTCGCGATCCTCTGCGGCGTCTACCTGATCGCCGTCGCCGGCTGGCAGCTGCTGCTCGTCGGCGCTGCCTCGATCGTCGCGGGCGTGCTCTACACGGGCGGGCCGCGGCCGTACGGCTACGAGGGGCTCGGCGAGCTGTTCGTGTTCCTGTTCTTCGGGATCGTTGCAGTCGCGGGCTCGTTCTTCGTGCAGACGGAGACGCTCGTGTGGGAGGCGTTCGCGCTGGCGGTGCCGGTCGGACTGCTGGCCTCCGCGGTGCTGGTCGTCAACAACGTGCGCGACCTCGAGACCGACAGACGCGCCGGCAAGCGGACGCTGGCGGTACGGCTGGGCCGGGAGCGCACACGGACGCTGTACGCGGCGATGGTCTACGGAGCGATCCTGCTCTCCCCCGTCACATGGATCTTCGGCCCGCTGGAGCCGTGGCTGCTGCTCCCCTTCCTGGCGATTCCGCTGGCTGCGCCGGTCGTGCGCACGGTCAGAACACGCACGGACGGCCCGTCGCTCAACGAGGCGCTCGCGCGCACCGGACAGCTCGAGCTCGTCTACTGCGTGCTGCTCTGCGCCGGCATCCTGCTGAGCTGACGCGGCAGGACTGACACCTCGTGCGGCTGGAGATCGCTCCCCGACGGCTGCGCCTGCGGACTCCGCTCGCCGCTGCGCACGGAACGGTCGCAGAGCGCGAGCTGCTCGACGTGCTGATCCTCGGCGCCGACGGCGTCGCCGGCGCCGGTGAGGCCGCTCCTCTCCCCTCCTACGACGGTGTGACGCTCGACGACGTACGCGGCGCGTTGGAGGACTGCCGCCCGATCGTGCACGATGCCGAGGGCCTGCCGCGCGCGATGGTGCTGGACGCTTGCCGCAAGGCGGCCGTGCTGCCGCAGGCGGTGGCAGCCATCGACCTCGCGCTGTGGGATCTGGAAGGACGGCGTGCCGATGTTCCCGTGTGGCGGCTGCTTGGCGCGCATCCGGTTCCTGAGCCGATCGCCGTGAACGCGCTGATCGGTGCGGAGGACCGCGCAGGTGCCGCGACCGAAGCGCGACGCGCCGTAGAGGCGGGGTTCGGTTGCGTGAAGCTGAAGGTCGGGATCGGCGACGATGCCGGGCGCGTCGCGGCGGTGCGTGCGGCGGTCGGGCCTGACGTCGCGCTTCGGCTCGACGGGAACGGCGCTTGGAGCGTCGAGGAGGCGCTTGCACACCTGCGTGCGCTGGCGCCGACCGGGATCGAGCTGTGCGAGGAGCCGGTGCACGGGGTCGACGAGCTGCGCGCGGTGGCGGCGCAGGCCGAGGTGCCGGTCGCGATGGACGAGACGGGGGTCGGTCCCGGCGCGCTCGCGAGCGGCGCAACGCCGATCGTGTGCCTCAAGCTGAGCCGCTGCGGCGGCATCACCGGAGTGTTGGAGGCGGCGGAGACGGTGCGCGCGGCAGGGGGCGAGGTCTACCTCGCCTCGACGCTCGACGGTCCGCTCGGGATCGCAGGCGCGCTGCACGCTGCGGCGGTGCTGCGGCCGTCGCGACAGTGCGGGCTGGCGACGCTGGGCGCCTTCGAGGAGCTGGAGCTCGACCCCGTCCTGGCGGTCGAGCGCGGCGTCATGCGGGTGCCGACGGGTCCCGGGCTGGGCGTGCGGGCGTAACGGACGGCCCCCCGTCGGCGACAGCCGCGTCACGCTCAGCGAAGTAGCCGTGCCCCTCGACGCTGATCTGCGGCATCCGCTTGTCGAGCCCGCGCGGGATCCACCATGCCGCCCTGCCCATCAGCGCCATCGTGGCGGGCACGAGCAGGCAGCGCACGAGCGTCGCGTCGATGATCACCGCGACCGACAGCCCGACGCCGAACTGCTTGATCGTCGGGTCGCCATTGAGGATGAAACTCGCGAAGACGGCGACCATGATCAGCGCCGCGGCGGTAATCACGCGCGCGCTCTCGGCAAGCCCGACGACGATCGCGTCGCGCGGCGTGCGGCCCTCCTTGTAGTGCTCCTGCACGTGGCTCATGAGGAAGACCTCGTAGTCCATCGAGAGCCCGAACAGGCCGGCGAACATCAGCAGCGGAAGGAAGCTGACGATCGGCACCTCGCCTTCGAGGCCGACGAGGCCGCTGAACCAGCCGTACTGGAAGACCATCACGACGACGCCGTAGGCGGCGCCGATGGACAGCAGGTTCATCACCGCCGCCTTCAGCGGCACGAGGAACGAACGGAAGGCGATCATCAACAGCAGGAAGCTGAGGCCGATGATCACGAGGATCGTCTCCGGCAGCTTGTCGGAGATCTCCTCCGCGAGGTCGATGAAGGCGGCCGTCGAGCCGCCGACGTAGGCGGTGAGGTCGGTTCCTCTGATCGCGTTCGGGATCGTCGTGTCGCGCAGCTGGTTGACAAGGTCCTCGGTCGCGAAGTCCGACGGCGCGGTGCTCGGGATCGCCGAGAACGTGGCGACCGTGCCCGCTCTGTCGACGGCGACGGGCGAGACGCTGACGACGCCGTCGGTTCTGCCGACCGCCTGCTGCAGGCTGGCGAGCTGCGGATCGTCCGGCTGTGCCGGTCTGCCGAGCTTGACGGCCATCACGATCGGGCCGTTCGTGCCGACGCCGAAACCGTGCGTGAGGTCGTCGTAGGCGACGCGCGCGGTCTCCTTCGTCGGCAGCGCTCCGGTGTCGGTCTGGCCGAAGTGCAGCGAGAAGGCGGGGATCGACAGCGGGATCAGGATCGACAGCGCGACGACGACGGACAGGACCGGATGGCGCATGATCCAGCGGGCGAAGCGGGCCCAGCGCGTGTGCTCGACGTCGAGCGGTCTGTCCGGTCTGCGGCCCGGCAGCGGCAGCGAGTTGATGCGCGTGCCGACCGACGCCAGGATCGCCGGCAGCAGCGTGAGCGCGCAGACGACCGCCACCGCGACCATCAGGCCGGTCGTGAGACCCAGCGTCGTGACGAGCGGGATCCCGGCGACGGCGAGCGAGCAGACCGCCACGACGACGGTCGTGCCGGCGAACAGCACCGCGCCGCCGGAGGTCGCGACGGCGCGCGCGACCGACTCGTGCACCTCCATTCCGCGTGAGAGCGTCTCGCGGTGTGTGGTCACGATGAAGAGCGCGTAGTCGATCCCAACGCCGAGGCCGAGCATGATCGCGAGCGTCGGCGCCGACGTCGGCACGACCGTGACGTGACTCAGGAGCGTGATGCCCGACAGGCCGGCGATCACGCCGATCAGCGCCGAGAGGATCGGCAACCCCATCGCGACGAACGTGCCGAACGTGAACGCGAGCACGATCAGCGCCATCGTGAGGCCGACGAGCTCGCTCGACTCGGTCTCCGGCTTCGACAGCTTGGAGCCGAGCGGACCGCCGGCGGAGGTTCTGAGGCCGGCGTCCTTGGCCGCGTTCGCGTTGTCGAGGATCCCCTGCGCGTCGTCGATCGTGACGTCGCCGAGCGACTCCGCGGGATACACCGAGATGAACGCGACGCTGCCGTCTCTGCTGACCTGGCCGGCGCCGGCTCTGTCGAGCGGGCTGACGACCTTCGCGACGAGGTCGTTCGCCTTCAGCGCGCTCACGCTCTTGTCGATCGCCTGCTGGTAGTCGGTGACGCGTCTGCCCTGCGGCGCGCGCAGCACGATCGGCGAGGAGCCGTTCGCCTGGTCCGGGAAGCCTCTGCTGAGCAGATCGGTCACCTGCTGGGAGCCGGTGCCGGGCAGGCTGACGTTGTCGGACGCCTGCGAGCCGAAGTGTGCGGAGCCGAGCGCGAGGCCGACGGCGACCACGAGCCACGTCGCCAGCACCGGCAGGCGATGGTGCGCGCAGATGCGGCCGACGCGATAGAGGAAGGCGGTCACGGTGCGGGTCGTCGCGCGGGGCGCAACGTTCGCCGGCACCCTATTCGGGCCGCCGGCGGTGGTCAAAGCAGCGCGGCGACCGCCTCCGGCAGCTCGAGCTGGACGGCATGGCCGGCCTCCGGCACGACGTGGACGTCCGCCTCGGGCAACACGTCTGCCATCCGCTCGGCGATCGCACGGAACTTCCCGTCGCGCTCGCCGACGATCAGCACCACGGGGATCGCCAGCTGCGGGAGGCGCTCCCACAGCGGCTCCATGACACCGGTGCCGAGACCCCGCAGCGCGGCGACGAGGCCTGCGGGTGACTGCGAGAGCCGCTCGGCGTGCGCGGCAGCGGCGACGGCGAGCGGTTGATCGGCGAACAGCGGCAGCGAGGACCAGTGCGCGGCGAACGCCTCGATCCCTTCCCGCTCGATGCGCTCGGCGAGCGCTTCGTCGGCCTCACGGCGGGTGCGGCGCTCCTCGGCGTCGGGGATGCCGGGAGACGCGCCCACGAGCACGAGCCGCGCCACCCGCTCGGGCGCCGCGAGTGCGAGCGAGAGCGCAATCCGCCCGCCCATCGAGTAGCCGGCCAGTGTGAAGCGCTCCGGCGCGAGCGCCAGCACATCGGCCTGCACCGACGCGAGGTCGACCGGGCGCGCATCGGATGCCGAGCCATGGCCGCGGATGTCAGGCGCAAGGGCGCGATAGCGTTCGGCGAGCGCCGCGATCGTCGGCCCCCAGCTACGGCCCGTCTGCGTGAAGCCGTGGAGCAGGACGATCGTCTCGGGCGCCATCCCCCGCATCTTCCATGACTGAAGCCACCGACACGTACCTGCTGCTGCGCGCCTTCTGCGAGGAGCTCGTGCGCTGCGGCATGACGGACGTGTGCACGTCGCCTGGCTCGCGCTCGACGCCGATCGTGCTGTCGCTCGCGCGCACGCCCGGGCTGCATGCGTGGTCGCACGTCGACGAGCGCGTAGCGGGCTTCTTCGCGCTCGGACTGGCGAAGCAGACCGGGCGCCCCGTCGCGATCGCATGCACCTCGGGCACCGCAGCCGCCGAGCTCGCACCAGCCGTGATCGAGGCGGCCGAGGCGCGCGTCCCGTTGATCGTGCTCACGGCAGACCGCCCGCCGGAGCTGCGCGACGTCGGCGCCGGGCAGACGATCGACCAGATCAAGCTCTACGGCGCCGCGGCCAAGTGGTTCGTCGAAGTCGGGACGCATGAGGCGACCCCGGAGCGCGTACGCTGGATGCGGGCGCTGGCGTGCCGCGCCGTGTGGAGCTCGCTCGACGGGCGGCCCGGCCCGGTGCACCTGAACATGCCGCTGCGCGAGCCGCTCGTTCTCGATGCACCGCTGCCCGAGGAGGATCCGTGTCCTGGCCGCCCGGACGACCGTCCGTGGGTCGCGCATCCGGTGGTACCGGCCCCGATCGAGCTGCCGCGCGTTGGGCGGGCGGGACTGGATCCGGCGCCGCGCGCGGTTGTCGTCGCCGGGCGTGACGAGCGCGACCCGGCGCTCGGCGATGCCGTTGCCGCGTTCGCGGTCGCCTCGGGCTACCCCCTGCTCGCCGACCCGCTCTCGGGCGCGCGGCGCGGGCCGGCCGCGATTGCCCACTACGACGCGCTGCTGCGTGACAAGCGGCTCGCCGCCGAGATGCAGCCGCAGCTCGTGCTGCGGATCGGCGACCTGCCGACGTCGAAGCCGCTGCGCACGTGGCTTGCCTCGCTCGACGCCGAGCAGGTCACGCTCGACGCGGAGGGCGCCTGGCACGATCCGGCCGGTGTCGTCAGCACACGGATCGCAGCCAACCCACGCGCGACGTTGGCAGCGCTCACGCCCGAGCACCGCGACGCGGGCGAGCAGGTATGGCTCGAACGCTGGCGTGAAGCCGACCGCGCCGCGGCCGGCGCAATCGCTGCGACGCTCGGTGAGGAGCTGAGCGAGCCGCGCGTGGCGGCCGAGCTGGTCGACGCGCTGCCGTCGGAGGCGACGCTGTTCGTCGCCGCCTCGATGCCTATCCGGGACCTCGAGACGTTTGTGCGTCCTCGCGACGGTGCACCACGGATCCTTTCGAACCGGGGCGCGAACGGCATCGACGGAACCGTCGCAGCGGCCCTCGGAGCTGCGGCGGCCGGCGAGGGCCCGGTCGTGCTGCACATCGGCGACGTCGCGCTCGCGTATGACCTTGGCGCGTTACTGTCGGCGCAGCGGCTCGGGCTCGAGCTGACGATCGTGCTGGTCAACAACGACGGCGGTGGGATCTTCGACTTTCTCCCGGTCTCCCGCGAGGGCGATGAGTTCGAGCAGCACGTCGCGACGCCTCACGGGCTTGACTTCGCACAGGCCGCCGCGCTCTACGGCGCCCGGCATGCGCCGGTCGCCGATGTCGCGGCGCTGCGTGCCGAGCTCGCGCGCGCGCTCGGCAGCGGCGGCGTGACGATCGTCGAAGCCCGCACAGAGCGCAGCGCGAATGTCGCGCTGCACCGGCGCGTGTGGGATGCGGTCGCGGAGGCGCTGCGCAGCTGAGCTGCTTACGCGCCCGCTGCGCGGGCCGCAGGTGCTGACTCCGCCCCTACCGCGCGGCGGCAGAAGGCGGTCAACGCGACGATCACCGCGTCGGGATCCGCATTTCCCCCGGCGACGGGCGAGAGTGGGCTGACGAGTGCCTCGACGATCCCGCCGATCAGCGCGGCGGCCGTCGTGTCCGGATCCTGATCGGGCAGCTCGCCGCTGTCGACGCGTTCGCGCAGGAAGCTCGACATCCGCTGCGCGTAGGCGCGGCGATAGCGCACGCGTTCAGCGTCCACGAGCGGGTCCAGCGGCTCGTAGACGAGTGCCCAGGCGAGCCGCGGACGCGACATCGCACGTCCGGCGAACGTCGCGATCACGGCCTCGAGCTCGGCCGCGGCGGTGCGCGTCGGCACTGCCGCTTCCTGCATCGCCGCGAGCTCGGCGTCGCCGATCGCGCGGAACAGCTCGACGAACAGGTCCGCCTTCGACGGAAAGTGCCGGTAGAGCGTGCCGGTCGCAACACCCGCCCGCTCGGCGATCGCGGCAACCGACGCGGCGGCGTAGCCGCCGGTCTCGAGCACCTCGCCGCCGGCGCGCAGCAGTCGCGTGCGCGTGTCCTCACGACGGGGCGGCGACTCGATGACGCGGAGGTTAGGCATGTCAGTCGAACGTCAGCGTACCGCTACCGGCGTCGTGACCAGAGCGCGATGGACGGAATTGCGGGGCGCGATGACCAGGCTTCAGCCGGCGAGGACCGGCAGCAGCGCCTGCAGCTTGACCTCCGTCTCGGCCAGCTCCGCCGCCGGCAGCGAGTCGCGCACGACGCCGACGCCCGCGTAGCAATGAGCGACCGCGCCGCGCAGCAGCGCGCAGCGCAACGCGACGCATAGCTCGCCGTCGCCGTTCGCGTCGGTCCAGCCGACGGGGCCGGCGTACCAGCCGCGGTCGAAGCCCTCGAGCTGCGGGATCAGCGGCGCGGCGGCGGCGAACGGCTCACCGCCGACGGCCGGCGTCGGATGCAGCACGGCTGCGAGCGCCATCGCCCCGAGCGGGCCTGAAAGCTGCGCGCGGATCGGCGTCGCGAGATGTTGGATGTTGGCGATCCTGACGACGACCGGTTCGGGCGCTGCCGTCACCCACACCGCGTGCGGGCGCAGCGCTTTCGCGATACGGCGGGTGACGATCGCTTGCTCCTCACGGTCCTTGTCGCTGCGCAGCAGCGCCTCGCCGAGATGGTCGTCGACGGCCGGATCGGCGCTGCGGCGCGTCGAACCGGCGAGGGCGACGGTTGAGGCGCGCTCGCCGTCGCGGCGCACCAGCAGCTCAGGCGTCGCGCCGACGAACGTCGCGTCGCCACGGCCGACCGCGTAGACGTAGCACGCCGGAAAGCCTTTGCGCAGGGCACCGAGCACGGCACCCGGATCGTGCGCTCGCGGTGCGTGTACCTGCACCTCGCGCGCGAGCACGACCTTCTCGAGCGCACCGGCGCGGATCCGCTCGACGGCACGCGCGACGGCGCCCTCGTAGTGCTCGGGCGGCATCGCGGACACGACGCGGTAGCGCCCGGTCGGGGCGGGATCGAGCAGCGGCAGCGGCACGCCGGCACGCAGCTCCCTCAACCGCTCTTCGATGTGCGCGAGCAGCCCGGCCGCCGTGTCGTCCGGCGTCGCGAGCGCCGCGACCGTGAGGCGCACATCGTCGCCCCGCCGCGCGATCGCCACCTCCGGCACGTGCAGCGACGCTGACGAGAAGCCCTCCCACTGCGGCGCCCCCGCCCCGTCCGGCGCAAACGCGAAGCCGCCGACGGCTACCAGCCCGGCGCCCGAGGGGCCGTCCGGCGGATCGGCGAACGCACCGGCTGCGAGCTGCCGCCATTCGCGCGCGACGGCGTCGAAGCGGCCAGGCCCCGACGCAGTGATCTCGCGGACGCAGCCAAGGCCGGCGAGTGCCGCGCCGTCGCGATCGGGCTGCTCGAAGCTGAACCACGGCTCGCCGGCCCGGCGCGAGGCGACGACGAGCGCGACCGGGTCGACGGCGGGCGACCCTACGGTGATGGCTGCGAGCGCCTCGCCGGCGACACGCGCACGCCGCACGGCCGACTCCAGCCGTGCGGTGAGCAACTCGCGTGCGGCCGAGTCGAGCCACTGGCGCTCTCCCGGCCGCGTGCGCGTGAAGGACATGCGCTGGGTCTACCCGCCCTGCCGGACCGCTCTCAGGTTTCGCTGCGCCCGCGGGCGATTGCGATCTCGCCGGTGCGCGTCATCTCGATCAGGCCGAACGGCCGCACGAGCGCCTCGAACGCCTCGATCTTGTCGTCGGTGCCCGTCAGCTCGACGATCAGCGAGCGCTTCGAGACGTCGACGACGCGGCCGCCGAAGATCTCGCACAGCTGCAGCACCTCGGCGCGCTGCGGACCGTCGACTGCGAGCTTGAAGAGCGCCAGCTCGCGGGCGAGCGTCTCCTCCGGCTCGAGGTCGCGGATCTTCAGCACGTTGACAAGCTTGTGCAGCTGCTTCGTGACCTGGTCGATCGGATGGACAGCCCCGTCGAGCGTCAGCGTGATGCGCGAGATCGTCTCGTCGTCGGTCGGCCCGACGGCGAGCGTGTCGATGTTGAACGCACGCCGCGCGAACAGGCCCGCCACGCGCGTCAGGACGCCCGGCTTGTTCTCGACGAGGATCGAGAGGATGTGCTTGCGGCCCGTCTTGAGGTTGCCCGCAGCCTCGAGCTCGTCGAGGCTGATCAGCTCCTTGGTTCCCGGCTCTCCCATGACGGTCACCCCACCATGTCCCGCGCGGCCTGGCCGGCAGGAATCATCGGGTACACGTTCTCCTCAGCCGTCACGCGAACGTCCACGACGACCGGGCCCTCCGTCGCGATCGCGGCCTTGAGGTCGTCGACCAGCGTCGTCTTGTCCGTCAGGCGGATGCCGGTCGCGCCATATGCCTCCGCGAGCTTGACGAAGTCGGGATAGCTGCCCATGTCGACCTGCGAGTAGCGCTTGTCCCAGAACAGCTCCTGCCACTGGCGGACCATGCCGAGGTAGCCGTTGTTGATGATCACGACTTTGATCGGGATCCCGTTCTGGGCGCAGGTCGCCAGCTCCTGCGCGTTCATCTGCACGGAGCCATCGCCCGCGATGCAGACGACCGTACGGTCGGGACATCCGACCGCCGCTCCCATCGCCGCGGGCACGCCGAAGCCCATCGTGCCGAGACCGCCGGAGTTGATCCAGCGACGCGGCTCGGGGAAGTCGTAGTACTGCGCCGTCCACATCTGGTGCTGCCCGACGTCGCTCGTGACGATCGCCTCGCCGCCGGTCGCCTCGAAGACCGCCTGGATCGCCCGCTGCGGGCGGATCTCCGCGTCGGTCGTGTCCTCGTATCTGAGCGGGTACTGCGCTCTCCAGCCCTCGATCCGCTGCCACCAGTCCTCCAGGCGGCTGCGGTCGGCGCCGAGCGCGCGGTACTCCGTCACGAGGCGCGCGAGCACGTTCTTCGCGTCCCCGACGATCGGGATGTGCGCCGGCACGTTCTTCGAGATCTCGGCCGGGTCGACGTCGACGTGGATGAACTTCGCGCGCGGCGCGAACTCCGACAGCTTGCCGGTCACGCGGTCGTCGAAGCGGACGCCGATCCCAACGATCAGGTCGGCCTCGTCCATCGCGTAGTTGGCGGCGCGCGTGCCATGCATCCCGAGCATCCCGAGCCACTGCTCGTGCGGGGCTGGGAATGCGCCGAGGCCCATCAGCGTGCAGGTGACGGGGAAGCGGTCGCTCGTCGCGAGGTCGCGCAGCTCCGCCGACGCGTTCGCGTTGACGATGCCGCCGCCGGCGTAGATCACCGGACGGCGCGCGTTCGCCATCGCCTTCGCCGCGAGGCGAATCTGCTTCTGGTTGCCCTCGGTCGTCGGCTGGTAGCCGGGCAGGTGGACGTCGGTGACGGGCTCGTACGGGATGTCGGCTCGCGAGAGATCCTGCGGAATGTCCACCAGCACCGGCCCGGGACGCCCCGTGCGCGCGATGTGGAACGCCTCGTGGATCGTGCGTGGGATCTCCAGCGGGTGCTGGATCATGAAGCTGTGCTTCACGATCGGGAGCGTCATCCCGAGGATGTCGGCCTCCTGGAAGCCGTCGGTGCCGATCAGCTCCGTGCGCACCTGGCCGGTGATGAAGACCACCGGGACCGAGTCCATCATCGCGTCGCAGATCGCGGTGACGAGGTTAGTGGCGCCGGGGCCGCTCGTGCCGAACGAGACACCGACCCTGCCGGTCGCCTTCGCGTAGCCCTCCGCGGCGTGGCCGCCGCCGGCCTCGTGGCGCACGAGGATGTGGCGGATGCCGGCGTCGTAGAAGGCGTCGTAGGTCGGGAGGTTCGCGCCGCCGGGAAGCCCGAATACGACCTCGACACCCTCTGCCTTCAGGCACTCCATCAATGCGTCGACTGCTCGCATATGCGCTCGCCTCCTTTCCAGAAGCTCGTGTGAATGTGCAAATGGCGCAGCGGAGCGCCGCGCCGTGGACGCAGTCTACCAGCGGATTTCGCCGCTACTGAGGCGAATTCGCGGTCTTCGGCGGAGTACCTGCGGCGCGCCGCTCGGCGACGTCCGCCTCGGACGCGATCGCGACCTCGGGGAACTCCAGCTCCGTCCCGCAGCGCGTGCAGAGCGCATCGTGCAGCTTGACGACGCGCCCGCAGCCGGGACACTCGCGCCGCAGCTCGTTGCGATCCCAGCGGTAGAGCAGGGCGGCGGCCAGGCCGATCACCGGGACGGCGCCGGAGATCAGGAACCAGATGAAGAACGAGCTGCCCTTGATCCGCCCGACGATCCCGCCGGCGACGGCGAAGCAGAGGGCGATGAAGATGTAGGGCATGGGCTGCTCAGAGCAGCTGGCTGAGGGCCCACAGCACGGCGATCACGGCCGCGACGGCGACGGCGATCCAGAAGATCGCCATCACGAAGCCGATCAAGATCTTCGCAACCAACACGACCACGACGGCGAGGACCACAAGGGCGAGGCCTCGCTTGAGGAGCGATGGCTTCTCGGGCTTCTCGGCGTCCTGGAAAGAGCTCATGCGAGAAGCGTACTCCGCGCGCCCGCTGAAGCCGAAGTTGGCTTCCTCGTCGTCAGCGTCTCTGTTGCTGCTGCTGCTGTGCAGCCCCTTCGACGGCGTAGAGCCGAATCTGACCGAGCTGGCCCGTTCTCCTCGAGAACTGCGGAGAGGCGTGGCCGCCGAAGTCCCATATGAAGAAGCGACCTTTTCTCTGCAGCTGCTGATAGTCGCTCTCGGTTATGTCGAACACCACATCGCCTTGCAGCGTCTCGCCGGGACCCATCGTCCCCGCGTTCGCAAGCGATTCGGGATGGGTTCTGCGCTCGACGCGGATGCTCTCGAGGTAATTGTTTTCGGCGACTCCCAGCATCGTCTGACCGAAGCCGAAGCGGTGCGGGACCTTGTCGCGGTTCTGCACCTGAAGCTTGATGCGCAGGAATGCGTCGCGCTGGGGCGCGACCCCACCTCTGTTGTTGTCGTATCCAGGTGCGACTCCGACGCTGATGATCGCGACCCCAAGCTTTCTCAACTTGACGATGCCGCCGTAGTTGGCGACGACGTACCGCACGCCGTCCGCGGTGCACGCGCCGGTGCCGAGCTGCGTCGCATTGATGCCCTGGGCGTCGCAGCTCTTGCGCGGGTCGGTGCGCCCCGGTCTCACCGGCGCTCTGGGTGCCGTCAGCGACGTGTTGCCGGCGATATCAGCACCTTCCTGCGTGCCTCCACAGGCGGCTACGGCGATCGATGCTCCGAGCACCAGCAATACCAGCGCGACAATCTTCCCCACGGTGTCCCCCTGGACCGTTTGACGTCACAACCTAGATCGGATCGAGGTCGTGGTGCAACCTCGAACCGTTGATCGGGGCCTGCGAACCTGGCGGCGTCAGCTCAGGTTGAGCTGCTCGCGCACGAGCCGCGTGACCTCGCCGCCGTCGGCGCGGCCCTTCGTCTCGCGCATCACGAAGCCGACGATCGGGCCGATCGCCTTCATGTTGCCGGCCTTGAGCTTCTCGACCGCGTCAGGGTCGGAGGCGAGCGCGCGCTGGACGACCTCGGCCAGCTCGTCACCGTCGCCGAGCGCAGCGAGCCCCTCCGCCTCGACGATCACCTGCGGGTCGCCTCCCTGCTCGACGAGCGTGTCGAGCACCTGCTTGGCGGCGCCGGGCGTCACAGTCTTGGCGCGCACGAGCGCTACAAGCTGGGCGAGCGCGGCCGGCTCGACCTTGCAGCCGGCCGGATCGGCGTCGCCGATGCGCGCGACGAGCTCGCCCGTGACCCAGTTCGCGAGCGCTTGCGGATGCTCGCCATCGGCGGCGAGCGCGCGCTCGAAGTAGGTGGCGAGATCGGCGCGGAAGGCGAGCTGGCGGGCGCTGTCGGCGCTCAGGCTCAGGTCCCGCTCGTAGCGCTCGGCGCGCTGCGCCGGCAGCTCCGGCAGCTCGGCGCGTGCTGCCGCGATCATCGCCTCGTCGACGACGATCGGCACGAGGTCGGGCTCGGGGAAGTAGCGGTAGTCGTGCGCCTCCTCCTTGGAGCGCAGCGAGCTGATCGCACCGGTCACCGGGTCGTAGTGCAGCGTCTCCTGCTCGACGTCACCGCCGGACTGGACGATCGCGATCTGCCGGGCGATCTCCGCCTCGACCCCGCGCTCGAGGTAGCGGAAGGAGTTCATGTTCTTCAGCTCGGTCTTCGTGCCGAGCACGTCGCTGCCGGCTGGACGGATCGAGACGTTGGCGTCGCAGCGCAGCGAACCCTCCTCCATGTTCACGTCGGAGACGCCGAGCTGGCGCAACGTCTCGCGCAGCAGCGTCAGCCACTCGCGCGCCTGCGCAGCGGAGCGCACGTCGGGCTCGGTGACGATCTCGACGAGCGGAGTGCCGCCGCGGTTGAAGTCGACGACCGACTCGTCGGCGCCGTGGATGCGCCCGCTGGCGCCGACGTGCACGAGCTTCGCCGCGTCCTCCTCCATGTGCGCCCGGTGGATGCGTACGTCGCCGAGCCGCCCGCCGCTGCAGATCGGGATGTCGTACTGACTGATCTGGTAGCCCTTGGGCAGGTCCGGATAGAAGTAGTTCTTGCGGTGGAAGATGGAGCGCGGCGCCAGCTCGCAACCGAGCGCCAAACCGATCAGCAACGCGTAGTGGATCGCTCTCGCGTTGACGACGGGCAGCGCGCCGGGGAGGCCGAGGCAGACTGGGCAGGTGTGGGTGTTCGGAGGGTCGCCGAAGCTCAGCTCGCAGCCGCAGAACATCTTCGTGTTCGTGCGCAGCTGGACGTGGATCTCCAGCCCGATGACGGGCTCGTAGGCGGGCCCGCTCACGCCGGGGCTCCGTTCGCGCCCCGTGCCGGGCTGCCGTCGAAGCCAAGCGCCTGCTCCAGCACGTACGCCGCGCTCAGCAGACGGTTCTCGCTGAACGCCGGGCCACACAGCTGGAAGCCGACCGGCAGCCCGTCGCTGACGCCGTTCGGGATCGAGATCGCGGGGATGCCGGCGAGCGACATCGGCACGGTGCAGACGTCGGACAGATACATGGCGAGCGGATCGTCGACCTTCTCCCCCAGCCGGAACGCGACGCTCGGCGACGTCGGCGTGACGAGCAGGTCAAAGCGCTCGAAGGCGGCGCGGAAGTCGTCGGCGACCTTCGTGCGGACCTGCTGCGCGCGCCCGTAGTAGGCGTCGTAGTAGCCGCTAGAGAGCGCGTAGGTGCCGAGCATGATGCGGCGCTTGACCTCCGCGCCGAAGCCGGCCTCGCGCGTCTGCGTGTACATCCCGAGCAGGTCGTCGGCGTCGACGCGGAGGCCATAACGGACGCCGTCGAAGCGGGCGAGGTTGGCGGAGGCCTCGGCCGGAGCGATCAGGTAGTAGGCGTTCAGCGCGTGCGGGGCGTGCGGCAGTCTGCACGTCTCGACGGAGGCGCCGAGCTGCTCTGCGAGCGCGAGCGTGGCGTTGAACGCCTCGCGAACGCCCGACTCGATCCCCTCGCCGGTGAGCTCCTCCGGCACGCCGAGCTTGACGCCTCTGAGGTCGACGCCCTTCGGCAGCTCGATCTCCCCGGGGAACGCGAGCGAGGTCGAGTCGCAGGCGTCCTGGCCGACCATGTGGCGCAGCAGCAGCGCCGCGTCGGTCACGTCGCGCGTGAACGGTCCAGCTTGGTCAAGTGAGGAGGCAAACGCGATCATCCCGTAGCGGCTGATCGCGCCGTACGTCGGCTTGAGACCGACGATCCCGCAGAGGGCGGCCGGCTGGCGGATCGAGCCGCCGGTGTCGGTCCCGAGCGCCCACGGGGCGAGGCCGGCGGCGACCGCGGCGGCGCTGCCACCCGAGGAGCCGCCCGGCACGCGCGTACGGTCCCACGGGTTGCGGACCGGCCCGAATGCCGAGTTCTCGTTTGAGGAGCCCATCGCGAACTCGTCCTGGTTCGTCTTGCCGAGCAGCGTCGTGCCGGCCTGCGCCAGCTTTGCGACGACCGTCGCGGTATAGGGCGGTTCGTAGCCCTCGAGGATCTTCGAGCCCGATTGGCTCGGCACGCCCTCGGTGCAGAAGAGGTCCTTGACGGCCAGGGGGATGCCGGCAAGCGGCGCGTTCGGCTGCGGATCCTCTGGTGGGCCGTCGGCGACCCATGTAAAGGCGTTGAGATCGTCGCCGTCGGCGGCCGCGCGGACGCGGTAGGCCTCGAACAGCTCGGCGGCGGAGACGTCGCCGCCGCGGATCCGCTCGGCCGCCTGCGCTGCGGTCAGCTCGATCAGCTCGCTCACGACGCCCCCGGACTGGGGACGCCGAAGCCCTGCTCGAGCGCCTCGGGCGCCGACGCGAGCGCGACGTCGCGCGGGAGCGACCGGCGTGGCTCGTCGGGACGCAATGCGTTGACGACGTCGATCACGTGCGACGTCGGTGCGACGCCGTCGAGTCTCAACTCGGAGATCTTCTCGATGTGGTCGAGCACCGCGGACAGCTCGCGGGACATCTGCTCGACCTCGTCGTCCGAAAGGGCGAGCCGTGCGAGCTTTGCGACGTGGAGCACCTGCGCGCGATCGATCATCGGCGCGGGAGTTTAGGCGCCGGGCGCTTGGTGGGGAGCGCCCGGCGCGACCGGCTGACTACGCGCCGCTCGGCGGCGGCTCGCTCGCCGGCTCCTCGGCCGCGGGGGCGGCAGCAGGCGGAGGCGGGGGTGGTGCGTCGGACACCGGCGGCGCGGTGGCCGGCGGCGCGGACGAGCGTGCAGCCGAACTGTCAAACGACGCGCGCGCCTGCTGGCCGGCGGTGCTCGCCTGCGTTTTGACGTCGCTCAGCGACGTGCCCTCGTCGCGCATCGACAGGTATCCGCCGTAGGTGATCGCAGCCACCGCGATCAGCCCGAGGAACGCCCAGACCGTGCGGCCGACGTCGACGCCGTCAGGCACGTCACCGACCGGGGTGTCGATCAGCCGGTAGAGCACCATGAGCGTTCCGAGGGCGGCCAGCGCCGTGACGATCACGCTGAGGGTGACGGGCAACGCGGGCGAGCGCTCGGTCGCCGTGGCCACCGCCAGACCAATCGCCGCGAGGATGACGACGAACAGGTAGATGTCGATGAAGTCGAACGCCTCCCACGCGCTGCCGCCGACGGAGAACTCGCCGAGCGGACCGGCGTTGACGCTGACGCTGTACCAGTCGAAGAACATCAGGATGAACAGCAGGACAGCAGCACCTGCCGCGACCTGCTCGCCGCGTCGAAGCCTGCTGAGATCAAACGCCATCCCTACCTCCAGGTAGGTCGATTACGTGCCGACGACTGCCGGTGGCGCAAACGTACCTGGCCGGGCGGCCGTTATCCCGAAGATTGAAGCCGTGCGGCGGACAGGGTGTTGCGCAGCAGCATCGCGATCGTCATCGGCCCCACCCCGCCGGGCACCGGCGTCAGCAGCCCGGCGACCTCGCGGACAGCGTCGAAGTCGACGTCGCCACACAGGCCCTCGGGCAGGCGGTTCATGCCGACGTCGATCACGGCCGCGCCCGGTTTGACGGCATCCGCGCCGAGCAGCCGCGGCACGCCGACGGCGGCGATCAGCACGTCGGCGCGGGCGCACACGCCCGGAAGATCGCGTGTGCGCGAGTGGCAGATCGTCACCGTCGCATTGCGCTGCAGGAGCAGGTGCGCGATCGGCTTGCCGACGAGATCGGAGCGGCCGACGATCACCGCCTCGGCGCCCTCGAGCGGCACGTCGTGGCGGTCGAGCAGCTCGACGACGCCGACCGGAGTGCACGGCCGCAGCCCCGGCGTTCCCTGCAGCAGACGGCCGGCGGAGATCGGCGTGAGCCCATCGACGTCCTTGTCGGGATCGATCAGCGCGCTGAGCGCCGCGTCGTCGAGCCCGTCGGGCAGCGGACGCTGGAGCAGGATCCCGCTGCAGGCGGGATCGGCGTCGAGCTGCTCGATCAGCGCCGTCACCTCGTCGGCGGAGGCGGTCGCCGGCAGGTGCTGGTGCAGGTCCGCGATCCCCGCCTCCGCACACGCTCTGCGCTTGTTCGCCACGTAGACGGCAGATGCCGGGTCCTCGCCCACGAGCACCGTCGCGAGCCCCGGCACGATGCCCGTCTCGGCCGTGAAGGCGGCGACGTCCTGCGCGACCTGCGCGCGCACCTGCTGCGCGATCGCTCTGCCGTCGATGAGGGTGGCTGCCATGCGGCGGCGGATCCTATCCGGCGTCGCTATCGGCGGGTGATCGGAGCGAGGTCGGCGACGAGCTTGCGCTCGGAGCCGTCCTTGGCGAAGCGGATCACGACGATGCCGCCGGCCTCGACGGCCGTCACGACGCCCTCGCCGAACGCGGGGTGCGCGACGTCCTCTCCGAGCCGGAACGACGGCCCGTCCTGCGCCCCGCCTCCACCGCTCGCCCACGCGATCCCGCTGCCGCTGCCGAGCCCGCCCGACGCACCGGAGCCGGAGCCCCATGAGGTCGCCCGCTCGCGCACGCCCCCCACGCCGAGCGCAGGCCGCGCCGGCCGGTCGGTCAGCGCCAGCGGGATCTCGTCGACGAAGCGGCTGCGCGCGCCGTAGGAGCGCGCGCCGAAGACGGCGCGGGTGCGCGCGTAGGTGACGTACAGGTCGCGCTGCGCGCGCGTGATGCCGACGTACGCGAGCCGGCGCTCCTCCTCCAGGCCGCCCTCGTCGATCGCGCGCGAGTGCGGGAAGACGCCTTCCTCGCAGCCGATCATGAAGACGATCGGGTACTCGAGCCCCTTCGCGTTGTGGAGCGTCATCAGCGTCACGAGGCCCTCGTCGTCTCTGCGCGTGTCGGCGTCGGCGACGAGCGCGATCTGCTGCAGGAAGCCGGCGAGCGACGGAGCCTCCCCCTCTGCGTCGGTCTCGATCGCGTCGTACTCTGCGGCGACGTTGACGAGCTCCTCGAGGTTCTCCATTCGTCCCTGCGCCTCAATCGTGCGCTCCGCCTCCAGCGCGTCGAGGTAGCCGGTCTCGCGCAGCAGCTCGTTCAGCAGCGCTGCGATCGGAGCGCCCGACTCGGCCCGCTCGCGCAGCACTCTCATCGTGCCCATGAAGCGGTGGAACGCCTTCACCGCCGCGGTCCCCAGGCCGGGGACCGCCTCAGGATCCGCGGCGGCCTCCCACACGGTGATCCCCGCCGTGTTGGCCCAGCCGATCACGCGCGACGTCGACGTGGCGCCGATCCCGCGCCGCGGCGAGTTGACGATGCGACCGAACGACACGACGTCCTGCGGGTTCACGAGCACCGTCAGGTACGCGACCGCGTCCTTGATCTCGGCGCGCTCGTAGAACTTCGTGCCGCCGATCACCTGATAGCCGATCTGCGCGCGCACGAGCGTGTCCTCCAGCACCCGCGACTGCGCGTTGGTGCGGTAGAAGACGGCGACCTCGTTGCGCGAGGTCCCCTCGTCGACGAGCCGCTCGATCTCGCCGGCGACGAAGCGCGCCTCCGCGTGCTCGTCCTCCAGCTCGCGCACCTTGATCGGGTCGCCGACGCCGAGGTCCGTCCACAGCGCCTTGCCCATCCGTCCCCGGTTGTTCGCGATCACCGCATTGGCCGCGTCGAGGACCGTTTGCGTCGAGCGGTAGTTCTGCTCCAGCTTCACGACCATCGCGTCCGGGAAGTCGTCCTCGAAGTCGAGGATGTTGCGGACGTCGGCGCCGCGGAAGCCGTACACCGACTGATCGTCGTCGCCGACGACGCAGATGTTTCTGTGCTCGCCACCGATCAGCTGCAACCACTTGTATTGCGCGTGATTCGTGTCCTGGTACTCGTCGACGAGCACGTGGCGGAAGGCGCTCGCGTAGCGCTCGCGGACCTCGGGGAACAGCTCCATCACGTTGACCGCACGCACGAGCAGGTCGTCGAAGTCCATCGCGTTCATGCGGTGCAGCTCGGACTCGTAGAGCTTGTAGACGTCGACGACCGTCTGCTCGAAGTAGGAGCCGACCATCTCGCCGTAGGACTCGGCGTCGCGCAGCTTGTTCTTCGCGTCGGAGATCTCGTGGTGGATCGCGCCCGGCGTGAAGCGCTTCGGGTCGACGTCGAGCTCGTCGATGCAGCGCTTGACGAGGCGGCGCGCGTCGGCCTGGTCGTAGATCGTGAACTGGCGGGTGTAGCCGAGCCGATGCGCGTCGGCGCGCAGCATGCGCGCGCAGGCGGCGTGGAAGGTCAGCAGCCACATCGCGCGCGTGCGTGCGCCGACGAGCAGCTCGACGCGCTCGCGCATCTCCTGCGCCGCCTTGTTCGTGAACGTGATCGCGAGGATCTCGTTGGGCCGCGCCTGCCCGGTCGCGAGCAGGTAGGCGATGCGGTGCGTCAGCACGCGCGTCTTGCCGGAGCCGGCGCCCGCGAGGATCAGCAAGGGCCCTTCGCCGTGCAGGACAGCCTCGCGCTGGGGCTCGTTCAGACCCGAGAGCAGGCGGTCGAGCTCGGTGTCGGTGTCGCGGGGGCGGACGGATTCCATCGGCCGATCCGACGATAGCGAGCGATACGGCGCGCGGCCGTCCGCGGCAGGACTTCATCCCCTGTCGGCGTCGTGCCAGCGGGTAGACTGCGCCGGTGTCCAAGGGGGAACGCACGCTGGGGGTGCGTGCCGGGACGCGCGCGCTCACGCCCGCTCGCACCGAGGTCGCACCCGCCGAGGTCGCCTGGCTGCTGCTGCTGCCCTGCGCAGCGGTGCTGGTCGCTGCAATCGTGCTGCTCGGACCGCCGCTCGGCGAGCTGCTGTTCCCCACGCCGGACATAGCGTTCTGGCCGACCGCGACGCCGACGTTGGCGATCCGGCCCGAGCCGACCGAGCAGGCGCGCTTCCTGATCGCACTCGCTGGCCCCGTCGTGCTGTCCGCGCTTGTCGCGTGGCTGCACGGTCGCGCGCTGCCGCTGCGCGCCGCGACCGTCGCGGTGCTCGTGCAAGTGAGCCAGATACTGCTCGCCGCCTTTCTGCTGGCCGGGCTGATCGCCCAGCAGCGGCTCCTCTACGACGCGACCTACTCAGGTGGTGAGCCGTTCAAGCGCGTCTACTTCACGCCGGCGACCCTGGTCGTCAGCGGGCTGCTCACGCTCGCCGCCGTGTTGGTGCTGCGGCGCGAGGCGCTCGTGGCACGGATTGCGACGCTGACGCGGGAGACGCCGCGGCGGCGGCTCGTGGGAGCCGTGCTCGCGATCGCGTTCCTCGTCCTCTGGCTGCTGACCGCGATCAACACCGAAGGCTCGTTCAACGCGTCGAACTTCGGCGTGCGCGCCAACGCCTCGTTCTGGCTCGACGAGGCGTACGCCGTGCTCGACCACCGCGCGCCGCTCGTCGATTTCCACGCGCAGTACGGCCAGCTGTGGCCGTACATCAGCGCCGGCGCGATGGCGCTGTTCGGCGCGTCGTGGGAAACCTACGTCGCCGTGATGGTGACGGCGAGCGCTCTGTGCCTGCTGGCGATGTACGCCGTCTTCCGCCGGCTCGTACACAGGTCGCTGCTCGCGCTCGCGTTGTTCCTGCCGTTCGTCGCGACCGGCTTCTTTATGGAGATCGGCCCGCTCGGCAACCGCTACGGGCCGTCGAACCTCTTCAGCATGTTCCCGATGCGCTACGGCGGGCCGTATGTGCTCGCGTGGCTGCTCGTCCGGCACGTCGACAGCCTGCGTCCGCGGCGCGCGGTGCTGCTGTTCGTGGCTGCCGGCGTGGTGGTCCTCAACAACCCCGACTTCGGGATGCCGGCGTTCGCCGCGACGCTGGTCGCGCTCGTGTGGACCGACCGGCGTCCGTGGTGGCCGCGCGTCGGTGCACTCGCGCTCAGCGCTGCCCTCGGGCTGGTGGCGGCGGGCGCGCTCGTGGCGCTGCTGACGCTCGTCGTCGCCGGATCGCTGCCGCACTTCTCCTACCTCTTCACGTTCCCGAGATTGTGGGGCGTCGGCGGCGTGACGATGCTGCCGATGCCGACGCTCGGCTTCCACCTCGTGCTGTACGCGACCTTCGCTGCGGCACTCGTCTTGGCGACCGTGCGTACCGTCGCCGGGGCAGAGCAACGGACGCTGACAGCGATGCTCGCATGGGCCGGCGTGTTCGGGCTCGGTGCCAGCAGCTACTTCGCCGGCCGCTCGCACCCAGAGGTGCTGATCAGCCTCTTCTCCGCCTGGACGCTCGCGCTCGTACTGCTGGGGATCGTCGTCGTGCGCGCGATGGCGAGCGCCGGAGGACGCCGGCCGACAGTCGCACAGATTGCAGTAGTTGCCGGGCTCGCGCTTGCCGTCTGCTCGCTCGCGCAAACGCCGGCGCCCTGGTCGCAGATCGACCGCATCGCGACCAACGGTCCGCCTAACTCGCCGATCCAGCGCTGGGATGCGCGCGCGTTCGTCGCCGAAGCGCATGCCGCGCCCGGCGAGCGCGTGCTGATCCTGATCCCGATGGGCCACCGGATCGCGTACGAGCTCGGGCTGGTCAACGTCGCGCCGTACGTGAGCATGATCTCGATGCCGGCGGTGAGGCAGCTGGAAGAGGCGCTCACCGACCTGCGCGCGGAAGGCGGCACGCGTGTGTTCGCCTTCCTCGGCCAAGTGCTGCCGGAACAGCAGCAGGCGATCGAGGAAGCCGGCTTCCGCCGCGTCCGTGGCGATCGCGAGTACGCCGAGTATCGCGACGAACTCTGACTCAGAGAAGTTGGTACGCGACGCGCGTCGCGACGACGTAGACGCAGAACAGCAGCGTCGCGCCGCGCAACCGCGGATCGCGTGCGACGGCCGCCAGCGGCAGCAGCCAGACGACGTACCACGGCACGAGCCAGGCGGTACTCAGCAGCAGCGCGAGCGTCGCCCATCCGGCCGCTGTGAGCCAGTCGATCCGCCGCCGCCATGTCGCCCACAGCAGCCCGGCGAGCGTGCCGGCGAACGCGAATGCGAACAGCAGCCGCAGGCCATTCGGCAGCGCGTCGAAGCCGAGCAGTGTCGCGACCCGGTTCGGCACGCTCTGAGTCGCGACGAACTGCTGCTGCTCGCGGATCTGCGAGACGAAACCGAGCGCCTCGCCGCCGAACGCGACGAGCGCGACCGCGAGCAGCGCGACGCCGCCGCCGAGCACACCCGCGACCGCCCGCCGCGGCGATCGGGTGGCGAGCAGCAGGAACGGCAGCAGGACCGCAGCCGGTGCTTTCACCCCCACGGCCAGCACGCCGAGCACGCCGGCCGGGAAGGCGCGCTCCTCGAGCGCCAACAGCACTGCGCCGAGCAGCAGCGCAAGCAGCAGGAAGTCGTTGTGCGCGCCGCCGACCCCGTAGGCGAGCAGCAGCGGGTTGAGTCCGACGAACAGCACGGCGCGCGCAGGGTCGAGCCGGCGGCGCTGCGCGATGCGCCACACGAGCGCGCAGCAGCCGAGGCTGAGCGATGCCGCAAGCGCCTTGCACGCCCACAGCGCTGCCGGCACGCTCAGCCAGGCCAGCGGCATGCTCAGCAGCGTGAAGAGCGGCCCGTAGGGGGCTGGGATGTCGCGCCAGCGCACGAGCGGAGCGGCCGGGTCGCGCGCCGCGTCGGCCGCGCCGTGGACGTACGGGTCAAGCCCATGCAGCACCGACAGGCGCGCGTAGTCGACGTAGCCGAACACATCGGCGGAGAACAGCGGCGGCGCCAGCAGGAAGATCGCGTGCGCGGCGACGACCGTGGCGATCCCGAGCCGGATCGGGATCGCCCCGGCGCGTGCGCACGCGAGCACGACCAGATAACACGCGAGCATCGCGACGAGCAGCAGCGCGCCGCGCGGAGGCAGCAGCACGAAGTCGAAGCCGTGGAACGGCCCGGCGAGCCAGTCGGGGAAGCCGCCCGCGTGCTCGCTCGCAGGGACGAACCAGATGCGCCGCCGCGAGGACGCCGCCACCGCGAGCAGAAGACTCGCGGCGAGCAGGCCCGCGAGCGCACCAATGCCGAGCACCCTGCGCACCGCCTGTCAGCCTTCCACGCGCTCGCCTGTCCTGCGCCGGCGGCGCACCGGCGGCCGCTAGCCTGCGCCGGTCGGGTTGAAGCCGTTCGGCAGCTCCTGGTCCTGCGGCGGCGGGTTCTCGAGCAGGAGCCGCGGGACCGACACGAAGCGATACCCCTGTCTCCGCAACTCCGCCACGATGCGGGGCACTGCGGCGAGCGTCTGGGTGCGGTCTCCCCCGCCGTCGTGCATCAGCACGATCGAGCCGGGCTGCGCCGCGTCGACGACGTTGCGGACGATCGCGTCGGTGCCGGGCTGCGTGTAGTCCTCGCTGTCGACCGACCACAGCACGGACAGCATTCTCTGACGCCCGAGCAGCGTGTGCGTCGTCTGGTTGTAAGAGCCGTACGGCGGACGGAAGAGACGCGGGTAGGGCGTGCCGTAGGAGCGGATCTCCGCCGCGTTGCCGACAATCTGGCTTCTCTGGTCGCGCGCGGAGAGCTGTGCGAGGTTCGCGTGGTCGGTCGTGTGGTCGCCGACCGTCAGGCCGAGGTCGACCTCGCGCTGCAGCTGCACCGCGAACTCGGGCAGCTGATAACCGACGACGAAGAACGTCGCCGGCACGTGCAGCCGCTGCAGCTCGTCGATCAGCCGGTCGGTGAACGGCCCTGGCCCGTCGTCGAACGTCAGCGCCACGAGCGGGTGCTGTCTCCCGGCCATGCGCACGAATGGCGTCAGCTGCAGCGCGCGGTCGATCGCGGCGCTCTCCTGGGCACGCTGTTCGAAGTCGAGCGAGGCTCTGCCGGCGCCCGCGAGCGTGCGCAGGTGGCCGTACCAGCCGACCGTCACTGCCTGCGCGTCCGCGCCGGCCGTGTCGTCACCGCCGCTGCTTGCGCCGGCGATCATGCCGAGCAGCAGTGCGAGGCCGGCGGCCGCGGCGAGCGCGACGGCGCGACGGCGCCGATGGCGGAGCTGGACCTGCGTCGGTCGGCTCGGCCCACGGATGACGTCGATCAGGCGCATCCCGGGGAGCCATGATCGCGAATCGACCGGATGCGCGCGGTGCGCTCGCGGACGATCCGACGCGACCCGCCACGGCGGGACGGTCCACTACGCTTCCCGACCCCATGCCTCCCGCCACCTGGGTCATCGTGCCGACATACGACGAGGCCGCTTCGATCGAGCGGCTGCTGCGCAGCGTCGCCGCGGTGCTGGCCGATGTGGTCCCCGACGACCACCGCATCCTCGTCGTCGACGACGGCTCGCCCGACGGCACCGGCGCAATCGCGGAGCGGATCGGCGAGGAGCTCGGCGTCGTCGAGGTGCTCCATCGCAGCGCGAAGGGCGGCCTCGGACAGGCATACCTGGCGGGCTTCGCGCACGCGCTCGCCGCGGGCGCGCAGCGCGTCTGCGAGATGGACGCCGACCTCTCGCACGACCCAGCCCACCTGCCGGCGCTGCTGGCGGCCTCCGAGCGCGCCGACGTCGTGCTCGGCTCGCGCTATGTGCCCGGTGGCGGCGTGACCGACTGGGGCCGTCTGCGGCGCTTCGTCAGCTACGGCGGCTGTCTCTACGCACGGATCATCCTCGGCTTGCCGCAGCGCGACCTGACGGGCGGCTACAAGGTCCTGCACCGCCGCGTACTGGAGGCGATCGAGCTCGGCAGCGTGCGCTCGCAGGGCTACGTCTTCCAGATCGAGGTCACCTACCGCGCCGTGCTGGCCGGCTTTCGCGTCGAGGAGGTGCCAATCGTCTTCCGCGAGCGCGACGCCGGCACGAGCAAGATGTCGGCGCGGATCGCGTTCGAGGCGATGTGGCGCGTGCCGCGGCTGCGGCGCAGCGCGCCGGCGGCGGTTCGTCGGGCTGCCGAAGCCAGTCCGCGGCCGGCATAGTGACGTCGCGCGAAGGTCATCCGCTTGCGATGACCGCAGCGCGAAATACTCTCTCCCAATGGAACGGACGTTGCGTCTGCTGAGCGTGGTTGCGCCGGTGTTCAACGAGGAGGCGCTCGTCGAGGCCTTCTACGCGCGCATCTGCACCGCGCTCGACGGGCTCCCGTTCGAGCTGGTGCTCGTCGACGACGGCTCCTCCGACCACACGCCGCAGCTGCTCGCGGAGATCGCCGCAAGCGACCCGCGCGTGCGGGTGATCCAGCTGTCGCGCAACTTCGGGCACCAGACGGCGCTCACCGCCGGGCTGGACCACGCGCGCGGCGACGCGGTCGCGATGATCGACGCCGACCTGCAGGACCCGCCCGAGCTGATTCCCGAGATGCTCGAGCACTGGCGGCGCGGGACCGACGTCGTCTACGCCGTGCGCCGTCGGCGCGAGGGCGAGACGCGCTTCAAGCTCGCGACCGCGCGCTGGTTCTACAAGCTCTTCAGCGCACTCGGGGACGTCGCGCTCGAACCGAACTCGGGCGACTTTCGCCTGCTCGACCGCGCGCCGCTCGACGCGCTGCTGTCGATGCGCGAGCGCAACCGCTTTCTGCGCGGGATGACGGTGTGGGTCGGATACACGCAGACGGCCGTCCCGTATGAGCGCGATGCGCGCTACGCCGGCGAGACGAAGTACACGCTGCGCAAGATGGTGAGCTTCTCGCTCGACGCGATCTCCTCGTTCTCGCACCGCCCGCTGCAGCTCGCAACGCTGATCGGCTTCCTCTGCGCCGGGTTCGCATTCGTGTTAATCCCGGTCGTGATCGCGTTGCGGATCGCGGGCTCCTACCTGCCGGGCTTCGGCACGATCACAATCGCCGTGCTGCTGCTCGGCGGCATCCAGCTGATCGCGATCGGGATGATCGGCGAGTACGTTGGGCGCATCTACGACGAGGTCAAGGGACGGCCGCTGTACCTCGTGCGGACCCGACTGAACGTGGGCGACAACGAGCTGCCGCTGGACGCCGACGAGCGCGTCGGCGAAGCGACGCGCCCCTAGCCTCCCGCAGGATTCGGGCCGCGCGCGGCCCGCAGCGGTGTCGGCTCCTCATCGCCGTCGCCGGGAATCGTCGCGGGGTCGACGCCGCGTTCGGCGAGCGCACGCTCGAGCGCGCCGATGCGGCTCGCAAGGCCTTTGATCGCGTCGGAGATCGGGTCGGGCAGGTGGACCCAGTCGGCGTCGGGGCCCTCCGGGCGTCTGCCGTCGATCCGCACCGGATGGCCGGGGTTGCCGACGACGGTCGAGTTCGGCGGCACGTCGTGGATCACGACCGAGTTCGCGCCGATCTTCGAGCCGTGTCCGACCGTGATCGGGCCGAGCAGCTTCGCGCCCGAGCCGATCGTGACGTTGTCCTGCACCGTCGGATGACGCTTGCCGCACGAGAAGCCGGTGCCGCCGAGCGTGACGCCCTGGTAGAGCGTCACGTCGTCGCCGATCTCAGCCGTCTCGCCGATCACGACACCCATCCCGTGGTCGATGAAGAGGCCGCGGCCGATCTGCGCCGCCGGGTGGATCTCGATCCCCGTCAGCAGCCGGGCGATGCCGGCGATCAAGCGCGGCAGCAGCGGCACGTGCGCGGCGTAGAGCGCGTGCGCCACGCGGTACGCAAGCACGGCGTGAACGCCCGGCCAGATCGCGAGGATCTCGCTCGAGCCGACGCCGCGCGCGGCCGGGTCACGTTCCTGCGCGGCGCGAACGTCGCGACGGATCTCCTTCGCTACGCGGGCGAACGTGCCGAGTCCGGGCATGCGCCAAGGGTAGTCGAGCGGGCGACGAGCCTCGCCCTACGGGGCGAAGAACGGCGTCGAGACGTAGCGCTCGCCGGAGTCCGGCAGGACCGCGACGATTCGCTTGTCGCGCGACTCCGACCGCTTCGCGACCTCGAGCGCGCCCCACACGGCTGCGCCGCAGGAGATCCCCGCGAGCACGCCCTCGCGGCGCGCGAGCAGACGCGCTGTCTCGATCGCGTCCTCGTCGTCGACCGAGATCACCTCGTCGAGCACGTCGCGGTTCAGCACGGCCGGCACGAAGCCGGCTCCGATCCCTTGGATCTTGTGCGGCCCGGGACGGCCTCCCGACAGCACCGGCGAACTGGCCGGCTCGACTGCGACCACCCGGCAGTCGGGGTTGCGCGCCTTGAGCGCCTCCCCCGCGCCCGTGATCGTCCCGCCGGTGCCGACACCCGCCACGAATACGTCGACGCGGCCGTCCATCGCGTCCCAGATCTCCGGGCCGGTCGTGCGACGGTGGACCTCGGGGTTGGCCGGGTTGGCGAACTGGTCGGGCAGGAAGACGTTGCCGTCGCTCGCCATCGCTCTCGCCGCGGCCACCGCCTCGTTCATGCCGCCGAGCGACTCGATCATCTCGACGCGCGCGCCGTAGAGCCGCAACAGCCCCTCGCGCTCGCGGCTCATGCCCTGCGGGAGCGTGAGCACGAGCTCGTAGCCCTTCGCCGCGCAGACAAACGCGAGCGCGATGCCGGTGTTGCCGCTCGTCGCCTCGACGATCGTCGTGCGACCCGGCTCGATGCGGCCCTCACGCTCGGCCGCCTCAATCATCGCGACGCCGATGCGGTCTTTGACGCTGCCGCCGGGGTTGAACGCCTCGAGCTTTGCGAACAGCTCGCACTCGCAGCCCTCCGGCAGCAAGCGCGTGAGCTGCACCATCGGCGTGCGGCCGACGTGCTCCGCAATGTTGATCGGGATTTGCGGCATTTGCCGCCGGAACGATAGCGGCGGTTGCTACAAAGCGGCGGGCGCGTTCGCCCAGTCGTACGCGTCGGCGACGTCGCGCAACCCATCCTTCGTGCCCTCGTCGCACAATGCGCCGGCGATCCCGGCCTCGAACAGCGCGCGCGGATCGGCGCCGAGCGAGCGCGCGGCGGCGTGCTCGGCCTCCAGGTCGCAGGAGAAGAACGTCGGGTCGTCGGTGTTGACCGTGCACGGCACGCCGGCGGCGAGCAGCTGCGGCAACTGGTGCGCCTCAACCGACGGCACGACCGACAGGCAGACGTTCGACAGCACGCACACGTCGAGCACGATCTGGCGATCCGCCAGCTCTCTCAGCAGGCCCGGATCCTCGACGGCGCGCACGCCGTGGCGGATGCGGTCGGCGTGCAGCACGTCGAGCGCGCCGCGGATCGACGGCGGCCCGGCCACCTCGCCCGCGTGCGGGACCGATGCGAGGCCGCCCGCGCGCGCGATCGCGAACGCATCGACGTACTGCTCGGGCGGAAACTGCGCCTCGAGGCCGCCAAGGCCGAGTGCGACGACGCCGCGGTCCTGGTAGCGGACGGCCAACTCGGCCGTCTCGTTCGCCAGTTCCTGGCTGACGCCGCGGGTGATGTCCGGCGTCAGGCGGATCTCGATGTCGAGCGTCTCGCGCGCCTCCTGCACGCCGTCGCAAAACCCCTCGAAGACGACCTGCTGGTCGACGCCGACGCTCGCCTTGTCCGACGGCGAAAAGATCGCCTCCAGGTAGACGGCGCCCTGCCGCTGCGCGCGGGCGGCATAGTCGACGACAAGCTCGCGGTAGTCCTGCTCGGTCCGCAGCGCCCGCGTCGTCGCCATCCACGCGGCGATGAAGTGCTCGAAGTCGGTGAAGCGCATGTACTCCGCGAGCGCCTCGACCGAGTCGGCCGGGAGCGCGAAGTCGTTGCGCTTCGCGCACGCGATCAGGGCAGCCGGCGAGATCGCGCCCTCGAGGTGAACGTGCAACTCGATCTTCGGATAGGACGGGGTCACGGCAGCCAGCTCAGACGTCACGACGCGCGACGCTACCAACGATCCTGCGAGCACGCGACGTGTGGCAAGTGCCGGTACCGGCTACCACTGGGACGTGCCGCGCCACCGACCGCTGATCGCCGTCACCTCCTCGGAGATGCGCGACCCGCCCGCGCATCTCGCGAAGGCGGAGGCCGACCCCCGCCAGCGCGAGATGGCGCTGGGGTTGCGCTATCTGGAGGCGCTCGCCGGGGCGGAGGCGTTGCCGATGGTCGTACCGCCGCTGCCGCCGGAAGCGATCGACGACCTGCTCGACACGGTCGCTGGAGTGCTGTTCTCCGGCGGGCCGGACATCGATCCCTCGGCTTACGGGCAGGAGCCCACGCCGTGCCTCGGCCCGACGGAGCCCGAGCTGGACGCGTTCGAGTTCACGCTGGCGCACGCCGCCGACCGCCGCGGCATGCCGATCCTCGCGATCTGCCGCGGCTCGCAGCTGGTCAACGTCGCCCGCGGCGGGACGCTGCACCAGCACCTGCCCGACGTCGTCGGCACCGAGATCCAGCACCGCCAGCGCGAGCGCGTGGAGGAGCTGACGCACAGAGTCGCCGTGGAGCCCGACTCGCGACTCGCCGAGATCCTCGGATGGGATGACGGCTGGGTGAACTCGCTCCACCACCAGTCAGTCGACACGCTTGGCGAGGGTCTGCGCATCAGTGCGCGAGCACCCGACGGGACGGTTGAGGCAATCGAGGCGCCGGATCACCCGTTCCTGATCGCCGTCCAGTGGCACGCGGAGGGCCTCGTCGGCTGGCCGCAGCACGTCCGGCTGTTCGAGGCATTCGTGGCCGCCTGCCGCACGCCCGGCAGCATGCGAGCCCGTGCCTCCGCGGTGAGCGGCTGATGCACTGGGCCGAGTGGCAGGGCTCAGAGCCCTACACGCTCGGCGTCGAGGAGGAGGTGATGCTGCTCGACCCCGGCGACTGGTGCCTCGCGCAGCGAATCGAGGACGTGCTCGCCGCCTTGCCCGAGGGCATGCTCCCGTACGTCGGCGCCGAGACGCACCAGAGCGCCGTTGAGCTGCAAACCGACCCGCATCGCACGGTGCGCGAGACGGTCGCGCAGCTGCGCCGGCTGCGCACCGATCTCGCCGGCGCGCTCGACACGCTCGGACTCGCGGCCGGGGTCGCGGGCACGCACCCGACCGCCGTCTGGTCGGAGACGGAGATCACGCCGGCCGAGCGCTACCACCTGATCCACCGCACGATGCGCGAGCTGGCGGCCCGCGAGCCCACCTATGCCCTGCACGTGCACGTCGGCGTGCGCCACCCGGAGCGCGCGATCGAGCTCTACAACCGCATGCGCGCCCATCTGCCGACGCTGCTCGCGCTGTCCGGCAACTCGCCGTACTGGCAAGGCCGCGACGCCGGCTTGACCTCGACGCGGACGGTCCTCTTCCACGCCTTCCCGCGCACGGGGATGCCGCGCCGCTACCTCGCGTACGACGAGTGGGTCGAGGCGGTCGACCTGCAGATCCGCGCCGGCGCGCTGCCGGAGGCGACGTTCCTGTGGTGGGACGTGCGGCCACAGCCGCGGCTCGGCACCGTCGAGGTGCGGATCATGGATGCGCAGACGCGTCTGGAGGACACGAACGCGCTCGTGGCGCTCGTACAGTCGATCGCGCGCCTCGAGCTGGAGGAGGGCTACGTCGCCGGCAGCATCGTCGCGGCCGAGGAGGTGCTCGCCGAGAACCGCTTCCTCGCAGCGCGCGACGGGATGGCGGCACAGCTGATCGACACCACGCGCGAGTCGCTGCGCCCGGTCGCCGACATCCTCGACGAACTGCTCGAGGCCGTCACGCCCCACGCGGCCGCGCTCGGCTGCGAGGACGCGCTCGCAGGCGTCCGCGCGCTCGCCGAGGATCCGGGGGCGGCGCGCCAGCGGCGCGGTGAGGCGAGCGAGGCAGGCCTTGCCCGCACCGTCGCCTCGCTCGCGGATCAGTTCCTCGCCTGACCGCCGGTCTCGCCGACGGCCGTCGGATCAGCCGCCGGGAACGCCCCAGCGATCGTAGGTCTTCGTGCACTGCTTGCCGCTCGCCGCCACGACGACCGTCGGGGCCTCGCCCACGACGGCCGGCGCCTTCAGCTCGATCGCGGCGCATGACACGTCGTTGTACGGATTGACCTCGAGCAGTCCGCCCCGACTGATGCGGTGCACAAGCAGGTATCTGCCGGGCGCGATGCCGGTGATGTCGATGAACTGGCCCTCGATGTTCGCTTTGTAGCTGTCGCCCCAGCCGACCGAGATGCCTTCGACGATATGGGTGAGGTCAGGCCGCTCCTTGCCGCAGGCGCCGGGATATCCGGGGTGGCGCGGCTGGTGGGCGATGCGTCTGCCGGGATACAGCTCGTAGCGGTCCCCGAGGCAAAAGCCCTGCTTGCGGTCGCGCCGCAGCCGTCTGCTGGCGTTGCTCGTCCACAGCTCGTAGCGGTCGATCCTGAGCAGGTGCCAGTGCCGGTGGTCGCTCGCCACTACGAACTTGAGCGTGCCGGCGACCTGTCTGCGCACGTACGAGCTGCCGTCGCTGCGGCGGACCACCTGATGCGCCGTCATCGTGCTGGCCCCGGGCGCCCGTTTCGCGCTGAGGATGAGCGGCCCCTCGCCGACGTTCGCGATCGTCGAGCCGAACACGAGCCGGGTCTGCTGGGTGCCCGTGGAGGTGTCGATCAAGGCTTCGATGGGAGTCGGCAGGCCCTGCGCGAGGTCGGGCAGGAGGTCTCTGGGCTTTGCGGCTGCTGCGGTGGCGGGCGCCAGCAAAGTGAGCGCAGCAAGCGCGAGGGGAAGTCGTTTCATGGCAGGGGATAACACCTGTTCCGGGGGCGCGGTTGGCTAGATGTAATACATCGCAGAGCCAGCGTCGCGCGCTTCGCGCTCGATCACGTCGGCGACGGTCGTTTGCTCCAGCACGGCGCGGGCGGCGGCGGCCGCATCGGCGAAAATGCCCTCGGAGCCGGCGCCGAACGTGCCGTCGAGCAGCTCGACCAGCTCCAGCACCGTGATCTCCGACGGCTCGCGCGCGAAGCTGTAGCCGCCCTTCACCCCACGCTGCGATCTCAGGATGCCCGCGCGCCGCAGCACCGCGAACAGCTGCTCGAGGAACTGCACGGGGATCTCCCGCCGCCGCGCCAGCTCGCCGATCGGCACCGGCCCGCCGCCGCCGAGGCGGCCCAGCTCCGCAAGCGCCTGCAGCGCATACGGCGACTTCGTCGTAATCGAGAGCATCGCCAGCGATGGTATGCCACAGAGAGGCGCCAGCACCGCGATCTCACGAGTGCATCGTCGTTCCTGAGGTCGCACGATGGCGAAGCCCGTACTGGTAGTACGGGCAAGCCGTCGGGTGGCCTCAGGGGCGACGAGGCGCCGTGAGATCAGATCCAGCCGCGTTCTGTGGCGATAAGGACGGCTTGGGCACGGTCGACGGCGCCGAGCTTGCCGTAGATGTTGTGCAGGTGCGTGCGCACCGTGCTGGTGGAGAGCGCCAGTTCGTGCGCGATCTGCTTGTAGACCTTGCCCTGGCCGAGGCGTCTGAGCACCTCGATCTCGCGCGTCGAGAGCGGGCACGGGTCGAGCTGGCGCTGGCGCTGGCCGTTCGACGGATACGGCAGGTCGTACATGACGGCCCGCAGCTCGGCCGGGCCCAGCCCGATCGTGCGCGCGCACGACAGCATCTCGCTCGGCGAGACGGCGTCGCCCTGGCCGTAGTGGGCGAGCATGTCGGCGAGCCGGACGATCGCGGCCTCGCCGTCGGCGTCCGCGCCGTGGTGGCGCTCGATCGTCGAGGCGATCGACTTCGGCAGGCCCCAGCGGCGCGCGAGCACGCCGCCGACGAGCGCGTGGTCGACGCCCAGCTCGCGCCGCTCGCGGTGCAGCCGCTCCTCGGGCGTTCTGGCGTCGCCGTGCACCTGACGCGGATAGCCCGGATACGCATGCGCGAGCACGAGCTTGCCGACGTCGTGCAGCAGCGACGTAATCATCAGACGGTCGCGCTCCTCGTAGCCGAGCTCGGCGGCGAGCCGGTCCGCGGCCCGCTGTGTGGCGACGCCGTGGAGGCGGAAGCGCTCCGGTGTGCCCTCCCAGATGCCGCTGCGCTCGAAGAAGTCGAACGTGCGCGCACGGCTGGCGAGCGCCTGGACGGCAGCGGGCGAGAGCACGCTGACGGCGCGCACGACGCTGTCGACGCGGCCGCGGGCGCGGCCGTCGACGCGGTTCGCGAGCCGCAGCGTCGCGATCGCGAGCGCGACGTCGGACTCGACGGCCGTGACGATGTCGGCAGTCGCCGGACGCTCCTGCGAGAACAGCCGCAGGACGCGGTTGCGCGACTCAGCCAGCACCGGGAACGCCTCGAGCGCCTCGAATGCGGCCGTGAGGCGACGCCCGTGACCCTCGTTGTGATGCCGGACCATCGGCTGGTCGGCAGTGGGGCCGCTCGGAGGCAAGCTGGTGGGCGCGACGGTCGGTACGGGGGCAGTCGAGGTGGCGGGCGTCATGCGATCGTAGAGTTCCTGTGCTCGGCGTGCGAGAGGGACCGCCGCGTGATTGCCGCGATCCGCTTCCTCTATCGGCAGCGGTGGCCGACCGGTTTAGGGTCTTCTGCCTATTCCTCTGCGATCCGTCCGAGTGGCGGCGCGCCAATAGGGCATAAGCCCCGTGGCAGCGCCGGATCGAGGAAGTGAGAAGCCGGCGCGCGAGCCGTCTATGCGGTCGCGCCGGCGGTCCGTGCGAGTGCCGCGTCGATGCGCCGCAGCGTCTCCTCGCGACCCAGCAGCGCCACGCTCTCGAAGATCCCGGGTGAGATCGTGGTGCCGGCGATCGCGACGCGCACCGGCTGGAAGACCTGCTTCGGCTTCCAGCCGCGCTCCTCGACGAGAGCGCGCAGCGCGACGTCGATCGCATCCTGCGTGAACGGATCGAGCCCAGCCAGCAGCTCGCGCGCCGCGGTGAGCGCGTCCGCGCCGCCCTCGGCGCCGATCGTCTTGCCCCATGCGGCCTCGTCCTCGATCGGGCCGTCGTAGAGAAAGCCGGCGAGCGGCCAGAAGTCGGCGAGCGTCTGGATCTTCTCGCGGCTGATCTCGACGCCGTCGTGCAGGCCTGCGCGGCCGGTGAACGCCTCGATCCGCGCGGTCAGCTCCTCGACCGGCAGCTCGCGCAGGTACCGGCCGTTGAAGTGGCGCAGCTTCTTCTCGTCGAAGACCGCCGGCGACTTCGAGATCCGCTCCAGCCGCAGGCGTCTCGCCAGCTCCTCGCGCGGGAAGATCTCCTCTTCGGCGTCGAAGCCGGCGCCGAGCAGCGCGATGTAGTTGACGATCGCCTCGGGCAGGTAGCCGGCGTCGCGCAGCTCCTGCACGGACGCGGCGCCGTGGCGCTTGGACAGCTTCTTGCCGTCGGGTCCGTGCAGCAGCGGCAGGTGCGCGTAGCGCGGTGCGGGCTTGCCGAGCGCTTCGAAGACCAGCAGCTGCTTCGGCGTGTTGGAGAGGTGGTCCTCGCCACGGACGACATGGGTGATGCCGGCGTCGAGGTCGTCGATCGCGACGGCGAAGTTGTAGAGGACCGAGCCGTCCGCGCGGGCGATGACGGGGTCGTCCAGGTGCACGTGCTGAAAGCGGGTTGCGCCGCGGATGACGTCGTCGACGACGGTCTCGCCCTCGTCCGGGACGCGCAACCGCACCGCCCCTTCCGCCTCGGGCTCGCCGCGGAAGCCGCGGTCGTGGCCGTGCTGCGCCTTGAACGCTCTGACGTCGTCGGCGGTGGCCGAGGTGCGGTAGGCGTGGTCGGAGTCGAGCAGCCGCTGCAGCGCCTCGGCATGACGCTCGGCGTTCTGCGTCTGGAAGATCGGCCCCTCGTCCCAGTCGAGCCCGAGCCAACGGAGCGCATCGAGGATCTGCTCGACGTTCTCGGGGGTCGAGCGCTCTCGATCCGTATCCTCGATCCGCAGCACGAGGGCTCCCCCGGAGCCGCGTGCCAACAGCCAGTTGTAGAGAGCAGTCCGAGCACCGCCGATGTGCAACGCGCCGGTGGGAGAAGGAGCAAAGCGAAGTCGCATGAAGCCAGCATGCTAATCGGCGCCCACGTGTCCCCGGCGGGCGGCCTCCCGAAGGCCGTCGAGCGCGGCGTCGAGAGAGGCTGCCGTGCGATCCAGATCTTCAACCAGTCGCCACGCATGTGGCGGCCGACGAGATACGGCCCGGGTGACTTCGCCGCCTTCCGCACCGCGATCGACGACAGCCCAATCGACGCGGTGCTGATCCACGCCGTCTACCTGCTCAACTGCGGCAGCGAGGACGAGGACATCCGCGCGAAGTCGCTCACGTCGCTGATCCACTCGCTGCGGATCGGCGACGCGATCGGGGCGGCCGGCGTCGTCCTGCACCCCGGCTCGGCGCTGAGAGGCCCGGTCGAGCCGGCGATCGCGCGTGCCGGCGAGATCTTCGGAGAGGCGCTGGCGGAGAGCGAGTCGTGCCCGCTGCACCTGGAGAACACGGCCGGCACCGGCGGCACGCTCGGGCGCTCGTTCGAGGAGCTGGCCGCACTGATCGAGGCCGGCGGCAGCGACCCGCGGCTGGGCCTGTGCCTCGACTCCTGCCACATGCTCGCGTCCGGCTTCGACATCCGCACCGCCGCCGGCTTGGAGGAGACGCTCGAGCGCTGCGACGAGCTCGTCGGGCTCGACCGCCTCGGCTCGCTGCACCTGAACGACTCGCAGACGCCGCTCGGCTCCAACCGTGACCGTCACGCCAACCTCGGTGAGGGCGAGCTCGGCGAAGAGGGCTGCATGGCGTTCCTGTCCGAACCGCGCTTCGAGGGGCTGCCGCTCGTGATGGAGACGCCGGGGCCGGATCGCAGCGGGACGAGCGCTGAGGAAGTGCGCTACGCGTTCTCGCTGCGCGAGCGCGGACTGGCGGCGCGCGGGATCTAACCGCCGGCTGCTGCGCTAGCTTCACTGGTCCCTTGGCATCGACGCACGATCCACGGGACGCGGCGACCGTCACGCTTGCGGCACCCGACCCGTACGTGATCGTCCTCTTCGGGGCGACCGGCGACCTCGCGCGCCGCAAGCTGCTGCCCGGCCTGCTGCACCTGTCCGAGGCGGGCCTCATGCCGGCCAGCTTCCGCGTCGTCGGCACCTCGCTCGACACGCTCGACGACGACGGCTTCCGCGCACTCGCGCGGCGCGCCGCCGACGACTTCGCACGCCACCGCTTCTCCGACGAGCAGTGGGCCGACTTCGCCCGGCGGCTCACGTACGTGCCGCACGACGCGGGTGCCGACGGGCTCGGCCGGGCCGTGCGCGAGGCAGTCGAGGACTGCGGGCACAGCACGCGGCTGCTGCACTACCTGAGCGTCCCGCCGGCCGCCGCCGGCGAGACTGTGCGATTGCTCGGCGACGCCGGCCTCGTCGAGAACGCGCGCGTGATCATGGAGAAGCCGTTCGGCACCGACCTCGAGAGCGCCCGTGCGCTGAACGCCGAGGTGCATGAGGTCTTCGGCGAGCACCAGGTCTTCCGCATCGACCACTTCCTTGGCAAGGAGGCGGCGCAGAACATCCTCGCGATGCGCTTCGCGAACGGCCTGTTCGAGCCGATCTGGAACCGTCAGCACATCGACCACGTGCAGATCGACGTGCCGGAGACCCTCTCGATCGGCACGCGTGCCGGCTTCTACGAGAGAACCGGCGCCTACCGCGACATGGTCGTCACCCACCTGATGCAGATCCTCGCGTTCGTCGCGATGGAGCCGCCGACGGCGCTGGAGCCGCGCGCGATCACGGAGGAGAAGAACAAGGTCTTCCGCTCGCTGAAGCCGCTCGACCCGGCCTGGGTCGTGCGCGGCCAGTATGAGGGCTACCGCTCAGAGCCGGGCGTCGCGGCCGACTCGGACGCGGAGACGTTCGTCGCGCTGCGCTGCGAGGTCGACAGCTGGCGCTGGTCAGGCGTGCCGTTCTACCTGCGCACCGGCAAGCGGCTGGCCGAGAGCGCGCGCATCATCTCGATCTCCTACCACGAGCCGCCGGCGGGGATGTTCCCCGCCGGCTCAGGCGTGGGCGAGTTCGGACCCGACCACCTCACGTTCGATCTCGACGAATCCTCGCGCCTGTCGCTCTCCTTCTACGGCAAGCGGCCAGGGCCCGGGATGCAGCTGGACAAGATGAGCATGCAGTTCTCGCTCGAGGAGACCGGCGCAGACGACGACGCGTTGGAGGCCTACGAGCGCCTCATCCACGATGCGATGGTCGGCGACCACACCCTCTTCACGACCGCCGAGGGAATCGAGCGCCTGTGGGAGATCTCCGAGCCGCTGCTCGAGCATCCCTCTCCCCTGCACACGTATGCGCCCGGGTCGTGGGGACCGGAGGCGATGCAGGCGCTGATTGCGCCGCATAGCTGGCGGCTGCCGTTTGCACGGCGCTGGCGCGGGCCCAACGGCGCCCGCGGCTGAGCGGCCGGCGCCGGCGCCCCTCGCGGGCGGGCACAAGGCGCCACTAGACTGCGCCCGCGTGGATCCCGCCCTCTCCGTCACGGCGCTGCGCAAGGCCTACGGCCGCACGACCGCGCTCGACGGCGTCGACCTGGAGATCGGCGCGGGCGAGCTGGTCGGCCTGCTCGGCCCCAACGGGGCCGGCAAGTCGACGCTCGTGAAGATCGCCTGTGGGCTCGTGCGCCCGAGCGGCGGCAACGCCGCGGTCTGCGGCGCACCTGCCGGTTCACGCGAGGCGCGTCGCGCGCTCGGCTATCTCGCCGAGCTGTTCCGCTTCCCCGGCTGGGCGCGCGCCGAAGAGGTGCTTGCGCTGCACCAGCGGCTTGCCGGCTCAAACGGCGGCGCCGCAGAACGCGCTGCGCTGCTGGAGCAGGTCGACCTGCTGCACGCACGCGATCGCCGCGTCGAGGCGATGTCGAAGGGCATGCAGCAGCGGCTCGGGCTCGCGCAGGCGTTGATCGGCGGGCCCAGGCTTCTGCTGCTCGACGAGCCGACGAGCGCATTGGATCCCGTCGGGCGGCGGATGGTGCGCGAGCTGCTGGAGCGGCTGCGTGGGCAGGGTGTCGCGGTGCTGCTCAACTCGCACCTGCTGAGCGAGGTCGAGCTGGTGTGCGACCGCGTCGCGATCCTCGTCGACGGACAGGTGGTCGCCGCCGGTCGCCCCTCCGAGCTGGTGCACGCCGGCGGCGTCGAGATCGAGACGGCCGGCGGTGTGCGGCGCTTCGCGCAGGCATCGCGCGAGCAGGTACCTGAACTGGTCGCGGACCTCGTGCGCGACGGCGAGCGGATCTACGGCGTGCGCGTGGTGACGAGCTCGCTGGAGGAGGCCTACCTTGACGCGGTGGGCGACCAGCAGGAGGGCGCGGCGTGAGCGGCGTGGTTGTCGTCGCCGGCTACGCGCTGCGCGAGAGCGTACGGCGGCGCGTGTTCGCCGTCGTGCTGCTGCTGACGCTGCTGTTCCTTGGCCTGTTCGCCTTCGCGACCGCCAAGGTGTTCGAGAGCAGCGGCGACTTCACGGTCGGTCGCGACATCGGGACGCTCGACGCGACCGGGCTGGTGGCGAGCACGATGCTCGGCCTCGCGATGTTCGCGATTCTCTTCCTCGCCACCGTGCTGGCGGTCTTCCTGACGCTCGGCGCGGTGCGCGGCGACGCCGAGCGCGGTCTGCTGCAGCCGCTCGTCGTGCGGCCGCTCGGGCGCACCTCGCTGCTGCTGGGTCGCTTCGCCGCTGCGGCGTCGGTGTGCGCGGTCTACGTGGCGCTCGTCTATGCGGCAACGACGCTGATCGTTCACCAGGCCTCGGACCGCTGGCCGGATGCGATCGTCGGACCGGGCCTCGCGCTGATGGGCGCCAGCGCGGTGATCGTGGCGCTGGCGCTGCTCGGCTCCGTGTTCCTGTCGGCGACGGCGAACGGAATCGTCACATTCATGCTGTTCGGCGCGGGCCTCGTCGCCGGTTTGATGCAGTCGATCGCCGACGGGATCGGATCGCACTCGCTCGGCCAGATCGCGCACACGATCGCGATCGCGCTGCCGTTCGAGGCGCTCTACCAGGCTGGCCTGCACGCGCTGACGGCAGACCAGTCGGGCTTCACGGGCGCGCTGATCCAGCTCGGACCGTTCGGCTCCTCGCACGCGGGCGGACCGGGGCTCGACCTGTGGGCGCTCGCCTACGTCGCGCTCGCCCTGGCGATCGCGGCGTGGGGCTTCGCGCGGCGGGACCTGTAGGGCGCCGCGCCCGCTACGCCGCGACGGCGTCGAGCATCGCCGAGCCGAGCAGGTGGTCGAGCTCGGCGCGCAGGGCGGCGTTCGTCGCCGCGACGCGGTACTCGGGGCCGAGCTTGAGCTTGCGCTGCCCGCGCGAGGTCTGCAGGTCGAGCAGGACGTCGGACTCGCCCGGATGCAGGGAGATCAGTGCTTTCAGGTCCTCGATCACGCTGGCCGGAAGCGCGGTCGCGTCGAGCCGCAGGCGCACCGGCGGCGGGCCGACCGGGATCGCACGCGCCTGCTCGCGCGCTCTTTCGACCTCGGCCTCGGTCGGCTCGAATCTGGTGGCCTCCTGGAGGATCACGCAGGTCGAGTTGGCGTCCTTGTGGTCGACCTTGCCGCGCACGAGCACGACCGAGTCGAGCGCGAGCGCTTCCTCGTAGGCCGCAAGCGCTCTGCCGAAGATCAGCAGCTCGACGCTGCCTTCGAGGTCGTCGAGCGTGGCGAACATCATGTGGTCGCCTCTCTTCGTGCGGATCTTCTTGCCCTGCGTGATGATCCCGCCGACGGTGACCCACTCGCCGTCGCGGCGACCGGACAGCTGTGCGAGCGGGCAGTCGACTCTCAGGCGCATCGCCTCGCGCACGGCCTTCAGCGGATGGGCGGAGACGAACAGGCCGATCGACTCCTTCTCGACCGCCAACAGCTCCGCCTGCTCGAACTCTTCGCTCGGGATCGGCGGATGGCTCGGAGCGGCGAACGCAGCGGCTGCGCCGTTGGCGGCGCCGGCGTCTTCCATCCCGAGGTCGAAGATCGAGCCCTGGCCGATCTGCGCGTCCTGCTGGGACTTCTGGCCGGCCCCCTGCGCCTGCTCGAGCACGGCGAGCATGCCCTTGCGGGTCGCCCCGGTCGAGCCGAACGCGCCGCACTTGATCAGCGCCTCGATCGCCTTCTTGTTGACGGTGCGCCCGTCGACGCGTTCGCAGAAGTCCCATATCGAGGCGAACGGCCCGTCCTCGCGCGCCCGCTTCATCGCCTCCACCGCCGAGAAGCCGACGCCCTTGACGGCGTCGAGCCCGAAGCGGATGCGGCCCTCGACGACCATGAACTCGTGGTCGGACTCGTTGACGTCCGGCGGCAGGATCTCGATCCCCATCTGCTCCGTCTGCGCGACGAAGAACGGGACCTTGTCCTTCGTGTCCATCACGGAAGAGATCAGCGCCGCCATGTACTCGGCCGGGTAGTTGGCCTTCAGCCAGGCGGTGCGGTAGGAGATCAGCGCGTAGCACGCGGCGTGGGACTTGTTGAACGAGTAGTCGGCCGACTTCTCGTTGGTCTGCCACAGCGTCTCGATCGTCGACCCCGACACGCCCGACGCCTGACAGCCGGCGACGAACTCCGGCTTCAGTTCCGCCATCGCGGCGCGGTTCTTCTTGCCGATCGCCTTGCGCAGGTCGTCCGCCTTCGCGCCGCTGAAGCCGGCGAGCGACTTGGCGATCTGCATCGCCTGCTCCTGGTAGAGGATCACGCCCTTCGTCGACTCGACGATCGGCCTGAGACGGTCGTCGAGGTACGTGACCGAGTCCGGATCGCGCTTGCCGCGCGCGTACGTCGGGATCTGGTCCATCGCGCCCGGGCGGTAGAGCGCGACGAGCGCGACGAGGTCCTCGAACTCGGTCGGGCGGACCTTCTTGAGCGCCTCGCGCATGCCCTCAGACTCGAACTGGAAGACGCCGATCGAGTCGCCGGCCGCGAGCATCGCGTACGTCTTGGCGTCGTCGAGCGGCAGCGTCGTCATGTCCGGCCGCTCGCCGCTGGAGCGCTCGACGATGTCGAGCGCGTCCTCGATCACGTCCAGGTTGCGCAGCCCGAGGAAGTCCATCTTCAGCAGGCCGAGCTCCTCGACCGGCTTCATCGAGAACTGCGTGACGGTGCGGTAGACCTTGTCGTTGTTCTCGTCAGTGCCGGCGTCGGCGAGCTGCAGCGGCACGATGTCGGTCAGCGGCCGGTCGGCGATCACGACGGCGGCGGCGTGGATCGAGGAGTTGCGCACGATCCCCTCCAGACCCTTCGCGACGTCGACGATTTGTCTCGCGACCGGGTCGCTGTCGACCGCCTTGCGCAGCTCCTCGCCCGGCTGCAGGCAGTCCTCGAACGACGGCGGCCGACCCATGATCGGGTCGGGGATCAGCTTCGCGAGGCGGTCGCCGGCGCCGTAGTCGTGGCCCAGCACGCGCGCCGCGTCGCGCGTCGCCGCGCGCGGGAACATCTTGCCGAACGTGACGATCTGCGCGACGGACTCTCTTCCATATTTGTCCGTGACGTAGCGGATCACGCGCTCGCGGCCGCGCACGGAGAAGTCGATGTCGATATCCGGCATCGAGACGCGCTCGGGGTTGAGGAAGCGCTCGAACAGCAGGTCGTAGCGGAGCGGGTCGACATCGGTGATCCGCAGCGAGTACGAGACGATCGAGCCAGCGGCACTGCCGCGGCCCGGACCGACCGCTATCCCGTTGTCCTTCGCGTACTTGACGAAGTCCCACACGATCAGGAAGTAGGCGTTGAAGCCCATCTTGTCGATGACGGCGAGCTCCATCTCCATCCGCTCGATCGCGTCGGCCGGCGGCGGATCGCCGTAACGCTCGCGCAGGCCCTCCATCACGAGCGCGCGCAGGTAGCTTCTCTCGTCCTCGCCATTCGGCGTGGGATATCTCGGGATCAGCTGTTGGCCGAGCTCGATCTCGACGTCGCAGCGCTCGGCGATCTCCAGCGTGGTCGGCAGCGCGTCTGGATATTCCGCAAATGCGTCGGCCATCTCGTCGTTCGACTTCAAATAGAACTCGTTCGTGTCGAACGTCATCTTGGGCTCAGCGAGCGTCGACTTCGTCTGCACGCACAGCAGGGCAGTGTGGTGGTGGTAGTCCTCCTTGCGGAGGTAGTGCACGTCGCCGGTGCCGACGAGCGGGCGGCCGACCTCGCCGGCGATCCGCACGATCCCCTCGTTCGCCTTGTTCTGGTCGGCGATGCCGTTCTTCTGCACCTCGAAGTAGACCTGATCGCGGCCGAACGCCTGCATCAGGTCGTCGACATGCGCGCGCGCCTCGTCGGGGCGATCCTGCACGAGCCGCTGGCAGAAGCGCGAGGCGAGGCAGCCGGTCAGCACGATGATGCCCTCGCTGTGCTGAGACATGATCTCGAGGTCGACGCCGGGCTTGCCGCGATGCAGTCCCTCAAGGAAGCCGGCC
Source organism: Conexibacter sp. (assembly GCA_035264605.1). Lineage (GTDB taxonomy): Bacteria > Actinomycetota > Thermoleophilia > Solirubrobacterales > Solirubrobacteraceae > Conexibacter. The sequence continues at coordinate 27,830 of DATFPW010000009.1, read as the reverse complement.
GAGGACAGCTTGACGAGGTTGCGATAGCCGGTCGCGTTCTCGGCCAGCAAGGTGAGGTGGTTGCGCTCGACGCGCCCCTCGCGGTGGTGGCGGTCGTCGACGACGTAGACCTCGCAGCCCAGCAGCGGCTTGATCCCGTGCTTCTTGCACGCTTTGAACAGCTCGACCGAGCCGTTCATGACGCCGTGGTCGGTCAAGCCGAGCGCCGGCTGGTCGAACGCCGCCGCCCGCGCCGCCAGCGCATCGATCTTGCACGCCCCGTCGAGCAACGAGTACTCGGAGTGGACGTGGAGGTGGGCGCAGGACGAGGGCGTCACGGGCGGTCCATGGTAGGCCCCACCTCGGACGATTCGCCCCCTCCCGTCAGGGCTCATTCCCGCGTTTTCCGGGGTTTCTCGGCGGACGGCTCGCTAGATCACATCTCGCGTGCTCGCTTGCGCTCGCCGATGATCCCGCTACGATTGCCGAGTCAGGGTGAGCACGATAGTCCTCATCTCTGGGAGCCCGGAGCCGCTTACTCCGGGCTCTCCTCGTTAAAGAGCCCGGCGCCCCCGCTTAGGACGCCGGGCTGTGGCGCTACCTGCGTGTGATCCAGAAGATCAGAAGCAAGAGCACCACCATCGTCAGGGTGGACTCGATCGTCCTCACCTCCTTTCTCGGGGCGGAGACCCCGGCCGGGACCCGACGTCCCGACAGTTCTGGAGGTGTGCGGCCCTGACGACGCGCGGCATCGTAGGGGCACGTCGGCGCCTGATCCGCGATCTTCGGCGGATTGGAACGCTTTCGTCGCAGCTCGTCCGCAGAGCTGCTTGAAACCGCCTCGCGGCTGCGCGTCGCAGCGCTCAGACGGCGGGGTGCTCTGTCTGCGCGATCCAGTTGCGCAGAAGCGTGAGAGCGGCATCGTCACCGTCGAACGAGCCGGACTCACCGGCCGGCGGCTCGACGCCGGCGATCAGCGCCAGCAGCGCGCCGCGGGTGCAGCGGAACGTGAGGCGGGTCGGCTCGGCGGGCGGGCTATCACAGACCTCCGGCGGGCCGCCGTCAGCGATTCGCAGCCACGCGTCGACGGGACCGCCGGCAAGCGGCGCGTGTGCGATCGTGAAGCGCTCGCCCCGCGTGGCCGCCGGATCGATCGCGAGCGCGACGAGCCGCAGCGCGAGAGCCGGTTCGAGCGTGACGCCGGCGCTGCCGAGGTCACGCACACCGAGCGGTGCGCGTGCGAGGCGGCGCAGCTCGCGCAGCGCCTTGCGCCCGCCGCGCACGCGCGCTGGCCTGCGGAGCAGCTTGCGACGCCCGTGCAGCAGGCGCGCAAGGCCGGCGGCATCGCCGGCGACGCTGAGATCTCGTGCGCTGTGCGGACGCGGCGCCGAACGCGGGACGACCGTGACGGGCCCACCGGGCTCGACGTCGACCGCGAGACAGCCGCGGCCGGCCAGCAGGAGGTCATAGCGCAGCGGACGGTCGGCCACGAGGCCCTGCGCCGGGAGCAGGCCGACGACGATCCGGCCGGCCGTCGCGGGCTCGCTCGCCAGCAGTCCCTGGAGCGCGGCGGCCAGCCAAGGCGCCGGTGGTCCGGCGGGCAGCGCGTCGAGCGGAGCGACGGCCGGCGCAGCCGCGCGCAGGCGCTCGCGCGCGGCGCTGAGCCGCAACGGGTCGAGGGTGGCGGTCCGTGCGGATGCGACTGCCACCTGGCTCGTCGCCACCACCGGTGGCGCATCCGAGGGAGTGGATGCCGGTGGGACGCTTGGCGCCACAGCTGCGGCTGGAGCGCTTGGGGTGTCCTGCGAAGCGGGGATCGCCGGCACGACGGTACGCGGCGTGGACGCAGCTGCGGAAGCGTCTGCGTCGGCCGGCGGCATCGGCACGACCCCCGGCGCCGCGGTGCCGGCTGCGGCGCCGGGCGGCGATCCGGCAGCGGCGTGGTGTGCCGAGACAGGCTGCACTGGCGCCTTCGGCTGCTCCGCCGCGAACGTGCTCGCGGCCGTCAGCTCCTCGCGGACGCGACGCAGCGCCGTTTCGATGCGGCGCTCGGCCTCGACACGCTGATGCACCGCGCGCTGCAGCGCGGCGATGTGCGTACGCAACTCACGCTGCACGGCAAGGCTGCTGTCGAGCTGAGCCTGCAGGCGACTGGAGCGCTCACGCTCGAGCGCGAGCGCCGTGATCGGCGCTGCACGGTCGCCTCTGCGCTGCTGAGTCGCGCCGCCTGGCAACACCTTCGGCCCCGACGCCGCCCGCTGCGCGACCAGACGCCGCTCGCGCGCAAGTCCCGGCACCGGCGTCGTCGGTACGACGCGAGCGATACCGGGCGAAGCGATCGCAGCCGCCGTGCGTGCAACCGTCAGCTCACGACGCAGCGCAGCCGGCCACGAGGGCGGCAACACGCTGTGGCCAGCAGCGGCGCCGTTCGTGCTGCCGTTGACGGACGTGCGCACATCGTCGGGCGCTGCCGGCTCGCTCGCCGTCGGTGCATCGTCAGCCGGCGCGCGAGGGACCGCGGCGCGCGCCGCCAGAGCGTCGCGCTCGGCGCGGGCCTCGTCCAACGCCGTCCGCAGCGTGTCGCGCTCGGTCTGCAGGTGGCGCGCTTCGGCGATCGCCGCGTCGGCCCCCTCTCGTGCTGCGGATGCCTCTGCCCGGGCGGCGTCGCGTTCGGCCTCGAGGCGGGCGCGCTCGCGTGCCAGCTCCGCCGCGAGCACCTGTGCGTCGGCCGCGCGGCGCGCGGCAGACTGCTCGGCCTGCTCCGCGCGCTGAGCGCGGCGCTCGGCGAGCACCTTGGAGTCGACGACGTTGCCCTCCGAGGGCGAGGGCCTCCGCTCGTCGTCGGGCGGAGGAATTTCAGGCGGCATGGAAACGTGCATCCGAGATGGTGGCCGGGACGCCGTCGGTCCGGCGCTCACTGTCGGGAGAGTACGCCCGATAGCGGACGCCGCGTGAACGGCACGTTGCTGCGCGCGTGGCCGCCCGAGCGGCGTTCAGTGCCCGTTGTCGCCAGGTCGTTGCGTGAGCAGGATCAGCGCGGAGACGGCGACCGCCAGCAGTGCAGCGATGCCCGCACGCTTCGCGGCGATGCGGGCGCGACGCCGCAGGTCCGCGACGAACCCCTTCCACACGAGAAAGCCGAGTGCCTGGTAGAAGAGCCCGCGCACGGTTCGAGCCTACCCCTCGTCTCGGCGCGCCATGCGAGCGCGATCAGCCACGCTGGCGCAAGCGATGCGCCAGCCGTGACTGCAGCGACCACAGCTCGATAAAGCCGGGCGAGGCGGTCTGCGCGAACAGCCCGCCCGACTCGGCGAACGATGCCAGCGAGGCGTCGTAGACGGCGTTCGGCGACTCGCGCGTGACGACCCGCACCGAGCCCTTGTAGAGCTTCAGCCCGATCGTCCCGGTGACCTGCGCATTGACGGCGTCCATGTAGGCGTCGAGGTCGGTGCGCAGCGGCTCCCACCACAGGCCGGCGTAGACGAGGTAGCCCCACTTCTGGTCGAGGCCCGTCTTGAACTGGTTCTGATGGATCGTGCCGACGAGGTGCTCGAGCTCCTGGTGGGCGGTGAGCACGATCGCCGCGGCCGGCACCTCGTAGATGTCGCGCACCTTGAGGCCGACGATGCGATCCTCGATGTGGTCGACGATCCCGACGCCGTGCTTGCAGCCGACGTCGGCCGCGCGCTCCAGCAGCTCCACGAGCTCCAGGCGCTCGCCGTTGAACGCGACCGGCACGCCGGCCTCGAACGTCACCGTCACGACCTCGGACTCGTCCGGCGCCTCCTCGGGGCGCGTCACGAGCTGGAAGACGTCGTCCTCCGGCGCATGCGAGAGGTCCTCGATCCAGCGGCCCTCGGACGAGCGGCCCCACAGGTTGTCGTCGATCGAGTACGGCGCGACCTCGGTCCCGCCCTTGACGGGGATCCCGTGCTCGCGCGCGTAGGCGATCTCCTCCTCGCGGCCCATCTGCCACGAGCGCACCGGCGCGATCACCTTCAGCTCGGGCGCGAGCGTCGCGATCGTCGTCTCGATGCGGACCTGGTCGTTGCCCTTGCCGGTGCAGCCGTGGGCGATCGTGTCGCAGCCGGACTGGCGCGCATAGTCGACCGCGAGCTGCGCGATCAGCGGGCGTCCGAGCGCGGTGAAGAGCGGATAGCCGCCGCCATACAAAGCGTTGGCCTTGATCGCCGGCACGAGGAAGTCCTGCGCGAACTGCTCGCGCGCGTCGACGACATGGCACTCGATCGCGCCGAGCTGCAGCGCCTTGCCCTTGACGACGTCGTAGTCCTCGCCGGGCTGGCCGAGGTTGACGGTGAGGCAGACGACCTCCGCTCCGTACTCGTCCTGGATCCACTTGAGCATGACGCTCGTGTCGAGTCCCCCCGAGTAGAGCAGCAGGACGCGGCTGACCTCGTTCGGGTCGGCCTCGTAGGACGCCGTCCGCGCGGGCGCGGTGGCGATCTGGTGTACCTCGGTGTGCTCGGTCTCGGTCATGGGCGGCGGGAAGGTTACGCGAGGACCGCACTCAGGAGCCGGCCGATGCGCGCGAGCGCGTCGTCGATCTCCTCGGCGGTCACGATCAGGGCAGGCAGCAGGCGCACGGTGGCGGGGCCGGTCGCGTTGAGGACGATCCGCTCCTCCAGCAGCGCGCGCCGCACGAGGCCGGGCGCGTCGTCGGCGTCGAACGCGACCATCAGGCCCCGTCCGCGCACGTTCGTCGCGCCGGGGAGCGCGGCGAGGCCGGCGCGCAGCCGCTCTCCCAGCTCGCGCACGGATGCCAGCAGCGCTGGGTCTTCAAGAACGTCGAAGGCGGCGTTCGCGGCGGCGGCGACGAGCGGCCCGCCGGCGAACGTCGAGCCGTGGTCGCCGGGCTGAAACGTGTCTGCCAGCCGCGGGCCGGTCACAAGGGCGCCGATCGGCAGACCGCCGCCCAACGCCTTGGCGGTCGTCAGCGCGTCGGGTGTGACGCCCGTCTGCTCATACGCCCACAGCGTGCCGGTGCGCCCCATCCCGGTCTGGATCTCGTCGAATACGAGCGCCGCACCGACGCGGTCGCACGCCGCGCGAGCGGCAGCCAGCAGCTCCTCCGAGAGAGCGCGCACACCCGTCTCCCCCTGGACCGGCTCCAGCAGCACGGCCGCAGTGTCCTCGTGCACCGCCGCCTCCAGCGCGGCCGGCTCGGGCGCGACGACGACGAAGCCGGGCACCAGCGGTGCGAACGGCGCCTGCTTGGACTCCTGCGGCGTGGCGGACAGCGCCCCGTACGTGCGCCCGTGGAAGGCGCCGTGCACGACGACGATCTCACCCCCCGGCTTCGCCTTGCGCACGAGCTTGATAGCCGCCTCGTTCGCCTCCGCGCCGGAGTTGCAGAAGAAGACCTTGCCGCCGAGCGAGCTGCCCGCCAGCCGCTCCGCCAGCCGCATCGCCGGCTCCGTGTAGAAGAGGTTCGTGACGTGCGTGAGCGTGCCGACCTGCTCACGCACCGCCTCCACCACTGCGGGATGGCAGTGGCCGACGTTCAGCACCGAGATGCCGGAGAGGAAGTCGAGGTACTCGTTCTCGTCAGCGTCCCACAGCCGCGTGCCGGCCCCGCGCACGATCTCCACGGGCATCCGCGCATACGACGGGATGACGTGGGCGGCCTCGATCGCCTGCAGCTCGGTCAGGCTCATGCAGCCGGCCGCACCTTCGTGCCGATGCCCGCATCGGTGAACAGCTCCAGCAGCAGCGAGTGCGGGATGCGGCCGTCGACGATGTGCGCGTGGCTGACGCCGCCGTGGATCGCGTCGACGCACGCCGCGAGCTTCGGGCGCATGCCGCCCTCGATCGTCTCCAGAGCGGTCTCGACGTCATCCGCACCGACTTCCGAGATGACGCTCTCGGGATCGGCGGGATCTCTCAGCCAGCCGCGCACGTCGGTCAGGAACATCACCTTGTAGGCGCCCAGCTCGCGCGCGAGCTTGCCGGCCGCCTCGTCGGCGTTGATGTTGTACGAGTGACCCTCCCGGTCGGAGCCGACCGACGCGACGACCGGGATGTAGTCCTGCGCGACGTGGTGGATCACACCCGTCTCGACCTTCTCGATGCTGCCGACGAAGCCGATGTCCTCGCCGCTCGGCGCCGCCTGGCGCGCCGCGCGGAACAGCAGCCCGTCGTCCCCACACAGCCCGATCGCCGGCTGCCCGTGGCGGTTGATCCGCAGGACGATGTCCTTGTTGACCTTGCCGACGAGCACCATCTTCGCGATCTCGACCGTCGGGGCGTCGGACACGCGCAGGCCGTCGACGAACTCGACCGGCATGTCGAGCCGCTTCATGTACGCGGTGATATCCGGCCCGCCGCCGTGCACGACGATCGGGTTGATGCCGACGTACTTGAGCAGCACGACGTCGCGGGCGAACTCCTCGCGCAGCTCCGGGTCGGTCATCGCCGCGCCGCCGTACTTGATGACGACGGTCTTGCCGTGGAACTCGCGGATGTACGGCAGCGCCTCGAGCAGGGTTCCGACGTCGCGCATCAGTGGCTCCGCTCCGTTCGTCATGTCGTGTAGTCCGCGTTGATCGTCACGTACTCGTGCGAGAGGTCGGAGAAGAAGACCTCCGTCTCCGCCTGCGGATCGCCGTCGTTGAGGGCGATCGCGTACTCGACCTCGTCGCCGGTGACGGCCTGCGCGAGCGCCTGCTCGTCATAGGGCCGTACCGCGCCGGCCTCGCACACCGGCACGCCTTCGATCGCGATGTCGAGGTCGACCGGGAGGTCGAGCAGCACGCCGCCGACCGCCTGCGCGATGCGGCCCCAGTTGGGGTCGCCGCCGTGCAGCGCGCTCTTCACGAGCGGCGAGTTGGCCACCGCCCGTGCCGCACGCTCGACCGTCTCACCGTCACCGCCGCGCACGACGACGCGACCGACGCGCTTGGAGCCCTCGCCGTCCTTGACGATCAGCAGCGCGAGCTGGCGCAGCAGCGCGTCAAGCGCCTCGCCGAGCGCGAGCTCGTCGGCCGACTCGGGCGCGACCTCCACCCCACTCGCCCCGCTCGCCATCAGAATCGCGGTGTCGTTGGTCGACAGCTGGCCGTCGACGGAGATGCGGTCGAACGAGCGCTTGACCGTCACGCCAAGCAGCAGGTCGGCGGTCGCGGGGTCGAGGCCCGCGTCAGTCTGCACGAAGCACAGCATCGTCGCGAAGTTGGGCTGGATCATCCCCGCGCCCTTGCACTGTGCGCTCAAGCGCACCGTGCCGCTCGGGAGCTGAACGCTCAGCGCGGCACGCTTCTCGAACGCGTCGGTCGTCTGAATCGCAGTGGAGAAGTCGACGTCGCCGTCGGGGCTCAGCCGCTCCTGCGCCGCCTCCAGCCCGGTCAGCACGAGGTCGACCGGCAGCTGCACGCCGATGACGCCGGTCGAGCCGACCGCGATGCCCGCCGGATCGAGCCCGGTCAGCCGCGAGGCGGCAATCTGCGTCGCGCCGGCGCTCTCGAAGCCCGGCATGCCGGTCGCGGCGTTGGCGTTGCCAGCGTTGACGGCAACCGCACGCAGGTGCGCGAGGTCGCAGCGCTCCCGGCACAGCTGCACCGGCGCAGCGACGACGCCGGAGCGCGTGAAGCGTGCAGCGCTCGTCGTAGTGTCGCTGTCCGAGACGAGCAGCCCGACGTCGAGCGCTCCGTTGCGCTTCAAGCCGGCTGCAACGCCCGCGGCGCGGAAGCCGGCGGGCAGTCCGGCCTCGAGCTCCGTGACGTGCTCGGGCTTGGGCACCCAGCGCGAGTCGAAGAACCCCGCCGTCACGCGATCCCCTCGCCCTCGGGGAAGCCGAACATCAAGTTCAGGTTCTGCACCGCCTGCGACGACGTTCCCTTCCAGAGGTTGTCGATCGCGGCGAACACGACGACGCGGCCGTCGTGGCGGTCGCCGTGGACGGAGACGCGGCAGATGTTCGTCGCGGTCACGTCGCGCATGCCGGGCGGGACGATCGCGAGCTCGACGAAGGGCTCGTCGGCGTAGACGTCGTCGTACAGCGCGCGCAGCTCGTCCTGCCCCGCATCGCGCGTCGTCCGGACGTATGCGGTGATCAGCTCGCCCTGGTCGACCGGCACGAGGTGCGGCAGGAAGGTGACGGGCCCGAGCTGCGCGCCGAGCGCGGCCAGCTCCTGGTCGATCTCCGGCGCGTGGCGGTGGCCGGCCTCCTTGTAGCCGACGACGTTCTCGCTGACCGAGACATAGTGCGTCGCGTCGGTCGCAGCGCGACCCGCGCCGGAGACGCCCGTCTTCGCGTCGATCACGACATCTTCGAGCAAGCCGGCCCGTGCGAGCGGCTGCAGGCCGAGCAGCGCGGCGGTCGGGAAGCAGCCCGGGTTGGCGACGACGTCGGCGGTCTTGATGGCGTCGCGGTAGCCGAGCTCCGGAATGCCGTAGACGGCGGCATCGAGGAGCTCGGGAGCGGGGTGCGCTCCGTACCACTGCTCGTAGGTGCTCAGCGTGCGCAGGCGGAAGTCGGCGGAGAGATCGACGACGCGCACCCCGCGTTCCCGCAGGCCAGCGACCACCGGCGCCGCCGCGTGGTGCGGGTAGGCGACAACCGCGGCGTCGAGGCCGTCGGCATGCCGGTCGAGGTCGAGCTCCTCCAGCGTCAGCGGGACCCGGTGGCGTGGGTAGAGGTTGTCCAGCCGCTTTCCCGCGTCGGAGCGCGACGTCAACGCGACGAGATCGAAGCGCGGATGGCCGTGCAGCAGCGCCGCCGCCAGCGCCCCGGCGTACCCGGACGCCCCGAGGACCGCGACGCTAGGCACGGATCCGCCCTCCCGATTGCTCCGCCAGAGCCGCCTCGATCGCGGCGCGCCGCTCGGCGACCTCGTCGTCGGTGAGCGTCCGCTCGGGCGAGCGGAACGCGAGCCGCAGCGCGAGCGAGACCTCGTCGTCGCCGATCTGGGCGCCGCGGTAGACGTCGAAGACCTCGACGGCGGCGAGCAACGGGCCACCGGCGGCGCGAACCACGTGCACGACCTCGGCGGAGGCGACCGACTGCGGCACGACGACCGCAAGGTCCTGGCGCACCTCGGGGAACGAGGTGTAGTCCGCGTAGCGGATCGGGCCGGGCACCGCCGCGATCGCCGCGTCGAGGTCCAGCTCGAACGCCGCCACCGCCGTGGGGATCTCCCACTCCGCTGCGATCGCGGGGTGCAGCTCGCCGAGCCAGCCAACCGGGGAGCCGGCGACGACGATCGCAGCGGACCGGCCGGGGTGCAGGAACGGCTCGCCCCCTTCGATGACCGTCCAGTCCACCCGCAACGCGTCGAGCAGCCGCGCCAGCACCCCCTTCGCAGCGAAAAAGTCGGCCACCGGCGGTGACGCCTCACGCCACGACGCCGTCCGCACGGCGCCGGTCAGCAGCACGCCGACGGTGTGCGGCTCAGCCGGCAGCTGCGAGCCGGGAGCAACCAGGTCGGGCCGATACACCGCACCCGACTCGAAGATCGCCACGTCCGGCGTCCCATGCGTGACGTTGCGCCGCGCGACCTCGAGCAGCGACCCGACCAGCGTCGTGCGCATCAGCGCGTGCTCGGCCGACATCGGGTTCTCGACCGCGAGCCCATGGCGCCGCGGGTCGTCGGCCGGCAGGCGCAGTCTGTCCGCCAGCTCGGGCGCGCTCCACGACCAGCCGATCGCCTCGTGCAGTCCGGCGCCGGCGAGCGTGTCGGCGGCGAGCCGCCGCAGCCGCTGTGCAGACGTCAGCCGCCCGACGGCGTGGCCGGAGGCCGGCAGTGTCGCGGGCAGCTTGTCGACGCCGTCGATCCGCGCGACCTCCTCGATCAGGTCGGCCTCGCGCGTGACGTCGTTGCGGCGGAAGGCCGGAACCGTCACGTCGAGCCCGTCGTCCGCGTCGGCGACGCCGAAGCCGAGCGCGCTCAGGATCTCTGCCAAGCGCTCACGCGCGATCGGCGCACCGAGCAGCCCGGTCACCCGCGCATCGCGCAGCCGGATCACGGCGTGCGAGCTGTCGCGACCGGACGGCGGATCGACGTCGAGCGTCCCGACGGCGAGGCGCGCGTCGCAGAGCTCCACGATCAGCTGCGTCGCGACCGCGAGCGCGTCGATCGCCTGCTCGGGCGCGAGGCCCTTCTCGAAGCGCCCGGACGCCTCGCTGCGCAGGCCGAGCCGCGTCGAGGTGCGCTGGATGTTGGGACCGTCCCACGTCGCCGACTCCAGCAAGACGCGCGTCGTCTCCTCGTGCACCTCGGAGCGCGCGCCGCCCATCACGCCGGCCAGCGATGTCGGCCCGTCCTCGTCGCAGATGACGACCATGTCGGCGTCGAGCTTGCGCGTCTCGCCATCGAGCGTCTCAAGCTCGTCGCCCTCGCGCCCGTCGCGCACGACGAGCCGCCCGCCGGCGACGCGGTCGAGGTCGAACGCGTGAAGCGGCTGACCTGTCAGCAGCATCGCGTAGTTGGTGATGTCGACGACGTTCGAGATCGGCCGCTGGCCGGCCGCCATCAGCCGCGCCTTCATCCACGCCGGCGAGGGACCGACCTTCACGTCCTCGAAGACACGCGCGGTGAAGCGCTTGCAGCGGTCGGTCTCGACCGCCACCTCAACGCCTGCGAGCTTCTCCGTCGTCCCCAGATCCGCGTGCCACGGCGCGGGTGCGAGCGGTGCGCCCGTCGCCGCGTGCACCTCACGCGCAACGCCGTAGACGCCGAGGCAGTCGGGCCGGTTCGGCGTGATCTCCAGCTCCAGCACGTCGCTGGCGATCGGCAGCACGTCGGCGACCGGCGTGCCGGGCTCCAGGCCATCGTCCGCGAACACCATGATCCCGGCTCTCTCAACGCCGATCTCCAGCTCCGGCTCACTCAGGATCATCCCGAGCGACTCGACGCCACGCAGCTTCGCCTTGCGCAGCCTCGTGCCGTCCGGCATCACCGCGCCCGGCTGCGCAACCGCGACCGTCTGGCCCGCTGCCACGTTCGGCGCGCCGCAGACGATCTGCGCCGGCTCGTCGCCGCCAAGGTCGACCATGCAGACACGCAGGCGGTCGGCGTCGGGGTGCTGCTCGGCGCTCAGCACGCGCCCAATCGTGAAGTGCTCGACACTGGGCACGCCGTGGTGCACGACGCGCTCGACCTCGGTGCCGGTCAGCGCGAGCCGCTCGGCCAGTGCCGCGGCGTCGAGGTCGGGTCTCACGTACTCGTGGAGCCAGCTCAGCGGGACCCTCATGCGAACTGCTCCAGGAAGCGCAGGTCATTGTCGTAGAAGAGCCGCAGGTCCGAGACGCCGTGCTTGAGGAAGGCGATCCGCTCGACGCCCATCCCGAACGCGAAGCCCTGGATCTTCTCCGGGTCGTAGCCGTGCTCTCTGACGTAACCGAACACGTTCGGGTCGACCATCCCCGCGCCGAGGATCTCGATCCAGCCGGTGCCCTTGCACAGCGGGCAGCGCGCGCCGTCGCGCATCAGGCCATCTGTGCAGTTGAAGCAGGAGACGTCGACCTCGACGCTCGGCTCGGTGAACGGGAAGAAGTGGGGCCGCAGCCGGACCCGCCGCTCCTCGCCAAAGATCGCCTGTGCGAACGCCAGCAGCGTGCCCTTGAGGTCCGCGAGCGTGATGTCCTCGTCGACCGCGAGCCCCTCGATCTGGTGGAACTGCGGCGTGTGCGTCGCGTCGGAGTCGCGGCGGTACACGCGGCCGGGAACGATCAGGAAGATCGGCGGCGGCTGCTGCTCCATCGCGCGCACCTGCATCGGGGAGGTGTGCGTGCGCAGCACGACGTCGTCGGCCACGTAGAAGGTGTCGGTGCGCAACCGCGCCGGATGCGCCGGGTCGTGGTTGAGCGCGTCGAAGTTGTAGTAGACGTGCTCGACCTCGGGACCCTCCGCAACGGTGTAGCCGAGCCCGACGAAGACGTCCTCGATCTCGCGCCGGGTCTGCGTCAGCAGGTGCAGTCCTCCGCTCGGCGGCAGCGGCGCGCCCGGCAGCGTCACGTCGATGCGATCGGCCGCGAGCCGCTGCTCCAACTCGGCACCGGCCAGCTCGGCGCCGCGGGCCTCAATCAGCGCCTCCAGCCGTTGCCGCGCGACATTCGCCGCCTTGCCGACTGCGCCGCGCTGCTCGGGCGGCAGCTGCGCGACGCCGCGCAGCAAGTTCGGCAGCTCCGCCTTGCGGCCGAGAAACTGCACGCGCGCCTGCTCCAGTGCGTCGCTCGTCGTGGCGGCAGCGATCGCCGCCTCCCCCTCGCTGCGCAGCTGGTCGATCCGCTCGATCATGCGGGGGGCATCCTATGCTCGGCGGCGACGGCGCCGCGCGTCACCTCGTACAGCGCGACCGTCGCGGCCATCGCAGCGTTGAGCGACTCGCTGCGGATCGGGATCCGCGCGATCTGATCGCAGGCCGCGACGAGATCGGCCGGCAACCCCGCGCGCTCCGCGCCGACGACGAGCGTCAGCAGACCGTCGAGCGCCGCGATCGCGTCCGCGAGCGGCTCGCCCCCATGCGCGTCGAGCGCCACCGTCGTGCCGGGGAGGCTCGCGACCAGCGACGACGCACCGACACTCGACCCGTCCCCCTCGCTACCCGACCGGCCCTCGCCCTCGTCCGGCTCCGCTGCCACCCGGCCGATCCGCGCGAGCGGCACGGCGAATACCGCGCCCATCGACGCGCGCACGGCCTTGGACCCATACGGATCGGCGCAGTCAGGGCCGAGTGCCACTGACGAGGCACCGAACGCGAGCGCCGAGCGCAGGATCGTGCCGACGTTCCCTGGATCGGAGATCCCATGCAGCGCGACGCACAGCGGTCCGGCGGGGGCGTCTGCCCACCGCTGCTCATACACGGCCAGCGCACGGGTCCCGGACCCCAACTGCGAAACGCCGGCCAGCAGCTCGGCCTCCACCTCGACGCCGTCCAGGCCGCTGCCCGCCGCGCAATAGCGCTCCAGTGCTGGCCAGCCGGCCGCGTCGGCGGCGGCCAGCAGGTCCTCGCCCTCCGCCACGAAGCGGCCCGTCTGCTCGCGCGAGCGCCGCCGCGCGAGCTTGCGGATCTCCTTGAGGCGGTCGTTGTGCGGGGAGCTGATGGTCACGAACGTGGTTCCTTAACGAAGAAGGGCGCCGTTCCTCTAGGAAGCGGCGCCCGGTGAGAGTTGCGTCGGCGGTTCGGCTAGGCAGCCGCGGCCAACGCCTCGCGGGCGTTGTCGGCGAATCGGCGGAACGCCTCTGCGTCGCGGACGGCGATGTCCGCGAGGATCTTGCGGTCGACCTCGACCCCGGCCAGCTTCAGGCCGTGCATGAACTGCGAGTAGGAGAGATCGTTCTGACGCGCGGCCGCGTTGATGCGCGTGACCCACAGGCGACGGAAGTCGCGCTTGCGGTTGCGGCGGTCACGGTAGCGGTACTGGTCGGCCTTGAGCAAGGCCTCCTTCGCGCGTCTGTAGTTGTGGTTCGCCTGGCCGCGGAAGCCTCTCGTCTGCTCGAGGACCTCGCGCCGCTTCTTCTTCGCCGCGACGGAGCGCTTGACGCGGGTCACTTGCCCACCCCCAGCAGCTTCTTGACGCGCGGGGCGTCATGGTCCGAGATCACGGCGGGCTTGCCGTGGTGCCGCTTCACCTTCGGCGACTTCTTCTCAAGTATGTGGCTCGTGAACGCGTGACGGCCGCGGACCTTGCCCTTGGCGGTCAGCTTGAAGCGCTTCTTGGCGCCGGAATGGCTCTTCATCTTGGGCATCGGAGTCGAGAAGTAAAGCAGAGAACGGCCTTTGCGCGCCGCGTGACCGGCTCAGGACAAGCCGACGCGCAACCTGCCGCGTTGCCGCTGCCCACTCGCTTCAATGGAGCGATGGCGCGCGGCATGCTCACGGTACGCACAAACGGTCGGGGAGAGACGATCCTCGAAGCCCATCGATGGCCGGAGTCAGGCATCGCCTACGTCTGCTCGTCGGTGTGTGCACATCGCGAATAGGGAATCGCACTGCAGACGCGCTGGCGACAGCAGCTCTCCGATGCGGTGCTCCTCGTCTCCTGCGCACGCGCACTGGCTTCGGCCGGGCGTCGAACCCTCCAACTGCTCGTCCCGCCACACGCGACGGCAGGAGAGGTGGCCGCCCAACTCGGCTTCGTCGGAGGCACCGAACGGGATGGGTATGGCCAGGTCTGGCTGCGATAGACGCTGCTAATACGTGAGGTCGAGCGGCGGGAGGCCGGCATCGTCCCGCACGCGCGCGCGTTCGTAGCCAGCGCGGAGATCGCGCACCTCTGTGGCGTCCAGGTCGCCCCGGGCGACAGCGGCGTCAAGCTGGCCAATGCGCATCTCGGCCACGCGTGGACTCGTGTTGCGCCGGTTGACTGTCCGCGTACGCGGAGCTCCCGATCCGGCATCTGCGGCCCGCTGTTGCGCGGACCGTGCACGCACCGCGAGCCCTTCGATGCGATCCGAGACCGCCGCGAGTACGGCATCAAGAAAATCCCACAGCGATGCGAGGTTTCTTTGTGTGTTGGTGGTGTTGCCCGTCATGTCTCGGATAGGACGACTCTGAGAGAAATGCTCGATCTATCTCAGAGCTGACTCACAGAGATATTCAGTATCGGCTCACAGAGTACCTTCCTACAGGTCGCAAATGAGCATTACAACAACAATGCTGTTGTTGTTTCGCTAGAGGATGCGGCCGAATGCGTTCTCGGATAGCGCGTCAACGCAAGCGGTCGCGCAGCGCGAGCACGCGCTCGGCGCCGATGTCGATCGTCGCACGTGCGATCGCGCCGCTCGCGACGGCCCGCCGCAGCGCCGCGGCGCCGCGCTCAGCGGCCTCCGCCGACTGGCAGAACAGCAGCAGGTCGTCGCCCGCGCGCACGGCTGCGAGCGCCTTGCGCTCCGGCGAGAGGTGCGCGAGCGCGGGGACCTCCATGTCATCGCTGATCGAGACGCCGTCGAACCCGACGGTCCGGCGCAGCTCGATCGTCGCGATCGCCTGCGAGAACATCGCCGGGCGCGATGACAGCGCCGGGTAGATGCCCGTCGAGACCATCGTGAGCGGCACCCCGTTGCGAGCGGCGGCGGCGAAGGGCGCCTCGTCCGCGGCGCGCAGGACGTCGAGATCGACCTCGATGCGGTTCAGGCGCTGGTCCTCGTCCGCCGTCGCCCGGCCGAGGCCGGGGAAGTGCTTCGCCGCCGCGACCACACCGCCGGACGCCAAGCCGTCCGCGAACGCGCCGCCGTAGCGACTCACGGCCGCGGGCGTCTGCGCGAACGAGCGGCCGGTCGCACGTTGGAACGAGCCGGGCAGCCCAAGGTCGAGCACAGGCGCCAGATCCACGTTGACGCCGACGCCGCGCAGGTTGCGCGCTGTCGCGACCCCCTCAGCGCGGACGGCGGCAGCGTCGCCTGTGGCCCCCATTCCCGCCGCCGAACGCGACGGCGCGCCGGACAGGCGCTTAACGAGGCCACCCTCCTGATCGATCATCACGAGCAGCGGCCGGTCGCGCAGCGCCGCCGGCCCGCGCTTGCGCTCGGTCTGCAGGCGCGCGGTCAGCGCCCGCAGCTGCGAGCGCGAGGCGATGTTGCGACCGAACAGGATCACGCCGGCGACCTCGCCGCGGCGCACCTGTCGGGCGAGTCCTTCGGGCACGGTCGTGTCCGGCAGCGAAACGACCATTCGCTGGCCGACTGCCTGTGCGAGCGTCAGGTCTGATGCGCCGCCGCTTGGCCCCGGCGCGCCTCCGCCAGCGGCGGCGAATACGGCGACGGCAAGCAGCGACGCAAGCATGCGCGACGGGCGCGCGAGTGGACTAGCGCGCCGCTGCGCGCTTCGCAGCAGGTCTTCTGGCGGCCGGCGCCGTGCCGTCGGTGGCCGCAGCGTCGCCGTTCGCTCTGGCGTCAGCGTCGTCGGCCGCAGGTGCGGCTCTCGCATCGGCGTTGGCCGGCGCAGCTCTGGGGGCCGGCTTCGCTCTCGCGGCAGCCGGTCTCGCAGCTCTTGCAGCGGGTCTCACCTCGGCGACAGGAGGTCTCTCGTCGACTGGAGCCGCACTCGCCTCGGCGGCAGCAGGTCTCTCGTCAGCCGGCGCAGCTCTTGCCTCGGCGGCAGCAGGTCTCGCCTCGGCGGCCGGAGCGGCTCTTGCCTCAGCCGGCGCAGCTCTTGTCTCCGCGGCAACGGCTCTCGCCTCGACCGGTGCGGCTCTTGCGTCCGCGGCGGCGGAACCGGCCTCCGCCGGTCTCGCGTCCACGACGCCATCAGCCAGCACGGCCTTCGACGGGCCGAGCATCATCGTCATGTTGCGGCCGTCCTGGATCGGACGCTGCTCGACGACGGCCAGCTCCGCAAGCTCCTCCGCGAGTCTCTCCAGCAGCATCGCGCCGCGCTCGGGGTGCGTGACCTCGCGCCCGCGGAACATGATCGTGATCTTGACCTTGTCCTTGTGCTTGAGGAAGCGGGTGACGTGCCCCTTCTTCGTGTCGTAGTCGTTCTGCGCGATCTTCGGGCGGAACTTGATCTCGCGGATCGTGATCTGCTGCTGGTGCTTGCGCGCGGCCTTCTGCTTCTGCGCGAGCTCGTACTTGTACTTCGAGTAGTCGAGCACGCGGCAGACGGGCGGGCGTGCCTCGGGCGCGACCTCGACGAGGTCGAGATCTCTTTCCTGGGCGTACTTCAACGCGTCAGGCGTCTTGAGGATGCCGACCTGTGCACCCTCGTCGTCGACGAGCCGCACCTCGGGAACGCGAATGCGCTCGTTGATGCGCGTCGTGTCCCGCTCAGGCGGGCGCCGGTCAAATCGTCGCGGAACCGGCACTTAGCTGGCGGCGTGGTGGCGCGTCAAGCGGTTCTGCGCGGGCTGGTGGGCGAATGGGTCATCAACGTACGGCGAGTATAGCGGCGGATGGCGAAGCCGCGCCCGGGTGGCGAGCAAATCGCATCAGCGCGAGCGCGTCGTCGTCTGCTCAGCGACCCGCGCTGCCAGCTCTGCAACCGGGACTCCGGTCGCCTCCTCCGCCCCGTGCTCGCGCACGGACACGGTGCCCGTCTCGGCCTCCCGATCGCCGACGACCAGCATCAGCGGGATCTTGCGCAGCTCCGCGTCGCGGATCTTGCGCCCGACCGACTCGCCGCGGTCGTCGAGGTCGACGCGCACGCCCGCCTCGCGCAGCGCGGCGACCGCCTCGCCCGCATACGCGTTGTGGCGATCGGCGATCGGCAGCACGATCGCCTGCACCGGCGCCAGCCACAGCGGGAAGCGCCCGGCGAGGTGCTCGATCAGGATCCCGACGAAGCGCTCGTAGGAGCCGAACGCCGCGCGGTGGATCATCACCGGCCGGTGCTCGGCGTCGTCGGCGCCCGTGTAGACGAGGTCGAAGCGCTCGGGCATCGAGTAGTCGAGCTGCACCGTCCCGAGCTGCCACGAGCGGCCGAGCGAGTCCTTCACGTGGTAGTCGATCTTCGGCCCGTAGAAGGCGCCGTCGCCCTCGTTCAGCTCGTACGCGAGCCCCTTCGACTCCAGCGCCTGACGCAGCTTGTCCTCCGCGCGATCCCACATCTCGTCGCTGCCGATGCGGTTCTCCGGCCGGGTGGACAGCTCGAGCTGCACCTCGAAGCCGAACAGCCCGAGCGTCGAGAATGCGAAGTCGAGGCAGCCGGTCACCTCCTCCTGCACCTGCTCCTCGGTGCAGAAGATGTGGGCGTCGTCCTGCGCGAAGTGGCGCACGCGCAGCAGCCCGTGGAGCGTCCCGGACGGCTCGTTGCGGTGCAGCAACCCGGGCTCCGAGTAGCGGATCGGCAGCTCTCTGTAGGAGTGGCGCTCGGTCGCGAAGAGGTGCGCGTGGCCGGGACAGTTCATCGGCTTGACCGCCATCTCGCGATCCTCGGCCGCCGTCGTGAACATGTTCTCTCGGTACTTGCCCCAGTGGCCCGACGTCTTCCACAGCTCGGCGTCAAAGATCTGCGGCGTCTTGACCTCCGTGTAGCCGTGGCGCTCGCCCATCTCGCGGCTGAGCGTGACCAGCTCGTTGAAGACGCGCGTGCCGTTCGGCAGCCAGAAGGCGGCGCCGGGGGCGACGGCGGAGAAGCGGAACAGGCCGAGCTCGGAGCCGAGCTTGCGGTGGTCGCGCGCCTTCGCCTCCTCGAGCCGCTCGAGGTGCTCGGCCAGCTCGTCCTTCGAGAAGAAGGCGGTCCCGTAGATGCGCGTGAGCATCGTGCGGCTCGCATCGCCGCGCCAGTAGGCGCCCGCGACCGACTGCAGCTTGAACGCCTTGATGCGCTTCGTCCCCGGTCCGTGCGGACCGCGGCAGAGGTCGGTGAAGGGACCATTCGTGTAGAGCGAGACCGTCTCGACACCTTCTCTGTGGACGAGATCCTCGATCAGCTCGACCTTGTACGGCTGCTCCTCGCGCACGAAGCGCTCGAGCGCCTCCCCCACTGTCACGTCCTCGCGCGCGAACCGCTCGTCAGCCTTCACGTGCTCGCGCATCTTCGCCTCGATGCGCTCGAAGTCGGCGTCGGAGATCGTGACCCCGTCGGGGAACTCGAAGTCGTAGTAGAAGCCCTGCTCGATCGGCGGGCCGATCGAGATCTTCACCCCCGGGTAGAGGTCCATGACCGCAGCCGCGAGCACGTGCGCGGTGTCGTGGCGCAGCAGTTCCAGCGCATCGTCGCTCGACGGAGTGACGATCTCCAGGCGCGCGCCGTCATGCAGCGGCGCGCTCAGATCGCGCAGCGTGCCGTCGACCTTCACCGCGAGCGCGGCGCGCGCGAGGCCGGCGCCGATTGCAGCGGCGGCGTCCGCGCCGGTGGCGTCGTCGTCGAGCTGCAGCTCGGTGTCGTCAGGCAGGAGGATCCGCATCGGAGGCGCATCCTAGCCGGGGGCTAGCCCCACCCCCACTTGGTACCTGACCGCACCCCCGGAAGCGGGGGGCCCGCATGGGCCGGACGCCGCCTTGTTGCGAGGCTCCGTACCGTCAACGGACACCTCAATTGGGAACGACGCCATGAAACCGAACAACTTCGCCGCTCGCGCAGGACGCTGGAGCGCCCGCCACCGCAAGGCGGCCGTGCTGGGCTGGATCGCCTTCGTGTTCGCCGCCTTCGCACTCGGCAACGTGATCGTCGGCGGGCAGCAGACGAGCGATCGCGACGAGGGCGTCGGGGAGTCCGGACGCGCCGAGCAGATCCTCTACGACGCGTTCCCCCAGCGCGCGGACGAGACCGTGCTCGTCGCTTCACAGCGACTCGGAGCCGGCGATCCCGCCTTCAGAGCGGCGGTCGAGGACGTCGTGCAGAGGATGGAGCGGCGCCCGGAGGTCGTGGAGGTCAACTCGCCCTACGCCTCGGGCAACGCCGGCCAGATCGCGGCCGACGGCAACGCGGCGCTCGTGACGATGGAGCTGCGTGGCGACGAGGACGAGGTCGACGACGTCGAACGGGTGCTGGCGACCACCGCCGCCGCTCAGCGCGCGCACCCCGACCTGCGGATCGAGCAGTTCGGCGACGCGAGCGCCGAGCAGGCGATCTCGACGATGTTCGAGGACGACTTCAAGAAGGCCGAGTTTCTCTCGCTCCCGATCACGCTCGTGATCCTGGTGGTCGCGTTCGGCGCGTTCGTGGCGGCGGGCATCCCGCTGCTGCTCGCGATCTCGAGCGTGATGGCGACCCTCGGATTGATCGCGCTCGGATCCCACGTGATCCCGATCGAGGAGAGCGTCGGTTCCGTCGTGCTGCTGATCGGCCTCGCGGTCGGCGTGGACTACACGCTCTTCTACCTGCGCCGTGAGCGCGAGGAGCGCGCCGCGGGCCGCTCGGAGGCCGCCGCGCTCGAGGCCGCCGCGGCGACGTCCGGTCGCGCGGTCCTGATCTCGGGCCTGACCGTGATGATCGCGATGGCCGGCATGCTGATCTCCGGCTCGCGGACCTTCGTCGGCATGGCCACCGGCGCGATCCTCGTTGTCGGCGTGTCGCTGATCGCATCGCTGACGGTGCTCCCCGCGCTGCTGTCGAAGCTCGGCGACCGCGTCGAGCGCGGCCGCATCCCGTTCCTGATGCGCCGTCGCAACACGGCGGGCGAGGGAAGCGCCGCGCGCGCATGGGGTGCCGTGATCGACACCGTGCTGCGCCGCCCGCTCGTCTCGCTGATCGTCGCCGGCGGCCTGCTGCTCGCGCTGTGCCTGCCGGTCCTCGGGATGCACACCGCGCTTCCCGGAACCGATTCGCTGCCGCGCAGCCTGCCGGTGATGCAGACCTACGACCGCATCCAGGAGCACTTCCCCGGCAAGGAGATCGCCGCGACGGTCGCGGTCGAGGGCGACGCGGTCTCGACCCCGGCCGGCAGAGCGGCCATCGCCGAGCTGCGCAGAGCGGCGCTGGCGAGCGGCGCGGTCAACGAGCCGATCACGGTCGACGTGGCGAAGAACGGTCGCGTGGCTGCGATCGCGCTGCCGATCGACGGCGATGGCGCAGACGCGACGTCCATGCGCGCGCTGGAGACGATCCGCACCGAGCTGACGCCCGCGCTGCGCACGGCACTGCCGGGCGCGGAGGTCGCCGTGGCCGGCATGACCGCCGGGACCGCCGATTTCAACACGCTGATGAACGCGCGCATCGGCTGGGTCTTCGCGTTCGTGCTGATCTTGGCGTTCGCGCTGCTGCTGGTGACGTTCCGCTCGGTCGTGATCGCAGCGAAGGCGATCGCGCTGAACCTGTTGTCGGTTGGCGCCGCCTACGGCGTGCTGGTGCTCGTCTTCCAGCATGGGTGGGGCGAGTCGCTGCTCGACTTCAGATCGACCGGCGCGATCACCTCGTGGCTGCCGCTGTTCCTGTTCGTCGTGTTGTTCGGCCTGTCGATGGACTACCACGTGTTCATCCTCAGCCGCGTGCGCGAGGCCTACGACCGCGGCATGAGCACGAACGACGCGATCCGACAGGGGATCAAGTCGACCGCAGGCACCGTCACGAGCGCCGCGATCATCATGGTCGCCGTCTTCGGCGTCTTCGCGACACTGTCGGCCGTCGAGTTCAAGCAGATGGGCGTCGGCCTCGCGGCGGCGATCCTGATCGACGCGACGATCGTGCGGGCGGTGCTGCTGCCGGCGGCGATGACGCTGCTCGGCGAGCGCAACTGGTACCTGCCGCGGTGGCTGGAGTGGCTGCCGCGTGTGAGCCCGGAGCGCAGCGCCGAGCCGCTGGGGGCCCCAGCCGGGCCGCAACACGAGCCGGAGCCCGCGCGCGCCTTCTAGCGCTCGGCAGGCGCGTCGGTGCGGTGCAGCTCGCTGCGCAGCAGGGCGCGCTCGTCGTCGACGGCGACCAGCTCGCGCAGCTGCTCCAGCGACGCAAGCTATGACGCGTGCGTCGCGCGGATCACCGGGACGCTGCAGGCCGAGGCAATCGTGCCGGTCTTCCAGCCGATCGTCTCGCTCGCCGATGGTCGCACGATCGCCTACGAGGCACTCGCGCGCTTCCCCGGCGGCCCGGCCCGGAGGTGGGCGTGAGGGTGATCGCCGAGGGGGTCGAGGACGCCCAGCAGGTCGCGACGCTCGAGGCGCTTGGGATCCGCTACGCCCAGGGGTACCACTTCGGTCGCCCGGCAGCGGCCCAGCGGCTGCTCGACCGAGCCGCCTGAGGCGCGGCGCGCCCTACTGCCAGTACTTCTCGACGACGTCCGCGGAGCGCTCCGAGGCCTCGTCCGGGTCCCCACCGGCCTCGCGCAGGGCGATGCGCTGGCGCAGGAAGTCCCACAGCCGATCAAGCTCGACGCGGATCTCCTCGAGACGGTCGATGTCCGCGCCCTGCGTGGGATCGCTCTCCCCCTCGCGCTCCCGCAGCGACAGCCGCTCCTGCTCCAGCACGTCGATCTGCTCGCGGATCTGCTCGTCGCTCGGCATGCGGTCGCTCCTTTAGCAGCAGTCGGCTGTCAGGAAGGACTCTAGCTCCGTTCGCGAGCCGTCCTGCGGCCTTCCCGCTCGCCCGCGCGACCATCCGCGCGGGCGAGCGAAGTCGGTCAGCGAGCGTCTCTGACGAGCAACTCGACGTTGCGGTCCTGCGCGGTGCCGTTCGCGCCGAGCACCGCCTGCGGGTCGTTGTACGACAGCGTGCGACTGATCGCACCGAGCTGGTCGACGTTGAAGCCGGTCGCGCTGCCGGCCGCCGGCACTTCGTACGTCGCCGCGTGGTCGAGCAGCGTGCCGAAAATCGACAACGTCCCGTCGACGTTGTCCATGACCTCGATCAGGCGGCTCTCCTGGGGCCAGTCGACCTCGGAAGCGGTGTTGACCTCCCACCAGTTGCCGCCAGCCGGGCAGCCGCCGGTCGCGCCGCACGCCATCACTTTGTTCTCGTGCGTGTGGCCGGTCACGTACGCGACAACGTTGTCGTGCGCGTTGAACAGGCTCTGCACGTCAGCGCCGAGATGGATCGGCGTCGAGACGCGCGGGTCGCGGTCGCAGCCCGGGTTCCTGTCGTGACCGTGGCTGTCGTTGGTGGTGCACGCCGGCGCGCTCTCGTCGGAGAGGTTCGCGGTCAGCGAGCGGATCGGGTGATGGCCGAAGACGACGATCGCCTTTCTGGCCGCTTCCGCCGCAGTGATCTCGTTCGTCAGCCACCTGTACTGCGGGTCGTCGAGGTTGCCGTCGGCGGAGACGGCGATCAGGCCGCCCTCGGAGACCGTGTCGAGCGCGATGAAGCGCACGCCCGGCTTCGGGTCCCACGCGTAATAGGAGGCGGCGCCGTTGGAGGCGGTGTTCTGCGCGGCTTCGACGAGTCCGAAGCCGTGCCCGTCCGCCTGCGAGCCGGCCCTGTAGACGGCCTTGAGCTGCGCCTTGTCGACATGTCTGCGGTTCGCATCGGGCCGCACGAAGAACGTGAGCGATTCGATTATCGAGCCGAATTCGAGGCTCGGCACGACCGGCTTTATGCACCCGAGCGCTATCCCCTCGAGCGACGAGCTCGACGCCTGGTTGCCCTGCACGAGCCCGTCGTGATTGCCGTTCGCGACGTAGGACGGAACCGAGGTCGCGCCGCGCCTCACGCCGGTCGGCGTGAACGAGAGCTGCGCGCGGTTCATCAGGCCGGTGTACCTAGGCCATTCGGCGTACGTGCCTCTGGGCTGGTTCGGGTCGTAGAACGTCGTCGTGTCGACCGTCTGGTCACCGAAGTCCTGCACGCCCGTGTATATGGGCTCGGCCGGCGCGCCGAGGAAGTCCCTGAGCGTGAGCGCCGCGTCGGATATCGAGCTGCACTCGTTGTAGCTGGTCCTCACGCCGCTGTTCGGGCTGAGGGATGAGCCGCCCTCGAGGAGCTGGCGGACCCAGACGTTCTCGTTGTACTGCTGGTTGTCGGCGTTGTCACCGGTCGTGAGCGCGAAGTCCATCTGCGCTCTCGTGCCGCCGCCCTGCGCGACCGGGCTGGCAGTGGTGAACCTGTTGACCTGCCTGATCGCGGCGTCGATCGAGAACGGGTTGAGCGCCTCCTCCGGGCGCCACGCGCCCGAGGCGAGCGAGTCGGCCGCCTCGACGCGCGCCGGCGACTCCTCGTCCGCAAGCTGGAAGTCGCTCAGCTGGGCGAAGTAGGTCAGCGATCTGCGGCGCGTTTCGCGACCGGCCTGCGCCTGCCCGGCGACCAGTTCGCGCGTGACGCGTTCCCAGCCCGCCCCCTGCGCGACTCTCAGGAATCTCGGCCTGGCCGGGTCGAGCGGAGCCCCTGCCACAACCGACCGTTCCATCGTCGTGAAGCCATCCGGCGATGCTGCCTGCACAGCTGCCGGCGCCATCGCGGCGAGCATCGCTGCGACGACAGGCGCGGCGAATCGCCGCCTCCCCCTGCTGGACATGTGTCCTCCCCCGAGTGTTGGCTGCCCGTTTCTGGGCAGCACGGCACCGGCCCGTCGGTGAACCGGATTTCACTGCGACGCTAACGACGAGCGCGACGCAGTGTCAAGCCGGTGTCGTGCGCGCGGGACCGCAGCACGACGCGGCCAGCCTGGGTCTCGGACGGCTCAACGCTATGCTCGCCGTCCGAGGGCGTCGATCGAAAGGGGTCCCCTTGCCCCAGGTACGTACGTCCGAGCTCGTCGAGCACGAAGCGAGCATCATGCAGGCATCCGCCGAGGGCGTCGTGTTGCGTCTCGACGCTGACGGCAAGGGCGACGCGGTCTTGGCGACGCGCTCGTTCGCAGCCGGAGACACCGTCATGGTCGGCTTTCTGAGCGGACCGTTGACTGCAAATGACTCGCATGCCACCCAGGTCGGTCCGAACCGCTGGGCGCGCCATGGCGGCCTGGGACCGAAGGTCAACCACTCGTGCGATCCCAATTGCGGGGTTCGCCTCAACGAGGCGCAAGCGTTCGACTTCGTCGCGCGCCGCCGCATCGACTCCGGACAAGAGCTGACGTTCGACTACGCGATGCGCAACTTCACCATCGACCACTTCCCGCCCGCATGCTTGTGTGGTGCCGAGCAGTGCCGCGGCTCGGTCACAGGGTGGAAGGATCTTCCGGCCAGGCGCAAGGCCGACTACGGCAAGCTCGTCGCGCCTTACCTCCGCGCGATGGACGCCGACCTGGCGGCGGCGGTGCGCGAGACCGTCAGCTGACGTAGGTCGAGGGCCAGTCTCCGGCATCACCAACCCTTTCGCGTGGCGTTGTGATCGGCGCCCGCTATCGAGCGCGATGCCAGCAGCACGACTACCTTTTGGGCGATGGATCCCGTTGAGCTTCGCGATCACTGTCTCTCGTTCGCGGGATCTCAGGAGACCTTTCCGTTCGGCTCCAAGACATCTGTGTTCAAGGTCGCCGGGAGAATGTTTGCCCTGTCCCAGCTGGCGGCGGACTCGCTCAGGGTGAGCGTCAAGTGCGAGCCGAGTCTCGCCGAAGCCCTGCGTGCCGCGCATCCGGCGGTGCTTCCCGGATACCACCTCGACAAGCGCCATTGGAACACCCTGATCATCGATGGTTCGCTGCCCGACGAGGCTATGCGGAACATGATCGAGGACTCGTACGACTTGGTCGTGAGCACGTTGCCGCGAGCACGTCGCCTCGCGCTCGGCTGGCACGCTGATTCCTGAGACCGTCCGAGTCCGACTGTCGCCGTGTTGCCGCGAGAGGAGTTGGCGACTCGGCTAATACGCGCCCGAGATACGAGGCGCCATCAGTCGGCCCACCAGTCCCGCTGACCCTCCACGTCGTCGCGCGGATTCTCGCCGAGCTTGGGCGCACCGAACACGAGGATCTCCAGGCCCTCTGGCCCGCTCTCGTAGCCTCGCCACGTGCCAGGTGGGACGCGCACCACGTCCCACTTCTTGACTGCGACGATCTCGTCGTCGAGCTTCATCCGCCCGGTCCCGCCCACGACCACGTACAGCTCCTCCTGCTCCTTGTGCGTGTGGCCGTACGGGAAGCGATAGCCAGGCGGGATGCGCTGATAGCTGAGGCCGGACTGCTCAAGCCCAAGCGCCTTGCTCGCCATGCGGAACTCCAGGTCCGGCGCACCGTCGAAGTTGGACCCAAGGTCCTCCAGATCCTCCCTGAGGTTCTTGAGCGTGAACGGCACGGCCACGATTCTATTGCTCGGGGTCGCACCGCCGCCGGTGCAGCGGGGCTGACACCGAGTGGGCGTCGTGCAAACCGCCCTGCGTTCTCAGGCGTTGCGCTGCAGATCGTCCGAGGGGCGATGCTGGGCTCGACCAAATGTCCTCCGCCTTGTCGAGGCGAAGGGCTTTTCAGCGCGCGGACGCCTGCCGAGCGCCCGAGATCCGCCGTGTGATCGGTCGATTCCGCGCTACGGCCGCACCGCCTTTACTGCTCGCGGGCGCCCGTGGGGCACACCTGAGGCACACCCCCGTTTCGGAGCGCCCGGCCAGACGCCGCCGATCAGGGCTCGTCGCCGAGCGATTCGAGCAGCCGCACGTCGGCGAGATCCTGCGGCCGCCCGGCGGCGCGCTTCATTCTCAGCAAGTCGTCGCGGTGCGCGATCGGGATGGATACCCCGCCGAGCTGCACGACGTGCGCGCGACCGCGCACGTCTGCGAACGAGCCGAGGTGCGCCGGCAGCGTGAGCACGTCGAGCGGCCCGTGCCCGGTGATGAGGTGCCACTGATCGCCGGAGGCGAGCATCGCCGCGCTCGGAACCGACTTCGACCGCTGCCCGTCCGGGCCAAGAATGCGCGCGTCGAGATCAACTAGCGTCGTAGCCAGCCGCCCCATGTTGTCTCTCGACGCCGCGATCACCACGTCGAGATCCTGCGTCATCCGCTGCCCGCCGTACGCCTGGATCGCCACGCCGCCCACCGTGACGTACTCGACCTCGTGACGATCGAGCGCCCGGAACAGTTCCAGCGCGTCGAAGTCGGTCACGGGCGCGAAGTCGGGTGCCTGATCGCCTCGGCCAAGCCGGAGCGGAGCTGCGACGCGAGTCTGTTCCAGCTCAATGCCAGCTCCAGCCGCTCGGCCATCGGACGCTCCCGAGCAGCGTGGACGGCCTCCGGGCGAGCAAGAGGGTCACGCACGACCGTGGCCTGCTGGTACTTCAGCCGCGCATCAGGCTCGGTCATCGGATCAGCCTATCGGGGCAAAGGGGTTCGGGCGCGGCGGTTGTGCCGTCGCCAGTCGCCGCCGTCTAGAACATCCACCAGAACGCTGGCGGGGGCGTGGTCCGGATCACCGAGCCGTCGGTTGCGCGCCAGATAACGCGCGTTGGGTAGAGATCCCAACCTTGACGGGGCGACCTGAAGGAGGCGAGGTTTTCCCGAACGGAAACTGTTCGTTCAGTCCGTTCGTCATAGACCTGGCGATGGCTTCGAGGTGGTTTCCGGCCTACGCGCGGGAAGATCGCGGTGATCGTCGCAACACCGTCGGGCACGAGAAGCGTGAAGAGCCCCGAGGCGTTGTAGGAGGACAGCCAGACTCCCTGTGTACGGAGCGCCGCGACGTTGTATGAGGCTCCATCGCCAACCCCGTTGCTCACGGTAGATTTCGGCCCGCGCTCGAACAGCGAGATGGTCTCGGACGGGGCCGGCAGACGCGTCGGAGACTTGCCTTGGGCGAAGCTCGTCTGGATCCGACGCGCGAGGCCCGCGAGCCGACGCGGCTTTCCTACGAGGAGGCGTTCCAGCCGGCGATGTTCCAGCTCGCCGCATGCCGGTGGGCCATCCGTGAAGTCTGCGAGGTCGTGTGATCCGTAGACGTAGAATTCATGGCCCGATATGTCGCGCGCGACGCGCACAGAATCGGAATAGACGCCGACGCCAGGAAGGTCGTGCAAGGCCTCACGCGAGAGCCGATCCTCTGACTCGGCCGGCTGGCGCAGAATCCCCAACAGGGCCAGAAGCTCTGCGCTCGGAGCATCATGCGAGTACGTTGAGTGGACCGATCTACTCCGGCACCGGCGATGCCTACGCTCGACGAACTCGCCCGCCTTGCCAATCAGCACAAATGCCCGAAGCGTGTCCCGTGTTGGCGTGGCATACGGATTCCAGCCCGCGCTCGAGGCCCGCTGCGCCTGTGGTGCGGAGGCGAGGCCCGTCGCAGAGAGCACAGAGAACAAGAGCATCGTCCCAACCGCGCCGAGGAGGAAGCGTCGCATCGGGTGATCGTATCCGTCAGGAGTATTGAGTGATGCACTTGTGTGTCGCGGTAATTCCAGGCCGCATGGGCGTTCTCCAGGCCAAACTCAA
Organism: Conexibacter sp.; assembly: GCA_035264605.1. Taxonomy (GTDB): domain Bacteria; phylum Actinomycetota; class Thermoleophilia; order Solirubrobacterales; family Solirubrobacteraceae; genus Conexibacter. The sequence continues at coordinate 233 of DATFPW010000009.1, read as the reverse complement.
GGCCTTCGAGACCAAGACCGACGCTCGTGCACGAGCTGGCTGCAGAAGCGCCACACGCCCCCGACACCGCCGAGCTGCACGCCACCGCCAACGCACTCGAAGACGCAGAGCTGCGCGTCAACTCCCGCGCAGAGATCCTGCCGACCTACCGCATCGCCACGCCCACGGTTTGCGCGACGACAACTTCAGTGGGCGATACTGGGCTCGAACCAGTGACCTCCGCCTTGTCGAGG
>DATFPW010000008.1:0-2787 GCA_035264605.1 Conexibacter sp. | reverse complement strand
GCCGGCCGCAGCTCTCGCACCGCCGTTCCCTCGAAGATCCGCACGCCGCGCCGCTCGGCCGCCGCTGCCAATCCGCGCACGAGCTTGGCCGGCTGGACGCGCACGCCTTGCGGGCTCCACGTGGCGAAGCTCGCTCCATCCACCCGCACGCGCACGGACAGCGCATCCGCGTCGAGCGCCTCGAGCTCCACCTCGCCCACGCCCCATGCGCGCTCGCGCGCGATCGCCGCCCGCAGCCGTGCCGCCTGCGCCGGCCCGCGCGCGACCCGCAGCACACCGCCGGCCAGCGCATCGCATGCGATCCCCTCCTCGCGGCACGCAGCCAGCACGTCCTCGACGCTCTCGCGCAGCGCGCGCTCGAGCGCGCGCTGGGGCTCCGGCCCGTACGTCCGCACCAATCGCTCGCGCGGTGCGGCAAACGCAGGCGTCAGCCAGCCGCCGTTCCGTCCCGAGGCGCCAAAGCCGACCCGCTCGCGCTCCAGTACGACGACGTCGAGGTCGGGTCGGCTACGCGCGAGGTGGTAGGCAGTCCACAGTCCGGTGAAGCCGGCACCGACGATGCACACGTCGGCGTCGAGGTCCCGTGACAGCGGCGGTGGCTGTGCGGGAGTCGGGATTCCGGTCAGCCAGAAGGAGACGTCCCCGTTGCGCCGGGCGAGCGTGCTCACGCGCTCACCGTAGCCCAGCGCCGGTCGTGTGGGGCGCTCCGAATCCCGTACCCGGAGTCCCGAAGCGTGCTCCGACTGCATATACCCCATATGGGGTTCATTTTGCACCCCAAAAGGTCTGGTAACAACCGCAGCTGTGGTGAAGGGTCCTGCGGGTGCGAGCGCCAACCAATGTCGAAGAGCTCGGCCGCGCGGTTCGCACGGTGCGTCGCGAGCTCGATCTCTCCCAGGAGGCGCTTGCGCGCCGCGCCGGTTTGCACCCAAACCAAGTGGGCCGGTTTGAGCGCGGCACGAACGTGCGGGCCGACACGCTGCTTGCGGTCGTCGAGGCGCTCGGCGTCGGCCTTGCCGAGCTGGGACGCGTTTACGACACCGCACGTCAGTAAGGACTGCGGGCGGCCCCGCGAGAGGGGTGCTCGGGGGCCGCCCGGCCTGCTCCGCATCGGGGAACTCGGGAGGGGTGCCCCGACGCTCGCCCGCCGGAGACCGAGCGTGCCCACGCATGGGGGACCCGCACGGGGACACGGCTCGACGCCAGCGGTGGTTGCCGAGCTTATAGAAACAAACCTGTCGAGGTAGAAGTTGCACCGATTCGGGTCTGGTATGCACCGGATATGTAGAGCAGTCTGGCGCACGCATGCCGAGACCGCCCGACGAGAAGCTGCTTGCGCTCGGGCGTACCATCCGCCGCGTGCGCCGAGAACACGATCTGTCGCAGGAGGCGGTCGCGCTCGCCGCCGGCGTGCATCCGAACCAGGTCGGTCGTCTCGAGCGCGGCACTGGCGACGTCCACACGACAACGATGCTGCGCATCGTCGCTGGCCTTGGCGTGTCGCTGTCGGACGTCGCCCGCGAGTACGACGCGCGGCTGGCCGAGCGGTAGCTCAGACGTCGCGGTCGAGCTTGCTCAGACCGCGCGCGATGTTGCCGTGCAGCGCACGCGCGACGACGGGGGCGAGGCCGGGGACGACTGAGCCGAAGCGGATGCGATAGTCGAGCAGCGTCCCGCCGTTGCCGGTCGACGCAAAGGCCATCGTGCCCTCGTGGTCGCGCATCGGGCTGCCCTTCGTGATGCGGTAGACGATCCGCTCGTTGGGGACCAGCTCCGTCACGGTCTCCTCGAATGGCAGCAGCCCGTAGAAGCTCAGCCGCCGGCACGATCCGACGCCGTTGCGCTCGGTCTCGCCGTCGCACACGCGCTCGATCCGCGTGCCGAACAGGGTCGCGAGGTTCTCGTGCTCCGCGAGGTACGCGAAGACGCGCTCGACCGGTGCGCGGAAATCATGGGTGACGTGGACGTGCGAGAGGCGCATCGCGCGGGCACGTTACTGCTCTCACGGTCGACGGGGTGCCGGTCGATGATCGCCTCGGCTTAACTCACCTCACGGAGTCACAGGCGTGAGCCGCAACGGCAACTCACGCAATCCGTAGACGCCCTGCACGCCCTCGAACACCGGCTCGCCGTCGAGCGCGAGCGTCTCGACGCGCTCGGCGATCAGGCGCAAGCCCTCCTGCAGCTCCGCTCTCGCGAGGTTCGCCCCGAGGCAGTAGTGGATGCCGGCGCCGAACGTGAGCGGTCTACCCGTGTCACGCGAGGCAGCGATGTCGAAGGCGTCGCCGTCCGGCAGCTCGCGGTTGGCGCTGTGCGCGCAGATCAGCAGGACCGTGTCGCGCGGCAGCAGCACGTCCCGATACTCGACGTCCTCGATCAGGATGCGCGCCGTGAACGGCGTGATCGGCTCGTAGCGCAGGGCCTCCTCGACGGCGGCCGGCGCTCGCGCCGCCGGGTCCTCTCGCAGCCACGCCCACTGCTCGGGATGCTCGGCCAGCAGCCGCAGTGCATGCGCGAGCTGGCTCTGCGTCGTGTCGATTCCGCCGATCAGCACGTCGAGCACGAGGTTCACCAGCTCCACGTCGGACAGGCGATCGCCGTCCTCCGCACGCGCCGCGAGCAGCTGGGAGATGAGGTCGTCGCCGGGGTCGTCGCGCCGCGCCGCGAGCAGCTCGTCGAGGTAGTCGTACAGCTCCACGACGTTGCGCTCGATGCGCGGCCGCTCGGCCATCAGCGTCGGCGCGTCGAACTGCCGCTGGACCCAGTTGGACCACTCGTGCAGCCGCG
>DATFPW010000007.1:0-2698 GCA_035264605.1 Conexibacter sp. | reverse complement strand
GGGCGCTACTTCGGCCGCGAGGCGGCGGTGCTCTACCCACCCGTGGAGACCGGGCGCTTCCGCACGGCGCCCGTCGGCGACCACCACATGGTCCTGGCCGAGCTGATGGCGCACAAGCGCATCGACGTCGCCATACGGGCGTTCAACTCGCTGCGGCTGCCGTTGATCGTCGTCGGCGACGGGCCGGAGCTGCGCCGCCTGCGGCGGATGGCGGGCCCGACGGTCACGTTCACCGGCCGGGTCAGCGACGAGCGCGTCGCGGAGCTGCTGGCCCGCGCGCGGGCGCTCGTCGTGACGGCGACGGAGGAGTTCGGGATCGCGGCGGTCGAGGCGCTCGCGGCCGGCCGTCCCGTGATCGCGCTGGGGGAAGGCGGGGTGCGCGAGAGCGTCGTCGAGGGCGTCACCGGCACGTTCTTCGCGCCGTGCACGCCGGACGCGCTCGCCGACGCGGTGCGCATGTTCGACCCGCTCGCGGTCGATCCCGGCGCGTGCCGCGCAGCGGCCGAGCGCTTCAGCGGCGATCGCTTCCGCTCTCGGCTGCGGCGGATCGTCGCCGAGGCGATCCGCGGCGAGCGCCCACCGCGGTCGCACGAGCGGCCGCCCTACCGTGGTCTTGCGGGGCTTCCACGGCGCCATCCGGCCGTCGCGGGGGAGCGGACTTCCTAAAAGTTGCCTGAGTCCGTAACCTAACGGGGTTCCGGGGGTTTACGTTCTCGGTGGGCCGCGCGGACGGAGCACCGTCAGCGCGGCGAGGGGATGGCACCCGAAAGGGGGCCGGCGCCTAACGGCGAACGATTCCCGTGCAGGGTAGCGAGCCGGTCAGTTGCGCCGGCAACTTTTTGGGATATAATTCCGACTTGGAGAGTTGGTTTTTCTCCGAGACCGAGACTGAAACGAAGAAGGACAAATGTCCACGACCTACATGGAGAGCACTACGCCCAAGAAGGACACCGAGCAGCAGTACCACGCCGACGTGGATCCCACGCTGGATTCGCTGCAGCTGCTCCTGCGTGAGGCGGGTCGCTTCCAGCTGCTCACTCCCGCCGAGGAGATCGAGCTCGCCAAGCGGATCGAGAAGGGCGACCTCGTCGCCAAGGACCGCATGATCAACTCGAACCTGCGCCTCGTGGTGGCCAACGCGCGCCGCTACCAGGGCCAGGGACTCGCGCTCGGCGACCTGATCCAGGAGGGCATGCTCGGCCTGATCCGCGCCGTCGAGAAGTTCGACTGGCGCAAGGGCTTCCGCTTCTCGACCTACGCGACGCTGTGGATCCGCCAGGCGATCCAGCGCGGCCTGGAGAACACCAGCCGCACGATTCGCCTGCCCGTCCACGTGGCGCAGCGGTCGCGCAAGGTGGGCCGGATCGAGCGCGAGCTGACGACCAAGCTGGGCCACGAACCGACCGACGAGGAGATCGCCGAGGCGGCCGACCTGCCGCTGGCCGACGTGATCGAGATCCGCAAGGCGGATCGCGCGGTCGTGTCGCTCGACAAGCCGGTCGGCGACGACGGCGACACCTCGTTCGGCGACCTGCTGGCGATCGAGACCGCGCCGGTCGACGAGGAGGTCCAGGAGAAGCTCAAGTCCGAGACGCTCCTGACCGCGATCGCCGAGCTGCCCGAGCCCGAGCGCAACGTGATCGAGATGCGCTTCGGCGCCGGCGACCAGGAGCCGCAGACGCTGTCGCAGGCCGGCAAGAAGCTCGGCGTCTCGACCGAGCGCGCCCGCCAGCTGGAGGAGCGCGCGCTGCGCAAGCTCAGCCAGCGGCCGGAGCTGATCGCGCTCCGCGAGGCCGCGTAGCGCCGGCCAGTCCCACTGCTCTCATCTGCGACCCGGGTCATCCCGGGTCGCGGCTGTTGAGGGGTCGGACGCGAACGGCGGCAGAGCGTCCATCCGCAACCGCCGCTGGGGGCGATCGCGCGCCGTCGCCCCGAGCAGGTGGCGCCAGGCGAACGCGTGCATGAGCATCCACTCGCCGCCGAGCGTCTCGCGCCGCTGCCCGACGATCTCGCGCGCACCGCTCAGCGCCAGCCGGCCCACCGGCAGCAGCGAGCGGTCGCCGCGGGTGAAGCGCTCGAGCGCGCGCCGCTTCGGCGCGCTCATCCGCTCGCCGCAGCGCAGCTGCAGGACGGTCGCGAACTGGATCAGCCGGCAAGCGTCGCCGAAGTAGTGCTCGCGCCATAGCCGGACGCGCTCGCGCGGGTCGACGCGCAGCCTGCCGAAGCGCTCGCGCAGGCTCGGCATCCGGTTGGCCCTGGCATGCCCGACGAAGGCGTCGCCGTGCTGCACGTAGTCGTAGAGCGGCCGGTCGACGTAGCGGATCTCGCCGCAGGCCAGGGCGCAGAGCGCGATCCAGTGGTCGTGGAAGTGCGGGAACTGCGCCGGCGGGAACGGCAGCGCGTCGTCGAGCAGGTCGCGCGGGAACAGCGCGGCCGCGCCCGTGACCGAGTTGGTCACGAGCAGCGAGGACATGTCGGCGTGGTTGTTTCGGCGCAGGCCCCAGTACGTCTCCGCGACGACTTCACCGTTCGCACGGACCACCCTCATGTCGCTGTAGATCAGCCGCGCGTCGCCGATCTCCGCCACCAGCGTGGCGAGCTTCTCCGGGTTCCAGGAGTCGTCCTGGTCCGCCAGGGCGACGTAGCGCGCTCCGGCGGGCGCGAGCGACAGGGCGCGCTCGAAGTTGCGGTAGAAGCC
>DATFPW010000006.1:0-15195 GCA_035264605.1 Conexibacter sp. | reverse complement strand
CAGGCCGGCCAGGGGCAGATCCCCTCGCGTCAGGCGCAGATCAAGGCGGGGATCCCCAAGGAAGTGTCCTCAGAGACGATCAACAAGGTGTGCGCGTCGGGCCTGCGCGCGGCCGGCATCCTCGACGCGGCGATCCGCGCCGGCGACCTCGAGGTCGCCGTCGGCGGCGGCATGGAGTCGATGTCGAACGCGCCCTACCTGCTCAAGGGGGCGCGCTTCGGCTTCCGCATGGGCGACGCGAAGGCGATCGACTCGATGATCAACGACGGGCTCACGAACCCGTTCTCCGGCAAGCACATGGCGCAGGAGGCCTCCGAGGTCGCGGCCGAGCTGGAGCTGACGCGCGCCGACATGGACCGCTGGTCGGTCCGCTCGCACGAGCTGGCGCTGAAGGCGACCGACGAGGGACGCCTGCCGGAGGAGATCGTCGCGGTCACGGTCAAGGGCAAGAAGGGCGACACGGTCGTCGAGGTCGACGAGGCGCCGCGTCCCGGCACGTCGCTGGAGACGCTCTCCAAGCTGCCGCCGATCTTCACCAAGGACGGCTCGCACACGGCCGGCAACGCGCCGGGCGTCAACGACGGCGGCGGCGCGCTCGTGCTCGCCTCCGACGAGTGGGCTGCCGCCAACGGCAAGAAGGCGCTCGCGACGATCGTCGCGCAGGCGCAGGTCGCCGACGACTTCCCCTACCTCGCCAGAACTCCCGCGCTCGCCGCGCAGAAGGCGCTCGCGAAGCTCGGGCTCACCCCCGACGACATCGACGTCTGGGAGATCAACGAGGCGTTCGCGTCCGTCACGCTCAACTCGATTCGCATGCTCGGGATCGACGAGGACAAGGTCAACGTCAACGGCGGCGCGGTCGCGCTCGGTCATCCGATCGGCGCATCCGGCGCGCGCATCCTCGGCTCGCTCGTGCTCGAGCTGCAGCGCCGCGGCGGCGGTCGCGGCTGCGCGGCGATCTGCTCGGGCGGCGGCCAGGGCGACGCCGTCATCGTCGAGGTGCCCGCGTCCTGACGGCTCCACGCGGACCCGCCGAGGGCTTCGTCGTCGGGGGCGCCGCCGCCCCCGACGATGCCGTGACGCCCACGCCTCGCGGCGCCGCCTTCTTCGACCTCGACCGTACGCTGATGGCGGGCTCGTCGGCGTACGAGTTCGCGCGCGCCGCCTATCGCAACGGCCTGCTCTCCCGTCGCCAGCTGGCGGAGAGCGCGTGGGCGAACGTGCAGTTCCGCCTGCGCGGCTCGACCGACGCGGCCACCGACGAGCTGCGCGAGCGGATCGCGGCCGCGATCGAGGGGGTGCGGGTCCTCGACCTGCAGCGCCTCGGGCCGGCGGTGCTCGCGGGCGTGCTGCCGCGCATCTATCCGCAGATGCTGCAGGTCGCCTGGGAGCACCAGGACGCCGGCCGCCCCGTGTACATCTGCACCGCCGCGGCGCACGAGCTCGCCGAGGTGCTGGCGCTCGTGCTCGGCTTCGAGGGGGGGATCGGCGCCCGCTCGGAGGTCCGCGACGGCGTCTACACCGGTCAGCCGCATGGACCCTTCACGTACCGCGAGGGCAAGGCGATCGCGATGCGCGAGCTGGCCGAGCGGGAGCAGATCGACCTCGCAGAGTCATGGGCCTACTCAGACTCCGAGTCGGATCTGCCGATGCTGCGTGCTGTCGGCCATCCGGTTGCGGTCAATCCTGACGCGACGCTCGCGCGCATCGCGCGCGAAGAGGGTTGGGAGACGCTGCGCTTCGAGCGGCTCGGGCGGCGGCTCGTCGTCGCAGGCTCGCTCGCGGCGGCGGCGACCCTCGGCGGGCTCGGGTCGCTCGCGCTCGGCCGTCGCAAGCCCGTCCCGCCGCCACGCCGCATCCCGCCGCGGCGTCCGCCGCGCCGCCGCCGATGAGCGAGCACGAGCTGAGCGACGAGCAGCGCGAGATTCGCGCGCTCGCGCGCCGCTTCGCACAGGAGGAGATCGCCCCGCGTGCAGCGGCATGGGATCGCGAGCACCGCTTTCCGGCGGAGGTCTTCGCGCAGCTCGGCGAGCTGGGCCTGATGGGGGCGTGCGTGCCGGTCGAGCACGGCGGAGCGGGTGCGGACTTCCTCTCCTACGTGCTCGCGATCGAGGAGATCGCGCGGGCCGACGCGGGCGTTGCGGTGACCGTCGCCGTGCACACGAGCGCCGCCACGTTGCCGCTGCTCGCGCACGGCACCGACGAGCAGATCGCCCGCCTCGTGCCGCCGCTCGCGCAGGGGATCGAGCTGGGCGCCTTTGCGCTGACCGAGCCCGAGGTCGGCTCCGATGCAGCCGCGCTCCGCACGCGCGCCGACGCCGACGGGCGCATCACAGGCTCGAAGCAGTTCATCACCACGGGTTCTCATGCTCACACGCTGCTGATGTTCGCCCGCGACCCCGACGACCGCATCTCGGCGTACGTCGTCCGTCGTCCTACGCCCGGGCTGACGGTCAGCAAGGAGGAGGAGAAGCTGGGCTTGAACTCCTCCAGCACCGCGGCGCTCTCCCTCGATGCCGCCGCGGGCGAGCATCTGGGAGTTCCAGGCGCCGGCATGCGGATCGCGCTCGGCACGCTCGACGGCGGACGCATCGGAATCGCCGCGCAAGCGGTCGGGATCGCGCAGGCCGCGCTCGATGTGGCAACGGCCTACGCGAGGGAGCGCACCGCGTTCGGCGGCCCGATCGCCCGTTTCGGGCAGATTCAGGGCAAGCTCGCCGACATGCAGACGGAGATCGAGGCGGCGCGCGCGTTGACCTGGCGCGCAGCACGGCTCAAGCAGGCCGGCCGGCCGCACACGGTCGAGGGCGCGCAGGCCAAGCTGTTCGCCTCCGCCATCGCACGGCGTCAGACCGGGGAGGCGATCCAGGTGCTCGGCGGCTACGGCTATACGAAGGACTATCCCGCCGAGCGCTACTACCGCGACGCGAAGGTCACCGAGATCTACGAGGGGACCAGCGAGATCCAGCGGCTCGTGATCGCTCGATCGCTCCTCGGCGATGCCGCTCGCGCGGACGTGTAGGAGGAGTTTCACCTACCATTCCCGCCCGATGAGCACGACCGACCGCAAGATCCGCGTCGTCGTCGCGAAGCCGGGCCTGGATGGGCACGATCGCGGCGCCAAGATCATCGCCCGCGCGCTGCGCGACGCCGGGATGGAGGTCATCTACACTGGCTTGCACCAAACCCCTGAGCAGATCGTCGAGACGGTGATCCAGGAGGACGCGGACGCCGTCGGGCTCTCGATCCTCTCCGGTGCGCACATGACGCTCGTCCCGCGCATCGTCGAGCTGCTGCACGCGCAGGACGTCACAGACGTGATCGTCACCGTCGGCGGGACGATCCCGGCCGACGACATCCCCGAGCTCAAGCAGCTCGGCGTGGCCGAGGTCTTCACGCCCGGCACGCCGACGCAGGACATCGTCGCGTTCGTGCGCGGCGCTGTCCGCGCCTCGGCGTAATCCCGTTCCCACGGGCGCAGCGGCGCTCTGTGGGCGATCGCGCACCCTAGTGCGATTGACTGGTCAGTCAACGCGGTATCATCCCCGCGCACACTGCCGCGAACTTGCGTTTTTGCACTGCTGAGGAGGCACCCGAGTTGAAGATTTGCGTCCTGGTCAAAGAGGTGCCAGACGCCGCCGTCGAGAAGCGCATCGACCCATCGACGGGGCGAATGGACCGCAGCGGGGAGAAGAACCTCAACCCGTATGACACGCACGCCATCGAGGCGGCGATGCAGATCAAGGAGGGCGGGGCGATCCCCGTCGAGGAGATCGTCGCTGTGACGATGGGCCCGGAGACCGCCGTGCGCGCGCTCCACAAGGCCGTCTCGCTCGGAGCCGACCGCTCCGTGCACCTGACCGATCCCGCGCTGGCGGGCTCCGACGTCGCCGCCACGGGCTACGCGCTCGCCAAGGCGCTCGAGTCCGAGTCGCCCGATCTGGTGCTGCTCGGCCAGCAGTCGGACGACGGCGAGTGCTACACGATCGGCGCCGTGGTGGCCGATCACCTCAAGATGCCCTCGCTGACGCAGGTCATCAAGATGGACGTCGACGGCGGCGCGCTGCGCTGCGAGCGTCAGGCCGAGTACGGCTACGACACCGTCCAGGTCCAGCTCCCGGCCGTGATCTCGGTCGGCGACGCCATCAACGAGCCGCGCTACCCGTCGCTGAAGGCGATCATGGGCGCGAAGAAGAAGCCGCTCGACACGAAGGCCTCCGGCGACGTCGGCATCGACGGTTCGCTTGTCGGCGCCGACGGTTCGCGCGTCGACTGCGGCGATTACAAGGCTCCGCCCGCCAAGGCCGGCGGCAAGATCATCGAGGACGAGGACACCAACGAGACGGTCGAGCAGATCGTCGCGTGGCTTGACGAAAGGAAGCTGATCTAGATGGGCGGGATTCTCGTCTACGTCCTCCACTACGAGGGCGCTTTCAACAAGAACTCGCTCGGCGCCGTTTCCGAGGGCGCGAAGCTCGCCGGTGAGCTCGGCACGACGTGTGACGCGGTCGTCGTCGGTGGGGGAGACCTCACGAACGATCTCTGCGCCACACTCGGCACCTACGGCGCCAAGCGCGTCTTCAAGGCCGAGGGCGCCGAGGGTCTCGCGCAGCCGGTCGTCGACGTGATGGCGAAGGTCATCGACGACAACGGCCATTCGTACGCGCTGTTCGGCGGCGGCCTGCTCGGCTTCGAGATCGGCGCTGGCCTCGCCGCCCGCAAGAACGCGGGCGTGACCATGGAGGTCACCGCAGTCAACGTGGCCGACGGCAAGCTCGTCGCCGAGCGTCCGATCCTGGGCGACTCGCAGATTTCGACCTCCAAGTACCGCGGCGACCTCGGGATCATCATCGGACGCATCAACGCGTTCGAGGTCAAGGAGTCGGGTGCCGGCGCGGCCGAGGTCGTCGACGTCGCCGTCGAGTACTCCGCCTGGTCGAACCAGGCGACGATGGTCCAGCGCGGCGAGCAGCGCGGCGCCGACGTGAACATCGAGGACGCCAGCGTGCTCGTGGCCGGCGGCCGCGGGCTCGGCAAGGCCGAGGGCTTCGAGCTCTGCGAGGAGCTCGCCGGCGCCCTCGGCGGCGCCGTCGCGGCCACGCGCGCCGTGGTCGACGCCGGCTGGTACCCCTACGCGGCGCAGATCGGCCAGACGGGCAAGACCGTCGCGCCGAAGCTGTACCTCGCGGCGGGCATCTCCGGCGCGATCCAGCACAAGGTCGGCATGCAGGCCTCGGAGAACATCGTGGCGATCAACAAGGACGCGAACGCCCCGATCTTCGAGTTCTCCGACCTCGGCATCGTCGGCGACCTCAACAAGATCCTGCCGAAGCTCACCGAGGCCGTGAAGGCCAAGAAGGGAGCGTAAAGCCCATGTCTGCCAGCAACGGAAACGGCAAGGCGGTCCCGGCGGCGTACCCGCCGCCGGTCGACTCGCCGAAGGAGTTCGTCAAGCGCGGCCTCGACGCAGAGGACGAGCTGATCGAGGTCGGCGTCGCGATCGTCGGGGGCGGCACTGCCGGCCTCGCGTGCGCGAACCGGCTCCTGCAGCTGCTGGCAGACGACCCGGCCCTCATGGAGCGCCTCGGCGAGGTGCCGGTGGCGGTCCTCGAGAAGGCCAAGACGTGCGGCGGTCACAACCTGTCCGGGGCGGTCATGCGCCCCGGACCGCTGCAGGAGCTGTTCCCGGACTTGAGCCGGGAGGAGTGGCGCAAGGAGGGCTTCGCCTTCGGCGAGGTCGAGAAGGAGGCCGTCTACCTGACGCCCACCTCGAAGATCAAGGTCCGCATTCCCACGCCGCCGCCGTTCAAGAACCACGGCAACGAGGTCATCTCCGTCTCCGCGCTGGCGCGCTACCAGCAGCGCATGGCCGAGGAGGCCGGCGCTTACATCCTCACCGAGACCTCCGCGACCCAGGTGATCGTCGAGGACGGCCGCGTTGTCGGCGTCCGCTCCGGCGACAAGGGCCGCGGCAAGGACGGCGAGCCTCTCGGCAACTTCGAGCCCGGCACCGACATCAAGGCCAAGGCGACGGTCTTTGCCGAGGGCTGCTGGGGCCACCTCACCGGCGCCGCGATCCGCGAGTTCGACCTCGCCGACGGCCGCGAGCCGCAGGTGTGGGAGCTCGGCGTCAAGGAGGTCTGGAAGGTCCCGAGACCGCTCGACCGCCTGATCCACACCGTCGGGCCGTGGCCGGTCAAGATCTCCGCCAGATACGGCCAGGTCGGCGGCACCTGGATCTACCCGATGAAGGACGAGAGAACGGGCGACGACCTCGTCTCGATCGGCTTCGTCGTCGGGCTCGAGTACGCCGACGCGACGACCTCGCCGCACGACCTCCTGCAGCTGTTCAAGCTGCATCCGCTCGTGAGAAAGATCCTCGAGGGCGGCGAGCGTGTCGCCTGGGGCGCGAAGGCGCTGCCGGGCGGTGGCTACTGGTCGATGCCGAAGCTGTCGATGCCGGGCGCGGTGATCGTCGGCGACGCCGGCGGCATGGTCGATACGGCCGCGCTCAAGGGCGTCCACCACTGCATCGCCTCCGGCAAGCTGGCCGCCGAGGCGATTTACAGAGGCCTCAAGAACGGCGAGAGCTCGTTCGAGTCCTACGAGTACGCGATCGAGGACTCGGACACGGGCAAGGAGCTGTACCAGGTCCGCAACACTCGCCAGCCGTTCCAGAAAGGCTTCCTCAAGGGTGGCCCGCTCGTCAACCTCGCGATCGCCTCCAGAGGCAAGCTGCCGCCGGGCCGCCTCAAGTGGCACCGCAACGACGAGATGCCGATGTTCGTCGGCAACACGAAGGACCGCTATCCGAGACCGGACGGCAGATACACGTTCGACAAGCTCTCGTCGGTCTTCATCACCGGCAACGCGACGCGCGACGACGCGCCGAACCACATCCGCGTGCAGAAGCACGTCCCGCGCGAGGTCGCGGAGACGTGGAAGTGGATGTGCCCAGCCGGCGTATACGAGATCCCTGAGGACGCGCCCGAGACGGGGCCGGTCGACGTGATCGTCAACTACACGAACTGCGTGCAGTGCGGCGCGATCACCGCCAAGGGCGGGCGCCTCACGACGCCCGAGGGCGGCGACGGACCGCTCTACCAGATCACCTGAGTCGCATCTGCGGGCGCCCGACCCCGGGCGCCCTCACCCGCTGCGCGGCGCGGCCGGACCGTCACCGGCCGCGCCACGCAACTTCCTTCTCGCACGTCGGTTAAGACGACACGATGATCTCGCGTGCTGGCACGAGCACACGGGCGGTCGCGGTCACCTTCCTCGCCACGCTCGCAGCCTCCCTTCTCTCGCCGATGGCGCCTGCCGCACCGCCTGTGCGCGGCGCTAGCGCCGCAGCCGGCGCCCCGGCCGGCGCGCGGCTGCTCGCCTGCCATCGCTCCCCGTCGATCGACCAGCGCACCGCCGTCGTCGGGGCCTGGATGAGACCACTGCTGGCCGGCAGACGGCTCGCCCTCAGAATCGACCTCTACCAGCGCACCCCCGGCAGCCACTGGACGCAGCGCACCGACGTCCCAGGGCTCGGCATGTGGACCACGCCGAGCGACACCGGCGTCGGAAGCCGGGCCGGCGACGTCTTCAAGTACCGCCAGGCGGTCGGCCGCCTGGTCGCGCCGGCGGCGTATCGCTTCCACGTCACCTTCCACTGGCTCGACGCCGACGGTGCGGTCGTGCGCGAAGTGTCCCGCACCACCGCGATCTGCCGCCAGCCGGATCTGCGCCCCGACCTCGTGTTGCGCGAGGTGCGCGCGCTCCCTGCCGGCGACGGCTCCGTCCGGTACGTGGCCCGGGTGGGCAATGAGGGGAGAAGCGCGATCGCGCAGGCGACGATTGCGGCCACGTTCCCCGGAGACGCGACGCCGGGCCTGCACCTCCGGACGGTCCGCCGCCTCGAGCCGGGGGCCACCGCGGTCGTCGTGTTCACCGGCCCCGGCTGCGCCGCGGGAGAGCAGCCCGCCGAGTTCCTCGCCGACCCGTCGAACGCCATCGAGGAGGCTGACGAGACCGACAACACGCTGACCGCATCCTGCCCGACGCCATAGCCCCGTCGGCCCCGGCGAGGCCGGCCTGCCCGCGTCGCTACACTGGTCCGACGATGAAGACTGAAATTCACCCCACCTACCGCGACGCGCACGTTCGCTGCACGTGTGGCAACGAGTTCACGACGCGCTCGGTCGAAAAAGAGATCCACGTCGAGATCTGCTCGAACTGCCACCCCTTCTACACGGGCCGTCAGAAGCTCGTCGATACGGGCGGCCGCGTCGAGCGCTTCCAGCGCCGCGCGGCGAGACGCAAGGCCGGCTCCGCCGCCTAGCGGCGGAGCTCGATTCCCATGCGCCGCCTTCGGGGGAAGCGGTCGTGAGCGTCGCCGACAAGCCAGCTGAGGCCGTCGGCGACGCAGCCGTGCCCGGCCAGCTGCGCGCCGCGCGCGACGCGCCGGTCGGTGGCCAGGCAGTGCTCGAGGGCGTGATGATGCGCGGCATCAGAACGTGGGCCGTCGCCGTGCGCAAACCCTCGGCTGAGCAGCTCGCAACGCACAGAGAGGGCCTCGACCCGGAGGAGGCTGCCGAGGGCGAGATCGAGGTCGTCACCGAGCCACTCCAGTCGTTGCTCAGACGCCATCGCGTCTACCGCCTGCCGATCATCCGCGGCGTCATCGCGCTCGGCGAGTCGCTCAAGATCGGCTTCAGAGCGCTCGGCATCTCCGCCAACGCCCAGCTGCCGGAGGAAGAGGATGAGATCTCCGGTGGCATGTGGGCCGGCACGATCGTCATATCGATCCTGCTCGCGGTCGGCCTGTTCTTCCTGATCCCCGTCGGTTTGACGTCGCTGATCAAGGACCAGCTCAACTCCTCGTTTCTGTTCTGGCTCGTCGAGGGCCTGATCCGCACGGCGATCTTCCTCGGCTACCTGCTGGCGCTCAGCCGCCTGCGGGATCTCCGACGCGTCTTCGAGTACCACGGCGCCGAGCACAAGACGATCTCCTGCTTCGAGGCCGGCATGCCGCTCACGCCGCCGAACGCCGAGCGCTTTTCGCGCCTCCACCCGCGCTGCGGCACGACGTTCCTGCTGCTCGTGATGGTCGTCGCGATCTTCGTCTTCGCGCCCATCGGATTGCCGGCTTGGTACTGGCTCCTCCTGACGCGCATCGTCGGCGTCCCCCTGATCGCCGGCATCTCCTTCGAGCTGATCAAGCTCAGCGGCAGACATCGCAGACGCCGCTGGGTCCGCGCCATCATGTGGCCCGGCATCCAGCTCCAGTACCTCACCACCAGAGAGCCCGACCGCGCCCAGCTCGCCGTCGCGATCGCCGCCCTCGAAGCCGTCCTCGCCGCCGAGCCCGAGCTCCGAGACACCGACGCCAAGGACCTCATCGGCGTCGAGGTCGTCGCCTAAGCCCACCAGGGGGCGATCCCCCACCTGTGTCACTATCGCCAGGTCACCACTCGGCCCGACGACGTCACGCAAACCCTGCGTAGACTCGGCCTCTCATGATCGAGCAGCTCGTCGAACAGATCGAGGCCCGCTTCGCGGAGCTGGAGCGCCTGATGTCAGACCCTGAGGTGATCGGGGATCGCGAGCGCTATGCCGCGACCGGGCGGGAGTACGCGAAGCTCGAGGAGGCCGCGAAGCTGGCGCAGGAGTGGCGCCGCGCCGTTGACGACGAGGCCGGAGCGCGCGAGCTGCTCGCAGAGGGCGGCGACGACGACGCCGAGGTACGCGAGATGGCGGCCGCGGCGCGCGAGCGGATCGAGGCGCTCGACGAGGAGATCCGCCTCGCGATGGTCGAGCAGGACCCCAACGACGACAGAAACGTGATCGTCGAGATCCGCCCCGGCGCAGGGGGCGACGAGGCCGGCCTGTTTGCCGGCGACCTCTATCGCATGTTCAACCGCTACGCCGAGCGCAAGCGCTTCCAGACCGAGGCGCTGAGCGAGGGAGAGGGGCAGTACACGTTCGCCGTCAAGGGCGGCGGCGCCTACAGCGTCTTCAAGTTCGAGGGCGGCACGCACCGCGTCCAGCGCGTGCCCGAGACCGAGTCGCAGGGCCGCATCCACACGTCCACCGCGACGGTGGCCGTGCTGCCGGAGGCGGAGGACGTCGACGTCGAGGTCAACGAGTCCGACCTGCAGATCGACGTCTACCGCTCGAGCGGCCCGGGCGGCCAGTCGGTCAACACGACCGACTCGGCGGTCCGCATCACGCACAGACCGAGCGGCATCGTCGTCTCGATGCAGGACGAGAAATCTCAGCTGCAGAACCGCGAGAAGGCGATGCGTGTCCTGCGCGCGCGCCTCTACGAGCGCGCGCTCGCCGAGCAGCAGGCCGCGCTCGCCGCCGACCGCCTCGCACAGGTCGGCAGCGGCGAGCGCGCGGAGAAGATCCGCACGTACAACTTCCCGCAAGGCCGCGTGACGGACCATCGCATCAAGCTGACGGTCCACAACATCGACGCCGTGCTCGCAGGGGAGATGGACGAGCTGACCGCGGCTCTGCAGGACGACGAGAAGCGCCGCCGGCTGGAGGCCCAGGCGGTTGCCTGATGATCGAGGGGGAGCCGTGGGGGTCGAGAGGATGGAGTTCGCCGAGGGGCCGGCGGTGCGGATGGCGCTGGCGATCGCGACGGCCGAGCTCCGCGACGTCGGCTGCGACACGCCGCGACTCGACGCCGAGTTGCTGCTCGCCGACGCGATGCGCACGACGCGCACGCAGCTGCACCTCGCGCCGGAGCGCGAGCTCACGAGGAGAGAGTCCGACCGCTTCGCGGAGTTGCTGCGCCGCCGCCGCGCGCGCGAGCCGGTCGCCTACGTGCTCGGCAAGCGGGCGTTCCGCTACATCGAGTTGACGGTCGACGACCGTGTGCTCGTACCGCGGCCGGAGAGCGAAGGGCTCGTCGAGACGGGGCTGACGCTGCCCACCGGCGCCCGCGTGGTCGACGTCGGCACCGGCAGCGGAGCCATCGCACTCGCACTCAAGCACGAGCGCCCCGACCTCGAGGTGCTCGGCACCGACGTCAGCCCCGAGGCGCTCGCGGTCGCGCGCGCGAATGCACGAGCGCTCGGGCTCGACGTGACGTTCGTGCAGGGCGACCTGCTCGACGCCGTCGAAGGCGACCTGGACGCAGTCCTCTCAAACCCGCCCTACGTCGCCAAGCGCGACCTCGAGACGCTCCAGCCGGAGGTCATAGCGGAGCCTGACGTGGCGGTCTTCGGCGGTCACGACGGCTTCGAGATCGTGCGCCGGCTCGTGCCAGCCGCCGTCGCACGCGCCCCGCTCGTCGCGATCGAGGTCGGCATGGGGATGGCGCAGGTCGTCGGCGGAATGCTGCGCGACGGCGGTGCGACGGAGATCGAAGTGCAGCGCGATCTGGCGGGAATCGAGCGGGTGGTGGTGGGGCGGCGATGAGCGCCGCGCTCATGCCGCCGAACGCTGCCGCGTTCGCAGCTTGCATCGAAGGAGGGGGAGTGGCGGTGTTCCCGGCCGACACGGTCTACGGATTGGCATGCGACCCGGAGAACGCGAAGGCGGTCGAGCGGCTCTACGCCCTCAAGGGGCGGCCAGCCGACAAGCCGGCCGCGGTGATGTGGTTCGACCGTCACAGGGCGCTCTACGCGTTGCCCGACCTGCCACCCCGCACCCGTGCCGCAGCCGAGCGCCTGCTCCCAGGGAAGGTGACGCTCCTGCTGCCCAACCGGCAGGGCCGCTTCCCCCTCGCAGCCGGTCCGGGTGGCGACGTGAGAACCCTCGGTGTGCGGGTCCCTGACGTCGCCGCCCTCGCGACCGTGCCGCTCGCGGTCCTCCAGTCCAGCGCCAACGAGGCGGGCGGCCCCGATGCCCGCACGCTGGAGGAGATCCCAGAGCCGATCCGCACCGGCGCCGACCTGGTGCTGGACGCCGGCCCGCTCCCCGGCACGCCTTCCACCGTGATCGACCTGCGGAGCTACGAGGACACGGGCGAGTGGAGCGTGATCCGCGAGGGAGCCGTGGCGACCGCGGACGTCGCCAGGGCCCTTGGTATCGTCGGCCGCCCATGAGGATCGCGCTCGCCTCCGACCACGCCGGCTTCACGCTCAAGGCTCACCTTGCCTTCGCGCTCGCCGCCGCCGGCCACGACGTTCTCGACGTCGGTACCGGTGGACCGGACTCGGTCGACTACCCGCAATACGCCGCCCCCGCCGCGCGCCTCGTCGCCGACGGCGAAGCCGACAAGGGCGTCCTGGTGTGCGGATCGGGCAACGGCGTCGCGATCGTCGCCAACAAGGTGCCGGGAATCCGGGCCGTCAACGCGCACGACATCGACGAAGCCGAGATGGCGCGGCGCCACAACGACGCGAACGTCGTCACCCTGTCGGGCGCGCGCCTGAGCGACGCCGCCGCCGACGCGATCGTCGCGACCTTCCTCTCGACCGAATTCGACGGCGGCCGGCACGCGCGCCGCGTGGACCAGATCACTGCGATGGAGACGCCCGCATGACCGAGCTGCCGCCCGATTACTTCACCCGCCCGCTCGCCGACATCGACCCCGAGATCGCCGACGTGCTCGCGAAGGAGCTCGACCGGCAGCAGCGCACGCTCGAGATGATCGCCTCGGAGAACTTCGTCCCGCAGGCCGTGCTCGAATGCCAGGGCAGCGTGCTGACGAACAAGTACGCGGAGGGTTACCCGGGCCGGCGCTATTACGGCGGCTGCGAGTTCGTCGACATTGCCGAGCAGCTCGCGATCGACCGCGCGAAGGAGCTGTTCGGCGCCGAGCACGCGAACGTGCAGCCGCATTCGGGTGCGCAGGCCAACACCGCCGTCTACCACGCGCTGCTGCAGCCCGGCGACACGATCATGGGCCTCGAGCTGGCGCACGGCGGCCACCTCACGCACGGCATGAGAATCAACGTCTCGGGCCGGCTCTACGACATCGCGCCTTACCAGGTCGACCGCGAGACGAGCCTGATCGACATGGACGAGGTCGCCCGCATCGCGCGCGAGCGCAAGCCGAAGCTGCTGCTCGCCGGCTGGTCGGCCTACCCGCGCCAGCTCGACTTCGCGCGCTTCCGCGAGATCGCCGACGAGGTCGGCGCGCTGCTGATGGTCGACATGGCGCACTTCGCCGGGCTCGTCGCCGCGGGCCTGCACCCGAGCCCGGTGCCGCACGCCGATGTCGTGACTTCGACGACGCACAAGACGATCGGCGGCGGCCGCGGTGGGCTGATCCTTTGCAGAGCCGAGCACCAGAGAAAGATCGACTCGGGGATCTTCCCCGGCCAGCAGGGCGGCCCGCTCGAGCACGTGATCGCCGGCAAGGCTGTCGCGTTCAAGCTCGCGATGAGCGACACCTTCAAGGAGCGCCAGCAGCGCACGCTCGACGGCGCGCGCGCGCTCGCGACCGAGGTCCTGCAGGCCGGATCCGGCATGAGCGTCCTCACCGGCGGCACCGACGTCCACCTGATCCTGGTCGACCTGCGCGAGAGCGAGCTCGACGGCCAGCAGGGGGAGGATCGCCTGCACGAGATCGGCATCACGGTCAACCGCAACGCGGTGCCGTTCGACCCGCGCCCGCCGATGGTCTCCAGCGGCCTGCGGATCGGCACCCCGGCGCTCGCGACGCGCGGCGTTCAGGCGGAGGACTTCAGCGAGATCGGCCGCGTCATCGCCGCCGCGCTGCAGCCCGACTTCGCCGACCGTCGCGACGAGCTGGCAGAGCGGGTGCACGCGATCGCCGAGCGCTACCCGCTCTACCCCGAGCTCTCCGCCGCAGCACCGGTGTAGCCCGCATACCGGCGGCCGCCGAGGCTGCGATGCTTCCGCGCGGACAGCCATGACCGAGCTGGACGCCCTCTACGCCTTCCTCGTCGCGCTCGCCGTGGCAGCTCTCGTGACGCCCTTCGTGGCGCGCTTGGCGGTGCGCGTCGGCGCCGTCGACGAACCGCGCGAGCGTGGATTGGCGGCCCGCAGCACTCCGCTGCTCGGAGGCCTTGCGATCCTCGCCGGTGTCCTCGTCGCCGCGCTGATCTGGCTGCCGATCGACCAGCAGACGACCGGGATCCTGCTCGGCGCGGCGCTGATCGCCGCGATCGGCGCAATCGACGACACGTTCGAGCTATCGCCCGCCGTCAAGCTGCTCGGTCAGATCGCCGCCGCCTTGATCCCGGTCGTGGCGGGCGTACGCGTCGAGCACGTCACGCTCCCGTTCCTCGGTGCGCTCGACTTCGGCGCCGTGCTCGGCGGGACGCTGACGGTGATCGGCCTGGTGGGCCTCATGAACGTCGTGAACTTCTCCGACGGCGTCGATGGCCTTGCAGCCGGCGTGGGCGCGATCAGCGCCGTCGCGTTCTCGATCATCGCGTTCGACCTCGGGCGCACGAGCGCGGGCGTACTGGCGGCGATCATCGCTGGTGCAGCGCTCGGCTTCCTGGTCCACAACTTCCATCCGGCGTCGGTCTTCATGGGCGACTGCGGCGCCCTGCTGCTCGGCTACTTGCTCGGCTGCGCCGCCGTGCAGGGCTCGCTGAAGACGAACGCGTTGATCGCGCTTGTCGGCCCGCTCGCGATCCTCGCGGTGCCGTTCCTCGACACGGGTTTCGTGATCGCGCGACGGCTCAAGTACCGGCGTGCGCCGTGGTCGGCCGACGCGCATCATTTCCACCACCGCATGGCCCGGATCGGCTTCAGCCAGCGGCGCACGGTCCTCTACCTGTACGCCTGGACATTCATGCTCGCCGGACTCGCGGTCGCAATGCGCTTCATCCCGTACTCCGACAACCACGGCCACTTCAACCTCGGCTGGTCGCTTGTGATGGTCGCGCTTGCCTTGGTGGTGCTGGCGACGAGCGTCTATCTCGTCGTCGTGCTGGAGATCCTCAAGCTCAAGCGCCTGCGCGCATGGCAGCTGCGTCGCGCCGATCCCGACACGACCGAGCACGAGATCGACGAGCAGGTGGAGCGCGAGCTGGAGACGGGCGAGTTCCCGGCTCTGGAGCCGCAGCGTGACCGTTGAGGCGTGTCAGCACATCCGGGGCGGGCGCGTGCCGGGTGTCACAATGTTGTTACAAGCGCGCCGGATTCTGTAGACTCAAAGCGCCCGCGAGCTCATGGAGGACATCTTCAGGTTCGCGGTGGTCCCGCGCCGCCCGGTGCGGGCTTTTTGCATCCAGGCGGCAACGCCTTTCATGTGTCCCCCCAAACCAG
>DATFPW010000005.1:0-27951 GCA_035264605.1 Conexibacter sp. | reverse complement strand
GTCGTAGGCGATGACGGCCTTCGGGCGCGCCCCGCCGGCGGAGGTGCCGACGTGGAGGATCGCCTGCATCGCGGCTTCCTCCGGGTCCGCGGCAAGCTCGGCGACGAACGCCGCACGGTCGGCGAGCGCCTCGGCGGCGAGCCGCACGAGCGCGCCGACCTGCAGGGCGGCGTCAGGATCGGCCACGGGCTCGTGCGCGGGCTGGAACTCCAGGGCGCCCATGCCGCGCGCGCCGACGTAGCAGAGCCGCTCGACCACGTCGAAGCTCGTAGCGTCGCGGCCCTGCGAAGCGAGCCACGCATCGATCAGCGCCGTGCCCCAGCGATCCGGCAGCGCGTCGGCGAGCAGGCCCGGCAGGCCGCTGAACGCGTCCGGCGGCAGGCTCGGGAAGCGATAGGGCTGCTCGCGTAGCGGCATGTGCACCGGTGCGACCTCGACGCCGCTCCGTGCGAACGCCGGGTCGTATTGGAACGTGGCGATCCGCTCTTCCGCTCTGATCGAGACGGCGGCGATCCGCCGTCCCCAGAGCGTCACCGCCGCGACGGTCACGCGCCCGTCCCAGGGTCCGCGCCCCAGCCCCACGGCTGCTCGTCAGGCGCGGGGGTTGGACCGCCGTGTCGGCCGCGGGCGCGCCGGCGCCCTCTGCGCTGCTGGCGCTCCAGCTCGGCGATCGGAAAGGCGATCGACTCCGGCACGGCCGCGTCGAGTGCGCCGAGCAACTCCAGCGCGCGCAGCAGCTTCACGAGTGAGGTCATCTGGACCGAGTCTCCGCGCTCGATGCGCTGCAGCGTGGCGCGGCCGATGCCCGCCTCCTCCGCCAGCTCGGCCTGCGTGCGGTTGCGCTCTACGCGATGGCGCTCCAAGCGGTGACCCAGCTCAGTCAGGATCGCGTCCTCGGACATGGTCTCGTGCAAGTGCATCAGTTCTCAGGCGTTAGAAGCCATTTCGGCGATAACTCATCAAAACTGATGCAACTGTATCATACAAGAAGCATCGGAAATGATGCGTTATCGCCTATACCCGCGATAACGCATCAAGACAGATGCTTCATAGCGGGATGGTCAGTCAAACCAGCGGTGCAGCCACAGCCCGACCCCCCGCGTACGGAAGCCGGCGCGCTGGTACAGCCGCTGCGAAGCGACGTTGGCGGCCTGCGTGACGACCGTCGCGCGACGCAGCCCCGCGGCCGCGAAGGCACCCAGCGCTGCATCCACGAGCGCACCGCCGAGTCCGCGCCCGCGGCCCTCGGCGCCAACCGCGATCAGCTCGATCGCGCCCGTGCGCACTGCGGCATCGAGCCGGCAGACGACGAAGCCGCATGCGGTGGGGTCGGCGAGCACGACGCGCTCGGGCGCGTCGCCGAGCCCGCGCCGCAGGAACGCTGCGTACAGGTCACGGCAGCGCTCCGGCGGAAAGCCCGGGTCGGCGGTGAAGCGCGTCTGCTCGAACGCGGCGCGCGCGACCGCCTCCAGCGCCGCATGCTGCTGTGGATTGGCCGGCGCGATGCCTGCCGCTGCGGGTCGCGCCTCGTCGGCCGCGTCCACGCTCCGCTCGAGCGTCGTGCGCACGTCGCGCAGCACGAACCCCGCCGCCTGCGCCAACTCGCTGCCATGCGCGTCGTCGCCCTCCAGCAGCAGGTAGGCGCAGCGGATGCCGCGCGCGCGGCACGCCTCCACGGCGGCGTCCAGCACGGCCGCGTCGAGGCGACGCGCCGCGACCTGCGCGATCGGGAAGCCGAAGAAGGCGCTGTCCCAGTCCAGCGCGACGAGCGGATCGCTCATCGCGTCGGCTGCGGGCAGACCCGTCCGTCCTGCACGCGGCTCGCCGCCGCCACCACGTAGTAGGGCCGCCCCTTCGCCTCGCTGTAGACCCGTCCGACGTACTCGCCGATCAGCGCGACGAGGGCCAGCTGCACGGTTAGCAGCGCGAAGATAAGCGCGAACGCCGACACCGTGCCCGCCCCGCCGCTGCCGATGAGCACGCGGTAGAGCGCGAACGACACGCTTGCGACGAACCCGGCCGCCGACGCGATCAGCCCCACCAGCGTGAGGGCGCGCAGGGGGAAGACGGCGTAGCCGGTCACGAGGTCGAGCGTCAGCTCGAGCAACGTTCCGATGCGGTAATGCGACCCGCGCTCGGTGCGTGCTCGATGGGCGACGGGGACCTCCTTGATCGGCACCCCCAGCCACGCGACGATCGCCGGCACGTAGCGGTGCCGCTCGGTGAACGTGAGCATCAGATCGACCGTCGGGCGGTCGTAGACGCGGAACATCGAGCCGAAGTCGCGCAGCCTGGCGCCGGTCTTGCGGTTCAGCCAGCGCGTCAGGAGGCGTGTGACGACGCGCCGCACGAACGGGTCTCGGCGCTGCTCGCGATAGCCGGAGACGACGGGGTACTGCGGCGACAGCTCGCGCACCATCGCCGGAATCTCCTCCGGCGGGTACTGGAGGTCGCTGTCGAGCGTCGCGACGGCCGCTCCCCGCGCGTGCGCCAGGCCGGCGAAGACGGCGGCGTGCTGGCCGAAGTTGCGCGCGAGCCGCACGACCGTCGTCGGATGGGGCACCGTGCTCGCGAGCTCGAGCGCGCGCGCGGTCGTCCGGTCGAAGCCGCCGTCGTCGACGAGCACGAGCTCGCCGCCGCCGTCGGCTGCTTCGATGACCGGCTGGCAGCGCGCGAAGATCTGCTCGAGCGCGTCCTCGTCGCGGTACAGCGGGATGACGAGGCTGAGCCCCGGTGGTGTCTCCCCCGACACGCGCCGATCTTCCCACATCGACGCGGCCGAGCCGACTGTTCGGTCGGCGACCTACTCGGGAGTCGGTAAGGTGCCGTCATGGGGGAAGTTCCGTTCAACCGTCCCCGGTTGATCGGCACGGAGCATCGCTACGTCGACGAGGCGATCGCGTCCGGCAAGATCTCCGGCAACGGCATGTTCGCCGAGCGCTGCACCGCCTGGCTGCGGGCGCGCGTCGGCTCGCCGGCCGCGTTCCTCACGCCGTCGTGCACGGCGGCGCTCGAGATGGCGGCGATCCTCGCGGAGGTCGGACCCGGCGACGAGGTGATCGTGCCCACCTTCACGTTCGTCTCGACCGCGAACGCCTTCGCCATCCGTGGCGCGAGGCTCGTCTTCGTCGATGCCGACGAGCGCACGCTCAACCTCGACGTGCAGGCCGTCGCCCGCGCGATCACTCCCGCGACACGCGCGATCGTGGTGATGCACTACGGCGGCGTCGCTTGCGAGATGGACGCCTTGATGGCGCTGGCGCAGCGCCACAACCTGCTTGTGATCGAGGACGCTGCCCACGCGCTGCCCGCCGCACTCGACGGCCGCCCGCTCGGCTCGATCGGCCACATGGCGACGTTCAGCTTCCACGAGACGAAGAACATCCAGTGCGGGGAGGGCGGTGCGTTGGTCCTGAACGACCCCTCGCTCGTCGCACGGGCGGAGATCGTGCAGGAGAAGGGCACGAACCGCTCCTCCTTCTTCCGCGGCGAGGCCGACAGATACACCTGGCTCGACCTCGGCTCCTCGTACCTGCTCAGCGAGGTCTCGGCGGCCTTCCTGTGGGCGCAGATGGAGGAGGCGGAGGCGACGACCGCCGAGCGGCGGCGCATCTGGTCGCTCTACCACGACGCCTTCGCGGAGCTCGAGGAGGCCGGTGTCGTGCGGCGGCCCGGCGTCCCGCCGAGGTGCGAGCACAGCGGCCACCTCTACTACCTGTTGCTGAGGGACGAGCTCGAGCGCGACGCGCTGATCGATGCGCTCGCGCGCGCCGGCGTGCGCGCGGTGTTCCACTACGTGCCGCTCGGCAGCTCGCCCGGCGGTCGCCGCTTCGGGCGCGAGCCGGAGCCGGCGTTCGTGGCAGAGTCGCTCAGCCGGCGACTCGTGCGCCTGCCGCTGTGGGTGGGGATGGAATCGACGGACGTCGCACGTGTGATCGAGGCCACGCGCGAGGCGCTCGTCCCCGACTTGCTGCCTCACGCGTAGTAGCGCGCGAGCACGACCAGCTGGGCGAACAGGCCGTGGGCCATCGCCAGCACGACGATCGCCGTGCCGAGCGCCGGCGCCCAGCGCCGCCCGGCGCCGCGGGCCGCCAGCGCGAGCAGCAGCCCGTAGAGCGGGAGCAGCGGGAACAGGTAGCGGGTCTGCGCGACGCTTTCGCCGAAGCGCAGGTAGGAGATGTAGGACGCGAGCGCGACGAAGGCCATCAGCCCGAGCGCGAGCACACCGTAGGAGAGCAGCTCGCCGAGCCGTGCTCGGATCCGGTCGCGCCTGCGCACGATCGTCCGGCCGGCGAGCAGTGCGCCTGCCGCCAGCGGTACCAGCGCGAGGTCGTATACGAGTGGCGGAAACGTCCCGTCGAGCCAGCCGAACCAGCCGACGAACCCTCTCACCCAATTGTCACGGAACGGGAACGCGCTGATGTACTGCGTCATGCCCGGGAGCGGCGCGAGGTAGAACTGCCACAGGTAGCTCGCTGTCTCGCCGAGCGACGGATGCAGCGCCGACGTGCGGTAGTTGCTCGCAGTCGCGCCGACGACCGGGCGGTCCCACGCACTTGCGTTGAGCGCCATTTCGAGCAGGACAGGGGCAGCCGCCACGGCGAGCGCCAGCGCCGGCAGTGCGAGCGCCCCGGGACGCAGCCCGCGCTCGCGGCGAACCCCCAGCAGCAGCAGCGCGAACGCGGTGCCGGGCACAAGGCCAAGCGCATTGAACTTCGTCATCAGGCCGGCGCCGAGTGCCGCGCCGATCGCGATCGCGCCTGCGCGCGTGAGGCCGCGGCGGAAGGCGCGCGCAAGCGTGTAGAAGAGTGCTGCGGACGCTGCGTACAGCAGCGCGTCGGAGTTCACGCCCCCGCTGATGAGGGTGAACATCGGCAGGAACGCGACGCCGAACGCACCGACCCGCCAGCCTTCCGGCATGCCAGGCAGCGCCTCACGCAGGAACAGGTAAATGAACAGCACGGTCGCGCCGGCCAGCAGCGCTGACAGCAGCCGCATGAGCTGCAGTCGATCGAGCACCGTTCCGCCGCTTGCGAGCGTGTACGGGACCGCTTGCAGCGCGTAGTAGAGCGGCGGCTCGCTCCCGACTTCCCTGGCGCCGCCATTGCCGTCACTGCGGTCGGCCTCCTGCGCGAGCAGGGACTCCACGCGGGACTGATCGCCGGCTGTCCAGACCGCGCCTTCTTCGGGCTGAAACCGCATTTCGCGAAACCTCAGCGCGTCGAGCGCCGACTGCTCGGAGCTGGAGTAGACGTCCTTTCCCTGCGACACCGGGGGGCGGTGCTCTTGGACGAGATAGTCGACGTACGCGTAGTGCGACTGCTCGTCGGAGACCTGGAACGCCGGCACGATGACGCCCCACGCGGCGGCGTTCAGGACGGCGACGAGCGCACAGATCCACGCGGCGCGGGGCACGTTCACGCGGAGCGCGTGCAGGCCCGCTCGGAGGCGCTGGCCCCGGCGCATCCTCACCTCGGTGGCCGGAGGCATCAGCTGTCGTCCCGGCTGAGCTGCCATGTGCTCAAGGCGATCGGAAGGACCATCAGCAGCGCGGCGAGCAGTGCGACCGACGCGCCCGACCAGGCGTGGCCGCGGCCGAGCCGGCGTGCGATCGTCGGGACGAAGGACGCCCATGAGCCGCTGTCGGCGGAGAGGTACTCGACGTGCATGCGGCCCGGCAGCGGCTGGTCGTCGATCGTGGCTGCTTCTTCGGGATAGGTCGGGGTGCCCTTGAAGGCGTATCGCCGATCCCCGCTTGCGTGCAGTCGGACGCAGACGTTGGCCAGCAGGTCGGCGCGCAGCGGCTGTGCGAACGCGACGACGAGCGCGTCGCGGCCTTCCCAGCGCGCGTCGGTGCTCTTGGCCCGGACGACGCCGGCCTGCTCGAGCGTGAGCGTCAGCCCGGGCGCGGCGTACGAGTCGCTCTTCGCGGGGAAGCGCAGCGCGGCCGTTCCCGCGGGGACGCGCTCGTTCGTCTGGCAGAGCGTGGTGGGGGCCGGCATCACTCCGAGGAACGCCCTCGCGGGCATCCCGTTCGTGCCGGTGCGATGCTCGGCGGCGGTCGAGAGCGTCGCGGCGAAGCCGATCGCGATCAGCACGAGGCCGATCGCGACGGTCCATCGGCGAGCGCGGCGTCGCTTGCGCGCGCCCGCCGACCCCCCGTCTCCAGCTTCCTCGGATGCGCCCATGGCCCCCTCGCCGTCCCCCGGCTACTGGGATCCGACTATAACCGCGGGCGCCTACCGACGGGTCGGTTTGCTGACGGCCGTCCGGCTGCCGGCGCTATCTGATCTGCATGCCCGAGATCGCGCGCGAGATGACGAGGCGCTGGATCTCGGAGGTGCCCTCGAAGATCGTGTAGATCTTCGCGTCGCGGTGCATCCGCTCGACGGGGAACTCGCGCGTGTAGCCGTTGCCGCCGAGGATCTGGATCGCGCGCTCGGTCGCCCACACGGCGACCTCGCCGGCCTTCAGCTTCGACATCGACCCCTCGGCGTTTCTGAACGGGTGCTGGTTGCGGCCCATCCACGAGGCGCGCCACACGAGCAGGCGGGCGGCGTCGATCTCCATCTTCATGTCGGCGAGCGTGAACGCGATCGCCTGGTTCTCGATGATCGCCTTGCCGAACTGTCTGCGCTCTCTCGCGTAGTCGAGCGCGTACTCGTACGCCGCGCGCGCGATCCCGAGCGCCTGCGCGCCGACGGTTGGGCGCGAGGCCTCGAACGTCGCCATCGCCGCTTGCGAGCGCGACTTCTGTCCCTCACGGGCGCGCGCGACGCGCTCCTCGAACTTCTCCTTGCCGCCGAGGATGTTCGCTCCGGGGATGCGACAGTCGTCCAAGAAGACGTCGGCCGTGTGCGATGCGCGCAGGCCATGCTTCTTGACCTTCGTGCCCATCTCCAGGCCGGGCGTGTTCGGTCCGATCACAAATGACGCCTGCCCGCGCGAGCCAAGCTCTGGCTCCACCGCCGCGACGATGACATGGACGTTGGCGATGCCGCCATTCGTCGCCCACGCCTTCTGGCCGTTGAGGATCCACTCGTCCGTTCTCGCGTCGTACTTCGCGCGCGTGCGCAGAGCCGAGACGTCGGAGCCGGCGTCCGGCTCGGAGACGCAGAAGGCGCCGATCTTCGGATCGTCCTGCGTGCCGAAGCACTGCGGGATCCACTCGCCGATCTGCTCGCCGGTGCCGTTGGCGAAGATGCCGGCGGCGGCGAGGCCGGAGCCCATGATCGCCATGCCGATCCCGGCGTCGCCCCAGAACAGCTCCTCATTGACGATCGGCAGCGACAGGCCGCTCGGGTCGGAGAAGAACTGCGCGAGCCCCTCATAGCCGTAGAGCCCGATCTTCGCGGCCTCCTGGATGATCGGCCAGGGCGTCTCCTCGCGCTCATCCCACTCGGATGCGGCAGGGCGCACCACGTCTCTCGCGAACCCGTGCACCCAGTCGCGCACGTCCTTCTGGTCCTGGGTCAGCTCGAGCGAGAACGTCGTCTCGCCGGCCTCGGGCAGATCGATGGTGGATGCCATGGCGACGGAATTCCTTTTCAGAGCAGGGGCAACAGGCGCGTCAAAAAACGTGACATCGCCCAATGTAGCCGTTCTGGGGGTGATAGACGCCGACAAGCGCGCGTCCAGATCCACCGTGGACGCGGCCAACCTCCCTGCATCTCCGGCGTTTCCACTCGCATGAGCGCCAAGGACAGCGCGCTCGCGAACGCGACAAAGGAGACTGCGGATGATCGTTCGGAAGATCCTGCTGACAGCATGTGCGGCGGCGTTGATGACGACGCCGGCGTGGGCAAACCCGGGAAGAGATCCCGCCGACCCGCCGAGATCGACGGGCCAGCAGCAGCAGCACGCCAGATCGCCGAGCAGATCGCATCGCTGCACGCCGCGTGGGATCGCCTACGTCGCAGCCGGCACCCTGAGAAGCCACACGCTCGTGCTCGACGTGCCGACGGTCGCGACGACGTCCGCTGACAGACCCGCCAAGCCGACCTACAGCGGCGACGTGACGATCGACGTCACGAGAACGAACAGATCCGCCAGAGCGGACAAGGGCACGACAAAGACGTACACGCTCGACCACGCGCGGCTCCTGCTCGGGCTGAGCGACCAGAACGGCGACGGCAACGTCGACCTCCTCGATGTGCTGCCGGGCAGCCGCGCGAAGGTGATTGGAAAGGTCACGAAGCTGAACAGACACTGCGACCAGACCGGCTTCACGCCGGTGCTGACGATCAAGAAGCTGATCGTCAACGCACCGCAGGCGGCCGGCTGACCCGATGCCGCGTCAGGGCCTCGACGCCGGGCAGGTGGTGGAGGAGGCCGTCCGCATCGCCGATGCGGACGGCCTCGAGGCGGTCACGCTCGCGCGTGTCTCCGCCATGCTCGGCGTGCGAGCGCCCTCGCTGTACAACCACGTCGCAGGGCGTGAGGCGCTGTTGCGCGGGATCGCGCTGCGTGGGCTGCACGAGCTCGGCGACGCACTTCGGCGCGCCGCCGTCGGACGCGCTCGCGAGGACGCGCTCGTGGCGGTCGCCCACGCCTATCGCGCTTACGCTCACGCACATCCAGGCTGCTTCGCAGCGACCATCGCCGCGCCTGCTCCCGGTGATGTCGAGCACGAGCAGGCGGCTGCTGAGGTCGTCGGCGTCATTGCCGCGATCGTCATCGGCTGGGGCATCGAGGACGACGATGCGATCCACGCCGTGCGGACGGTCCGCAGTGCGCTGCACGGCTTCGTGACGCTCGAGGCAGCCGGCGGCTTCGGCACGCCGGTCGACCGCGACATTTCGTTCGAGCGGCTCCTGCAGACGCTCGCGGCCGGGCTCGCGTCCGCCGCACCGGCGCCTGCCTGAACGGCGAGCGGCAGACGGCGAGCGGCGGTCGGCCGCGCGCCGTCTGCGCGTCCCGGTGCGTCAGGCGAGCGCGGGGGCGTCGGACGCTGCGCGCTCGACGGGTGAGGCGGCCGGCGCCGGCGACGGGTCGATGCCCGATCCCCGTCGCGCAAGCCGCACCAACCCCCATCCCAACACAAGCAGCAGCGCCGACGTGATGCCGAGCACGACGAGCCCGGCGACGCCCCACAGCCAGCCCGGCACGTCCTGCCTGCGCTCGCGCTGAAGCACCTGCTGGTCGCCCTCGAAGGCGCGGGTGGCCGAGGCGAGCGCTGGTACGGCCGGGACGGGGATCGCCGCGTCGGCCGGCATCGCGACGGGGATCGAGGCGAGGTCGCGGCCCCGCTGGAAGCGGATCATCGCCTTCCAATCGCCGCTCACAGGGATCGGCTGCGTCGTCGTGTAGACGCCGTCACCGAGTGAGCGCAGGCGGTCGACCACGAGTCTGCCGCCGCCCTGCCAGGCGGTGATCGTGAGCCAGTTCGCGTCTGCCACCGCGCTCGGCGGGTCGAAGCGGATCGTCGCCGCGACCGTCTTCCCGTCGCCGCCCACTCCTGCGTGCACCGTGCGCAGTGCGATCTGCGCGTGAGCGTCCGACGGGGCCGTGCTCGGCAGCAGGAACGCCACGACCGCCGCGACCGCCACGAGGCTCCCGCCTGCTGCGATCCAGGCCCGCGGACGCCCGACGAGCGCGGCGTCCAGCTGCAGGCCGCCAGCCACGAACGTGCCGAGCACGCCGCCCGCGATCGCGACCGGCAGCGCCAGCGCGATCGCCTCGGGCAGGATGTGCGCGGGCCACGGCAGCGGCATCCACACGTGCGACCAGGCGTACTCGGCGAGCACGCCGAGCGTCCCGATCAGCACGCCGGCGAGCGCGCCGAAGCGGAAACGCCCGGCCCTCACGACGAGCGCGAGCGCCTCGACGAGCAGCGCCTCGGCGACGTAGAGCGGGAAGTGGGGGACCGTCTCGCCGAGCACGGGGCCGGTCAGCAGGGAGAGCCCGCCGCGGATCGCGAGATAGAAGGCGACGACGCCGAGCGCACCTCCACGTCCGATCAGCGTGCGCGCCACGACGAGCCCGAGCGACGCCGCGAAGGCGATCAGCAGCGGGTGGAAGAGCAGGTTGAACTGCGGGACGCCGAAGTCGAACTCGGCCTGGAAGACCGACAGGCCGATCAGCAGGCCGCCGCAGGCGCCGAGCACGCGGGTGTGGCGCAGGCGGTCGGCGAGCCGACTGCCGCCGGCGGGCGTGTCGCCGGCCCCGCGCGTCGCGAGATGCCCCTCTGTGACGAGCACGAGGATGCCGACGAGCGTCATCGCGGCGCCTCCGAGCAGCATCAGGTGCGTCGGCCCCCAGAGCGTGACGTCCTGCCCGAACAGGCGGTGGGAGACGTCGTCGAGCGGGAAGCCGATCAGCGAGAACGACGCGCACGCCGTCAGCAGCACCCCGCCCACAGGGATGTGCCAATCCGGCGCGATCCGCAGCGCGGCGGGCGAGCGGGGGTCGTCGGCGCGCGGGAGCACGATCGCGAACCAGCCGGCCGCGAGGATTCCGTAGAGGCCCAGCAGGATGAAGTAGTGGGCGGGGTTCGCGAGCGGCCCGGCGTCGCGGCCCTTGTCGATGTGCAGCGCGATGTCCCAGTACATGCCGAACGCGGCGGTGACCAGGGAGATGCCGGCGAGGCCGGCGGGCAGCGCCGCCCAGCCCGGCAGGCCGGTGTGCCGGCCCATGGCGGTGCTCAGGCGGTCGAGCCACCGGACGCGTCCGGCGCGGTGGCGCAGCCCGAGGACGGCCAGTGCGGCCGTGAGGACGGTGATGGCGAGTGTCGCTCCAACGACCTGGCCGAGCTCGGCCCCACCGGCAGGCGGGGCGGCGGCGGTCGCGAGCGTCAAGAAAGAGTGCATGGCCGTATGCTACATCGACTGATGACACATTCAACCCTGTCATGTCAGCGCACGGTCGACCGGTCCCGCGTGGAACGCGCCGTAGGATGTGGCGCATGAGCGAGCGGCGCGCGGGCGAGCTGACGATCGACGAGCTGGCGCGCGACACCGGCATGACTGTGCGCAACATCCGCGCGCACCAGTCGCGGGGTCTGCTGCCCCCGCCGGAGGTGCGCGCGCGCACGGGCTACTACGGCCCCGAGCACGCAGCGCGCCTGCGGCTGATCCAAGACCTGCAGGCCGAGGGCTTCAACCTCAAGGCGATCGAGCGCCTCATCAGCGCCTCCGACGGCGCGAGCGAGGAGGTGCTCGCGTTCGGGCGTCAGGTGCTGACCGCGTTCGCCGAGGAGGAGCCCGAGCTGACCACTGCTGAGGAGCTCGCCACTCGCCTGGGCAGCGCCGACGAGCGCGCGATCAAGAAGGCCGAGCGGCTCGACCTGATCCGCCCGCTCGGCGATGGCAGCTACGAGGTGCCCAGTCCGACGCTGCTGCGGGCGGGGGAGGAGCTGGCGGCGATGGGCGTGCCGCCGATGCACGCGCTCGCCGTCGCGGAGCAGATCCAGCGCCACACGCGCGCGATCGCCGACCAGTTCGTGCGTCTGTTCATCGAGGACGTCGCCGGCGGCGAGCTCGACCCCGCGAAACGCTCACCGCAGGAGTGGGCGCTGCTCAGCGACGCGCTCACTCGCCTGCGCCCGCTCGCCGGCGAGGCCGTCCGCGCCGCCTTCCAGCAGACGATGTCCGCCGCCGTCGAACGGCAGCTGCAGAAGACGCTGAAGGGCTGAGTCAGCGCGACGGCTCGACGCCGACGACCACGAGGCCGTCGATGTCGCGGAAGTCTGCGGGGTGCGCTGTGTAGACAGGCAGCTCATTGGCGACGGCGGTCGCGGCGATCATCGCGTCGTACGTGCGCGCCGCCGGCTTGCGGCCGCTGCGGCGCAGCGATGCTGCCACTCGTGCAAACGCGCGCGCGGCGGCGGCGTCGAACGGCAGCGGCGTGAAGTCGGCCTCGGCCTGCTGCAACTGCGCCTGACGCGCGGCGCGCTCGGCGTCGTCCTTCGCGACGAGCGGCCCGACTGACAGCTCGGCGAGCGTGACCGTCGTGATCAGCGGCTCCTCGGGCAGCGCTGTGGCGTGGTCGAGCTGCGGGAGCAGGATCACGGTCGATGTGTCGAGGATGCCGCGCACGTGGCTCACAGCTCAGCATCCAGCAAGTCGTCGAGGTCGGCCCGCAGGCCGGCCGGATCGACGTGCGGCAGGCTGCGCCAGCGCGCGAGCAGCGTCTGTGCGCTGAGTGCCGGTGGGGCGGCGGGTCGCAGCTCGGCGACGGGCCTGCCGCCGCGCGTGATCGTGATCTGCTCGCCGCGGGCGGCGCGGTCGATGACCTCGCCACCGTGATGGCGCAGGTCCCGGATCGTTACGTCGCTCATGCGCCAGACGGTATCACGCGTGATACGTGCTACGTGAATCTCGGCAGCGCTCTGCCGCCGTTGTCTCTGACGACCATGCGCTCGTACATGCGGCGCGCCTGGGCCGGTCGGCTCGCCGCCAGGTCGCGGACCTCGCCGGGGTCGCGTCCGTGGTCGAACAGCTGCGGGTCGGCGTTCTGGTTGTCGCCCATATAGGACCAGCGACGGTCGCGGGCGAAGACGATCGAGCTGTAGGAGCCGGTCACGTACTCGCGTCGCTTCAGCTTGCGCTTGCCTCCTCTGCCCTCCAGCAGCGGCAGCAGGTTCTGCCCGTCCATGAAGTCCGGTCTGGGGACCGTTCCGGCGCGCAGCAGCGTCGTCGCGACGTCCTGGGTCTGCGTGAGGTAGTCGGTCGTTCTGCCGGCCCCACGACCATCGGGCGAACGGACCATCAGCGGCACGTGGATCAGCTCCGGGTGGCACTGCGTCGCCATCTTCGCCACGTAGCCGCGCTCGCCGAGCAGGAAGCCATGGTCGGACAGGAACAGGACCAAGGTCTCCCGTTCCAGCCCCAGCTCGTGGAAGCGCTGCATGAAGTTGCCGAACCAATGGTCCGCCATCGACAGCTCGGCGCGGTAAAGCGCCTTCATCTGCGCCACGTCGGCAGGGCCGAGCCCGTTCGTCGCGGTCGTCCCGTTGAGGACCGTGCCGGGATCCCACGCGCGGTTGACGTCGCCGCCGTGCAGCTTCACGTACTTGTCCGGCGGGTCCCACGGCTCGTGCGGGTCGAAGCAGTCGAGCATCAGCGCGAACGGCTTTCTCTGCCGGTTCGCCTCCTCCAGCAGTCCCATCCCCGCCGTGAAGACTCTCGCCGGCAGGTAGTCGGCCTCCGAGCGGCGCCCGACCTGGTTGGCGAGGTACTGGCGCATCTTCTGGCCCGAGCTCGAGCTGAGGATCTTCGGCGGCACGTGGCGCGCCAGCTCCGCGTCGGAGATCAGGCTCGCCGGCTTCGTCACCGTGCCCGTCTGGCCCGGGATCGGTACGTAGCGATGAAGCGCCTGCTGGAACGGCTTCTGCGACGGCACGAGCACCCACGGCGTGTCGACTGCGAGCCCCGTGAACCAGCCGGCCGCGCGCAGCGTCGTAACGAGGTTCTGCGCCGGGATCGCCTGCCAGCCCGGCGTGCCCGGCATGTCCGGCGGCGGCCCTCTCCAGTCGGCGAACGGGAACAGCCGCCGCCCACCGTAGATCGTCGCCCGCGCGGGCCCGGTCGGGAACGCCTCTGGATAGACATGCGTGAAGCGCAGACTCTCTCGCGCGAGCGCATCAAAGTTCGGCGTGTGCGCGTTGCGCCGGCCGTACGAGCCGAGGTGGTCGGCGCGGATCGAGTCGACGATCACCAGCAGCAGGTTGGGCGCCTCGCCCCGCTTGACCTTTCTGACCCGAGCCGCGCGGATCGCCGCGGCCGTCTGTGCGCGGGCGGCGGCGTCAGACGTCGTCGCCGTCGCGGTGCTCGCCGGCGCGGCCGTCGTGCCGCCGCCGGCCGAGTCGCCACAACCGGCGGCAACGACCGTTCCAAGCCCGGCGGCCCCCAGCCCGGCACGACGCAGCAGCTCTCGACGGTCGATCGGCCCGGGCGACATCGGCCGCGCACTGTAGCGAGCGCACGGCTCTGGCTTCAGCTCACCCGCGACGCCCGCGGATCCGCCGGCAACGGCGTCAGCGACGACTCGATCTGCTCGCGCAGGTGCTCGAGCTTCGGTGGCAGCGACAGTCTGCGCCCGATCTCCTCGGCCGGCTCGTCGGCCGAGAAGCCGGGGCCGCGCGTCGCGATCTCGAACAGCACGCCGCTCGGCTCGCGCGAGTACACGCTTCTGAAGTAGAAGCGGTCCACGAGCCCGGAGGTGTGGCGTCCGGCGGCGACGTAGCGCTCGTCCCACGCCTCGATGTCCTCGTCCTCCGAGGTCCAGGCGATGTGGTGGACCGTGCCCGCGCCGCCGATGCCGCGCTCCTCCGGCGCCTGGTCGTAGCCGTAGAAGCCGCCGCGCCGCGGGCCGCGTGAGAGCCACTCCTTCGCGTCGGTCCCATCGCCGTCGAGCGGCTCGAAGCCGAGCACGTCGCGCAGCAGCGCGGTGCTCTGCGCCGGATCGGCACTGTACGCGCGCACGCCGGCGAAGCCGCGCAGCGCGTGCTCAGTCGGGATGTCGGGCGCGGCGGCGACGAGCGGGTCGTCGCCGGAGTCGTCGACCAGCAGCTCGAGCCCGAGTCCCTCGCGGTCGGTGAAGCGCAGCGCGCCGTCGCCGACCTGCTCGACGGCGAGTCCCTCGCCCTCCAGCCGGGCCGCCCAGAAATCGAGCGCCGCGGCGCCGCCGACGCGGAACGCGATGCGGTGGATCATCCCCGCGCCGTCACGGCCAGGCCGCGCGCCGGGGTACTCGAAGAAGGTCAGGTCGGCGCCGGGGCTGCCTCTGTCGTCGGCGTAGAAGAGGTGGTAGACGGTGGGGTCGTCCTGGTTGACGGTCTTCTTCGCCATGCGCAGGCCGAGCACGCGGACGTAGAAGTCGACGTTGCGCGGCGCGTCGCCGGTGATGCACGTGATGTGGTGGATGCCGTCGAGCTGCACCGCGTCTCCTCCTGAAGTAGTTGCTTGTGCAATCAGTTTACCTTGGGGTGCAACATGCGCAACCGTGGGTATGCGCGGACCGTATACCCGCCATGACCTCTGTCCTGCTCACCGGCGCCACCGGCTACGTCGGTGGCCGACTCCTCCCGTTGCTGGTCGATGACGGTCAGCTGCGCTGCCTCGTGCGCGATCCAAGCCGCGCACCGAACGCCGTGCGTCCGTATGCGGTGCAGGGCGACGCCCTCAGCGGCGAGGGGCTCGACGCGGCGCTCGACGGAATCGACGTCGCCTACTACCTGATCCATTCGATGGGCGGCAAGGCCGGCTCCGGCGAGGACTTCGCCGAGCGCGACCGCCGCGCCGCCGAGACGTTCGGCGCCGCCGCCGCCCAGGCCGGCGTGCGCCGCGTGATCTACCTCGGTGGCCTCTCCGGCGGCGCGGACGCCGATGCCTCCTCCGCGCACCTGCGCAGCCGCGAGGAGGTGGCGGAGATCCTCGCGCGCCACGTGCCGCAGCTCGTGCACGTGCGCGCGGCGATGATCCTCGGTCCCGGCGGGGCGTCGTTCGAGATGCTGCACGCGCTCGTGAAGCGGTTGCCTGCGATGGTCTGCCCGCGCTGGATCGACACGCGCACGCAGCCGATCGCGCTCGACGACGTCGTGCGCGCGCTGCGCGCGCTGCGCGATCGCAACGACGTGATCGGGGACGTCGAGCTGGGCGGCGCCGAGGTGCTCAGCTACCGCGAGATGATGGTTCGCACGGCGCGCGCGATGCACCGCCGCCCGCCGCTGGTCGTGCGCGTGCCCGTCCTGACACCGCGCCTCTCGTCCTGGTGGGTGATGCTTGTGACGCCCGTCGACAACGGTCTCGTGCGCCCGCTCGTCGACGGCCTGCGCGAGGAGATGCTCGTGCGCACCCCGCCGCCGCCGGGGATCAACGACGCGCCGATGGGCTTCGACGCCGCAGTTCGCGCCGCACTGGCCGAGCGCTGATACGCTCGCGACGCTTCGTCGACCCAGGGGGAGGGTTCGTGAGCAGGGTCAACGCGGCCGTTATCGGCCCAGGCAACATCGGCACCGACTTGCTGATGAAGCTGCAGCGCACCACGGCGATCGAGACGGTGCTGATGGTCGGCATCTACGAGGACTCGCCCGGGCTCGCCCGCGCGCAAGAGCTCGGCGTCGAGACGAGCGCGCGCGGGGTGGAGGCGGTGCTGGAGCGCGATGACATCCCGCTCGTGTTCGAGGCCACGGGCGCGAAGGCGCACCTCGCGAACGCGCCGCGGCTGCGCGAGGCGGGGAAGGTCGTGGTGGATCTCACCCCGGCCGCGGTCGGCCCGTACGTCGTCCCGGAGGTCAACCTCGAGCGGCACCTCGCAGCCGACAATGTGAACCTCGTCACCTGCGGTGGGCAGGCGACGATCCCGATGATGCACGCGATCGACCGCGTCGCCGACGTCGCCTACGGCGAGATCGTCGCGACGATCGCGTCCGCCAGCGCCGGCCCCGGCACGCGCCAGAACATCGACGAGTTCACTGTCACGACCGCGCGCGGGCTGGAGCTGGTCGGCGGAGCGGACGAGGCGAAGGCGATCATCATCCTCAACCCCGCCGAGCCGCCGATCCTGATGCGCGACACCGTCTTCGCGCACGTGCGGGAGCCGGACGCGGCGGCGATCGAGGCGTCGGTGCAGGCGATGGCGGACGCGATCCGCGCTTACGTGCCGGGCT
Organism: Conexibacter sp.; assembly: GCA_035264605.1. Lineage (GTDB taxonomy): Bacteria > Actinomycetota > Thermoleophilia > Solirubrobacterales > Solirubrobacteraceae > Conexibacter. The sequence goes on along the minus strand of DATFPW010000005.1, from coordinate 11,342 downwards.
ACCGCCTGAAGCTCTGCGACGTCGACGGCGACCTCGTCACGGTCCTGCTGGAGATCGAGGGCGCAGGTGACTTCCTGCCCGCCTACGCCGGCAACCTCGACGTGATGACGGCCGCGGCTGCGCGCGTGGGGGAGGAGCTGGCGAACCGCATGCTCGCCGCCGAGCAGTGTTCCTCTGCGACCGCTATGCGGTCGGAAAGGGACAGTGCTCGCGTGGAGGCGCCGCGATGACGCGCGTCGTGCTCGTCGACTCCTCGCTGCGGGATGGGATGCACTCCGTGCGGCATGCGTTCACGCCGGAGCAGGTCGCGGCGGTCGCGGCCGGGCTGGAGGCAGCCGGGATCGACGCGATCGAGGTCTCGCACGGCGACGGCGTCGGCGGCAGCTCGATCCAATACGGCCGCTCGGCACACTCCGACGAGGCGCTGATCGAGGCGGCGGCCGGAGCGGTCGTGAGGGCGCGGATCGCCGCGCTGCTGCTGCCGGGGATCGGCACGCTCGAGCGCCTCAAGCGGGCGCAGGGGCTCGGCGCCACGATCGCGCGCGTGGCGACGCACTGCACCGAGGCGGACATCGCCGAGCAGCACGTCGAATGGGCGGCCGCCAACGAGATGCTCGCGGTCGGCTTCCTGATGATGAGCCACATGCTGGAGCCGGCGGAGCTGGCGCAGCAGGCGAAGCTGATGGCCTCCTACGGTGCGCGCGTCGTCTACGTCGTCGACTCGGCCGGGGCGATGGTGCCGGCCAGCGCAGCCGCGCGCGTCAGCGCCCTGCGCGACGCGCTCGACGCGGACGTCGCGGTCGGCTTCCACGCGCACAACAACCTCGGCTGCGGCGTCGGCAACGCGCTCGCGGCGGTCGAGGCGGGCGCGACGTGGCTCGACGGTTCGCTGCGCGGACTCGGCGCCGGCGCCGGCAACGCGCAGCTCGAGGTGCTGGCCGCGGCGCTCGAGCGCTCCGGCCATGAGAGCAACGCGCAGCTGTTCCCGCTGATGGACGTCGCCGAGGACGTCGTCGCACCGCTGATGCCGCGCGAGCAGGTGATCGACAAGACCGCGCTCTCGCTCGGTTACGCGGGCGTCTACTCGTCGTTCCTGCTGCACGCCGAGCGCGCGGGAGCGAAGTTCGGCGTGGAGCCACGCGCTGTGCTGATGGAGCTTGGCCGCCGCCGCATCGTCGGCGGCCAAGAGGACATGATCATCGACGCCGCCGCCGAGCTGGCGGCGACGAAACAACCGGCTTCTTGAGCGACGGCTTAGGTGCTCGGGTAGCGTCGCCGCCATGCCGCTCACCCGCTCCGTATATGCCTGGGTCGCCCGCACGCTGCGTCTCGTGCTGCGCGAAGCGCGCGGCGCCTGAGCGGTGGCGGACGCGCTACGCGTCGTCGGTGCGGCAGTCGCTGCACGATCCGTGCAGCACCACGTCGTGGTCGTCGACCGCGAAGCTGAGCGAGCGTGACACGCGCTCGATCGCCTGCTCCAGGGCGGGATCGGAGAACGGTGCGATCTGGCCGCAGCTGTCGCAGACGAGGTGATGGTGATGGTCGCCGTCGGGCACGTGACGCTCATAGCGGGCGACGCCCTGGCCGACGTCGATCCTCTGCACGAGCCGCAGCTCGGTCAGCAGCTCGAGGATCCGGTAGACGCTCGCGCGCCCGACGCTGCGGCCCTGCGTGCGCAGGCGGTCGTCGATCTCCTGCGCGGTCAACGCGCAGTCCTGGCGATCGAGCAGGTCGACGACCGCGTTGCGGGCGCCACCACGGCGGTAGCCGGCCGCTGAGAGCGTCGCGAGCGTGTGCTCGCGCCAGCTGGATCGTCTCGTCGCGGTCATCGCCTCGATCGTATCGCCGTCATGCAAATCAGACTCATTCTCATTATGCTACGCGTCGATGCTCGAGCCCTTCCAGCTTCCCTTCGTACAGCGCGCCCTTGTCGAGCTGCTGCTGCTCGCCGTACTCGCCGGCACGCTCGGCTGCTGGATCGTCCTGCGCGGTCTCGCGTTCCCGGCGCACGGTGCTGCCGCTGCGGCTTTCCCCGGCCTCGTCCTCGCCGACGGGCTCGGCTTCGCCGGCGCCCTCGGCGGCTTCGGCGCGGCGCTGCTGTTCGCATTCGCGGTCGGACGTCTCGGCACGCGCAGAGGCGAGGGCCATGACACCTTGACCGCGCTCGTGCTCGTCGCCGCGCTCGCGACCGGGATCGTGCTCGCCTCCGACGTCTTCCACTCGGCCGCCTCCGTCGAGTCGCTGCTGTTCGGCAGCCTGCTCGCGATCGGCCCACCGGACGTCCGGCTCGCCGCCGCGGTCGCCGTCGTCACGCTCGCCGCCACCTGGCTGCTCGGCACCCGCTGGCTCACAACCGGCTTCGACCCGGCATCCGCGCCAGCCCTCGGCATCCGCTCAAAGCTTCCGGACACCCTGCTGCTCGTGCTCGTCGCCCTCGGCGCCGTCGCAACGCTGAGCGCCGTCGGCGCCCTGCTCGCAACCGCCCTGCTCGTCGTTCCCGCCGCGACGACGCGGCTGATCAGCAACCGGATTCCCAGCTGGCAGCTCGCCACCATCGCCCTCGCCGCCGCCGAGGGCACGCTCGGCATCTGGTTCGCCGTCGAGTTGAACGCCCCGCCCGGTGCCACGATCGCCGTCGTCGCGGGAGCGGTATTCGCGCTCGTCGCGATCGGCCATGCCCTCGTGCCGCGCGTGGCCAAGGCGGCGGCGTGAGCTCCCTTGTCGCCGCCCGGGATGTCGCGGTCGGCTATGGCAGCGCGCCGGTACTGAGAGACGTGACGTTCACCGCCAACCCCGGCGAGCGGATCGCCGTCCTCGGCCCCAACGGCGGCGGCAAGACGACGCTCTTTCGCGCTCTCCTCCAAGAGCTGCGCCCATCACAAGGCACGCTCACCACGACAGGCCGCTGCGCCAGCGTCCCCCAGACCGAGCGCTCCCGCCTCGACTTCCCCGTCAGCGCGCTCGACGTCGCACTGATGGGGACGATCCCCGGTCGCGCGTGGTGGCGGCGCCCGACCCGCACCGACCGCGCCGCCGCGCGCGACGCGCTGAAGCGCGTCGACCTCGCCGACCGCGCCGAGCGCACGTACGGCGAGCTGTCGGGCGGGCAGCGCCAGCGTGTGCTGATCGCGCGAGCGCTCGTGCAGAACGCGCAGGTCCTGCTGCTCGACGAGCCGTTCACCGGCCTCGACACGACGAGTGCCGCCCTCCTGGAGGAGCTGCTGCGCGAGCTCGCCCAAGAAGGCCGAGCCGTCATGATCGCCACGCACGACCTCGAGCAGGCGCGTCGCTGGGATCGCGTCCTGTGCGTCAACGGCCGCCAGATCGCGTTCGGGGTCCCAGCAGAGACGCTCACGCACGACGTGCTCGCGCAGACGTACGGCGCCGCGATCGTGACGCTTCCCGGAGAGGACCCGGCCGCGCCGCACCACGCGATCCTGCCGCCGCATCACCACCACCACGACGACGTACCACCGCACTGATGCCGGCACTCGCGACCGTCCTCGACACGCTCGCCGACCCGTTCTCGCAGGCGCTGATGCAGCGTGCGCTGCTGGAGGTGCTGCTGCTCGCGGTCGTCGGCGGAACGCTCGGCTGCTGGATCGTGCTCGGGGAGCTGTCCTACGGCGCCGAGTCGCTCGCACACGGGATGTTTCCCGGGCTTGTGCTGGCGGCGCTGGCCGGCATCCCGCTGCTGCTCGGAGGCGCGGCGGGGATCCTCGTCGCGGCGCTCGCCGTCGCGCTCGCGGGCCGCGTCCCGGCGATCGGGCGCGACAACGCCACTGCGGTCGCCGTCACGACGCTGTTCGGCCTCGGCGCGCTGCTCGCGCTCTCGCCCGACACGCCGCTGGGGATCCAGGGGCTGCTGTTCGGCGACGTGCTCGGCACCACGAGCGGCGACTTGCTGGCGGGCGCCGCGCTCGTCGCGGCCGTGCTGCTCGCGCTGTGGGCGGCCCACTGGCGCCTGCTCGCAGCCGGCTTCGACCGCGACGGCGCCCGGGCGCTCGGCGTCGCGCCGCTCGTCGTCGACGCGCTGCTGCTGACGCTGATCGCGCTGGCGGTCCTGGTCGCGGTGCAGGGGCTCGGCAACCTGCTCGTCGTGGCCGTCCTCGTGGCACCTGCGGCGGCGGCTCGGCTCTTGACCCGACGGCTCGCACCAATGATGGCGATCGCCGTCGTGCTCGGCATGGTCGCCGGGATCGGCGGCCTCTATCTCTCCTACTACGCGAGCGTCGCCGCGGGTGCCTCGATCGCGGGCCTGCTCGTCGCCGGCTACCTGCTGGCGCGGCTCGCCGCGGCGACGTCATCGATCCGTAAGGGACGGACCGCACCCGCAGGCTAGATTGATCGCATGCGCTTTCTCACTCGCAAGTCCGACATGGTGGACGCGGAGCGCGCATTGCGCGGCCGCGAGCAGGCGATCCCGACCTCGACGCAGCACGAGGTGCTCGGCACCCCGATCAAGCCGCCCTTCCCGGACGGCTACGAGACGGCTGTCTTCGGCCTCGGCTGTTTCTGGGGCGCGGAGAGACTCTTCTGGCAGGCGCCGGGCGTCTACACGACGGCCGTCGGCTACGCCGGGGGCTTCACGCCCAACCCAACCTATGAGGAGGTCTGCTCCGCGCAGACCGGCCATACGGAGGCGGTGCTCGTCGTCTTCGATCCGGCGAGAACGAGCTATGACGCGCTGTTGAAGCTGTTCTGGGAGGGCCACGACCCGACCCAGGAGATGCGGCAGGGCAACGACGTCGGCACGCAGTACCGCTCGGCGATCTACTGGACGAGCGACGCCCAGCGCGACGCCGCGCTCCGCTCGCGCGAGACCTACCAGGAGACCCTGCGCGAGTCGGGCTACGGCGAGATCACGACCGAGCTCGCCGAGCTGCACGAGGACAGCTTCTTCTACGCCGAGGACTACCACCAGCAGTACCTCGCGAAGAACCCGTTCGGCTACTGCGGGCTCGGCGGCACGGGCGTCAGCTGCCCGATCGGATTGGGCGCGCCGGCCGAAGGCTGACCGCTCGTCCTCGGCCTGCCCGCCGCCACGTACGCAGGAGCACCAGCAGCAGCGGCATCGCGGGGGTTCCGGTCGCCCGCAGCACTGCACGCGTGACCGGCTGGGTCCACTGCAGCCAGGCGCCCGCTTCGGAGACGTGCATCGCGATCATGCCGGCGACGAGCACGACGTGGCGCTCGCCGCGCGGTAGCCCACGCGCACCGGCGATGGCGCGCATCGTCACCTCCCGCAGCCGTGCGACGGCCGCCGCTTGCGTCGGGTATTCGCTGACGAAGTTGAGCTCGCCCGTCTGCAGGTCGCGCTCGCGATCGGCGACGCTGTCGAGCAGCGTGCTGAGCGCCTCGATCCAAGGGAAGTACGCTCGGCGCACCTGTTCGGCTGTGTCCGTCGTCGTGGCGGGGTCGGCGGCCGCCGCGATCAGGGCGAGGACGGCCAGCGACGAGCTGCCGGCGGCTGCGAGCTCGAACCAGGCGGCGTCATCAGCGGCTGCTGCATCGTGCGCTCGCGCTGCGTCGGCCCACTCCCGCAGCGCAGGCTCGCGCAGGCCTGCGCACGCATGGTTGATCCCCTGCACCTCGTTGCGGCTCGCCTCGCGCATCGCGGCCGCGCGCACGGGCGCGTATGCCGGGAGTCTGGAGAAGCTCTCACGGCAGGCAGCGACGAGCGCCGCGAGGTACCCGCCGTCGTTGCGCGCCGCGTGCAGGGCGTAGTGGTCGGTGAGGAGACCGTCGGCGACGGCATCCGCGAGCGCGCGGTGCAGCTGCGCGCCATTGCGAATCGGATCTGCATTCGGCTGCTCCGCAAGCGTGTCGAGGTAGTCACAGATCACCTGGTAGGCGACGAGCGCGCGGACGAGCTCGGGGTCGCGTCGCCGTGGGGTCGTCGCCGCGAACAGGGCCGCGCCGGCCGCGCTCAGACGCTCGCGCTGGAGCGTCGCGAGCGCCTGCGCGCGCAGCGCGGGATCGGGAATTTCGACGGCGAGTCGCTGCCAGCCCCGCAATTGCGTGCGCGCAAGCGGGAGCACGACGAGCCAGAAGCGCGCCATGACGAGGGCGAGCGCGGCGAGATCGCGCACGCGGGGACGATGCGACGCGTCGGCGACCGATCGCATGCAGCAAGCGTAGGAAGCTCCCCGGTCGTATCCGGTGCGTCCCTGCGAGCAACCTTAATCAGTTCGATTAATCCTCGATTGGCGCTGCGGCGGGAGACACGCGCGCCGCGACAAAGCCCGGCAGCGCAGCGATCGCTACTGCCACGAGCGTGACGCCCGCGAGGGTGGAGAGCGCGAGCACCCAAGCTGGCGCGTATGCGGTTGGAAATCCGGTCGAGTCGCTCAACCAGCGAGTGAGCATGAACTGACCGTAGAGTCCGAACAGCGCGCCGATGGAGCAGCCGATCCCAAGCACGATCGCGCTCTCCAACATCAGGGCTCGCCACACGTCGCCGTCGCTGAAGCCGCTCAGCTTGAGCGAGGCCAAGCGCGGGCGTCGGCTCCACACGACCCCTCCGAGCGCGGCGGCGAGCGCGAGCGCCGCCGCCACGAGCACCAGGCGCGCGATCTGCGTGAGGCGCGCGAGCCCCTGTCGCGTCGACGCACGGAAGCGTTGCTCGCGTTGCGCGGAGGTCTCCACTGCGAGCCCCTGCTGCGGACCGAGCAGCGTGCGCACGCGTGCGGCCATCGCGTTAGCCGAGGTACCGGGATCGAGCAGCACCTGCAGCGCGCCGACGTCGGCGCTGGCCCAGCCGCGCCGGAAGTCAGCGGCATTCATCAGCACGGCGCCGGAGCTCCAGCCGAGGTTCGTGAGGACCGCGGCGAGCCGCATCCGCAGCGGCCGCGGCGTGGGCAGCGTGACGACGTCACCGATCCGCAGTCCGCGCGCGTGCACCAACGCGCTCGACAGACCGACCCAGCCGCGACTGCGCAGGCGCTCGTTTGCGCGGGTCAGCTCGCCTTCGAGCAGCTGACTTGGCAGCAGCGGCTGCCGGTCCTCGCGCGACGGCGCGACGACCCATACGCGGCGGTCGCCGACGTCGAGGAAGCCGCCGCGATAGGCGCGCACGGCGCGTACGCCGGGCAGCGCGCCGATGCGACTCGCAGCGGCGGGTGGGCGAAATGAGACGGTTGCCAGCTCGTTGGCGGCACCGGCGGACGCGATCCACAAGTCGGCCCGCGCGTTGAACGCGTGCGCATCGGCGTCGAGCCCGCGCTGCAGGTCGAAGTGCGAGCCCTCGACGGCGACGCTTCCGAACACCGCGAGCGCGCCTGTCGCCGCAAGTGCGATCGAGCGCGTGGCCGACGCGCGCAACTCGCCGACGGCGACGACGAGCAGCGGGCTGCGCAGCCGCTGGCTGACGAGGTCCACCAGCCCCAGGCAGAACGTCAGCAGACCTGGGATCAGCAGCAGCATCGCGCCGACGAGCAGGCCGATCCCGACGATCGTCGCGTGCGGCGCCACGAGCAGCAACCCGGTCGCGGCGGCGGCGAGCGCGCTCCCGGCCAGCGGCAGCCACCGGCGAGGGGCGAACGCAGCGTCCGTGGGCTCGTCCTCTTCGCGATACGCGGCGTCGAGGGGCCGCCGCGACAGCAGGTCGCTGAGCGGGCGCATCGCGGCGACGATCGTCGCCGCGAGGCCGCCCGCGATCGCAAGCAGCACCGCTCCCGGCGAGACGATGCGCTGGTCTCCGACGGCGAACGCGTACGAGAGGTAGCCGGGCGCCGCGCGGAAGGCGTCGCGTGAGAGCGCGTCGCCGAGCAGCAGGCCGACGAGCGAGGCGGCGATGCCGAGCACGAGCGCGTCGAACAGCACCAGCTTCACGACGGTCAGGTCGCCGAGTCCCTCCAGCCGCAGGTCCGCGATGAAGCGACGACGCTCGGGCACCGTCAACAGCATCGCGTTGAACGCGAACAGCAGGCCGACGAGCGCGCTGATCGCCGCGAACAGCGCCGTCGACTGGTCGTTCGGTGCGGCCGCCCGGCGCAGCAGGTCAGCCTCATGGTCCGCCGAGACGACGTTGAGGCGATCGCCGGCAAGCCGCTCCAAGCCGGCGCGCACATGTGCGACCTCGCCTGCTCTCGCCTCGACGAGCACGCGGGTGTAGCGGCCAGGCAACTCGCCGAGCTGCTGCGCGTACCCGAGGGGCGCGAGCGCGATCGGACTGTCGACCAGCGCGCCGAGCTCGCTGTGCCCAAGCACCGTCGCGACAGGCACGCGGCGCACGCGCGAGCCGGTCGTCATCTGAATCGACTCGCCGCCGTGCACCCCGAGCGTGGCCGCGAGGGGCCCTGGCAACGCGATCGCGCGCGTGAGGTGGATGTGGGGCGAGACGAGCTCGCGCAGCAGCCCGCCGCCCATCGCCACCAGCCGCGCGTCGCCGCCGATCAGGTCGGCCGTGTGCGTGGCCCCGGTGGGACCGGTCAGGGTAGATCGGACGTCGACCAGCGGCGCCGCGGCGCGCACCCCTGGCAGCTGCTGGATCTGCCCTGTAAGCGCTGCATCGAAGCCGTGCCGGTCGCGCGCCACCACCTGCAGCTGGGCGTTGCCGGTGATGCCGTGGACGAGCTGCTCGACCGACGCCGCGACGCTGCCGTTCGCGACGAGCACCGCGAACATCAACGCGACGCCGACGGCGATCCCGAGCAGCGCGAGCAGCTCCTGCAGCGGGTGGGCGCGGACCCGCTGGACGTACAGGAACAGGAGGTTGCCGGTCCTCATGGGACGTGCGGCACGGCGGGCTGTCCGGCCGCGCCGGTCATCTGCGTGAGTCTGCCGTCGCGCAGGCGGTAGACGCGGTCGGCGACCTCGGCCCCGGCGGGATCGTGCGTCACGAGCAGGACGCCGATGCTGCGTTCGCGGCAGACCTCGGCGAGCAAGGCCAGCACCTCCTGGCTGCGCTGCGAGTCGAGGCTTCCGGTCGGCTCGTCGGCGAGCACGAGCCGGGGGTCGTTGGACAACGCGCGCGCCAGCGCCACGCGGTGGCGCTCGCCACGCGAGAGCTGCGTTGCTCGGTGCTCCGCCCGGCGCACGACGCCGAGTCGCTCGAGCAGCGGCGCGACCCGCCGGCGCGCCTCGCTGCGATTGGTGCCCTCGGCCATCAGCTTCAGCGCCGCGTTGTCGATCGCCGAGAGGCCTGGCACGAGCCGGGAGGACTGGAACACGAAGCCGAGCTCGCTGCGGCGGTGGCGCGCCGCCGCACGACGCGAGAGCGATGCGAGATCGTGCCCGTCGAACAGCACGCGGCCGGCATCGGGGCGCGTGATGCCGCCCGCGAGGAACAGCAGCGTCGACTTGCCCGATCCGCTCGGCCCGTAGATCGCCACCAAGTCCCCGGCCCCGACCGTCAGCGAGACGCCGTCGACCGCGCGGATCGTCTCGCCGTCGAGACCGGCGAAGGTCTTGTGGACCGCTCGGAGCTCGAGCACGGCGGTTAGTGTCCTGAGTTAGTTCGATGGCGGTTTCTCGGCGCCTCGCCGCCCGACCTCACGAACGACGATCCACTCGAGAAACCGCTCACGAACTTCCGACTCACGACACTACCCGCGGCCGGCTCGCTCGCTCGCGCTGGGGAAGTCGATCAGCGTGCCGCGATGCTCGGAGCGCGGCTTGATCAGGCGACCGGCGTCGAGCGACATCAGGCGATGCGACTGCAGCAGGTTCGGCGCGTCTGGCGCTGTCATCACGATCGCGACGCCCGCCTCCTCGGCGACCGAGCGCAGGACGCTGAGCACCTGCTCGCGCTCGATCATGTTGAGGTTCGCGGTCGGCTCGTCGGCCAGCAGCAGCCGCGGACGGCGGATCAGCGCGTGCGCCAACGCCACGCGCGTGCGCTCGCCGTCGGACAGCTCGTGCCAACGCGCGTTCACGGACTGCGCGACGCCGACGCGCTCGAGCATGTCGTGCGCTTCGCGCCGCGCCTGCGCGTGGCTGTGTGCCTTGAAGCGCGGCAGCGCCACGTGGTCCAGGACGGACAGTCCGCGCGTGATGCGGCCGGTCTGCCAGACGCAGCCGATGTCGGTCAGCAGCAGGCGCGCACGCGCGCGCCGGGACAGCGCCGCGAGGTTGCGGTCGTCGAACACGACGCGCCCGCCGTCGGGCGCCTCGATCCCGGCCGCGACCCGCAGCAGCGTCGTCTTGCCGGAGCGGCTCCCACCCCAGATCGCGACGAAGTCGCCCGCCTCCACGTCGAGCTCGACGCCGGCCAGAGCCTCCACCTCGCGGTAGCCGCGGGCGAAGCGCTTCGTCACGCCGTCGAGTGAGAGCAGCGTCATGTCAGCTGCGGGGGCGCAGCGCCTCCGGCCGCTCTTGCAGCCAGCGCATCGCCTCGCGGATGCGGCGCAGCCACTCGACCGTCGCCTGCAGGTGGGCGATCTCGGCGTCGCGCACCATCACGCTCGCGACGGCGGACCATGGGGGAGTCGATGCGAGCAGGTCGTCGAAGGCGGCGCCGCCGAGGTGCTGCTCGAGCCGCTCGAGGCACGCCTGCTCCTGCTCATAGGTCAGCTGGATCAATCGCGGCAGGTTGCGCGGCTGGGAGAGTGCGAGCTTGAGGTGCAGCTCCTCGCGCAGCGGCGACATCGTGGAGCCGGTCGCCATCCAATCCTCGAAGCGCTCGAGCCCTTGCGGGGTCGCCTCGTAGATGACGCGTGGCGCCCCGCGCACGGTGCGCCGCCGTGTGGGGGGAGCGTCGCCGTCGCCGGAGGCGATCGGGCGCACGAGCCCTTCCTGCTCCAGCTTGTCGAGGGCGACGTAGATCGCGCCGGCGTTCAGCTGCCAGGCCGGGCCGACCTGCTCCTCGAAGCGCTGCACGAGGTCGTAGCCGTAGCCGCGTCGCTGCGCCAGCAGCCCCAGGACCGCGTACTTCACCGACATCGTGCCGTTCCCACCACCTTGGCCGTCTCTCGACCTCGAGACGGAATCGAAGGAGCGTCCCACCCAGTTGGCCCGCTCAGGGGACGCGAGCGTACCTCAAGCACGCAAGCGGTGCCACCGGTTGCGCCCGCTAGCATCCGCGCGATGTTGCGCCGTGCCCGCGTCCTCGCTCTCCCGATTGGCTTCGCGCTCGCGCTGGCGATTGGCGCTTGCGGCTCCGACGATGTCCAGGAAAGCGGTGCGACTGTCGAGCCGTCACCGCTGACTGCACAGACGACGGCACCGGTGAGGACTGCAACCACCACGGCGACGACGACGGTCTCGACGACGACGGCTGCGCCGGTGACGACCACGACCACCACCGCGACGACCCCGACCACGACACAGCCCTCGGGGGGCGCGACGACGACGCAGCCGACCACCGGCTTCGCCGGCGGTGCCGGCGGCGCGCCGGCAGG
>DATFPW010000004.1:0-52265 GCA_035264605.1 Conexibacter sp. | reverse complement strand
CGCCGCCGCCACCACCTGCGCCGTCATCGCCGTTCAAAGCGGGCACTTACGTGGGGAAGACGAGTCAGGGCTTGCCGATCTCGTTCACGGTGGGTGAGTCCTCGGCAGACGGGGTTTACTTTCGCTGGCGTGCGCGATGCGCCGACGGACGGGTTCGGACGAAGGGGATGATGCTCGGCAGCGCGCGCATCCGAGGCCAACGCTTCTCTGTCGGTGGCGTCCTGAGTACCGGCGGACGGGGCCGCGTGTCAGGCAGGCTCAGAGGGGAACGCGCGAGCGGGATGCTCTCCCGTTGGGGCGACACCGCCTCCGGCACCGCCTGCCGAGTAAGAGACGTCAGGTGGCACGCGCAGGTCGTCCAGGGTCGGGGATTTCGCGCTTAGCGTCCCGCAATGACCTTGGCTCAACGCGCACCGCGCGCCATTCGTCGCACCTAGTTCTGGTCCTGTACGGGCGCAAGTATTGGGGCGCGCTGCGCGCGACGTTCGTGATCGGCCCGGATGGCGTTGTCGCGCACGTCATCGCGAGAGTCACGCCGAGAACGCACGACGACGAGGTCTTGGCGGTCTTGGAGCAGTTGGCGGCGGCGTAGGCCTCGTCGTCAAGTCATACGACGATTCGCCTCCGCGGTTAGCGTGGCGATCATCGCGGGGTCGGGAATTTCCCACTGATGCGGAAGATCGAAGTTGTGGATCTCGTCCTGGGTGTCTTTGGTTGGTTTCGCATCTATGACGGCTTCGACGACCGTTCGGACTGTTTCCCATGCCCACCATGCGAGATCGTATGACGCAAGTCGTTCATGGTGCATGTACTCCGTCGTTCCGCTTGGAGCTGTCCGAAGCAACCCGCGACCCTCAAGCGGGTCCAGACGGTTGATCTCGCCGCGCACGTTCGATGCTGGCAAATCGTGCATGAGCTCATGGCGGAGCAAGACAAGCTGCTCCAGGTCCGGGTGCTTCTCTGGGGCTAGCGCGTGGCCGCCTGCATACCTCGGGATCTGACGGGCCTTCGTCGCGAGGGGTCCCTGTAGCAGCAGGTTCTCCAGAACGGGATCCGGTGTGCCAGTCTCGTCCCGGCTGAAAAACAGACGCAACGCCAGCTCGTGGTTGACCCACGCCTCGAATGCCATCAGAAGAAGGGCCATGCTCGACAGGGCCCTTCGCGCAAGGTACGGGCGGTGCTTGCCGGCGCGTGCTCGGCGACTCGCCTCCTCTGCGGCGGCGGCGAGATCTTCCGCTCCGAGGACGACATACCAAGGTTGTGACGTGACAGTCGCTCTGACGGTGCGCGTCCATTGCTGGAAGTTCGCGCGCCGCCCCGGCGTTCTTCCCGGCATGGAGCGATCGTAGATGTACCCTGTCTCACGTGGCTTACCAGATCCATCTCGACCTCGATGACGAGTCGGCTGCGCGACTCGCGGCGTTGGCTGAGCGTGCGCACGCACAGCAGATGACCTGGCGGTGACGCTGCTCTCGGAGGCGCTCGCGGAGCTGGAGCGTGAGCCGGCGGACGTCGTGTCGGTGCTCGACCGCGTCCCCGGCGCGTGGGAGCGGATGCAGCTTGGGCGCGAACAGGCCGGTCGCGGCGAGACGGTCGGGCTCGACGAGCTGTAGGTGGCGCAGATCCGGCTGGCCGCGGCGGTCGTTGAGGACCTCCGCGAGATGATCCTCACGCATGAGCTTCCGCCGAACACGCCGCAGCGTGTTGCGCAGCGGCTGCAGCTTCTCAGACGCTTTCCGAAGCTCGGCCGATCGGCGTCCAGCGGCGCACCTTGTCGCCGCAGCCGGGTCTTGCCGAGCCCGACGGACGCGTTGACCCCGGCGAGACAGCCGCGCCCGGCGCACGCGTCCGCGACGATGGTGTCGAGCTCGGCGAGCTCGCGCTCCCGCTCGAACAGCCCGCTCACGCGGTCTTAGGGTCTGGTCTAGGGTGCCGACCCGCTGGCGACCGCCCGCGCTGAGGCCGATACTCCTTCCACCTAAAGGAGCGTGCCATGAAGAGGTCCCCTGAAGCGCTGGTCTTCCTTCCGATGGTCCTCGTGGTCGCTGCGATGGCGATCGTCGGGCTGTGCGGAATCGCGCGGGCCGAGCCCGTGCAGCAGTTCACCTTCCAGGTCCACAGTCCGCGCGCGGGGGACCTCACCGCGTACATGCACCTGCGCCGGTTCGACACGACAGGGCTGGTGCCGCCGACGCCGACCGAATTCACGATGCGGCTGCCGCGCGGGGTGGAGATCAACCGCACATTCCTCACCTCACGCTACCTGTGCGACGGGCCGGCGCTGCGCGACGCGCTCGACGCCCACATCTCTGCTGTGCCGTTCCCGCGGCGGCTCGAGCGCCTCGGGGCGTTTGCGCGCACGCTGGAGCGCAGCGGCACGAAGCGCGACCTGGCAGCGCTGCCGAACGTGCGCGCATGCGCGCGGGGACGTCTCGGCGGTGGCAGCGGGCTCATCGACGCGCGCGACGCCATCGCGGTCCTGACAGATCCGATCCCATTCCACTTCTCGATCTTCCTCAGCCGCGGCGTGACCCCCAACGCGCTCGCAGGCTTCACGGTCGTCGGCTCCGCGGACGAGCGCTCGGCGATCGTGCGCAAGTATCCGGTCGTCGCGGGCGTGCACGCGGCGGTCACGGAGAGCCTGTTCTTCGATCCGACGCCGGACGGCCGCTTCGGCCTCAAGCTGGCGATCAACACCGGGCCGATCAGCGGCTTCCAGGTGAGCATCGCGGAGATCGAGGTGACCGTGCGCCCGCTGCAACTGCGTAGAGGGACGTGCCTGGCGCGCGGCCGCGGCTCGCGCTGCACCCGCCGTCAACGCACGGACGAGTCGCTGTTCGCGGTGCCGCGCTGCCCCGCGTCGGGACACTTCAGCGCGCAGCTCGACACGGTCTACCCGCCGCCGACGCCGCGCTCGACGACGACGGTGGAGGTGCCCTGTCCGCGCTACACGGCGTGAGCCGTTGCCAACCCCATTTCGCATCTCGACGATCCGGTACGCGGTCGCGGATGTCTGTTCCATCACGGAGAACGGTGCCCTCAAGAGGGACGTTAGCGTGATGGCTTTCGCCCGGTCGATCAATTCGGCGAAGTGATCGCGTTGAGCAACTGACTGCCGACATCGGCACCAAAGCGCATGATGCCCAGCCTTCCGGCAACGATGAGGTGTTGGCGGTGCTGGAGCAGCTGCGGCGGCGTAAGCCACGACTCGAGTCGCACCGGCCATGCTGGCATGCCCACTCGCCGTCGAGAAACTCGAGTGTGTCAAGTATGTCCGGCTTTGTGCCGATGTGGGCAATCATGTCGGCGCGAAGACCAGACGAAGACGACGCCGCCGTGGCGCGCCGCACAGCCTCCGTCGCCGCGGACGAGGTGCGTCAGCTCGGCGAGTGGCTCAAGGCGCGCACCGGCGATGTGGCGCAGGACATGGTCCGGCGCTCCTCGGAGTCGGGGCGGGTGCTCGACGCGATCGTGGAGGACAGCTTCGAGCGGGTCGGCGCCGTCTCGACGGCCGCCGTCGCGCGCTGGATGGCGGGCGAGGGCGTGGACGTCGCACGCGACGTCGGCCAGGAGTCCTGGAGCATCTTCGGCCAGCTCGCCGCGCAGCGGGCCGCGCCGCTTAACGAGGTCACCAAGCGGTGCCTGCGCTGGCGCGACGCCGCGGCGCACGTGATCGGCGAGGGTGCGGCCGGCCTGCAGCTGTCGTCGGCTGCCGTTGAGGAGGCGCAGCGGATGCTCCAGCGCAGCCTCGACGTGACGCTCGTGCGGATGTGCGAGTCGTTCGAGGGCGAGCGCCAGCGTGCGCTCGAGGAGCTGACCCACCGGCAGGAGCAGCTGGCGTTCCTCGCCACGCACGACGACCTCACCGGCCTCCCCAACCGCACGCTGATCCGCGACCGGCTCGAGCAGATGCTCGTGCGCGGGGCGCTCAGCCAGACGCCGGTTGCCACGCTTTTCATCGACATCGACAACTTCAAGCACGTCAACGACACGCTCGGGCACAGCGTCGGCGACGAGTTGCTCTGCGCCGTCGCCGCGCGGCTCGACAGCGGCGTCCGCGGCACCGACGCGCTCGGCCGGCTCGGCGGCGACGAGTTCGTCGTCATCGCCGACGGGATCTCGTTGGGCGCAGGCCCCGACTTGATCGCGGAGCGTCTGCTCGAAGCGCTCAGAGAGCCCTTCCGGCTCGAAGGCGCGGAGGAGATGCCGGTGTACGTGACGGCGAGCATCGGCATCGCGAGCGGCGTCCGCACCTCCGCCGACGAGCTGCTGCGCCACGCGGACATCGCGATGTACCGGGCGAAGTGGGACGGCAAGAACCGCTACGTGATCTTCGAGTCCGGCATGGAGAGCGCCGTGCAGAGCCGCATGGAGCTCGAGATGGATCTCAAGCAGGCGTTGGCGAACGAGGAGTTCTTCCTCGTTTACCAGCCCACGTTCGACCTCGTCGAGATGGTCCCGTCGGGAATGGAGTGCCTGATTCGCTGGCGCAGCCCGTCGCGCGGGACGATCCAGCCGGATGAGTTCATCCCGGTGCTCGAGGAGACGGGGATGATCACGTCGGTCGGCGCGTGGGTGCTCGTCGAGGCGTGTCGACAGGGCGCCCGCTGGCACGCGGCGGGCCATCCGGTCAGCGTCGCGGTGAACGTCTCGGGACGTCAGCTCGACGACGATGAGTTCCTCCGCCATGTGGAGGATGCGCTCGCTGCCAGCGGCTTCGATCCCGCGGCGTTGACGATCGAGATCACCGAGACCACGCTGATGCGCAACGCAGAGGCCACGGCCGGCCGGCTGCTGGAGGTCAAGCGGCTCGGCGTGCGCATCGCGATCGACGACTTCGGCACCGGCTACTCGTCGTTCGCCTACCTCCAGCAGTTTCCGATCGACGCCCTCAAGATCGATCGCTCCTTCATCTCGCGAGTCGGGGAGGACCGCGATGGGGAGATCCTCCTGCGCAGCCTCGTGCAGCTCGGCAAGGCGCTCTCGATCGAGACGCTCGCCGAGGGCATCGAGCGCCCGCAGGAGCTCTCGCTGATTCGCCAGGAGCACTGCGACAGCGGTCAGGGATTCCTGTTCGCACGTCCGCTCGACGCGGGGACCGTCGAGGCCTTCCTGCGCAACTGGGACAAGACAGACCTCTTGACCGAGAGCACGTGGGACGCTCCTCCGGTGGATGCCGGTGCGCTCGCGGCGCGGGTGCCGCTGAACACGGACGAGCCGCGCGTAGGCGCGTAGCGGTGCGGCTCACCCCACGGTGAGCGCCGGTACCGTCTCGGCATGTCTGCTCGCGGGGCGCTGCCGTACGTGGATCCCCACGCTCCTCGCGGCCCCGTCTACCGCGCTTACGTGCGCTTCCTCGGCACGCGCCTGGCTGCGTGGCTGTCGCGGAGGGTCGTGTGGAAGGTCGATCCGCACCTCATGCGGCTCAGCGGCGGGCGCCTCGGCATGGGGTTGATCGTCCCGACCGCGCTGCTGGAGACGACCGGCGCGCGCAGCGGCAGGCCGCGCAGCAACGGGGTCATCTACTTCAACGACGGCGAGCGGGTGACGATCGTCGCCTCGAAGCTGGGGGCGCCGGAGCACCCGGCCTGGTTCTTCAATGCGCGCGCGAACCCCGAAGTCGTTCTCGGCGGCCGGCCGTTCCGAGTAGAGGTCGTCGAGGATGAGGCGGAGCGTGCGCGGCTGTGGGAGCTCGCCGACAGCGTGTTCCCGCCGTACGCGATCTATCGCGAGCGCGCGTCGCACGTCGGACGCACGATTCCGATCCTGCAGCTCGTTCCGCGCTAGCCGCGGGAACCGGGTCTGGAAAACACCGTCAAAACTGGTCGGGATTTGCCACAATGGGCGTACCGACCAAGGAGACGTCACAGATGGGCCTGACCATCGGCGATACCGCCCCCAACTTCACCGCCCAGACGACTGAAGGCGAGATCGACTTCCACGAGTGGATCGGCGACGGCTGGGCGGTCCTCTTCTCCCACCCGCGCGACTTCACGCCGGTCTGCACGACCGAGCTGGGGTACATGGCGTCGATCAAGCCCGACTTCGACAGCCGCGGCGTGAAGATCGCCGGCCTCTCGACCGACCCGATCACCAACCACGAGAGATGGTCGGCCGACATCGCCTCCTCGCAGGGGACCGCGCCGAACTATCCGATGATCGCGGACACCGATCACTCGATCGCGAAGGCATACGGGATGCTGCCGGCCGAGGTCTACGGCGACCCGACCGAGCGGACGCCGGCCGAAAACGCGACGTTGCGCAACGTGTTCGTGATCGGGCCGGACAAGAAGATCAAGCTGATCCTGATCTACCCGATGACGACGGGCCGCAACTTCGACGAGGTGCTGCGCGTGATCGACTCGCTGCAGCTCACCGCCAAGCACCAGCTCGCGACGCCGGCGCAGTGGAAGCCGGGCGAGAAGGCGATCATCGCGGGCTCCGTCAGCGACGAGGTGGCGAGAGAGCGCTACCCCGATGGGTGGGAGCAGCCGCTCCCCTACATGCGGATCGTCCCGGTCCCGTAGTCAGGCGCTCACGCCGGGCGGGTTGGCGGCGTCGACGAACAGGTCGACCGCCAGCTCCGCCCCGGGCACGTACGAGTACGGGGAGAGGTCGGTGATCCCCTCCTCGACGAGCACGTCCTCGCACAGGAAGGCGTTGCCGCTGCACTCGCGCGAGGGACGGTTGAGGATCGCGTAGGCGGCGTCGGCGTAGACCTCGGGCCGGCGGGCGCGCGCCATCGCCTCGTCGCCGCCGAGCAGGTTCTGCACCGCCGCGGTCGCGACGAGCGTGCGCGGCCACAGCGCGTTGGAGGCGATCCCGTCCTCGCGCAGCTCGGCGGCGAGGCCGAGCGCGATCAGCGACATGCCGTACTTCGCGAGCGTGTAGCCGAGGTGCGGGCCGAGCCATCTCGGGTCGAGGTCGAGCGGCGGCGAGAGCGTGAGGATGTGCGGGTTCTCGCGCCCGCGCAGGTGGGGGATGCAAGCGCGGGAGACGGCGAACGTGCCGCGCACGTTGATGTCCTGCATCAGGTCGTAGCGCTTCATGTCGAGCGCCTCGGTGCGCGCGAGGTTGATCGCGCTCGCGTTGTTGACGCACACGTTGATCCCGCCGAAGCGCTCGACCGCCTGCGCGACGGCGGCATCCACCTGCGCGTCGTCGCGGATGTCGCCGACGATCGGCAGCGCCTGGCCCCCGGCCGCCTCGATCTGCTCCGCCGCGGTGTAGACGGTCCCCTCCAGCTTCGGGTGCGGCTCGGCCGTCTTGGCGATCAGCGCGACGTTCGCGCCGTCGCGCGCAGCGCGCAGTGCGATCGCGAGCCCGATCCCGCGGCTCGCTCCCGAGATGAAGATCGTCTTGCCGCTGAGGCTCATGTCGTGCTCCGTCGTTGGGGTCGCTCCGGCAGCGACATCTTCGTGGTTCGCGCTGCCATCGCGCGGCGGTCAATCGAGCTCGGGTGGTGGCAGCACGCCGACGCGGATCGGCGTGCTCTCGTCGCTCAGGTATGCCTTCGCGCGAGCGATCAGCCCGCCGGATCGAGCAGCGTCGGCTCGGCCTCGGGGAGCGCAGATGGCAGGCCGGTCGTCTCGATGGCGGAACCGAGCGCGGCGAGCGAGCGGCGGGAGCGGCGCCAGCCGGTGACGTTGAAGGCGCTGCGGCGATCGGGCCGTTCGAGGCTGACCGCCTCGATCGTCCACGGTCGGCGCAGGACGACGCGACCGAACAGACCCGACATCACGAAGCCGATCAGCAGCGCCAGCTCGAACGCGACGCCGATCAGCGGCAGCAGCACGAACACGAGCAGGAAGATCACGACGATCGCGCCGATGACGAGCCCGAGACCTCCGAGCGAGTCCACGCCGCTCAGCGCGGCGTCCGGGAGCCAGCCGCCGGAGGGCTCGCCGCCGTCCGTCCTCTTGCGACTGCGGCGCCAGTTCGTCCACGGTCTCGGCGCGGGACGGTTGAGCCAACGCCGACCGACGAGCCAGCGCTCGCCGTCCGGTGCCGTGACGATCCGTCCCCGCATGGGCCGGACGCTATCTCAGGCGAGGTCCGGTCCGAGCCGGCTACTGCAGGCCCTCGCGCGCCTCGCGCACGAGCGTCACGGCCTCGGGGAAGACGACCGCCATGACGGAGCGGATCTGCTGCGCCTGCTCCTCGGTCGTGCCCTGGATGTTGACGCGGTTGATCGCCGCGACGGTCAGGTCGACGGCGAGCTTGATCGCGTTGTCGGCCCAGGCGAGTCTCTGCTGGCCCTGCATGCTCTCGGCGAGCTCCGCCATGCGGCGTTGCAGCTCGTCCGGGTCGCCAAACAGTCCTCCGAATCCCTCCATGGCCGTCATGCTACCCACCCGCCGGCTTTTCCTACGGTGCCGGCTCGGCGGCCGCTGCCGCGTGCGTCGAGGCGTCCGCCCGCCCGCGCCCCACGCCCGGCCGCAGCACGCCCGTGTCGCGTGTGAGCCGCTGCGCGAGCGTCACCGGCACGATCGTCACGACGATCACCATCAGCACGACGACGTTCACCTGCGGCAGGTTCTGCCCGAGGCGGATGTTGCCGAAGATCCACAGCGGCAGCGTGTTCTGTGCGCCGGCCGTGAACGTCGTGACGATCACCTCGTCGAACGACAGCGCGAACGCGAGCAGGCCGCCGGCCACGAGCGCGGTGGCGATCACCGGCATCGTCACGTGGCGGAACGTCTGCCAGCCGTCGGCACCGAGGTCCATCGACGCCTCGACCAACGACGTCTGCGTGCGCCGCAGCCGCGCGAGCGCGTTGTTGTAGACGGTCACGATGCAGAAGGTCGCGTGGCCGATCACGATCGTCGTCAGCGAGAAGTTCACAGTCCCCCACACGAAGAACGAGTTCAGCGCCATGCCGGTGATGATCCCCGGCAGCGCGAGCGGCAGCACGAGCAGGAACGAGATCGTCTCGCGACCGAAGAAGCGGAAGCGGTGCACCGCGAATGCCGCCATCGAGCCGAGCACGATCGCGATCGTCGTCGAGATCAGTGCCGCGCGAACGCTCAGCCACAGCGCTTCGCGCATCTGCTCGTTGTGGAACGTCGAGGAGAACCACTTCGTCGAGAGCCCCTCGAGCGGCCAGCTCTGCACGTTCGAGGGGTTGAACGCGTACAGGATGATCAGCAGGATCGGGAACAGCAGGAACAGCACGATCAAGGCCGTCCAGACGGCGAGCGCGGCGCGGGAGATGCGCGTCGTGTCCATCACAGCGCCTCGAACGCGCCGAGCTTGCGCGCGACGAGCAGGTAGACGCCCATCACGAGCAGCGGGATCGTCGCCAGTGCTGCCGCGAACGGCACGTCGCTCGCGATCCCGACGCTGCGGTAGACGACGTTGCCGATGAAGTCCGAGCCGGCGCCGCCGACGAGCGTCGGCGTGATGAAGTCGCCGAGCGTCAGCGAGAAGGTGAAGATCGAGCCGGCGACGATCCCCGGCAGCACCATCGGCAGCAGCACGCGACGGAACGTCGTCCAGCCGCGCGCGCCGAGGTCGGCGCTCGCCTCCAGGAAGGAGGCCGGGACGCGCTCGAACGCGACCCACACCGGCAGGATCATGAACGGCAGCCACAGGTAGCTGAAGACGATCCACATCGCCCAGTTCGAGTACGCGATGTGGACGCCGCCGAAGCCGAGCTCGTGCAGCGTCCAGTTGAGGATCCCGTCCTCCGCGAGGATCAGCCGCCACGCGTACACGCGCACGAGGTAGCTCGTCCACAGCGGTACGAGCACGATCACGAACAAGACCGTCTGCAACCGCTTCGGCGCCAGCCGCGCGGCGAAATAGGCGAACGGAATCGCGAGCAGCGCGTCGGTGATCGTCACCGCGGCGGCGATCCCGATCGTGCGGAACGCGATCGTGCGGTACGTCGGCGACTCGACGATCGTCTTGAAGTTGTCGAGGTTCCAGTCGTGGACGATGTCGCCGGTGAACGAGTCCACGCGCCAGAACGCGCTGACGAACAGGATCGCAAGCGCGGCGAGGTAAATCAGCACGAACCATGCGGCCGGGGCGCCGAGCGTCAGCGTCAGGCGCAGCCAGCCGCGCTTGAACAGCCCGGCGGACACGCGCCGGCGGGCGGACCGGAGACCCGGTCCGCCCGCCGCGACCTCTGCACGTGCCGCAGACACGTATCCGACCTAGCCCTTCATCTCCGTCCACTTCTGCTGCCAGGTCGTGTAGTCCGTGCAGTCCTGGCTGCCGTCCCCGCAGTCTCTGGTCGGCGTCTTCCAGAACTTGATCGAGGCGAAGTACGAGGCGGGTGCGTTCGCGTGGTACTTCGCGCAGGCGCCTCTCTGGATTCTGTCCATGTACGAGCATGCCTTCAGGTTCGCGGGCGTCTCGCCGAACGAGATCGCCTGCTGCGCCTGGACTCTCGGCGTCGAGATCCACTTCATCCACGCATATGCGCAGTTCGGGTGTCTCGCGTTCGAGGACAGCATCCACGTGTCCGCCCAGCCGGTCGCGCCCTCTCTCGGGATCAGGTCCTTCACCGGCGCGCCGCTGTCCTGCAGCGTGATCGTCTGGTACGGCCACGAGGCGCCCACGACGGCGTCGCCGTTCTTGAACAGGTCGATCTCGTCAGAGGCAAGCGCCCAGTACTTTTTGATCAGCGGGCGCTGTGTCTTGAGCAGATCCACGGCCGCGTCGAGCTGGTCTTCCGTGAGTGCATACGGGTCTCTGATGCCCAGCTCCGGTCTCGTTCTCGACAGATAGAGGGCAGCGTCGGCGATCTGGATCGGGTTGTCGGGGACCGTGACCTTGCCCTTGTATCTGCTGTCGTAGATCGTCGACCAGCTGTCCGGCGTGGTCGTCACGTCTCTCGTGTTGTAGAGCAGCGTGTTCGGGCCCCACTGCAGCGAGACGCCGTAGTGCTGGCCGTCGACCGTGTTGTGCGGCGGGGACTTCAGCTCGGGGATGAAGTCCTGCCAGCCCGGCACGAGCGCGACGTTCACCGGCGCCACGTCGCCGCCGCGGATCAGCCGCAGGGAGGCGTCGCCGGAGGCGGACACCATGTCGTACTGCGAGCCGCCGCCCTGGCGCATCAGCGTGACCATCTCGTCCGAGGAGCCGGCGTACTTCGCGTTGACCTTGCAGCCGGTCTGCGACTCGAACGGCTTGACCCACTCGTCCTCGGTGTAGCCCTCCCACGCGATCAGGTTGAGCTGGCCCTCGCCTCTGCCGATCGACGTCGGCAGGTTCGACGTTGTCGAGCTGCCGTTGTCGTCCCCTCCGCCACACGCCACGACGCCCATCAGGCCGAGTGTGACCAGCACGACCATCAGTCGTGCGATGACGGGGTGGGCTGGGGGTGGGGCGGCGCGTCCTCCAACGCGCTGCCGGTGGTGGGCGGGATTCCTCACGTACCTCACTGCGGCACCTCCTCGTGCTGTCGCTGCGCTTCCGCCGCGGAGCCCACGGCGGTCATGTGCTGCGCTCTCCAGGCGAGCCGGACGCGGCGGCCGCGCTCCTCCGACGCGGCGGCGTCGCCCGACTCGTCGTTCTGTCTCATCGCCACGAGCGTTCCGCCGTCGTCGAGTGCGACGACATAGCGGGTGGCCGAGCCGAGGTAGATCACCTCGCGCACGGCGCCGAGCTCGGACAGCTCGCCGTCGCGCACGGTTTCGTCCTCGGCCAGCAGGCGGATCTTCTCGGGGCGAACCGTGCAGCGGCGCCCGTCGCGCTCGACGATGTTCGACGTCCCCACGAAGCCGGCGACGAACTCGTTCGCCGGGCGCTCGTAGATCTCGCGCGGCGTGCCGATCTGCTCGATGCGGCCGGTCGAGAAGACGGCGATGCGGTCGCTCATCGTCAGCGCCTCGTCCTGATCGTGCGTGACGTAGATGAACGTGACGCCCTCGCTCAGCTCTCGCTGGATCCGCTTCAACTCGAGCTGCATGTCTTGGCGCAGCTTGAGGTCGAGCGCGCCGAGCGGCTCGTCGAGCAGCAGCACGCGGGGACGGTTCACGAGCGCACGCGCGAGGGCGACGCGCTGGCGCTGGCCGCCCGACAACTGGATCGGCTTGCGCTTGGCCAGCTCGCCGAGCTGGACGAGCCGCAGCGCCTCCTCCGCGCGTGCAGCCCGCTCCTTACGTCCCACGCCCTTGACCATCAGCCCATATGCGACGTTCTCGCCGATCGTCATGTGCGGGAACAGCGCGTAGTCCTGGAAGACGGTGTTGACGTCGCGCTGGTAGGGCGGCTGGCCGGTCACGTCGAGGCCGTCGAGCGCGATCGCGCCGGCGTCGGGGCGCTCGAAGCCGGCGATCAGCCGCAGCGTCGTCGTCTTGCCCGAGCCGGACGGGCCCAGCATCGTGAAGAACTCCCCCGGCCACACGTCGAGGCTGAGGCGCTCGAGCGCGACCACGTCGCCGTAGACCTTGCGCAGCCCGTTTGCGGACACCGCCGGGGCGGGCGCGCCGTCACCTCGCTGCTCTGCCTGCACCTCGGACAAACGCGTCTCCTCCCGGGCTCCGGGACGTCGTAGCGTCGGTCTACCCATGCTCGCCGCTCCCTGACCATTCGGCCACAGACGTTCCGGCGCATCGGCGGCAGATCGGTTGGCCGGAAAGGCGTGCTCGCCGGGCGCTTTCAGGCGATCTCGTACGCCACGCCGTGCAGGGCGAGCGCGTCGAGGAAGGCTTGCGCGTCGTATGCGCTGGCGGGAGACAGCACCCCGGCGCGGTTGTAGCCCGGCTCTGCCATCAGGGCGGCGCCGTGGACCGCGGTCACAGCCGTGAGCGCGTAGACGTCGCCGCCGGTTGCGACGCCGCGGCGGGTGCGGCCGTCCTCGCCGTGCGCGAGCACGACGATCGTGAATCTGACCTTCGCGCGCGAGGACTCTGACGGGCCCTCGGGGTAGCGCGCGAGCAGCGGCTCGAGCATGCCCCCGAGCGGAGAGCGCAGCGTCAACGCGAGCGCCGGAGCCATCACGGGCATCAACGGTGCAGCCTTCGGCGTGCCCGCGAACGTCTCGACGGTGATCAAGGAGGTGACCTTGCGCGTGCGGACGTGGCGGGGCACGGTCAGCAACTCGCCCGACGGGTAGCGCGTCACCGGCTGCTCGCCGACCGGTGCGGGGAAGGCGAAGCGCGCACGCGGCGAGCGCAGCGGTGCCGGGTGCCAGTCCCCGTCCTCGTAGAGGACGCTCGGCGCCGCCAGCATCCCCAGCGCGCTGCGCAGCGTGCCGCGCGTCGGCTGTACGCCCTGCGGGGCGTAGGCGAGCAGGAGCTCTCTGAGCGGCTCGACGCCCTGCGCGGTCAGGTGCGCGAGCAGGTCGCCGGGGACGTAGTCGAAGCCCATTGCCGGCACGAGGGCAGCGTTGGCGGCACGCGCCCGGTTGTCGTAGCGCTCCTGCAGCAGCTGCATGTACGGCTGCTCGCCGGTCGTGTCGACGTAGTGGGTGCCCGTCTCCACAGCTGCGCGCGCGATCGGCTCGCCGTAGCGGACGAACGGGCCGGCGCACGAGATCACCGCGGCGGCGTCGGCGAGCAGCGCGTGCAAACCGGCGGCGTCGTCAAGCGCGACGGCGTGCGTGGCGGCGCCGCCCACCTCGTCCGCGAGCCGCGCGAGCTTCTCCGCGCTGCGGCCGGCGAGCACCATGTCGAGTCCGCGGCGCCGCAACTCGTGCGCGACGAGCGTGCCTGTGTACCCGGTCGCCCCGTAGACGACGATCGGTCCTTGCTGTGCCATGAGGGCGTCAGCCTCCGCGCTGGTGGAAGTAGAAGTCCGGCAGCGCCGCGCGCGTTACCTGTGAGGCGAGCCGCGCGACGAGCTCCGCGTCGCCGGTGCGCGCGGCGAGGTCGTCGAGCGTGACGATCCCCATCAGGCGGCCGTCGTCGACGATCGGCAGTCGACGGATCCCGTGCTGCACGAGCAGGCCGCACGCGTCCGACACGTCCATCCCGGGCGCGCCCGTGACGACCGGCGCCGTCGCGTGGTCGACCGCGTGGTCCTCACCGCTGCGGCCGTCGGCGAGCACGCTCACTGCGAGGTCGCGGTCGGTGACGATCCCGACCGGCTCGCCGTCGCGCACGAGCACGACGGAGCCGACGTTGCGCTCGCGCATCAGCACGGCGACCTCACGCACCGGCGTCGCCGGATCGGCCGTGACGACCGAGGCCGTCATGACCTCGCGGATCTCCATCTCTTCGAGAATAGGCACCTGGCCCGAGGCGTGGGACGGTCCGCCGCCGCGTCTGGCAGCGTCCTCAGTCGCTCGCCTGCGTTTGCAGGCCACGCTCCTTGCGTCCTTGCCAGACACGACGGTTCGCGGGTCGCGTCACTAGCATGTGCCGCCCATGGCGATCGCGGAGACCCTGCAGGCGGAGGCACGCGAGCGTCCGCGGATGACGATTGTCGCGATCGTGGCCGCGTTCTTCACGCTGGCTGCGCCGATCGTCGGGATCGTCGTCCTCAAGAACGCACCGGACAACCTGATCGGCGAGGCACTGCAGCGCCAGCAGCACCTTGCGGGCATCGCACTGAGTGCCGCATGCTCGGTGATCGGCTTGCTCGCGATCACCGTCACGCTCGACTTCCTCTTCCGGGCGACGCGCGCTCGCCG
Organism: Conexibacter sp.; assembly: GCA_035264605.1. Classification (GTDB taxonomy): domain Bacteria; phylum Actinomycetota; class Thermoleophilia; order Solirubrobacterales; family Solirubrobacteraceae; genus Conexibacter. The sequence continues at coordinate 37,678 of DATFPW010000004.1, read as the reverse complement.
CCCGGAGTTGCCGTGGCAGCTGCGTCCGCTGCTGTGGGCCGGCGGGGCAGGGCTCGCGATCCTGCTGATCGTGCTGCAGGTCGTCACGTCGGTGAAGTTGAACCACTTCGTCGACCACGGCAGCCAAACCTACGAGGAGGCGCGCAAGGTCAACGACCAGGGCGCCGCCGCCTACGTGGGGATCCTGGCGCAGTTCGCCTTCGCCGGCGCGTTCGTGACGATCGCCGTGAGCGCGATGCGTGTCGGCCTGCTCACGCGCTTCCTCGGCTATCTCGGCGTGATCTCCGCCGTGCTGTTCGTGATCCCGCTCGTGCCGATCCCGATCGTCCAGGCCTACTGGCTCGGCGCGCTCGCGATGCTGTTCGCCGGCCGCTCGCCGAACGGCACGCCGCCGGCCTGGCAGAGCGGCGAGGCGATGCCGTGGCCGAGCCCCGCCGAGATGCGCGAGCAGCGCGTGCGCGACGCCGAGGCGCGGCGCGGCGATGACGTCGAGGGGTCGGTCGCCGAGCCGGGCGACGAGCCGAATGGGACCAGTCCCAGTCCGGCGACGTCGAAGCGCAAGCGCAAGCGTCGCTAGAAGGCGATCGCCGGCGCGTCCGGAAGCCGGCTGAGTGCGGCTTCCATGTCCTCGGTGCTGAACTCGGGGTCCTCGAGCGTGCCGGCGAGGTAGGCGTCGTAGGCCGACAGGTCGAAGTGGCCATGACCGGAGAGGCCGAGCAGGATCGTGCGCCGCTCGCCGGCCTCGCGGGCGGAGAGGGCCTCGTCGATCGCGGCGCGGACCGCGTGCGCCGCCTCCGGCGCCGGGATGATCCCTTGCGTACGCGCGAACTGCAGCGCCGCGGCGAATGCGTCGTTCTGGCTGTAGGCGCGCGCCTCGACGAGCCCGCTGTGCACGAGCGCGCAGACGAGCGGCGCGTCGCCGTGGTAGCGGAGGCCGCCGGCATGCACGGGCGGCGGTACGAAGTCGTGGCCGAGCGTGTACATCGGCAGCAGCGGCGTCAGGCCGCTCGTGTCGCCGAAGTCGTAGCGGTACGCACCGCGCGTGAGCGTCGGACAGGCGGCCGGCTCGGCGGCGAGGAAGCGCGTGCGCGCGCGGCCGCGCAGGACGAGCCGCACGAACGGGAACGCGAGCCCGGCGAAGTTCGAGCCGCCGCCGACGCAGCCGACGACCACGTCGGGCGCCTCGCCCGCCATCTCCAGCTGCGTCATCGCCTCCTGCCCGATCACCGTCTGGTGCAGGCACACGTGGTTGAGCACCGAGCCGAGCGCGTAGTTCGCGTCGGGCGCGCTCGCCGCCACCTCGACCGCCTCGGAGATCGCGATCCCGAGCGAGCCGGTCGTGTGCGAGTCCTGGCCGCGGCCGGACTCCGTGCGGTCTGACGGGGAGCGGTGCACGCTTGCGCCCCACGTCTCCATCATCGAGCGGCGATAGGGCTTCTGGTCATACGAGGAGCCGACCATGAAGACCTCGCACTCCAGCCCGAACAGGCCGCACGCGAACGCGAGCGCTGAGCCCCATTGCCCGGCACCCGTCTCGGTCACGAGCTTTCTGACACCTGCGCGCGCGTTCTCGTATGCCTGCGCGACCGCGCTGTTGGGCTTGTGCGATCCCGCCGGCGAGACGCCCTCGTACTTGACGTAGATGTGCGCCGGCGTGTCCAGCGCGCGCTCCAGCCGCCGCGCGCGGAACAGCGGCGTCGGGCGCCACAGCTTGTACGCCTCGCGCACCTCATCGGGGATCTCGACCAGTGGCTCGAGCGCTACCTCCTGCGCGATCACGCCGGGCGGGAAGATCGCGGCGAGGTCGTCCGGTCCGGCGGGCTGCAACGTGCCGGGGTGCAGCGGCGGCAGCGGCGGCTCCGGCAGGTCGGGCGCGATGTTGACCCAGTGCGTCGGCAGGTCGCTCTCGTCGAGCGGGAACGTCGTCGCCTCGTGGTCCATCCGAACCTCCGAATCGTCACTGCTTGATCTTGCAGGCGAGTGTATGGGCCCGGCCTGGTTGGTGAGGCCAGAGCACAGAAACACCCCAATGTCTCTGTGGCTCATTGAGGCATACTGGGGACGTGAGGGGGACCGCGGGGGACGGCGCAGGCCGTTCGGCGACGCATGCACGGGCGTGGCGCGCTGCTGTGGAGATCTCTTGTCGCGCATCCGCGCCGGGCGGCATGCTGTTTCACGTCGCTCCCTGGAGAGCTCGAGCCGGACGACTTGGCCGACTACTACAACAGGACGCTCGGCGACGTTGCACTGGCTGACCTGCCCTGGCGGGCGTTGGTCGGCAGCTGCTGCCGGCGGGGACGCTGCCGGCATGGAACCCGCACATGTTCGCCGGCACCCCGTTCTCGCGAACCCCCAGACCGGGTTCTGGTCGCTCTTCAGCGTGCCTCTGTGGATCCTTCCGTTCGACTACGCGGTGGGTGTCGAGGCAGCACTGAAGCTGTGGGCAGCGGCCTTCGGCACGTATCTGCTCTGCCGGCAGTGCGCTGAAGGAGAATGCGACGCCTGCCAGACGCTTCCGGCGGTGGCTGCGCTGCTGCCCTGGATGATCTGGTTCGTCGAGCGGATCCTCGCGCGTGGGCGGCTCGGGGACGCGCTCGGCCTCGCACTCGCCACTGCGATCGGCCTCGGCGGCGGCCATCCGGGCAGGCAGGTCCAGGTGCTCGTCGGCACCGGTCTGTACGTGCTTCTGCGCATCGTCCTGTCGCGCGACACCGACGACCCACGGCGCTTGCGCGCAGCCGGGCTGGCGGCGGGAGGCCTGTGCATGGGAGTCCCTGCGATGGGGCGATGCTCGTGCCGGAGGTGCTCTCGAGCCACGGCACCATCGGTGTCGGCGCACGCAAGCACGGCGGCACCCTGCCCGGCTCGCAGATGCCGCTCAACGCGATCAGTGCCCGGGGTTCGGCTCGGGATCGCCCTCAGCGTCATCGCTCTGCTGTTGGGCGGCGGGTGCGTTGTGGTGCTCGTCCGGCGCGCGCGGGACCCGCGCGTCAGGCGGCGGACAGGCTCGGACTGATCTCCCCTGCCCTGGGTATCGGAAGTAGGTGGCGTCCCCTCTACCCGAGGAGGGATCTCATGGGAGCCACACATCTTCCCGGCAACGGCATCCGCGAGCGTGCGGACATCGCGCCGCCCCGGGAACGTGAGGCCGCGACCTCCGCTCGCCCCACCTTCGCGATCGCCGACCCGGGCCCGCTCGGCCTCGCAGCCTTCGCCCTCACGACGTTCGTCCTGTCGATGTTCAACGCCGGCCTCGTCAGCAGAGCCGGCGAGCCGGTCGTGCTCGGCCTCGCGCTCGCCTACGGCGGGATCGCGCAGGTCCTGGCCGGCATGTGGGAGTTCCGCACCGGCAACACGTTCGGCGCGGTGGCGTTCACATCGTTCGGCGCCTTCTGGCTGTCGTTCTTCGCCTACGTGACGTTCTACGCGGACGAGGTCCCGGCCGCTGACGCCGGCCATGCCGTCGGTCTCTACCTGATCGCGTGGGGCATCTTCACGACGTACATGCTGGTCGCTTCGCTGCGCACGACGGCGGCGATCGCACTCGTGTTCCTGCTGCTGGCCGCGACGTTCTTCGCGCTGGGCATCGGCAACTCAGGCGGGAACGACTCGATCGTGAAGATCGGCGGGTGGCTCGGCCTCGCGACGGCCGTGGCCGCCTGGTACGCCTCGTTCGCCGCGGTCGTCAACGCAACGTTCGGGCGGACCCTGATGCCGGTCATGCCGCTGAGACCCGCAGAGGAGTAGAACACCGGGTATCCCCTCCGCGGAGCCGCCGACTCGCGGCAGGGGATCAACCCTGACGAGAGGAACGAGATGTCTAACGGCGCAGTCACCGGCGGCGGCACGTCGCTTGAGCACGAGCTGGAGCAGATGCTCGAGATCGAGAAGTTCGAGCCGCCGGCTTCGTTCCGCGCGAACGCGCTGCTCAGCGATCCCGCGGTGTATGAGGAGGCCGCTCAGGATCCGCAGGCGTGGTGGGCGGAGCAGGCTGAGGCGCTCGACTGGTCCGAGCGCTGGGACAGCGTGCTCGACGACAGCAACCCGCCGTTCTACAAGTGGTTCGTCGGCGGGAAGCTCAACGCTTCGTACAACTGCCTCGATCGGCACGTCGAGGCAGGGCGCGGCGATCGCATCGCCTACCACTGGCGCGGTGAGCAGGGCGAGGAGCGCGACGTCAGCTACGCGGACCTCTACCGCGACGTGCAGCGCTTTGCGAACGCGCTCAAGGATCTCGGCGTCGTCCGCGACGACGTCGTCGGCATCTACCTGCCGATGATCCCCGAGGTCGTCGTCGCGATGCTCGCGTGCGCGCGGATTGGGGCGCCGCACAACGTCGTCTTCGGCGGCTTCTCCGCGGAGTCGGTGCGCGAGCGGATGGAGTTCAGCGAGGCGAAGGCGCTGATCACGGTCGACGGCGCGCGGCGCAAGGGCAAGACAGCGCCGATCAAGCAGCAGGTCGACGAGCACATGCACGATCTCGACTCGCTCGAGCACGTCGTCGTCGTGCGCCACACCGGCATCGACTGCGCGATGCGCGAGGGCCGCGACGTCTTCTACGACGAGATCTGCGCGGCCGCCGATCCTGTGTGCCCGGCGGAGCCGCTCGACGCCGAGCACCCGCTGTACATCCTCTACACGTCAGGCTCGACGGCGAAGCCGAAAGGGATCCTGCACACGACCGGCGGCTATCTGACGGGCGTCGCCGCCACGCACAGATATGTCTTCGACCTGAAGCCCGAGTCGGACGTCTACTGGTGCGCGGCCGACGTCGGCTGGGTCACCGGTCACTCCTACATCGTCTACGGCCCGCTGCTCAACGGCGCGACGTCGGTCATGTGGGAGGGCGCGCCGGACTATCCGCACCAGGGGATCTGGTGGGAGCTGATCGAGCGCTACAGAGTGACGATCCTCTACGCCGCCCCGACTGCGATCCGCACATTCATCAAGTGGGGTGCGGAGATCCCGGCCAGATACGACCTCTCTTCGCTGCGACTGCTGGGATCGGTCGGCGAGCCGATCAATCCGAAAGCGTGGCTCTGGTACCACAAGGTGATCGGCGGGGAGCGCTGCCCGATTGTCGACACGTGGTGGCAGACGGAGACCGGCGCGATCATGATCACGCCGCTGCCGGGGATCACGGAGACGAAGCCCGGCTCCGCGACGACGCCGTTCCCGGGCGTGTCAGCCGACGTCGTCGGCGAGCACGACGGGCAGCCGGTGCAGCGCGGGCAGGGACTGCTGATCCTCACGCAGCCGTGGCCGTCGATGCTGCGCGGCCTCTACAAGGAGGACGAGCGCTTCGTCGAGACGTACTTCTCGCGCTTCGGCAAGGAGACGTATCTGGTGGGAGACGCAGCCCGCCGCGACGAGGACGGCTACATCTGGGTGATCGGCCGCATCGACGACGTCGTCAACGTGTCAGGGCATCGGCTCTCGACCGCAGAGGTCGAGTCCGCGATCGTCGCGCACGAGCTCGTCGCCGAGGCCGCCGTCATCGGCCAGTCCGATGAGGACACCGGTCAGGCGATCTGTGCGTTCGTGACGCTCACGGGTGACATCGACGGCACCGAGGAAGTCGAAGCCGGCATCCGCGAGGTCGTCGCCGAGCGGATCGGGAAGTTCGCCCGCCCGAAGCGGATCGTGTGGGCCGACGATCTGCCCAAGACGCGCTCGGGCAAGATCATGCGCCGCCTGCTGCGCGACATCGCGGAGGGCCGCGCCCTGGGCGACGTCACGACCCTGCGCGATCCGGACGTGATGGGGCAGCTGCAGGACAAGATCGCCGAGGCGCAGGCCGCCGAGAACTGAGCAGGCGAGACCCGTGCGCCGCTGCCTTCGGGCAGTGGTCGCACGGGGCCGCCGGTCGGTCATCCTGCCGCTATCCCGGCCGGTTCGCGCACCAGCTCAGCGCCGCCGCGCTCGGGGCGCCAATGCTCACCCACACGCCGTCGCCGTTCGGCAGCCGCGCGCAGGGCGGGCCCGCTTCGGGCAGCGCGCGGCGGCGCAGCATGAACGCCTGCCGCGCTTCGAGCTGGGCCGGGTCGAATGCGCCGCCCCTCGGCACCTGGAGCTGGGCCATCCGCACGAACGTGAGCAGGCCGTTCGCGTTGTAGTCCGTTTCCCACAGCGGCGCCTCGGCGTCCGACCACAGGATGTCGCGCACGCCAGTCCGCCGCAGCGCCTTCATCAGGCCGAGGAAGTCGCCGCCGTCCCGGGGGCCGGAGACGAGCAGGTCGTGGGCCGCGTAGACCGTCAGCCTGCCGGAAGGCGGGACGCCCTCCCCGCGGGGCGCGAAGCGATTGCCCGGCAGCGGGGTATCGCTGCGCTGGCCGACGCCGAACGTCGCTCCCAGCGTGGTCGCCACGACCGCCGCCGCCAGCAGCGCGATCGCGGCCGTCCGCGGCATGCGCTTCAGCCGCGGGATCCATCCGGTCGCCAGCACGGCGACGAACACGATCAACGGCATCGTGTAGCGCAGGTCGTGGTGCGGCATGACCGTGAGTGCGAGCCAGGCGAGCACGAGGCCGCCGAACAGCTCGGGCGTGAGGTCCGACGAATCGCGCCGGCGCACGACCGCGGCGGCGCCGACCGCCACGCCCGCGAGCGCGAACAGCAGCAGCGGGGCGAACAGCAGGCCGTTCGCCGTCGCCCAGAAGTACCACAGCAGGTTGTCGAGTGACAGCAGTGGCGGCTTGGCGAGCACGGGCACGGTCGGCCCGCCGCTGGCCGCGCCGGTGAACGTCCCGGCGGACGTGAGGTGCACGGCGTACCACGGCGCGGCGATCGCGAACGCGACGACGACGAACGCGGCAAGCCCACGCCGGTTGCTCCAGCCGCCGCGCAGCAGCACGAGGACGATGAAGCCCGCGACGTAGAGCGCGAAGGACTGCTTCGCGATCAACCCCAGGCCGACGGCGGCGCCGGCCGCCGCCGCGACGTCCACGCGGCGGAAGCGATCGCTCGCGAGCACGAGCCACACGCAGGCAGCGACGAGCGCCGCCTGCGGCGCGTCGAGCATCAGCACGTGGAACTGCTCGATCAGCAGCGGCGAGCCGAGCGCGAAGACGACCGCCAGCGCGCCCGCCGTGCGTCCGAACGCGAGGCGCCCGACGTGGTAGCAGCCGAGCGCGAGCAGCGGGACGAACACGAGGTTCTCCGCGAGCACCGGAGCCGCGACCGTGCGGCCACCGAGGAAGATAGCCAGGCTGCCGATGAACGGGACCAGGGGCGTGTAGACCGAGTCGTACGTGAGCGGCCCGAGCAAGTCGCCGGAGCGCAAGTCTTCGTGGAAGATGAACGCCGTCATCAGATGCTCGGCCGCGTCGCCATACGGCATCGCGTGATCCTGCGAGAGCCACCAGCAGGTGAGCGCGACGAACGCCGCCGTCACGCCGATCGCGGTCCACGCGGCAGCGCTCCAGGCCGAAGCACGCATGGAGACGGGCACGCGCCATGCGACCCGCGAAGACCGCTCCCCCGATGACGTCGACGCGCTCATCTCCAGTCGGGGCAGAAGGGGGCTCCCGCGACGCGCACCCAGACGCCTTCTCCGTTGGGAAGATGCGCGCATGCGGGCGAGCCGTCGAGACGTCTCCCACGCAGCAGCAGCGCCTGGCGGGATTCGAGCTGCCCCAGGTCTATGTTGCCGCTGAGGACGTGCAGCCGGGCGATTCTCGCGTAGGCGAGCAGGCCGCGGATGTTGAAGTCGCGGCTCCACGGCGGCGCTTGTTCGCCGAGCCACAGCACGTCCCTCACGCCACCGGCGCGCAGCGCCTTCAGCAGCGTGAGCACGTCGTCGCCACGCCGCGGCTCCGAGACCATGTAGTTGCTTCCGGCCTGCAGCGTGATGGTGTGCAACGGCGGCACGCCGACGCCGTCGGGCGCCTCCTGGACGGCGGGCAGCGGCTCCGTCCGCTTGGGGCCGACGCCGAAGGTTGCGCCGAGCGTGGCGGCGATCGTCGCGGCCGCCAGGCAGCCGATCGCCGCGTAGCGCCAGGTGCCCGGGAGGCGCGGGATCCACGCCGTCCCCAGCACCGCCAGGTAGACGATCAGCGGGATCGTGTAGCGCAGGTCGTGGTGCGGCATGACGGTGATCGCGACCCAGGCGACGGCGAGGCCTCCGAGCAGCTCCGGCGTCCAGCCGAGCGGACGGTCGCGCCGCACGAGGTCGGCGACCGCCCAGCCGACCCCGACCGCCGTGAACAGCAGCAGCGGAAGGAACAGCGTCGCGTTGGCGAGCGCCCAGCCGTACCACTCGAGGTTCTCCAGCGAGATGACGGACGGTCTCGCGAGTGGCGGCACGGTGCCGTTCGCCGTCGCGTTGCCCGCTATGTCGGCGAGATCCCCGGCGTGGGCGAGGAACCACGGCGCGGCGGCGAGCAGAGCCACCGCGGCGAACGCGGCGATCCCGCGGACGTTGCGCCAGCCCCCGCCGCGCAGCAGCACGACCGCGACGAGGCCCGCGATGTAGAGCGGGAACGTCTGCTTGGTGACGATCCCGAGGCCGGTGACGAGCCCCGCCACTGCGGCGAGGTCGACGCGGCGAAAGCGCTCGCTGGCGAGGATCAGCCAGACCGCGATCGCGACGAGCGCGGCCTCCGGCGGGTCGAGCATGAAGACGTGGAACTGCTCGGCGATCAGCGGCGAGCCGAGCGCGAAGACGACCGCCAGCAGCCCCGCCAGCGCGCCGTAGGAGAGCTGCGCGACGCGGTAGCAGCCGAACGCGAGCAGCGACGCGTAGATCAGATTCTGCGCGACGATCGGGGTCGCCGGGTTGCGACCGCCGAAGAAGATCGCGAGTCCGCCGACGAACGACGTGAGCGGCGGATAGACGGATCTGTAGGCGAATGGGCCGGTGATGTCTCCGGATGCGAGCTGGTCGTGGAACAGGAACGCGTTGTAGAGGTGCTCCGCGGCGTCGCCGTAGGGCATGCCGCTGTCCGTCGCGAGCCACCAGCACGTGATCGCTATGAACACGGCCGTCAGGCCGATCGCCGTCCACGCCTCCCAGCTCAGGCGCGACAGCGCCGGCGCGCGACGTGCCGACGATCCCCCAGAGCGCGTCGAGACGCGCTGCGTCGTCCCCCACGACATGGAGGCAGTCTAATACGACAACATCCAGTGCGTTGTGTTTGACGCGCGGGGGAGGCTTGTGGCCGGCTATGCGCCGGCCGCGTCCTGCTTCGCCTGCGTGCGCATCTCCGACAAGATGCGTTCCAGACGGGGCTCGGTGTCGCGGTCGACGTGCGTCATCGCGGCGCCGACGGCCGGGTGGACCTCGGCGATCGATGCATGGAGCGCGTGGGCGACGGCGCGGTAGGACGGGTGCCCCTCGCGGCCGGAGCGCAGCTCGATCAGCTGCATCGCCGCGCGTGCGTTCATGTCGAGCACGTAGCGGATGCGGTAGCCGAGGCAGACGGCGTAGGGCGCGGCCTCGCGCAGGCCGGCGTCGGCAAGTCGCTCGTACTCGAGGCGGGAGACCTCGAGCGCACGGCGGTAGTCATCGCCGCAGCCGGCGAGCTCGACCTCCTCAGGGACCTCCGCGCCAAGATGCGGCGTCAGCGCCTGCCACTGGACGGTCAGCATGCGGTGGCGCTGCAGGTCGCGGAAGGCGCCGTAGTCGGAGACGATCTCGAAGCGGTACCGCAGCGCCTCGAAGCCGCGTCCGGGGCGATGGCGGCGGTTCTCGCGCGGGCCGACGAGGTCGCGCAGCAGTGCGGTGCGCTGGTCGCCGTCGAGGGCGGCGGCAGCAGCGTGGCTGTGCTCCTCCGGGACGCCGCTCGCCTCGTACAGCAGCGCGGCGATCAGGTCTTCCTCGCTGCCCTCGGCGCGCAGCAGCGTCACCGACGGCCCGGAGGCCGAGACGCCCTCGTCCTCGGCGAGGCCGAGCCGCGCCGCCCACGCGCGGCCTGTCTCTGCACGCGTGCGCAGGTAGTCGACCCAGGCGCCCCCACGATCCGGGCGCTCGATCCGCGTGACGAACGACGGGATCGTCGACTGCACCGCCTGCAGGATCATCGTCCCGCAGCGCTGCGCCTCTGGCAGCGGGTGCGCGAGCAGGTGGAGGATCAGCTGCTCGTACGTCTGGCCGCTCGCGAAGATCCCCATGTGCGAGAGCGAGGCGGCCGGCAGCAGGCCGCGCAGCAGGTCCAGCGCCTTCGCCTTGATCGCGCGCGTGTGCGCGATCTCCGCCTCGTCGTCGCGGCGGGGGAACTGCTCAGCGGCCCAGGCGCTGACGCGTGGCAGGAGGTCCGCGTAGGTGTCGAACAGTTCGTCCATCGCCGCCTCGTACTCGGGCCCGAGCGGCTTGTCGCGGAAGTAGCGGTAACGCGGACGGGCCGAGCCGACGGGCGGAGCCGCATCCATCGGCGCGTCGTACGCGATGTAGCGCGTCGACTGCTCCAGGTATGCCCCGAGCCGCGGCCGCTGCAGCACCTTCGTCAGCACGTTGCTGACCCACTCGCACGCGACGTGCGCGCCGCCGAGCTGGGCGACCGAGTCGTCGCCGTAGCCGAGGAAGATTCTCTCGTACAGCTGAGCGGCGCGCTCGCCCTCGCCGCTCGTGTCCCAGCCCGCCGGCAGCTCCGGCAGCGAGTCGGCGAACTCGTCGAGGAACAGCCGGCGCAGCGTCCCCGGGTAGCGCGAGTAGCGCGCGAACAGCGCGCCCTTCACCGTCTCCGGCAGGTTCAGCAGCGCAAACACGGGCCTGTCGAGATCGCTGAAATGCGGCGCCAGGCGCGCGCGCTCGGTCTCGGTGAACGTCTCGCTCGGGTACTCCACGGGGGCGGACAGGCTAGCGCTGGGTGCGGCGGCGCCAGTTCGGACCGTCAACGAATGGGCATTCGTGCGGCGGGTAACCCATGCGCATGGCCAAGCTGCGAATCCCCCACCGCCACCGCGACGACGACGCCGGCGACGACGACAACGTCACCTACCGCGACCACGACGGCAACGGCAGTCCCGACGCCCCCGCTGGCGCTGACCCATCTGGCGACCAGCCGCAGCGGCGGCGGATGGACTTCCGTCCGACCGGCACGGACGCCCGCACCGGCCTCTTCCCGACGCTGAAGCGCACCGTGCTCGAGTTCCGTGAGGACGGCATGACCGACTGGGCGGCGGCGCTCACGTACTACGGCCTGCTCGCCCTCTTCCCAGCGATGATCGCGCTCGTCTCGCTCATCGGCCTGTTCGGCGACCCCGTGACGACCACGAGAAAGCTGACCGACATCGTCACTGCGATCGGCCCCAGCTCGTCGGCCGACACCTTCTCCGGTCCGATCAGATCGATCACCTCGAACCGCGGTGCGGCGGGCGTCCTGTTCGTCGCCGGTCTCGCGGTCGCGCTGTGGTCCGCCTCCGGCTACGTCGGCGCCTTCATGCGCGCGTCGAACATCGCCTATGAGACGCCGGAGGGGCGTCCCTTCTGGAAGCTGCGCCCGCTGCAGATCCTCGTCACGCTCGCGATGGTTTTGCTGCTCGCGCTGCTGGCGCTGTCGCTCGTGCTGACCGGCCCGGTCGTCGACCAGGTCGCCGGTCCGCTCGGCGTCAGTGACGCCGCGACGACCGTCTGGGACATCGCCAAGTGGCCGGTGATGGTGATCGTCGTCCTGCTGATGCTCGGCGTTCTCTTCCATGCCTCGCCGAACGTGAAGCTGCCCGGCTTCAAGTGGGTCACCCCCGGTGCCGTGCTCGCACTCGTCGTGTGGATCGTCGCGTCCGCCGCGTTCGCCTTCTACGTCGCGAACTTCGCCTCCTACGACAAGACGTACGGCTCGCTCGGAGGCGCCGTCGTGCTGCTCGTGTGGATGTGGATCGGAAACCTCGCGCTGCTGCTGGGAGTGGAGTTGAACGCCGAGCGCGAGCGCAACCGCGAGCTCGACGACGGCGTGCCCGGCGCCGAACGCGAGCTGCAGCTCGACGCGCGCTCGGAGCCCAAGCGCAAGCGCACCACGTAACGTCGCCCGCAGGCGATCCGCTTGCGGTCGCCGCAGGGGCGAAATGCTCAGCTGCCAGGCGGTGGCCCGGCGCGGCGGTTCCAGCCGGACGCCGGGTCCACGCGCCGCTCGGCGCGCCAGGTCAGCTGGAGACCGGGGGGAAGCGCGGCTGCTGCGCCGGTGAGTCGGACACCGGCCGCACGTCGCCGCCCGTCCCGCCGCCAGGCACCGGACCGAGCTCCGGCCGCGTAGTCGGTGAAACCGCCGGGCGCGCGGTCGTCCGCCGGCGCGACCGGGAATGGCGCGTGCTTGATCGCGAGCCGCCTGAGGCGGCGGGACGTCACTTCGGTCGGCCGCATCGCGGCGTGATGGTAGCGCCGCTGACCAATCCGGTCATCACGCAGTCAGTCGGCGCGTCGGCACTTCTCGAGGTTGCTTGGCCGGCGCCGTGGCGGGTAGCCGAGAAGCTCGGCAACGACAGCGAAGGAGGGGACGATGGTCGACACGAGTGCGACCGCCGACCGCGCCAAGGAGCAGGTCCAGGACAAGGCGCAGGTCGCCCAGGAGAAGATGCAGGAGACGACGGAGACGGCGCGCTCGCGTCTGCGCGAGCAGGTCGACCAGCGCTCGACGCAGGCGGGCGGCCAAGTCCGCTCGACCGCGCAGGCGCTGCGCTCCACCAGCCAGAGACTGCGCGAGGACGGTCAGGACGGCCCGGCCCGAGCAGCCGAGCGTGCAGCGGACCAGGCCGAGAAGGTCGGCGGCTGGCTCGAGCAGTCCGACGCCGACCGGATCCTGCATGACGTCGAGGACTTCGGCCGCCGGCAGCCGCTCGCGGTCGCCGCGATCGGGCTCGCGGCCGGCTTTGCCGCGTCGCGCTTCCTGAAGGCGTCAAGCCGTTCGCGCTACACGCAAGGCAGCAGTGACTGGCAGTCGCCTCGCCGTCCCGGTGGCGATCGGATCCCGTCGCAGCTCGGCGGCGGCGCCGGTGGCGTCGCGTCCGACGTGGGCACGACCGGCACCACCGTCCCGCCCAGCGGCGTCACGGCGGGCACGGGCACCGGTCCGGTCACCCCTGTGCGCGACGGCGGCACGAACGGGCTCTCGTGAGGAGGCGCCGACCATGAGCGCCAACGGCGAAGGACACGGCCTGCGCGACGAGTCGATCGCCGAGCTCGTCAAGCGGCTCGCCGACCAGACGAACACGCTCGTCAAGCAGGAGATCGAGCTCGCGAAGGCCGAGCTGACGGAGAAGGGCAGGATCGCCGGCGCGGGCGCCGGCATGCTGGGCGCGGCCGCGTTCGTGGGCCTGCTCGCGGCGGGCGCGCTGACGGCGTGCCTGATCGCACTGCTGGCCACTGCGATCGACCACACGTGGCTCGCGGCGCTGATCGTCGCGCTCGTCTATGCGGCAATCGCGGCACCGCTGGCGCTGCGCGGGCGCGACCGCATCCGGGCAGCCACTCCGCCCGCTCCAGAGAAGACCATCGAAAGCGTGAAGGAGGATGTCGAATGGGCCAAGACCCGGACGCGATCCGCCACGAGGTAGAGCACACCCGTGAGCAGATGGGCGAGACGATCGACGCGCTCGGCTACAAGGCCGACGTGAAGGGCCGCACGAAGGAGCGGATAGGCGACACCGTCGAAGGCGTGAAGGAGAGGATGGGTATGGCGAGCGGAAGGCTGAGCGACGCAACGCCGGACAGCGAGCAGGTCAAGCAGGGCGCGCGCCGCGCCGCTGGCGTCGCGCAGGAGAACCCGCTCGGCCTCGCGGTCGGGGCGATGGCGGCCGGCTTCCTGGCCGGCATGCTGATCCCCTCCTCGCGCGTCGAGGACGAGAAGCTCGGCCCGATGGCGGATCAGGTCAAGCAGCAGGTCAAGGAGACCGGCCAGGAAGCGCTCGAGCACGGCAAGGAAGTCGCGCAGAGCGCAGCGCAAAGCGCTGCCGAGACGGTGCGCGAGGAGGGTCGGGAGCACGGCGAGCAGCTCGCGGCGAGAACGCGCGAGAACGCCGGATCCGTCAGCCGCTAGCCTCGAAGAGGTGTCGCCGGCCGAGACCCCGCCGGCGGCGCTGTCTTCTCGTCAGCTGGCCGCCGGCAGCATCGTCGGCGCGCCGGCCGCCACGAGCGCAGGCGGGATTTCGATCGAGCCGTCGTCCTGCTGGCCATTCTCCAGCAGCGCGATCAGCGTGCGCCCGACCGCGACGGCGGTGCCGTTGAGCGTGTGCACCGTCTCGGGCTTCTTCGCGTCCTTCGGGCGGTAACGGACCCCGAGACGGCGCGCCTGGTAGTCCGTCGTGTTGGAGCAGGAGGTCAGCTCGCGGTAGCGGCCCTGCCCGGGCAGCCAGCCCTCGCAGTCGTACTTCTTCGCGGCGGGGGCGCCGAGATCGTCCACCGCGATGTTAACGACGCGGTAGGGGATCTGCAGGTCTTGCAGGATCGACTCCTCGATCGCGAGGATCCGCTCGTGCTCGGCCTCCGACTCCTCCGGCGCGACAAAGCTGAACATCTCGACCTTGTCGAACTGGTGCACGCGGAAGATCCCGCGCGTGTCCTTGCCCGCAGCGCCCGCCTCGCGGCGGAAACAGGGGGAGAAGCCGGCGTAGCGGCGCGGCAACGTCTCGCCCTCGAGGATCTCGCCCGCGTGCAGCGACGCGAGCGCCACCTCCGAGGTCCCGACGAGATAGAGGTCGTCGGCGGGCACGTGGTAGATCTGCTGCTCGGTGTCCGGCAGCATGCCGGTGCCGAACAACGCCTGCTCGCGCACGAGCACCGGGGGGATCACCGGCTCGAAGCCCTCACCGTTGACCTTCTCCAGCGCATAGCGCACGAGCGCGAGCTCCAGCAGGACGAGGTCGCCTTTCAGATACGCGAAGCGGCTGCCGGACAGACGCGCGCCGCGCTCCATGTCGATCCGCTCGCCCGCCAGCTCCAGGTGGTCCTTGCCTGTCTTGCCGGCCTCGCCGACCTCGCGCATGACGGTGTCCTCCGGCGCCGCATCCTGCGCCGGCAGGTTCGGCAGGGTGGCGAGCAGCTCGTCACGCTCGTGCGCGACCGCCGCCTGCGCGTCCGACAGCGCGCGGCCACGCTCAGCGAGCGTGCGCATCTGCGCGCGTTGCTCATCGCTCGGCGCGCCGCGCAGTGCGCGGGTCGTCTCGTTCTGCTCGGCCTGCAGCGTCTCCAGCTGCGTCGTCAGCTCGCGCCAGCGTTCGTCGGCCGCGAGCAGGCGGTCGATGGCGCTCTCGACGTCACCGCGGCGCGCGAGCGCGGCTCGCACCGCCTCTGGGTCTCTGCGGATGAGCCTGAGGTCGAGCATGCGCGGGCAGCGGGCGGAGCGGGCCGCTTCCGCGTCAGTCTCCGCCGGTGGGTGCCGTCGGAGAGCTGTTGGTCTCGTCGGCTGTGCCGGTGTCGCGCGTGCCGGTGCATCTGAAGCCGTTGGCCTTGCCGCCACTGCCGGCGGGCCGCGGGCCGTCGGTGTCGACGCCGGCGTACTGCGCGACGAAGTCGGCGACCTGTCTGGCCTGCTCGCCGACGACGATGTTCTGCGGCATGATCGCGCCGGAGAAGCCGCCGTTCTCGATCGCGTAGAGGACGCGCTCGACGCACTCGCGGCGGCTGTCGAAGTTCGGGCCGTCCGTCCGCTCGCGGGTTCTCACGTTCGTGGCCGAGCCCTGCGTCGCCGCGGCGCTGAAGGTGTGGCAGCCCGCGCAGCGCTGCTGGAACAGCTCGGCGCCTGCGTGCTGGGGGCTCGAGGCCGGAACCTCGATGCTCTGCTCGCCGCAGGCGGCGAGCGGGAGCGCGAGGACGAGCGCGAGCAGAGGGAGGAGGATCGACTTCTTGGGGCGGGACATGCGGCCGCGCATCATACGGAAGAATCCCGCCGCGATGCCCGCTCTCCCCTCGCGAGCGCTTGCGGCGGCCGTCGCAACGGGCCTCGCGGCCTGTGCCGGCTGCGGCGAGCCCGCCCCCGTCGCGGTCGATGCGACCCCGCTGCGTCTGACGCTGTCCGAGTACCGCGTCGAGCCGCAGGCGGTGCGCGTGCCGGCGGGGCGCACGGAGGTCGTCGTGCGCAACGGCGGCACGACCGTGCATCGGCTGGAGATCCGCAGCGGCGACCGCACGCGCACGCTCGCGTCGAGCCCGCCGCTGCGACCGGGGGAGACGGCGCGGCTGGTCGTCGAGCTGCCGGCGGGCACGTATGTCGACACGTGCGCGGTCGAGCGGCACGACACGCTCGGTGAGCACGGCACGATCGTCGCGCGCTGAGCGCGTGAACGCCTACGTGCGCGTGCAGGACACCACCGGCAGGCGGCGAAAGGTCGATGAGTCCCGGCGTCGGCGGTGACGATCTTCAACGCGATCGTCCTCACGGCGGCAACCAGAGAGTCGGCGTCGGGACCTTCCTTCCCGCGGCGGCGGCCGCGCCGCTCCCTCCCCGCGCGGTCGCCTTCCCGCTCGGTGCTTGCCTTGCGCGCGCTCCGCGCCCGCGGGACCACGGGCCTGCTAGAACGAGCGCGGCATGAAGCGCGCGCTCGATCCTGACCGCTACCGCACGGTCTTCGGCCACTTCGCCACCGGCGTGGCGGTCATCACGGTGGCCGGTCCGGCGGGCGAGGGCGGCATGACGGCGAACGCCGTCTGCTCGGTCTCGCTCGACCCGCTGCTCGCGCTCGTCTGCTTCGAGCAGTCCGCGCGCACCCTCCCACTTGTGCGAGACGCGGGCCGCTTCGCCGTCAACGTGCTGAGAAGCGGGACCGAGGACGTCGCGCGCGTGTTCGCGTCGAAGGTGCCGGAGGCGGAGAAGCTGCGCAACGTGCCGCACCGGCTGCAGGACGGCATGCCGATCCTCGACGCTGCGCTCGCCTGGGTCGTCTGCGACCTGCGCGACCTGATCCCCACGGGCGACCACGAGATCGCGATCGGCGAGGTCGTCGCGATGGATCTCGCCGGCGGCGACCCGTTGCTGTGGTACCGCGGCGGCTATCGCTCGCTGGCGGAACAGCTGCCACGCCTGCGCTGAAACGTCGCAAAGGCGCGTAGAGCCGGCACGGAGGCCGTCCATACGGTCGCCGCGTGGACGAGATCAGGCGTGTGGTGGACCCGTGGGGCCGGGTGGTCGTGTTCGACTACGAGAGCTGGCTGCACCTCGCGACCGGCGCGCGCCCGGAGATGCTCGATCACGTCGACGCGATCCTGGCGACGGTTGCCCTTCCGCACCACCGCGCGCACGATCCGCTCCCAGGACGAGAGCGCTTCTATGCTCGACATGTGCTGTTGCCCGATCGATGGCTGCGTGTCATCGTGGACTACGACGAGATCCCCGCTCGGATCGTGACTGCGCTCGTGCAACCCGACGATCCGCGGAGGACCACACGATGAACGTCGCGATCGCCGGCACAGAGTTCCCGCGCACCCACTACGACTCTCGTGGTGACGTCCTCTATCTCAACTCGGAGGCGTGGCAGGGCCGGTCCACGAACCCGCTCGTGAGCGACGAGGGACACGGCGTCGAGCTCGACGAGTCCGGGCGGTTGATCGCGATGACGATCGTCGGTGCACGCTGGTGGCTTGAGCGCGACGGCGAGCTCAGGATCACCCTGCCCGCTGAGCAGCTCACGCCGCGGGAGCTGGCTGCGCTCGGTGGTTCGTGTGCGCTCCGCGTCAGCGAGGCCGAGCTGGCGCCGGCGCTGAAGTCCGCGGCGTAACGCCGGGGTTCGCTCAGAACGCGCCCGACGTCGTCGCCGCGCGCAGCGCGAGGGCGACGACGACGAAGCAGGAGATCGTCATGACGCCCATCTCGCGGCGGACGATCGAGAGGACGACGACGCGCTGCTCGTCCGGCGGCAGCTCGCCGACGTCGGCGGCGGAGTCGTAGTCGCGGGCGGCGAGGATCGCGTCGGCCGAGCCGATCCGCAACTGCTCGGCGATGAAGGAGACGACGAGCGGCAGCACGCCGTAGAGGATGTGCAGGTCGTCCCCCGGCTCGTGCCCGAGTGCGAGCAGCAGCGCGCCGAGCAGCACCTGCACGACGATCGCAGCCTGGCCGGCGCGCAGCAGGATCCAGAAGCGCGGGCTCGGCTCGACGCGGTACCAGCACCAGGCACCGAGCAGTCCGGCCGCGAGGTTCAAAACGAGCAGCGTGACGCCGGCGACAACGTGGACGGTGACCATCGGCGGGAACCTAGTTCACCACGCTGACGGCGCGTCTGTTCGTTGCAGGCGCAGCGTCGTCCAACTGGTGCGCAGTACAGTGGTGCCGGGGGAATCGCGGCATCGGGGGACAGGCATGGCTGCGTGGATCGGAAAGCGTGGGAGGGGCTCGGCCAGGATCGACGCCCCCCAGGGGAAGAGGCTCGTGCTGCACGTCGGCTGCGGGCCGCCGGACCACTACGTCCTGCACGAGAGCTTTCGCAGGCCTGAGTGGCACGAGGTGCGGCTCGACATCGACCCCGGCGTGAGGCCGGACATCCTCGCCAGCATCAGCGACATGTCGCCGGTGCCCTCCTCGTCCTTCGACGCCGTCTACTCGCACCACAACATCGAGCACGTCTTCGCGCATGAGGTGCCACGCGTGATGGCGGAGTTCCTGCGGGTGCTGAGATCGGGCGGCGAGGCGCTGATCTCGACGCCCGACCTGCAGGGCGTCGCCGCGGTGATCGCGACGGGGAGGTTGCACGAGCGCCTGTACAGATCGGAGGCCGGCGACATCTCCGCACTCGACGTCGTCTACGGGCTGCAGAGCGACATCGCGAACGGCCGCGAGTACATGGCCCACCGCACGGGCTTCACGCTGAGAACGCTCAGTCGCGCGCTCAACCAGGCGGGCTTCGTCGGGATCGAAGCCATGCGCGGGGCGGACTACGTCCTGTGGGCCCGAGGGCGTCGCCCCGGGGCCTGAGCCGCTTGCTGAGCGTTGGCGCGAACGACGCGCGCGAGCGCGCCGAAGACTGCGCGGGCCGAGCCGCGGGAGCGCCGTGGATGCCGCCGCCCCATGCGCGTTTACGCACGATCACATCGAGCGTTTTCGCACTAAGTAACACGTTGTTACAAACCGCCCTCACTCGGTGCTATAACGGTCCACGCTTTGCTGACCAGCTACGGACCAGCGATCGTCTTTCTCGCGATCGGCCTCATTGTCGCCACGGCCTTCGGCATGGCGCCCCGACTGCTCGGTCCGAGACGTGCGGCGGCCTCGCGCCAGTCGCAGCTCACCCCTTACGAGTGCGGCCTGCCGAGCGAGGTGACACGGAACTTCCGCTTCGGGATCAGCTTCTACCTGATCGCGATGCTGTTCATCCTGTTCGACATCGAGGTGATCTTCCTCTACCCGATCGCCGTGCAGCTGCGGGCGTTCGGGACCTTCGCACTCGTCGAGACGTCCGTCTTCATCGCCCTGCTGATGGTCGGCTTCGGCTACGTGTGGCGGCGGGGAGCGCTCGAATGGAAGTAGTCCGCTCGAAGCTGAACGGCGACGGCGGCCCGGGCGAGGCGACCCCCGACGACTTCCGCATCCGTCAGTTGCGCGCCCGCGACATGCTGCGCGGCGACATCCCCGACGAGGAGTTGCAGCAGTACGTCGAGGAGCGCGTCCTCACCACCACGCTCGACAAGGCCGCCGCGTGGGCGCGCGGCAACAGCCTCTTCCCGGCGACCTTCGGGCTCGCCTGTTGCGCGATCGAGATGATGTCCCTGCCGGGCGCCCGGCTCGACATCGCGCGCTTCGGCTTCGAGGCCTTCCGCGCCTCGCCGCGCCAGGCCGACCTGCTGATCCTCTCCGGCCGCGTCTCCATCAAGATGGCGCCGGTCGTCCGCCGCATCTACGACCAGATGCTCGAGCCGCGCTGGGTGATCGCGATGGGCGCCTGCTCCTCCTCGATGGGCGTCTTCAACAACTACGCGATCGTCCCGGCCGACAAGTTCATGCCGGTCGACGTGCACGTGCCCGGCTGCCCGCCGCGGCCGGAGGCGCTGATGCACGGGATCCTCAAGCTGCGCGACAAGATCCAGGGCAACGCGCCCGCCGGCTGGCGCGACCGCTACGACGCGCGCGGCACCGAGGAGGTGCTCGGCGAAGCGGACCTGCCGGGCGCCAACGCCGTCAACGTCTTCCAATCCGGAGAGACCCAACGTGCCTGACGCGACCGGTCTCGAGCTGATCGCTCAGGACCTGCGCGCCGCCGGAAACGACGACGGGGTCCTGGGCACGAGCTACTTCCGCGAGGAGGCGACGGTCGAGGTCGCGCCGGCCTTCCTGCGCACCGCCGCCGAGGCGCTGCACGCCAAGGGCTACACGTTCATGGCGTCCTGTCACGGCGTTGACTACTACCCCGAGGAGCCGCGCCTCGGTGTTCACTACCAGCTGCTCGACATGCCGAACGTCGACCGCATCTGCCTCAAGGCGCGCGTCACGATCGAGGCGCCGACCGTGCCGTCGCTGTGTGGGATCTGGCCGGGCGCGAACTTTCCGGAGCGCGAGATCTTCGACATGTTCGGCGTGATCTTCGACGGCCACCCCGACCTGCGGCGCATCCTGATGCCCGAGGACTACGAGGGCCACCCGCAGCGGCGCGACTTCCCCGTCGGCGGCGAGCCGATCCTGTTCACCTACAACGAGGACAAGGTCCCGGGGTGGACGCAGTGAGCGTCTCCGGGTACCGCAAGCAAGAGGAGTCGGTCACGCTCAGCTCCGAGCCCGCGGAGGGCTACGACCAGGAGCTGATGACGATCAACATGGGCCCGCACCACCCGTCCACGCACGGGGTGCTGCGCCTGATCCTCACGCTCGAGGCCGAGACGGTGCGCGACGTCAAGCCGATCATCGGCTACGTCCACACCGGCATCGAGAAGACCGCCGAGGACAAGGCGTATTGGAAGGCCATCCCCGTCGTCGAGCGGATGGACTACCTGTCCTACTACTTCAACGCGTTCGCCTTCTGCGGCGCGGTCGAGAAGCTGCTCAACATCGAGATCCCACCGCGCGCGCAGTACCTGCGCGTGATCCACATGGAGCTCAACCGCATCATGTCCCACCTCGTGTGGCTCGGGACGAGCTGCATCGACCTCGGCGCGATCTCCGTGTGGTGGTACTGCTTCCGCGAGCGCGAGGCGGTGCTCGACCTGTTCGAGATGTCGTCGGGCCAGCGCATGCACACGCGCTACTTCCAAGTCGGCGGCGTGATCGAGGACATCCCGCGCGGCTGGGCCGAGCGGGTGCGCAGATTCACGAAGGAGATGCGCACGCGCGCCGACCAGTACGCCGCGCTGCTCGACAAGAACGAGATCGTGCTGCAGCGCCTGCGCCATACCGGGATCGTCGACGAGGCGACCCTGCTCGGCCTCGGCGTGACCGGCCCGCTGCTGCGCGCGGCCGGCAATCCATGGGACCTGCGCAAGGCCGCGCCGTACTGCTCCTACGACCACTTCGACTTCAGGATCCCGGTCGGCACGATCGGCGACAACTACGACCGCTACCGCGTCCGCCACGCCGAGATCTACGAGTCCTGCGACATCATCGAGCAGGCGTTGGATGGGCTGCCAGAGGGCCCGTTCATCACGGAGGACCGCAAGGTCGCGCTGCCGCCGCGCCACGAGCTGGCGACCTCGATGGAGGCGCTGATCCACCACTTCAAGCTCGTGACCGAGGGCTTCCGCGTGCCGCCGGGCGAGGTCTACCACCCGATCGAGTCGCCGCGTGGCGAGCTCGGTTGCTACGTGCGGTCAGATGGCTCCTCGAAGCCGGCGCGCGTGCACATGCGTGACCCCTCGTTCGTGAATCTGCAGGCGACGGCGCCTGCGACGCGCAACTCGTACATCGCGGACCTCGTCGCGACGCTGGCGATGCTGGATCCGGTGCTGGGCGGAGTCGACCGATGAGCGCGTTGAGCGGCGGTCATGGATCGGAGCTGGCCGGCGACGTCGCCCGCTACGGCCACGGCTCTCGCATCCCGGGCTGGGACGACGCGGTCGACCTGAGCAAGGACCCGGCCGGGATCCCCGATCCGGCTTTGACGCCCGTGCCCGCCGAGTTGCGCGCGCGGATCGAGGCGTCGATGGCGAAGTACCCCGACTTCCGCTCCGCCGCGATCCCGGCGCTGCACGCCGCGCAGGAGCTGCATGGCTGGTGCTCGCCCGAGGCGATCGAGCAGGTCGCCTGCGTGATGCGCCTGACGCCGGCGTACCTGACGGCGGTCGCGACGTTCTACGACATGTTCTCGACGGTGCCGGTGGGGCGCAACGCCGTGTACGTGTGTACGAACATCTCCTGCTCCCTGCGCGGCGCGGACAAGCTCTACGCCGCGATGCAGGAGGCGGCCGGCGACGACCCCGACCTCAACGTGCGCGCGTTCGAGTGCCTCGGCGCGTGCGACATCGCGCCGATGGCGTCCGTCAACGGCGCGTACGTGGGGCCGCTCGACCTGCCCGATGCGGAGACGATCGTCGCGCAGTTGCGCGCGGGCGAGGAGATCCTTCCCGAGAAGCAGCTGCTGCGCCGTAAGGTCGCCGACCCGCGCGCGGCGAGCGGCGGCGACGCCGGCGACACCGGGAGCGCGCCCGCGGACGTCCCGCCGGCCTCGGCCGAGGCCGAGCACAATGCCTCCGCCGCGAAGGCGCCCGACGCGGACCACTCCGACGCGGCCGACAGGCTGTTCCCCGACGAGGACTCCGACGCATGACCGAGCTGCTGCTGTTCAGAGACATCGACGAGCCCGGTCTCGCGACGATCGACGTCTACAAGCGCCGCGGCGGCTACGAGTCGCTGGAGCGCGCTTTGAGAATGCCGCGGGAAGAGGTCCTGCAGAACCTGCTCGACTCCGGGCTGCGCGGGCGCGGCGGCGCCGGCTTCGCGATGGGCAAGAAGGTCTCGTTCCTGCCGAAGGGCGCGATCGACAAGTACCTCGTCTGCAACGCCGACGAGTCCGAGCCCGGCACCTTCAAGGACCGCGAGCTGATGCAGAAGTCCCCGCACATGCTCGTCGAGGGAATGATCATCGCCGCGTACGCCGCGGACGCGAACCGCTCCTTCATCTACATCCGCGGCGAGTACGAGCAGCAGGCCGAAATCCTCGACCGCGCGATCGCGGAGGCTGAGGCGGCGGGCTATTTGGGCGAGCGGATTCTCGGCTCCGACCACTCGCAGTCTTTGGTCCTCCATCGCGGTGCCGGCGCCTACATCTGCGGCGAGGAGACGGGCCTGCTCGACTCGCTCGAGGGCAAGCGCGGCAACCCGCGCCTGAAGCCGCCGTTCCCCGCCAACCAGGGCCTCTATCAAGGGCCGACGCTGATCAACAACGTCGAGACGCTCGCTACGGTGCCGACGATCATCGCGCTGGGCGGCGCCGAGTACGCGAAGCTCGGGACCGATACCTCGACCGGCACGAAGCTGGTGTCGGTGAGCGGCAACGTCCAGCGTCCCGGCAACTACGAGATCGAGCTGGGGATCCCGTCGCGGGAGATCGTCTACGGCCTCGCCGGCGGCCCCGAGCGCGGGCGCGACGTGAAGCTGTGGTTCCCCGGTGGCTCGTCCTCGCCGGTCCTGCTCAGAGAGGACCTTGACCTGCCGTACGACTTCGACTCGATGGCGAAGGCCGGCTCGATGCTCGGCTCCGGCGCGATCATCGTCGTGGACGACTCCGTGCGCGTCGTGGACGTCGCGCTGAAGCTCGCGAAGTTCTACAGACACGAGTCGTGCGGCAAGTGCACGCCGTGCCGCGAGGGCACGAACTGGACCGTGAAGATGCTCCAGCGCGTCGAGTCCGGCGAGGCGACGCCGATGGACCTCGACATCATCGCCTCCGTCCAGGACCAGATCATAGGCAACTGCCTGTGCGTGCTCGGCGACGCGATGGCGATGCCGGTCGCTTCGATGGTCGCGAAGTTCCGCGACGAGTTCGAGGCGCACATCGAGGAGCGGCGGGCGCAGCTCGGCCTGGGCGTGCCGACCGAGCCGACTCCCCTCGAAGTGGTGGGGGCGATGCACTGATGCCGCGTCCCGAGGTCCGCATGGTCACGTTCTCGATCGACGGTCGCGAGGTCGAGGCGCCCGAGGGCGCGATGCTGGTCGACGGCGCGAAGTACGGCGACGTCGAGATTCCCGTCTTCTGTTACGAGCCGAAGCTCGGCAACCCGGTCGGCGCGTGCCGCATGTGCCTCGTCGAGATCGAGGGCATCCCGAAGCTGCAGACCGCCTGCTCGACGCCGGTCAAGGACGGCATGGTCGTCCACACGCAGACCGAGCGCGTGAGAGAGGCGCAGAACTCCGTCGTCGAGTTCCTGCTCGTCAACCATCCGCTCGACTGCCCCGTCTGCGACAAGGGCGGCGAGTGCCCGCTGCAGGACATCACGTTCGGCTGGGGCCGCGGGATCTCGCGCATGGTCGAGCCGAAGCGCCACTTCAAGAAGCCGCTGGAACTCTCCCCGCTGATCGCGATCGACCGCGAGCGCTGCATCCTCTGCTACCGCTGCGTGCGCTTCTCGCAGGAGGTCAGCGAGGACTACCAGCTGATCCTGCACGAGCGCGGGGCGCATTCGTACGTCGGGACGTTTGACTCGCATCCGTACGTCGCGCCATTCAGCGGCAACATCATCGAGCTGTGCCCGGTAGGCGCTCTGACCTCGCGGCCGTACCGCTTCCGCGCGCGGCCGTGGGACATCGAGGGTGCTGGCACGGTCTGCACGCTGTGTCCCTCGCAGTGCAACGTCGAGCTGACCGTGCGCGACGAGCGCGTGCTGCGCGTGCTTGGCCGCGATCACGAGGGCGTCGACGACGGCTGGCTGTGCGACAAGGGTCGCTTCGCCTACCAGGCGGTGCACAGCGAGGAGCGGATCGTTGAGCCCTTGGTGCGCGACGGCGACGAGCTGCGGCCGGCGTCGTGGGAGCGCGCTTTGAGCGCCGCGGCGTCCGCCCTGGGCAAGGCTCGCGGGTCAGTCGGCGCGGTGGCCGGCGGCACGACCACCAATGAGGAGGGCTTCCTGCTCCAGCGTCTGCTGCGCGAGGGGCTTGCTTCGAGCGACGTGGACTCGCGCGTGGGCGGCACGGTGGACCTTGGGCTGCAGCGCGCCCTGGCCGCGCCGGCCCTGCAGGCGACCGTCCCCGACCTCGAGTTCGCCCACACCGTGTTGGTGCTCGGCACGGAGCCGGTCGACGACGCGCCGATCCTCGACCTGCGTATCCGTAAGGGCGTCCGCCGGCACGGCGTGCAGCTCGCGGTCGCGACCCCGCGTCCGTCGTCGCTCGACCCGAACGCGAAGCTGTGGCTGCGCTACGCACCGGGCTCGGAGCATGCGTTCGTCGCCGCGTTGGAGGCGGCGTTGGGAGCTTCCGGTGATGTGGACGCCCTGTGCGTCGCCGCCGACGCGGACCCGACGGCGGTCCGCGCCCTGGCCGACCTGCTCAGCGAGGACGGTCGCGGCGACGTGGTGATCCTGTGGGGCGAGCGGCTCGGCGCCGCTGCCGTTTCGGCGCTGCTCAACGTCGCCGGCCGGCTTGGCCTGGCGGACCGCGACGGTGCCGGCCTGCTGGAGATCCCGTCGTCGGCCAACGCGCGGGGGCTGCGCGAAGCGGGCGTCTTGCCGAACGCGGCCCCCGGCCTCGCCGAGCCCGCCGCCGAGGGCCGCTCCGCGCATGAGATCGCGGTGGCTGCGGCTGACGGCGACCTGGCCGCCCTGTACCTGCTGCACACCGACCCCGCGCGCGATCTCGGCGACGCGCCGCTGTGGCGCCGCGCCATGGCGCGCGCGTCCACGGTCGTCGCGCACGCGTCCTTCCTCACCGACGAGCTGCGCGAGCACGCGACTGTCGTCTTCCCGGCCGAGTCCTACGCCGAGAAGGAGGGCACCGTCACGCACCCCGACGGTCGCCTCCAGCGCCTGCGTCCCGGCATCGGCCACCCCGGCGCCGTGCGCTCCGAGTGGTCGGTCCTGGCCGAGCTGGAGCGACGTGTGTCAGATAGGGGGTCGTATGGACCCACGGAACGACACACATCGCCGCTCACCGGCCCGATGGCGAGCGCGCAGCTGTTCGAGGCCGTGCCGTTCTATGCGGGCCTGACGCTCGAGGAGATCGGTGGGCGCGGCGTGCGCTGGCAGGAGCGGGCAGCGGGCGACGCGTTCCCGGCCGGGCTCACGGGCCCGTTCGACGTCGGCGAACCCGTGGCGGCTCCATCCCCGAACGGCGCCCTCCGCCTCGGCACGTTCCGCTCGATCTGGGCGTCCCCCGAGGTCGAGGTCTCGCCGGCGCTGAAGTTCCTCTCGCGCCGCGCCACGCTGGAGGTGAGCCCGGCAGACGCCGAGCGCAACGGCCTCGAGCACGGCGACCGCGTGAGCGTCTCGGCTGACGACCGCACCGTCAGCGCGACCGTCGCCCTCCGTGGCAACACTCCGGCCGGGTCCGTCTTCCTCGATGCCGGCCTGTCCGAGGGCGGGGCGGGCGAGCTGCTGAACGGCGCGCCGCAGACGGTGACGGTCGAGCGCGCCCGCACAGAGGTGCCCGTATGACCACCGTCCTCGCCACCGTCGGCTACGCCGAGTCGTGGTGGATCCAGATCCTCAAGTCGCTGATCATCTTCATCGTCGGCTTCTCGATGGTGCCGGTCGCGCTGATGATGGACCGCAAGCTGCTGGGCCGCTTCCAGAACCGCTACGGCCCCAACCGCGTCGGCCCGTTCGGCCTGCTGCAGCCGATGGCGGACATCTTCAAGCTGCTCAACAAGGAGCAGTTCCGCCCGCGCACGTCGGTCGGCTTCCTGTTCGCGATCGCGCCGGCGATCTCGGTGCTGACGGCGTGCGTGTCGTTCGCGATCGTGCCGTTTGGCGACACGGTCGACATCTTCGGGACGCAGGTCGGCCTCTATGGGATCGACCCGTCGATCGGCGTGCTGTTCGCGTTCGCCTTCAGCGCGATCTCCGTCTACGGCTTGATGCTCGGTGGCTGGG
This sequence comes from Conexibacter sp., assembly GCA_035264605.1. GTDB lineage: Bacteria > Actinomycetota > Thermoleophilia > Solirubrobacterales > Solirubrobacteraceae > Conexibacter. The sequence goes on along the minus strand of DATFPW010000004.1, from coordinate 10,812 downwards.
CCTCGGGCTCCAAGTACTCGTTCCTCGGCGCGATGCGCTCCGCGGCGCAGCTGATCTCCTACGAGGTCTCGATGGGACTCTCGCTTGTCGGCGTGATCATCACCGCCGGCACGCTCTCGCTGACGGGGATCGTCGAGCAGCAGAACGGCGCGGGCATCTGGTACTTCATCCCGCAGTTCGTCGGCTTCATCGTCTTCATGGTCGCGGCCTTCGCCGAGACGAGCCGTCCGCCGTTCGACCTGCCCGAGGCGGACGCCGAGTTGGTCGCCGGCTACAACACCGAGTACGGCGGCGGCCGCTTCGCCTCGTACTACGCGGCCGAGTACTTCCACATGGTGATCGCCTCCGGCATCGCCGTGACGATGTTCTTCGGCGGCTGGCTGCTGCCGTTCGGCCTGAACCCGCCGACGTGGGTCGACCCGATCGTCGTGCTCGTGAAGATCACGCTCGTGATCGCCGTCTTCGTGTGGGTGCGCGCGACGCTGCCGCGCCTGCGCTACGACCAGCTCATGTCCTTGGGCTGGAAGGTCCTCTTGCCGCTCGCGACCGCGAATGCGCTCGTGACGGCCGTACTGGTGGTGGTCCTCGACTGACATGGCTGACCCGATCGAGATCAAGCGCTGGCATCCCGCCGGCGGCGACGAGGTGATCGCTGTGCAGCGCGGGCCCGAGCCCGGCGGCGCCGGCGGTCTGTACCGCGCGTTCGGCGAGACGCTGCGCGGGTTGAAGACGACGTTCGGCCGCCTCGTCGAGGGCCCCGTCGTCTACCAGTACCCGGAGGAGAAGATCCCCGTGTACCCGCGCTTCCGCGGGCGCCACAAGCTGCATAAGTTCGAGGACACGGGGCTGGAGAAGTGCGTCGGCTGCTCGCTGTGCGCAGCCGCCTGCCCGGCCGACTGCATCCGCGTCGTCGCAGCCGAGAACACACCCGAGCACCGCGTCTCGGCGGGCGAGCGTTACGCCGCCGTCTACGAGATCAACATGTCGCGCTGCATCTTCTGCGGCTACTGCGAGGTCGCGTGCCCGTTCGACGCGATCACGATGGGCCACGACTTCGAGCTGTCCGACTACAACCGCGACGACCTCATCTTCACCAAGGAGATGCTGCTCGCCGAGCCGCTCGAGCGCACGCCGCTGCGGACCGAGGACGAGTAGCGCACAGCGTCATGTCAGCAGTCGTCTTCTTCATCGCGGCGATCGGCGCCATCGCGGGAGCGATCGGCGTCGTCGCGCTGCGCAACCCGTTCTACAGCGTGCTCGCGCTGGTGGGTCACCTGCTGTCGCTCGCGGCGCTGTTCCTGCTGCTGCGCGCGGAGTTCATCGCCGCCGCGCAGGTCGTGGTCTACGCCGGCGCGGTGATGGTCCTCTACCTGTTCGTGGTCTCATACATCGGCGGCGGGTCGCTGCAGCAGATGACGCCCGGCGGCTCGAACCTGCGGCTGATCGCGGGCACTGCCGTGCTCGCGCTGTTCGCCGAGCTGGCGATCGCCGTGCTGGGCTCAGGCCTGCAGGCGATCGACTCCGACGGCGCGCCATACGTGAGCGGCTTCGGCTCGCCCGCCGCGATCGGCGAGGCGCTGCTGACGAAGTTCCTGTTCCCGTTCGAGGTCGCTTCGCTGCTGCTGCTCGTGGCCGCCGTCGGCGCCGTCGTGCTCGCCCGGCGCCGTACCGGGGGCACGACGCTCGACGACGAGGCGCGCGACGCCGCGCACTACATCACGCCGCGCTCGCTGTTCAGCGGGACGATGGCGGAGGCCGTCGGCGCGATCCGCGATCCCGCGGAGCCTCCGGTCGGCGTGACGGACGAGACCGAGCGGAGCGGCTGGTGAGCATCGCCTGGTACCTCGTCGTCTCCGCGCTGATCTTCTGCATCGGCGCCGGCGGCGTGCTCGTACGGCGCAACCCGCTCGTGATCCTGCTGTGCCTGGAGCTGATGCTGAACGCGACGAACCTCGCGCTCATCGCGTTCGCGCGCATGCACGGCAACAGCGACGGCCAGATCTTCGCGCTGATCGTCATGGTCGTCGCCGCCTGCGAGGTGACCGTCGGCCTCGGCTTGATCGTCGCGATCTTCCGCCGTCGCCTTCCCATTGACGTCGACGAGCTGCGGGAGCTTCAAGGATGATCACCACGACTTGGGCCTGGCTGGTCCTCCTGTTCCCGCTGCTGGGCGCGACCGTCAACGGCCTCGGCTACAAGCGGCTCGGCAGAGGCGGCGCCGGCGCGATCGGCACGGCTGCGATCGGGCTCGCGTTCGCGTGCGCGGTCGGCGCACTCATCAGCCTCCAGGGCCACGACGCCGAGCACCGCGCGCTCGTCTCCTCGCTGTGGGACTACGCGGTCACCGGCGACAGCGGTGTGGACGCGAAGCTGTCGATCCTCGTCGACCCGCTGTCCGTCTACATGATGCTCGTCGTGACCGGCGTCTCGACGCTGATCCACCTCTACTCGGTCAGCTACATGAGCGGCGACCACGGGTACTCGCGCTACTTCGCGTACCTCAACTTCTTCGTCTTCTCGATGCTCGTGCTGGTGCTCGGCGGCAACTTCCTGATGCTGATCGTCGGGTGGGCGTTCGTCGGGGCGGCCTCGTACCTGCTGATCTCCTTCTGGTACCGGCGCGGCACTGCGACGAGAGCGGGCATCAAGGCGTTCGTGATCAACGTCGTCGGCGACGTCGGGCTCGTGCTCGGCACCTTCTTCATCCTGCGCCACAGCGGCACGCTCGACTTCCTCGGCACGTTCAGAGCGGTCGAGGGCGGCGCGTTCGCCGGCCACCAGGGCTCGCTCACCGCCGGCTGCCTGCTGCTGCTCGTCGGCGCGTTCGCCAAGAGCGCCCAGATCCCGCTGCACACATGGCTGCCGGACGCGATGGAGGGTCCGACGCCGGTCTCCTCCCTGATCCACGCCGCCACGATGGTGACCGCGGGTGTCTACCTGATCGCGCGCATGTACCCGCTGTTCGAGCAGGCCCCGGCGGCCGCCGACACGGCCGCGATTGTCGGCTGCGTCACGTTGCTGATCGCCGGCACGATCGCGCTGACGATGACCGACATCAAGCGCGTGATCGCGTACTCGACGATGTCGCAGATCGGCTACATGATCATGGCCGTCGGTGCCGGCGGCTACGTCGCGGGCCTCTTCCACTTGATGACGCACGCCTTCTTCAAGGCGCTGCTGTTCATGGCGGCCGGCTCGATCATCGGCGCGATGGCGGGCGGGCAGTCGCTGGAGAAAATGTCCGGCTTCCGCAGAGCGATGCCATTCACGTTCGGCTGCTTCGTCGTCGGCGGGCTCGCCTTGTCCGGCGTGCCGCCCTTCTCCGGCTTCTTCTCGAAGGACGAGATCCTCGCGTTCGTCGGCTCGCGCGGCGGCTGGTTCGACGCGCTCTACGTGCTCGGCTACGTCGGCGCGTTCCTGACCGCCGTCTACACGTTCCGGATGATCTTCCGCGCGTTCCTGGGCGAGCCGTGCGCGGAGGCGCGCGAGCTCGAGCACGGCCACCTCGCGCACGCTGAGGTCCCGACCAATCCCGCCAACGGCGAGGTCGAGGACACCGACGTCGGCTTCCCCGGCCCCGAGCACACGATCGCCGAGCGGGCGCTGCCGATGAAGGTCGCGATGTCGCTGCTGGCGTTCGGCGCGACGTTCGCCGGCCTGCTGCAGATCCCGTTCGTCGACAGCGTCATCACGAGATTCCTGGAGCCGACGTTCGCCGAGTCGAAGTACATCCACGCCGATCCGAGCGACGGCCTGATCACGTTCGGCCTGATCGTCGGCACGGTCATCGCGCTGTCGGGCATCGCGTTGGCGTACCGCATCTGGGTGTTGAAGCCCGGCTCGGCGGCTGCCTGGCGCGAGCGCTTCAAGCCCGCGTACACGCTGTTCGTGAACAAGTGGTGGTTCGACGAGCTGATCGACCTGCTCGTAGTGCGGCCGTTCGCGGCGTTCGGCAACTTCTCGCGCCGCACGTTCGAGCGCGTCGTCGTCGAGGGGACGCTGGTCGACGGCACGACCTCGATCGTGCGCGCCGGCTCGTCCGCGGTGCGGGCAATCCAGACCGGCTTCCTGCGCTACTACGCCGCCCTGCTGCTGCTCGGCGGGGCCGCGGTCGTCCTCTACTTCCTGATCGCCGCGAGCTGAGCTGGAGCCCATGACCCTTTCGATCCTCATCTGGCTCCCGCTCGTCGTCGCTGTGCTCGGCGCGATCTGGGGTGGGGCTTCCCCGAAGGTCGCCCCGCGCCTCGCGCTGCTCGGCTCGTTCGCGACGCTCGCGATCGCGATCTGGTTCGTCGTCCGCTACGACACCGGCGGCGGCATGCAGTTCGTAACCGACCGCTCGTGGATCTCGACGCTCGGGATCTCCTACTCGCTCGGGCTCGACGGCCTCAACCTCGTGCTCGTGCTGCTCGCGACCGTGCTGTTTGCGGGCGCGACGATCGCCGCGAACCTGCGCGAGTGGGAGCGCCCCGGCCAGTTCTTCCTGTGGCTCGGCGCCGGCGAGACGGCCGTCCTCGGCGCCTTCTGCGCGCAGGACCTGATCCTGTTCGTCGCCTTCTTCGACCTGATGCTGATCCCGTTCTACTTCCTCACCGGGATCTGGGGCGCGGGGGAGCGGACCGAGCGCGTGCGCGCGACGACGAAGCTCGTGATCTACACGCTCGTCGGCTCGCTGCTGATGCTTGTCGCCGCCGTCGCGACCGGCGTGTTGACGGCCGAGCAGCACAACACCGACCTGACGTTCTCGCTCGCCGCGCTCGCGAGACTGCCGCTCTCGACCGGCTCGCAGGAGTGGATCTTCCTCTGCTTCGCGGCCGCCTTCCTCGTCAAGATGCCGGCCTTCCCCGTGCACGGCTGGCTGCCCGACGGCTACCGCACGATGCCGCTGCCGGCGCTCGCCGCCTTCTCCGGCGTCGTCTCCAAGGTCGCCGCGTACGGCTTCCTGCGGATCGTGCTGCCGGTCTTCCCAGACGCGTCGGTGCACTTCCAGGAGCTGCTGCTGCTGATCGCGGTCGCCTCGATCCTCTACGGCTCCGCGATGGCGTTCTCGACGACGAACGCCCGCCTCGTGATCGGCTTCTCGTCCGTCGCGCAGATGGGCTTCATCACGCTCGGGATCTTCGCCTTGAACGAGGACGGGGTGCAGGGCGCGCTGCTGCAGATGGTCAACCACGGCCTCGTGACGCTGCCGCTGTTCTTCATCGTCGGCCTGCTGGCCGCGCGCGCCGGCGGCAGCGAGGACTTGCGCGACATGGGCGGGATCGCCTTCCGCGCGCCGGTGCTCGCGTCGCTGTTCCTGATCGTCGGACTTGCGACGCTCGCGATGCCCGGCAGCGCCAACTTCGTCGGCGAGTTCCTGATCCTGCTCGGCGTCTTCAGAGCGAAGGTCGTGTTCGCGTTCGTCGCCGCGGTCGGCGTCGCGATGGCGAGCGTCTACGTGCTGCGCGCGTTCATCCGCGCGATGCACAACCGCGTCGGCCCGAGCGTCGAGTCGCGCGAGGTGACCTTCGGGGACCTCGCCGTGCTGGCGCCGATTGTGCTCGTGATCCTCGCGCTCGCGCTGTACCCGCAGTTCGGGCTGAAGCGCTCGGAGCCGGCGGCGAAGGCGAGCGTTGCGGCGCTGAGCACATCGTCGAGTGCGGTCGCCTCGACCGCGGAGGCGAAGCCATGAGCGCGTTCGTCATCGCCGCCGCCCACGCCCAGGCGCCACACATCGACTATGCCGGCCTCTCGCCTTTCTTCGCCCTCATGGGCGGCGCGCTGCTGACGTTGATCGTCGGCCTCGCGCCCGGCCGCTGGGTCCGTCACGCGACGCCGCTGCTCGCGATCGCCACGCTCGCTGCGGCGATCGGCCTGGGCGTATGGCAGTTCGGCGAGACGACCTCGCTTGTCTCCGGCGCGCTCGTCTCCGACGACCTCACGCTGACGCTGCTGTTCGCGTTCTGCGCGGCCGGCATCGGCGCGGTCCTGCTCGCATGGCGCTCGCACGCCGCGCAGGAGGCGAGCCCGGGCGAGTTCTTCAGCCTGCTGCTGTTCTCGATCCTCGGCATGGCGATCCTCGTCGCCGCGACGAACCTCGTGACGCTGTTCCTCGGCTTCGAGCTGCTGTCGATCCCGCTGTACGTGCTGTGCGCGACCGAGCTGCGCCGCGAGCGCTCGCTCGAGTCGGGCCTGAAGTACCTGATCGTCGGCTCCGTCGGCTCGGCGACGCTCGTCTACGGGCTCGCGCTGATCTACGGCGCAACCGGTTCGACCGACTACGCCGGCATCGACAAGGCGATCGCCAGCGGTGCAGGTGTCGGCGGAGACGTGCTGCTGCTGTCGGGCATCGGCCTGACGCTCGTCGGCCTCGCCTTCAAGGCCTCCGTCGCGCCGTTCCACCAGTGGACGCCCGACGTCTACGAGGGTGCGCCGACGCCGGTCACCGCGTTCATGGCCGTCGCGACGAAGGCGGCCGCGCTCGGCGTGTTGCTGCGCCTGTTCGACAGCGCGCTGATCGGCTCGCAGACCGACTGGGCGCCGCTGCTCGCCGCGCTCGCGGCGATCACGATCGTCGTCGGCAACGTCGGCGCGCTCGGCCAGACGTCGCTCAAGCGGATGCTCGCCTACTCGGGCGTCGCGCAGGCCGGCTACATGCTGGCGGGCGTCGTCGTCGCCTCGCAGCTCGGCGCGCAGGCGACCGTCTTCTACATCGTCGTCTACCTGTTCATGAACCTCGCCGCGTTCGCGGTGATCGTCGCGCGCGAGCGGGCGAGCGTGGAAGGGGACGATCTCGCCGCGTTCGCCGGCCTCGGCCGCACGCAGCCGCTGCTCGCCTGGCCGCTGACGATCGCGATGCTCGCGCTCGCCGGCGTGCCCGCGACGGCCGGCTTCATCGGCAAGGTCTACCTGATCGACGCGCTCGTGACAGGCGACTACGCCTGGCTCGCGATCGTGCTCGTGATCGGCTCGATGATCTCGCTCGGCTACTACCTGCGCGTCGTCGCGACGATGTGGATGCGCGAGGCGCCTGACGTGCCCACGGTCCCCGTCGCGGTCGGCGCGAGCGGCCTGCCCGTCATCGCCGGCGGCTCGCAGGAGGCCGACGCGCTCGCGGAAGCCGCCGCCCGTCCGCAGCCCGAGGTCCTGGCTGTCGCATGGATCGCGGCGGCCGCGACGATCGTGCTGGGCATCGTGCCGCAGCCGCTGTTTGAGCTGGCTGAGCACGCCGGCAAAGCGCTGACCGGGATCTTCTAGCCCCGCGTCCGATGTCCGCCTGGTGGACCGCCATCCACTGGCTCCACCTCGTCGCGATGGCGTTCTTCGTCGGCGGCCAGCTGTTCCTCGCGGCCGTCGTCGTCCCTGCGCTGCGCGGCACGCAGACGAGACCGCAGCTGCGCGCGATCGCTCGGCGTTTCGGCGTCGGCGCGCTCGTCGCGATCGGCGTCCTGATCGCGACCGGCGCCGCGATGGCGTCGCACTACAAGCTGTGGGACGACCCCACGCTCCACGTCAAGCTCGCGCTCGTGGCGGTCGTGGGCGCGCTCGTCGTCTGGCATATGCGCCGCCCGCAGCTGCATGCGCTCGAGGGCCTGATCTTCCTCGGCTCGCTGGCGATCGTGTGGCTCGGCGTGACGATTGCGCACTGATCGGCGCGGCGCGCTCCTCTTCGCCCGTGTGCCCGCCGCGGGACGGCGGAAGCGCCTCGGTGCGCTGCTAGGTTCGATCGCATGACCGAGGCGGTGGAGACGGCGCGCCGAGACCAGGCGCGACAGCCCGCGGGAGCGCCGCGCGACCGTCGCGAGCTCGTGCTGCTGGTGCTCGCGATCTTGCTCCTGTCGCTCAACCTGCGCTCGATGCTGACGGTCATCGGGCCGTTGATCCGCGACGTGCGCGAGGGCGACGGGCTCTCGAGCGCGGCCGCCGGTCTGCTTGCCGCGACGCCGCTGCTCGCGTTCGGGCTGATCTCGCCGCTCGGTCCGGGGCTGGCGGCGCGCTTCGGCATCGAGCGGACGCTCGCTGCCAGCATGCTCGTGCTGTCGATCAGCCTCGCGCTGCGGCCGCTGCCGTCCGTCGTACTGCTGTTCGCCGGCACGCTCGCAGCCGGAGCGGCGATCGCGGTCGCGAACGTGCTGCTGCCCGCGCTCGTGAAGCGGCGCTTCGGCGAGCAGGCGACGTTCATCACCGGGATCTACTCGGTAGCGCTCGGGGTCGGCGCCGCGCTCGCGGCCGGCCTGGCGGTGCCGAGCGAGCGCTGGCTCGGCGACTCGTGGCGCGCCGCGCTGGCGGTGTGGTCGGTGCCGGCGTTGCTGTCGGCCTTGCTCTGGCTGCCACTGCTGCGCGACGTGCCCGACCGCGGCGCGGCCGCCTCGCGCGTGCGCGTGACCCTGTGGCGCGACCGCGTCGCCTGGAGCGTCACGGGCTACATGGCGCTGCTCGCCGTGCAGTTCTACTCGATGGTCGCGTGGCTGCCCGAGATCTACCGCCACGAGGGGATGAGCAAGGGCGCCGCGGGCGCGCTGCTGTCGCTCTCGCTGATCGTCGGGATCCCGATGGGCTTCGTCGTGGGTGCGCTCGCCGGGCGAATGCGCGATCAGCGCCCGATCGTGCTCGCGGCCGGGCTCGCTGGGCTCGCCGGCTGGATCGGCGTGCTCGCCGCGCCGAGCGCCGTCCCGTCGCTGTGGGTGATCTTGCTCGGGCTCGCCTTTGGGACCGGCTTCACGCTCGTGCTGGCACTGTTCGTGCTGCGGGCGGAGGATGCGCCGCATGCGGTGGCGCTCTCGGGCATGGCGCAGTCGATCGGCTACACGCTCGCGGCGATCGGGCCGATCGCGGTCGGCGCACTGCACGACCTGACCGGGGCCTGGACCACACCGCTCGTGGTGCTCGTCGGGGTGGCTGCGGTCGACCTCGCGATCGGGCTCGGAGCCGGACGCGATCGCTTCGTGCGCGGCCGGGCGGTCGGTGGCGACCCGGAGCCGGCGCAGCGCGAGCCCGATCCGGTCGCGGCCGGCGCTGTCGCGCCGCGCTGAGTCGTCGCGCCCCGCCACACTTCACGCCATGCCCGCCCGCCTCCCTGACGGCGATCCCGCGCCAGCCGACGGCGTGCTGCCCGCGAGCGCCCGCGCCGGGCTTGGCGCCCGCCCGTTCGGCGTCTACGTACACGTACCGTTTTGCGCGACCCGCTGCGGCTACTGCGACTTCAACACGTACACGGCTGCGGAGTTGACCGACGGCGGGGCGCGCGGCGGTTACGTGGCCGCGGTGCTGGCCGAGTTGGCGCTTGCCCGTCGCGTCCTGGGCGACGCGGCGCCTCCCGCGGAGACGGTCTTCTTCGGCGGCGGCACGCCGACGTTGCTCGCGCCCGACGAGCTGGCGACGATCCTGCGCGCGATCGAGGAGACGTTCGGGCTCGCGACCGATGCCGAGGTCACAACCGAGGCGAACCCGGAGAGCGTCGACCCGGCGTCGCTCGCCGCGCTGCGCGAGGCGGGCTTCACCCGCATCTCGCTCGGGATGCAGAGTGCCGCCCTGCACGTGCTCGCGACGCTCGACCGCACGCACACGCCTGGACGCGCTGCGCAGGCCGCGCGCGAGGCGCGCGCCGCCGGCTTCGAGCACGTCAGCCTCGACCTGATCTACGGCACGCCCGGCGAGTCCGACGACGACTGGCGCGCCTCGCTCGACGCGGCGCTCGCGGCCGAGCCCGATCACATCTCCGCGTACGCGCTGATCGTCGAGCCGGGCACGCGACTGGCGGCGCAGGTTCGGCGCGGCGCGCTGCCGGCGCCCGACGACGACGCGCTCGCCGACCGCTACGAAATCGCCGACGCGATGCTGGGCGCTGCCGGCCTGGAGTGGTACGAGGTGTCCAACTGGGCGGTTGACGAAGCGGCCGCCTGCCGCCACAACCTCGGCTACTGGCGCGGCAGCGACTGGTGGGGAGCCGGCCCGGGCGCGCACAGCCACGTCGGCGGCGTGCGCTGGTGGAACGTCCTGCACCCCTCCACGTACGCCGCGCGCCTTGCGGCAGGCGACTCGCCCGCCGCCGGCCGCGAGCTGCTCGACGATGACACCCGCCGCGTCGAGCGCGTGATGCTGGAGCTGCGCCTCGCCGAGGGCCTGCCGCTCGACGCGCTCGACGACACCGGCCACGGCGCCGCGCAGCAGGCCGCCGACGACGGCCTCGTCGATCCCGAGGCCCTCGCCGTCGAGGACCGCGTCCGCCTCACCCTCCGCGGCCGCCTGCTCGCCGACGCGGTCGTGCGCAGCCTGGTGCGCTGACCTCAGGCGCAGGCGAGGTCGATGGCAATGTCGTACATCTCACCCGGCTCGAGCTCCCGCAGGCCCTCATAGAGCTCCCGGGCCGTGTCCATTTCCAGTCTTTCCAGGCCGGCTCACGGGCCTGACTGCGCGCGCCGCTCGGCTGGTCTAGGCCGTCGCTCGCCGCCGCACCTCGTACGTGCACGCGTGCGCGCCCGTGAGGATGTGGGAGACGCGGGTGACGTCGGCGTCGGGCAGGACCTCGCGCAGGAACGCGATCTCGGCCCCACAGGCATGCCCGTAGCGCTGGGCGACGGCGAGGATGGCGCAGTTGTGCTCGAGGATGCGCCAGCCGCCGGGCGTGCCGCCCTCGCCGGGGTCGTCCGACAGCCGCTCGACCTCCGCCAGGTAGCCGTCCTCGTCGAGCACGCGCGCGACCTCGGCGACGCGTGCGTCGAAGTCCAGCCCCGCGAGCCGCTCGCGCGTGCGCTCCACGCGCGCGAGGCGCCGTCGCTCGAACGCGCGCGCGACGAGGTCGGGGTCCTCGTCACCGATGTAGTCGAGCAGCTC
>DATFPW010000003.1:0-10556 GCA_035264605.1 Conexibacter sp. | reverse complement strand
CCAATGTGTAGTGGAGGGCGGCGCTGCTAGCAGCGCCGCCCTCGCCGCCGTCCGTTCATCCGTCGCTCACCTTTTCGATATGAGGTGATCCATGAAACTCAGAAAGTTGATCCTCGCCCTCACAGGGGCCACCGTGCTCCTCGCCGCGCTCACCTCTGCAGGTTCCGCCAGGAATCTCTCGTTCTCGTCGCAGAGCTTCGCAGCCCTATGGAGGAGGATGGACTTTGCTGGCGGCATCAGCCGGGCCATAGAATGCGAAATACTACTTGCCGGGTCGCTTCACTCAAGAACGATGACGAAGGTCGTCGGCAGCCTAATCGGCTACATCACCACAGCAACCGTCCTAAGGTGCACCAGGAGCGGCATGACCTTCAAGCAGGAAAGCCTGCCCTGGCACCGCAAGTACGGCGGCTTCGGAGGCACGCTACCGAACATAACCGGCACGACTGAGACGGTCACCGGCACCGAATGGACGGTCAGGGAACCGGGCGGAATCACCTGCGGCATCGCCAATGTCGCGTGATCGATGCGAGGGGTACATCGACCACAAAGTGTTGTGGCGCGTGCGGACAGTCGCGCCGCGGCGGGCCCATCAGCCGCTGAGTGGGCAGAGATCGGGCAGACGAAGCGGTTCTCCGCGAACCACGAGGCCGCCCACACTCCGCCCCGACACGCAAAAACCCCGTCGCTGCGGGGCTTCCGGGCCATGGGCGCGGGTGGTTTCGAACCACCGACCTCTCGCGTGTGAAGCGAGCGCTCTCCCACTGAGCTACGCGCCCTGAGCGGGGAAGTCTACGCGGTCACCCAGCTCAGGGATCTGCCCGTACCCGCCCACGACGCATGACCACGGCCACCCCCGCGCACAGCAGCAAACCCAGCAGGCTCAGCAGCACGCCAGCCCGCAGCCCCGGCACCCGGTACCTCCACTCCACCTCGTGCGTGCCGGCGCCCACGGCCACGCCGCGCATCACGTCGTTCACCCGCACCGGAGCGGCGTCGCGGCCATCGACTTGGACGCTCTGGCCCGGTGCCCAGGCGTCGTTCAGCACCACGAGGCCGGGTCTCGTCAACTGAGCGTGGATCGCGACGGAGGCGTTGGACTCGTCGGTCACGGACACGCGGCCGGAGGAGCTCGCGCCGGCGGCCGCGGACGCGCCCAACGCACCCATTGCATCCGTCCCCTCGGCACCCCTCTCCACCACGACCTCGCGGCGCGGGTCGAACCGTTCTTCCACCAGCACCGTCCGCGCCTCCTTCTCGCCGGTGACCACGCGGACCCGTGGCGCCACCATCGCGCGCGGTGCCGCGCGAGCGTTCGAGAACACGCGCGCGTCGATGCCGTCGTAGGCCACGCGGAGCCCGTGGAGCGACCCCCCGCCGGCCTCCCCGCCATCGTTGTCGACGAATTCCGACCCCGGATCCGCCACCACGTACTTGGCCCCGAGCACGCTCGCCACCTGCAGCGCGGCGGGGGTGAGCGATTCGATCTGGAACGAGACCCACTCGATCTGCCGGGGTTCCGCCTCGCGCCACAGCCGCAGGTAGCGCGTCGACGGCTGCGGCGGGTCGTACCCGCGGATGTCCCGCAGCCCGTACGTCAGCATCCAGTCGTTCCGGGCCGTTTCCCCGAGCCCGACTATCCGGCCCTCGTCGCGGTGGCTCTGCAGGAAGCGGATCGCGTCGGTGCGCGGCGGGATCGACTTCGATGCCGGCGCCATCGGCTGATAGCCGACCGCGAAGTGGAGCATGTCGGCGGCCGCCAGCAGCACGACGCCCGCGGCGATCCAGGCGCGTCGCTCCGGCCAGCGCCGCGCCGCCAAGATCGCCGCCAGCACGCCGACGGCGAACAGCAGGTACCAGACGGCGCTCGTGAGCGCCACGACCGGATCCAAGGAGAAGTCCTTTCCGGTTGCGAAATGCGTGACGGTGTCCCTCACCGCACTCGCTCCCCCGCCTGCGCCGATCAGCGCCACCACGCCGACAACGAGCGCGCCCACGGCCACCCCGAGGCGCCGGCGGCGATCCTCCGCCGGGCCCTCCAGCAGCGCCTGCAACCCGAACGCCGCCAGCACGGACAACGCCATCGCCCACACGAAGTGCAGTCGCTGGTTCTGCACCTGGTCGAACACGGGCAGGTGCGTGACGAGTTGAAAGAGACCCGGCAGGTGCAACGGGATCGCGAGCCCGAGCGCCGCGAGCACGATGAACGGCCCCTTACGCCGCCAGCGTCCTCCCCCCGCAACGCCCACCAGCGCGAACAGCAGCCCGACCACGCCCGCGTAGAACGTGCGCTCGTTGTAGTTGACCGGCACGGCGAGGCCCTGTGCGAGCACGGTGACCGGGCCCTCCGCCTCGTGGCCGCTCGGCCGCCCCCACCAGTCCGGGAACAGCACCGTGCGGATCGCCGTCAACGGCATCTTGGTGCCCGGCAGCGAGCCGCGTCCGTGGCTGCGCGCGGCAGTGCCGACCGTCCCGTGGCTGGACAGCCACTCGGGCAACAGCATGAAGCTCATCAGCACGATGCCGAGCAGCAGGCCGCCGATCGCGAAGCCGAACGGGCGCAGCCGCTCGCCGATCGGCGTCTCGCGCGGCAGGAACGCCGCCCGCAGCAGCGCGTACATCCCAGCCGCGGCGACCAAGTGCACCTGCATGCCCGGATGGCCGCCGCCAAGCCCGATTGCCGTTGCCGCCGCCAAGCCCAGCAGCGGGCCGCGCCGTCCGCCGCGGAAGATCCGCTCGACCAGCCACAGCATCCACGGGAGCAGCGCCGCGACGGCCGGCAGCGTCTCGTGCGTCAGCCACACGATGTTGATCGCGCTGAAGCTGAAGCACACGCCCGCCAGCAACGCCGGCAGGAAGCCGAGCCTCAGCTCGCGCACGAGCAGGTAGCTGCCGAAGCCGGCCGCCCACAGCTTCAGCGCCGCGCCGACGCCGATCCCGTAGTTGAGCGGGAGGATCCACAGCGGCAGGCTGAAGAGCGAGAACAGTCCCGTCTGCGGATTCGACCACAACGGGATGCCGCTGAAGATGAACGGGTTCCACGACGGGAACGTCCCTTCGTGAAGCATCTGGCGGATCAGGAAGCGCCATGGATAGTCGGCCGTCGGCACGTCCGACAGCAGCGTGTTGACGTAGGAGAAGACGTCGTCCGGGATGAACGGCGTGTAGGGAGTCGTCCCGTACAGGAACGACGTGGGCGACAGCAGCTCGCCTTGCACCAGCGCAGGCCACAGGTACACGAGCACGAACAGGCCGAGCAGCAGCGCCGCCGACAGGCTCGGATGTGCGACGAGATACCGCAACGGCGCGCTCGAGCGCAGTCGATGCGCGAGCGCGCCGCCACGGGCGTCGCGGTCTCCCCCAGGTGCAGGCCGCCCCCTCGGCCGTGCCGGCCGCGTCGCTTGGCTCCCCCGGGCCATGCGGGCGATACTCGCACAACCAACAGACTCGATGCGCGACTTAACCGACGCTGAATCCGCTCCGCTTCCCGGACAATGCTCTTCGGATTTACGAGAATCGATCTTCGGGCTGTGGACATCAACGATCCGCAGCCGCTCTGGTTGACAGCGCGCCATATAATTGCTGGGGAGCGTCCGTAGACAAAGCTTCGTGGGGGAGCGACGGACGAGCCGCAGCACGGTCTGTCAGGCGTCGCGGAGCGACGCCCGGCGACCGCTGCCTTTTCAACGGCCCTGGGGGACCGCACCACGTCATGCGCTCAGCGTTTGCTCAGACTCTGCTCGACCTTGCCGAGAGCGACGAGCGGATCGTCCTGTTGACGGGCGATCTCGGCTTCGCCGTGCTCGAACCGTTCGCCGAGCGCTACCCCGACCGCTTCTGGAACGCCGGTGTGGCGGAGCAGAACATGGTCGGCGTCGCGACCGGCCTCGCCGAGGCCGGCTACACGCCCTACGTCTACTCGATCGCCACGTTCGCCTCGATGCGCGGCTACGAGTTCGTGCGCAACGGGCCGATCCTGCACGAGCTGCCCGTGCGCGTCGTCGGCATCGGCGGCGGGATGGACTACGGCCACAACGGCGTCACGCACTATGCGCTGGAGGACGCGGGGATCATGCGCGTCCAACCCGGTATCGCGGTCGTCGCCCCGGCGGACCCCGAGCAGACGCGCCAGGCGCTGCCGTCGATCCAGCAGCTCCCCGGTCCCGTCTACCTGCGTCTCGGCAAGGAGTCCCAGCCCGTCCCCGGTCTCGACGGGCGCTTCGCGCTCGGGCGCGCCGAGCGGATCGGCGAGGGCAGCGACATGATGCTCGTCGCGCTCGGCGGCATGGCCGCGACCGCCGTCGAGGCCGCTGAGCTGCTCGCCGCCGACGGCGTCGACGCCTCGGTGCTCGTCGTCTCGAGCCTCAACCCGGCGCCGACGGAGGACCTCGTCGAGGCGCTCGCGGATGTGCCGCTCGCGCTCAGCGCGGAGGCCCATTACGTCAACGGCGCGCTCGGCTCGCTCGTCGCCGAGACGATCGCCGAGCACGCGCTGCCGTGCCGTCTCGTGCGCGCCGGCCTGCGCGCAACGCCGATCGGCGCCACCGGCAGCCGCCCGCATCTGTACGAGCGCCACGGCCTCGCACCCGCCCAGCTCGCCGCGAGCGCCTTGCGCGCACTCGATCGCGGGTCCGGATCACCTCCCGCACCCACACCCGTCACGACCGGAGCCACCCAATCGTCATGACCGCACTCGACCGCACACCAGAGACGCCGTTCGCCTCGCTGATCCTGCCGATCCACAACCAGGCCGACCACATAGGCAAGGTCGTGAGCGGCTTTCTCGCCGACTTCGCGAAGCTCCCGCGCAGCTGCGAGCTGGTGCTCGTGCCGAACGGCTGTCACGACGCCTCGCCGGAGATCTGCGCAGAGCTTGCAGCGCAGCACCCCGACCAGGTCCAGCTCGTCGGCCCGCTGAAGCGCGGCGGCTGGGGCAGAGCGATCAACGCCGGCCTCGAGGCGGCGCGCGGCGAGGTGCTCGGCTACACCAACTCGGCGCGCACGACGCCGGAGACGGCGACGCTGATGCTCGCCTATGCGATGGCCTACCCGGACACGGCGCTGAAGGCGCAGCGGCGCATCCGCGAGAGCGCCCTCCGGCGGGCGGGCTCGGTGCTCTACAACTTCGAGTGCCGCCGCTTGTTCGACCTCGCGACATGGGACATCGACGGGACGCCGAAGTTCTTCCCGCGCCGCTACCACCACCTGATGCAGATCAGCAGCGAGGCCGAGCTGTACGACCTCGAGTGGATGCGCGCCTGCCGCTACGCCGGCTACCCCGTCGTGGAGATCCCGATCTACCCGACCGAGCGCTTCGGGGGCAAGTCGACGACGAGCTACAAGTCAGCGGTGCGGATGCTCGTGGGTGCCTACCGCATGCGCGGCTCGTTCCAGAGCGCGCCCCCCGGCGGCGTGCTGCCGGAGCAGGGCGACGCCGGGACCGCGGCCGGCGAGCGGCTTCCGGCAGGGCAGCTGGGCCGCGTCGTCGGCTGAACGCGGGATGGGCGCGATCGGTCGCACGAGCGCGCACGGCGCCGCGCCGGCCGGCCGCGCCGCCACGCACGTCCCGGCGGCCGAGGCCGCTCGCGCGCTCGCCCCGGGGGAGATCGCCTGGCTGCTCGCGCTGCCGTGCGCGGCGATCGTCGTCGTGCTGGTCGCCGTCCTCGGCCCGCTCGTCGGCGACCTGCTGCTGCCGAACTCCTCGCTCCTTTTCTTCGAAGCGGCGCTCGTGCAGCTGCATCCCGAGCCGCACGAGCAGGGGCGCGTGCTCGTCGCGCTCACCGGTCCGCTGCTGCTGGCGGGGACGACCGCCCTCGTTGCGCGGCGCCCGCCACGACTGTCCGCCACAGCGGCCGGCGTGCTCGTGTGGGCGGCGCAGGCTGCCGTCTCGGTCGCCGCCATCGCTTTCCTCGTCGTACAGCGGAGGATCGTCTACGACGAGACCTACCAGACGGTCGAGCCGTTCAGCCAGCGCTACTTCAGCATCGCGACGCTCGTCGTCGCCGTGCTCGGCGCGCTCGCGATCGTCGTCGCGACGCGCAGCGACCGCGTGCGGGCCACGGCTGCGCGCTGGGCGCGTGAGACGTCGGCACGCCGAATCGGCTGGACGCTCGCCGCCGCACTGCTGATCGCCGTCTGGCTGCTGCACGCGTTCAACACCGAAGCGACGGTCGTCAACGAGAACCTGCCGGCGCAGTTCCACCTGCGGTTCACGCTCGACGAAACGTTCGCGGTGCTCAACGGGCGCACACCGCTCGTGAACTTCGACGCGCAGTACGGCTCGCTGTGGCCGTACCCGGTCGCGGCCGCGATGTGGTTGATCGGCGTGTCGGTCGGCAGCTTCGCCTTCCTGATGTGCCTGATCTCCGGCCTGTCGCTGCTCGCGATGTACGACGTGTTGCGGCGTGTCTCACGCAGCTCGCTGACGGGGCTGGTGCTGTTCGCGCCGTTCCTGGCGACGAGCTTCTTCCTGCTGCGCGGCCCGCTCGAGAACCGCTACACGCTGGCGACGATCTTCGCCGACTACCCGCTGCGCTTCGCCGGCCCGTGGCTGCTCGCGTGGCTGACCGTGCGTCACCTCGATCGCCAGCGCGACGGAGATCCGCATCCCTGGCCGCTGTTCCTCGTCGCCGGACTCGTCGCGATGAACAACACCGACCACGGCATTCCCGCGCTCGGCGCGCTCGTCGCGGCGCTCGTGTGGACGCGCCCGCTCAGCTGGCCGCGCCTGCGCGCGCTGGCACTGCAGGCGCTCGCGGGCCTCGCGGCCGCGTTCGCGCTCGTGTCGCTGCTGACGCTCGTGCGCGCCGGCGCACTGCCCGACCCGACCTCGCTGTTCCGCTTCGCGCGCCTGTACGCCGGCGCTGGCTTCGCGATGTTGCCGATGCCAACGCTCGGCCTGCACACGATCGTCTACATGACGTTCGCCGCCGCGCTCGCCGTCGCGACCGTGCGGGCGCTGAACGGCGACGCGGACCGGTCGCTCACCGGCGCGCTCGCCTTCATCGCCGTGTTCGGGCTCGGCAGCGGCACGTACTTCGCCGGCCGCTCGCACCCGGAGGTGCTCGTCACCTCGTTCGCCGCCTGGTCGTTTGCGCTTGCGCTGCTGACGCTCGTCGCCGTCCGTCGCCTCGCAGCGCGTCCGCAGCGCTGGCCGGAGCCAGCCGTCGTGCTGTGCCTGGTCGCGTTCTGCGCGATCGCCTGCTCGCTCGCGCAGACGCCGACGCCGTGGTCGCAGGTCGACCGGCTGCGCACCACCGGAGAGCGGGTCCTGCGCAGACCGGCCGGGCAGGAGCTCGTCGCGGAGAACGTGAGGCCCGGCGAGCACGTCGCGATCCTGCTCGGACTCGGCCACCGAATCGCCGAGAACCTCGGCGTCACGAACGTCTCGCCGTACACGACCGCGTTTGCGATGCCCGCCGTCACGCAGCTCGACGACGTCGTGCGCGCGCTGCGAGCGGAAGGCGGCAACAAGGTCTTTCTGCCCACAACGCCGGCCGCGATGAACGACGTGCGTCCCGCGCTCGAAGCGAACGGCTTCGCGAGAGTCGCCGCCGACGACGAAGGCGACGAGCTGTGGATCTACGGCGCGCCCCCGGCAGGCGGGAACGCGCCGTAGCAGCTGCTAGTTGCGCTGCATCACCGCGAGCAGCGAGAGACCGGCCGGCAGCGTGCGTCTGCCGCCGTCGAGCCACTTCGCCTCGAGCTTCATCGGCAGCTCGAGCGCCGGCGACATCCACGGCGGCGTCAGCTCGACGTCGGACTTGTGCCTGCCGTGCTGGGACTCGTTCGAGACGTCGCCGTTCTCGCTCGTGACGGCGTCCTTGTGACGGACGCGCTGCAGCAGCCGCACCGCTGCCGCCGGCGGCAGCAGCAGCGAATTGAAGTACGTCATCCGCTCGATCGTCCAGCCGGTCTCGGCGGCGAGCGCGCGCATCATCTTGCGGTCGTAGCGACGGAAGTGGTTGTTGAAGACATCGTGGCTGGACCACAGCGCTCTCAGCGCCGGCACCGTCATCAGGAAGTAGCCGCCCCTTCTCGTCACCCGCCCCAGCTCGCGCAGCGTCACACGGTCGTCGGCGGTGTGCTCGACCATGTCGAGCGAGATCACGAGGTCGAACGTCTCGTCGTCCCACGGCAGCTGCTCGACCGGTCCCTGGACGACGTCCTGGTGACCGCGACTGCGAGCGATCTCGACCGAGTCGGGATTGAGGTCGAGGCCGGTGACGTGGCCGTAGTCGCGCAGCTCGTCGAGCAGGCGGCCTGAGCCGCAGCCCGCGTCGAGGACCCGCAGCGTGGGGCCGGTCGGCAGCTGCGCGAGCTCCTCGCAGACGATCCGGCGCCGCCCCCGGTACCACCAGTGGCGGTCCTCCTGCTTGAGCATCGCTTGTACCTCAACACGATCCATTCGTCCTCAATCTCCCATAGTCGGCATCGTTGATGTGTTGTCCGGCGCTATTTTTCGGTCCGCGTAATCGTCACATTGCGCGGCCGGCCGCGCGGACGCGGCGTGCCGCCCGCGCGCACGATCGCCGCCTCCAGCGCCTGCTCCCACAGGTCGGCATTGGCCGAGACGGACTGCGCGCGCCCCCACTTGCGCGCCTGCTTGGCGAGCTTGCGGCGCTCGCGCGGCTTCTCGACCAGGCGACCAAGCGCGGCGGCCCAGCCGTCGTCGGGCACGAGTCGGCCGCCCTGCTTCTCACCGAGCGACGCATACGGACCGACGGGCGACGCGAGCCATGGTCTGCCGAGCGCCGCGTATTCCTTGACCTTGATGTTCGAGCGAGCGCGGTTGAAGGGAATGTCGGCGATCGGCGCGAGGCCGATGTCGTATCTCGCGAGGTGCGGCGGCAGGTCGAAGAAGTCGAGGCGATCGACGTGGCGATAGCGCTCGTGCCGCAGCCCGAGGGCGCAGCCGAGCGTCTCGACGATGAGCTGCGGGTGGGCGTCGAGCGCACGGCCGACTTCGTCGCGCAGCGGCAGCCGCTCGACGTCGAGGTGGTGCTCGTTGCCGGCCAGCCAGCCCGCGACGACATGATTGCCGTTTGGCGGCGCAGTCGCCTCCAGCACCTTGTCCGGCACGTAGTTCTCGATGTGCTGCACGTGCGCGGCACCGTACTCGCGGAAGCGCTCTGCGATCGGCAGGCTGGCGGCGATCGCCAGGTCGGTCTGCTGCAGCAGCTTGCGTATCTCGCGCAGCGCGCGGTCGCCGGCGAAGCCGCCGTAGTCCCTGTGCGACACGTTGTTTCTCGGGATGGCACGCATGTCGTCGTCGTTGTCGTAGACGACAGCGATCCTGCGGCGCTTCGCATGGCGGACGATCTCCAGCACCTCCGCTTCGTGCGCGCGATGGATGTGGAGCGCGTCGCAACCGACGGCGAGTTCCCCTCTGATGCCCTCCTTGGGACGCCAAAGCTGCACGCTCTCGTGCCCTCGCGCATTCAGCGCGAGGATCGGCCCTATCCCGCGATACCAGCCCCCGGGCAGCTCCGGGTTGGCGATGAACGCTATGCGCACCCGGTATCCCCTTTCCCCCAAGCGGTGCCGACGCGAGCCTACCATCCGCTTCGCGGCCGATCGACCGCTGGTAGAGTCGATTTTCCAAGTCGCAAAGGGGGAGCGATGGAAGGGGATCGGCTCGCATACGAGATCCGCCGCGCCGTGATCGACGAGTCGATGCGCGCGGGGGTCGGACACATCGGCTCGGCGCTGTCGATCGCCGACCTGCTCGCGGCGCTCTATGGCGGGGTGCTGCGCATAGGCGAACCCGGTGAAGCCGAGCGCGACCGCTTCGTGCTGTCGAAGGGCCACGCCGCGCTCGGGCTCTACGCCGCGCTCGCCGCAACCGATCGCATCGACCGCGAGCTGCTGTCGACCTACTGCGGCGAGGGCTCGATGCTCGGCGCGCACCCCGAGCACGTGCTGCCCGGCGTCGACTTCTCGACCGGCTCGCTCGGGCAGGGCCTCTCGATCGCCACGGGCGCCGCGCTCGCAGCACAGCGCCAAGGCTCGCCTCGCCGCGTCTTCGCGCTGCTGAGCGACGCCGAGACGAACGAGGGCTCGATATGGGAGGCCGCGATGTTCGCCGCCCATCACCGCCTCTCGAACCTCGTCGCGCTGATCGACGTCAACGGCCAGCAGGCGCTCGGCTACACGCGCGACGTGATGGACCCGGGCCCGCCGGCGCGCGAGCGCTGGGCCGCCTTCGGCTGGGACGTGCACGAGGTCGACGGCACGAGCCCGGACGCGATCGTCCAGGCGATCAACGAGCTTGACCTGCGCAACGGCCCGCCGCACGTGCTGCTCGCCAACACCGTCTTCGGCCGCGGCGTCTCGTTCATGGAGAGCAAGATCGAGTGGCACTACCTGCCGCTCGAAGCGGACACGCACCGCCAGGCGGTGGAGGAGCTGGAGGCCGCGTGCCCGCCGCCCGTTCGCTCGTAACGGGCGCCGCCGGCTTCATCGGCGCCGCACTCGCACGCCGGCTGGTCGAGCGCGGCGATCGCGTCACCGCGCTCGCCGGACCGGGCTCGGACCCGTGGCGCCTCGAGCAGCTG
>DATFPW010000002.1:0-8418 GCA_035264605.1 Conexibacter sp. | reverse complement strand
CGACGGCCTCCGGCTCGAGCGCGGCGACCTCCTCCGCCACCGCGCCGGCGTCCTCGAGCGCGAGCAGCGGCCCGCCCGGCGCCATCCGCTCGGGCGCGCCGACGCGGCGCTCCGGCGGCACGAGCGGCGCCGGATGGGCTGCGCAGGGCCGGTAGAGATCGGCGCGCGCCTGGCGGCCGAGCTCGACCACGTCCTCGAAGCCCTCCGTCGTGACCAGCACCGTGCGCGCGCCGCGGCCCTCGAGCAGCGCGTTGGTCGCGACGGTCGTCCCGTGCGCGAAAGCGCTCACGGCGGTGGCATCGGCGCCGGCACGCTCGAGCGCGGCGGCGATCGCGGCCAGCACGCCCTCGGACTGGTCGTGCGGCGTCGTCGGCGCCTTGGCCGTGACGAGCCGCCCGCCGGCGGCGACGACCGCGTCGGTGAAGGTGCCGCCGACGTCGACCCCCAACAGCATCGGGGTCAGATCTTGCAATCGAGCACGGGCATCCGCAAGCGGCGCTCGTGCCGGGCTATGCGGCGACGAGGACCTCTTCGGTCTCGGCGAGGTGCTGGTGCGACGGGCAGTAGCCGTTGTGCGGCAGCGGCATGCGCTGGCACGGTGTGCCCTTGCGCGTCGTCGCGCGGCATTGGAGCGGGTTGCCGGCGAGGTCGTAGCCGGTCATCGGCTGGCGGGCGAGGAACTCGTCGGCGCAGGCGATGTAGCGCTCGATCACGCGATATATCCGAGCCTGAGAGGACATGGGGAAGTAGGGCCGGATGTCGTTGAAGAGCGTCCGCGCCGGGCGCGCGAAATAGTGCCTGTCGGTGGCGAGGCGCTCGATTGCGGCCTCGCACGCCCGCAGGACGCGCTCGTGATTCGTTACCCCCGTGATGCTGCCTGGACTGTCTTCGACGATCTCGTTCGCAAGCTCGCGGTAGATCGCCCGACTGAAGCGGTACATGACGGCTCTGCCTCTCCTTCGCTGTCCCCGTGCCGGTCTCCCCTTGGCGGCCGCAGTATCTCGCTGGGTTGTGAAGCTCAGGCCTCGGGACTATTAACCCCGCGTTAAGTCGAAACGTTTGCGTTCGTTTGTCAGGAGTATGACGAACAGTGGCGTTCGTTTGCCGCCGCGGTGGGCGATCAGGCCCAGTGCTCGAGCACCGGGGCGTCCGCGGCGCGGACGACGGTGTGGTGCTCGTCGAGCGCGGGATCGCGCTCGGGGAAGTCGCGTCGCAGGTGCGCACCGCGACTCTCCTCACGTGCGAGCGCGCAAGCGGCGACGAGGCGCACGATCAGGTGCGCGTTGTCGAGCAGCAGGCGCAGGCCGTCGGCATCCCGCTCGATCCCGGCGTGCTGCCAGAGCGCGTCGCGGCTCGCCTGCGTCATCTGTGGGCGCTCGAGCGCCGCGACCGGCTCGCGCGGCGCGGGGGCCAGCGGCTCGGCCAGCGCCGCGAGGGCGGCGCGGCGCCCGAACACGAAGCACTCGCTGAGCGAGTTGGAGGCAAGCCGGTTCGCGCCGTGCAGCCCGGTGCACGCGCACTCGCCGACGGCGTACAGGCCGGGGACGGACGCACGCCCCTCGAGGTCGGTCGCGATCCCGCCCATCGTGTAGTGCGCGGCAGGTGCAACCGGGATCAGGTCGCGCGTCGGATCGATGCCGCTGCGGCGCAACACGGCGACGACGTTCGGGAACAGCGCTGGGTCGACCTTGCGCATGTCGAGCCCCACGGAGGCCGCACCGGTGTCGCGCATGCGCTGCGCGACCGCAAGCGCGACCTCGTCGCGCGGGGCGAGCTCGTCGACGAAGCGCTCACCGTCGGCGTCGAGCAGCAGCGCGCCCTCGCCCCGGACGGCCTCGGTCACGAGGAAGCCGTCGGCCCCGTTTGCACCGGAGACCGCCGTCGGATGAAACTGCATCATCTCGAGGTCGGCGAGCGCGGCGCCGGCGGCGTGCGCGAGCACCATCCCGGCGCCGACGGCCCCGACCGGGTTGGTCGTGCGCGACCACAGCGCCGCGGCCCCGCCGGTCGCGAGCACGACCGCGCGGGCCGAGACGACACGCCCGTCGTGCAGGCGCACGCCGGCGCAGCGTCCCGCCGTCGTCGGCAACGCGACGGCACGGCAGTCCTCCAGCACCTGGATCCGCTCGTGCTCGGCGACGAGCGCCGACAGCTGTCGCGTCACGCGGCGGCCGGTCGCCGCGCCGCCGGCATGCACGATCCGGCGCACGGAGTGACCGCCCTCGAGGCCGAGTGAGAGCCGTCCCCTGCGATCCGCGTCGAAACGCACCCCGAGCCGTTCGAGGTCGCGAACCGTCGCCGGCGCTTCGCTCGTGAGGATCTCCGCCGCGCTGCGCCGGACGGTGCCGCGTCCAGCGCGCATGGTGTCGTCGAGATGCTGCTCGCGCGTGTCGTCGAGCGCCAGGACGGCTGCGAGCCCTCCTTGTGCCCAGTAGCTGGCCGACTGCGCGAGCGGGGTCGCCGAAACCAGCGCGACACGACCCCCGGCGGCGGCCGCGGTCAGCGCGGCGTACAGCCCCGCAGCCCCCGCCCCCACGACTGCGACGTCGGCTTCGATCGTTGCGGGAGCCGCCATGGGGGCAAGTACGGTACTCGGATGCCTCGCTCCGTCTATCTGTCGCATCCAGCCTCGCTGGAGCACGACACGGGGTCGCATCCGGAGCGCGCCGCACGGATCGTGGCGATCGAGCAGGAGCTGGCGCGCCACGACTGGCTCGGGATGGAGCGGGTCGAGGCCCCGCGCGTCTCCGCCGAGACGCTGACGGCCGTGCATCCGGCGCGCTACGTGCGTGGGATCGAGGAGCTGTGCGCAGCGGGCCCCGGCTCGATCGATGCCGACACGTTCGTCGTCGAGGCCTCCTACGAGGCTGCGCTGCGTGCTGCCGGCGGAGCGGTCCGGCTCGTCGATCTGCTGCTGTCGGGCGAGGCCCCGACCGGCCTCAGCGCGCTGCGTCCGCCCGGCCACCATGCGGAGCCGTCACGTGGAATGGGCTTCTGCCTGTTCGACAACGTCGCGGTCGCGGCCCAGCACGCACTCGACGCGCACGGGCTCGAGCGGGTGCTCGTGCTCGACTGGGACGTCCACCACGGCAATGGCACGAACGCGGCCTTCCATGCCTCGTCGAACGTGCTGTTCGTCTCGCTGCACGAGTGGCCGCTGTATCCAGGCACCGGTCCCGCGAGCGATGTGGGCAGCGGCGCCGGGGTCGGCTACACGGTCAACCTGCCGGTCACCGCGGGAGCCGGCGACGCGTTGTACGCCTCGCTGCTGGAGCACGTCGTCGCCCCGCTCGCGCTCGCCTACCGTCCGCAGCTGATCCTGATCTCGGCCGGCTTCGACGCGCATCGCGACGATCCGCTCGCCGACATCGAGTTGACCGAGAGCGGCTTCGCAGCACTCACGGGCACCGTGCGGCGACTCGGGGCGGAGCTGGAGGCGCCCATCGGCGCGGTGCTCGAGGGCGGGTACGACCTGCGCGCGCTGGCGGCCTCGACGGCAGCGATGCTGCGTGTGCTGACGGCCCCTGATCCGCCAGCTGCGATCGACGTGCCGCTCGTGCCCGAGGCGCGCTCGGCGGCCGCGCGGCTGGCCGAGCACTGGCCGGCGCTCCCCGCGGTCTAAGGCGGCGGGCTATCTCGTCGCGTTCGCGGGCAGCGTGATTCTTGTGCCCGGGATCGTGAAGGTTCTGGGCGTGGTGCCGGCAGACGGCGTCGTCGAGGGTGCTGTGGTCGCACCAGTTGACGTCGTCGTGGGGGTCGTCGGGGTGGTCGGCACGGTCGTCGTCGGGGCCGTGGTCGTGGGCACCGTCGTGGTCGGGACGGTCGCGGCCGGCGTCGTGGGCGCCGGTGCAGTGGCGGCCGGGACCGTGACCGTTGCGGGTGGCGGCGTCGACTCCGGTGTGTCGAGCAGCGTCACGAGCGCGACCGCGATTCCCGCCGCGAGCAACGCCAGCAGCACGCACGTGAGCACCACGGGCACGCGCCAACTCGGAGGCGGATGGACGCGCGTGCGCGCTGCGAGCCCGCATTCGAGGCACCAGCCCTGATCGTCGCGCAGCGTGTTGCCGCAGCGCGGACACAGCAGCGCTCCCGGCGTCGTGGGCGACGGGCGGACTGCGCTCACTGCTGTGGCTCGCCGCCGCCCGCCTCGGGCTGGGCGGCCGGGGGCGGAGGAGCAGCGGAGACCGGCTGGGCGGCCGGGGCCGTCTGGGCGGGGGGCGCCGCGGGAGCCAGCGGCACCTGGGCGGGGCCCTGGACGGCACCGCCGAGCGCGGCACCGCAGTTCGCGCAGAAGCGGTCGGCGCTGCCAAAGACGGCGAAGCAGCGGGGGCAGGTCCCGCCGATGCCCGGCTCGCGCACGTCGCGCAGATCGCGGCGCTCGCCGAGCGCCAGCTCGAGCGCACGCAGCTCGTCATCGCACGCACGGATCTGGTCGATCTTCTGGGCGACGAGGTCGTCGCGCTTGCGCTCGAAGCGACGCAGGTCGAACACGAGCCCGCCCAGGTCACGCGCCTGCAGCTCGCGCAGCTTGCGCAGGTAGCGCAGCCGCCGACGCATGCGACCCCGCGCGCGGAAGCCGGGGCGGCGCGGTGCGGGCTCTGCCACGACCGTCTCGGCGGTGGCGCCCTGGGCGGCGGAGGCAGGTGCCGCCACCGGAGCGGCCGCTCCGGGGGCGGCCGGCGTCGCAGAGAGCCGCGTCGTCAGATCCACCGTCGCCGGCGGCACGCTCGGCTGGTGGGTCGTCGGCTGCTCAGGCCGGGCCGAGGGCTGGGAGGCGGGCTGGTCGACGCTCGGCGCCGGCGCGACGGCCGTGATCCGCTCGGTCGGCGCGTCGACGGCGGGCAGGTCGGTCGTCGCCTGGCCGGGCTTGTCCTCGGGCGGGGGAACGACTCCTGTCACGTCATCGGATTGGGTGCCGGAAGCGGGCACGTCGGACGCGGCCCCGTCGGCGACGGGGGCGTCGGTTGCGGACTCGTCCGCGTTCTCCGCCACAACCGGCTCATCGGAGCGATCCGGGTGCCGGCGCGCGATGCGTTGGAACATGCCACTCATCGATTGGCGGACGCCGTATTCCCTGCACGGACGGCGCCTCGGCGGCGAGTATACCCACGGGTCCGGCCCGTCTCGCCGCTTTCCGCCGCGATGGCTCGCCATGCGACGACGACGCGCTCGGCCATCCGCTCGGCAGAGAACAGACCGGCGCGGTCGCGGCCTTCGACGCGTGGATCCGCGGTGACGAGGTGCGGCGCGAGGGCCGCTCGCCATGCGCCTGCGTCGAACGGCCCGCAATGCGCGCCGGCGATCCCGTCGAGCGCAAGCGGCGCGATCCCGACGGGCGTCGCCAGCACCGGGACGTCGCAGGCCAGCGCCTCGAGAACGGCGAGGCCGAAGCCCTCGCGCTCCGAGGGCACCAGCACCGCGTTCGCCGCATTGACCCATAGCGGCACCTCGTCGGGAGCGACGTTTCCGAGCGTCAGCAGCGGCACGTCGCCGGCGAGCTCGCGCGCGCGGTCGAAGCGCTTCTCCGCGCGGGCAGGATCTGCGGGGAACAGCAGGCAGGGCGCATCAGCGTCGAGCCCCAGCCGCGCACGTGCCTCGGCGCGCGGCAGCGGGCGGAAGCGCGTGAGGTCGACGCCGCACGGCAGCACTGCGACGCGCCGCTGCACGCCGGCGCCCGGGATGCGCTCGCGTGCGAGCGACGCCGACACCGTCGCCGCGAGATCGACGAAGCGCAGCACCGCTCGGCTGAGCCGCCCGCTGCGAGGGTGCGCGAGGTCCGTCCCGTGGAACGTCACGACGTGCGGAGCGCCGCGTAGCGCGAGCGCCGGCCAGGCGGTCAGCCCGAAGTGCGCGTGGATGACGTCGAAGCGCTCGCCGCGGTAGCGGCGGCGCAGCTCGCGAGCAGTGCGCGGGTAGGAGCGCAGTCCGGGGGGGAAGCCGAACAGCTCGACCTCGACACCCTCGATGCGCCGCAGCGCCTCCACCTGATCCTGCACGAAACGTCCCAGCGCCGGACGTGCGGAGGTCGGATACATGTTCGTGACGACAAGCGCACGCATTGGCTGCGCCAGCGTACTTGTGCGCGTGTCTTGTCGCAGATGCGTCTAGCGCCTGCGCAGGCCCCGGTCGAAGACTCGCCCCTTGTCCAACGACGAGAAGGAGGACGAGGTGGTCTATCGCCTGATGGGTTGGGTGCACATGCGCATCGCGGAGGCCGGTGGCGAGCGGGGGCAGGGGACGGTCGAGTACGTCGCGCTGATCCTGCTGGTGGCGGCGCTGCTGGCCGGCGTCGTCGCTGCGACGAAGGGCACGAAGTTCGGCACCGGCGGCATCGCCGAGACGATCGTCGACCAGATCAAGTCGGCGTTGAAGAACCTCAAGTAGCGCTCGATCCGCGGCGCGGGTCGGTTTCCGCGCCGCGGATCGCTTCCGTGGACAGCTCTGCCAGCATGTGCCGCATGTCCGCGACCCCCCGCGAGCGTCCGATCGCTGTCTTCGACTCGGGCGTTGGCGGGCTCACGGTGTTGCACGAGCTGCTCGTCGCACTGCCGGGCGAGGACTTCGTGTACCTCGGCGACACCGCTCGCTTTCCCTACGGCGACAAGTCGCAGGACGAACTGCGCACGTTCGCGCTGCAGATCGCCGAGCACTTGCTCGCGCTCGACGCGAAGCTGCTCGTCGTCGCATGCGGATCGGCGACGGCCGCTGCGCTCCCGCTGCTGGAGCAGCGCCTCGCCGGCACCGGCGTCTACGCGCTCGGCGTGATCGAGCCGGCTGCCGAGCTCGCCGTCGAGGCGACCAGCAGCGGCCGCATCGGGCTGCTCGCGACGCCGGCCACCGTCGCGAGCGGGGCATTCACGGCGGCGATCGCTGCCGGCGACCCGCGGGCGCATGTCGAGAGCGTCGCCTGCCCGGACTTGGCGCCGATCATCCAGAGCGGCTTTCCGTTCGACGAGCGCGTCGTCGAGACTGTGCGGCGCTACACGACACCGCTGCGCGCGGCCGACGTCGACACGGTGATCCTCGGCTCGACGCACTACCCGCTCGTGGCGCCGATGCTGCAGCGGATGCTCGGCCGCGGGGTGCGCCTCGTCAGCTCCGGCGAGGGCGTCGTGCGCGCCGTCGAGCGCACGCTCGAGCCGCGCGACCTGCTGAGCCGGCGGACGGTGGAGGGCACGTACCGCTTCCACACCACCGGCGACGTCGAGGCGTTTCGCACGCTCGGCACGCGCTTTCTGCAGATGCCGCTCGGCGAGGTCGAGCGGGTTGTCCTGACCCCCGTGGAGGTGCCGGTGTGACGAGCGGTGCAACGAGTCTTGAACGCAGCTACGGGCGCACGCCCGCCGACCTGCGGCCGGTCGACATCGAGCCGGGCTTCGTGCGCAGCGCGAGCGGCTCGGCGCTGATCTCCTGCGGGGAGACGCGCGTGATCTGCACGGCCTCGGTCGAGGAGAGCGTGCCGCGCTGGATGGTTGGCAGCGGCAGAGGCTGGGTCACGGCCGAGTACGGCATGCTGCCTGCCTCGACGGGGCAGCGGAAGGCGCGCGACATCAGCAAGGGTCGCGCCGACGGCCGCACGGTCGAGATCCAGCGCCTGATCGGCCGCTCGCTCCGCGGCGTCGTCGACTTCCAGGCGCTCGGCGAGCGCACGATCTACGTCGACTGCGACGTCCTGCAGGCTGATGGCGGTACTCGCTGCGCCTCGATCACCGGCGGCATGGTCGCGCTGCGACTCGCGTGCGAGCGCCTCGTCGCGGAGGGGAAGCTCGAGCGCGTGCCACTCAGCGGCAGCGTCGCCGCTGTCTCTGTCGGGATCGTCGGCGGACTGCCGCTGCTCGACCTCGACTACCCCGAGGACTCGACGGCTGAGGTTGACGCCAACGTTGTGATGACCGCGGACGGTGGGCTGGTCGAGGTGCAGGCGACGGCCGAGCGCACGCCGCTCTCTCGCGCAAACCTTGACGACCTGCTCGCGCTCGCCGCAGACGGGATCGAGTGCCTGCGCGAGCTCCAGGACACGGCGGTGGCGGCCGCCTGATGGCGCGGCTGCTGTTGGCCACGCGCAACGCCCACAAGTTGCGCGAGTTCGGGCGGTTGGCGGGACCGGTCTCCATCGACGCGCTGCCCGACGACGTCATCCTGCCGCCGGAGGACGGGGCGACGTTCGCCGAGAACGCGCTCGGCAAGGCGCGCGCGGCGGCCGGTGCGACCGGGCGGGTCGCGATCGCGGACGACTCGGGCATCGAGGCGACCGCCCTCGATGGACGTCCCGGAATCCGCTCCGCGCGCTACGCCGGCGAGCACGCCAGCGACGGCGAGAACCTCGCGAAGCTGCTGCGGGAGGCGCCTGCCGGCAGTCCGCTCGCGTACGTCTGTGCGCTCGCGTACGTCGATCCCGCAAGCGGCGAGGAGCACATC
>DATFPW010000001.1:0-66843 GCA_035264605.1 Conexibacter sp. | reverse complement strand
CCGCACGCCGTCAGCTGCGTCGTGGGGTACGCGTGCCACAGCTCGTCGAACACCGGCGTCTGGGCGAGCGAAACGGCGTTGCCCGGACCAGCGGGCGCGAGTCCCCAGCCGTCGAGCACGACGAGCACCGCACGCTGCGCGGGCAGGCCGTCAGGACCGCCGGACAGGCTCATCAGCCGGCGGCCGCCACGATCGCCGCGAACGACTCCGCCTCCAGCGACGCGCCGCCGACGAGCGCGCCGTCGACGTCGGGCAGCGCGAGCAGCTCGGCCGCGTTGTCAGGCTTGACGCTGCCGCCGTAGAGGATCCGCACCTGCTGTGCGGCCTCCGGCGAGCGCGATCCGACGAGCGCGCGCACGAACGCGCACGCCTCCTGCGCCTGCTCGGGCGTCGCGACGAGCCCGGTGCCGATTGCCCAGATCGGCTCATAGGCGATCACGACGTCGGCGAGCCGCTCGACCGACACCTTCTCGAGATCCTCACCGATCTGGTGGCGCAGCTTGCGCTCGGTGTCACCCGCCTCGCGCTCGCTCTCGGTCTCCCCGACGCAGAGGATCGGCTTCAGCCCGGTCTCCAGCGCCTTCGGCACCTTCAGCTGCAGCGCGCGGTCGGTCTCGCCGAACAGCTCGCGCCGCTCGGAGTGGCCGAGCACGACGCCGTGGACGTCGAGCTCGCTCAGCATCGCCGGCGAGACCTCGCCCGTGAACGCGCCTGAGTCCTCGTAATGCGTGTTCTGCGCGTAGACCTCAACGCGCGAGCCGCGCGTTGAGTCGACCATCGCGCCGAGCGCGAGGAACGGCGAACAGATCGCCACGTCGACCGCATCCGCGGTCGCGACGCGCGGCAGCAGCGCTGCGATGAACGCCTCTGCCTCCGCAATCGTCTTGTGCATCTTCCAGTTGCCCGCGATCAGCGGTCTGCGCGTGCTCGCGCTCATGACAACGCCTCCACCCCGGGCAGTGGTTTCCCCTCGAGCAGCTCCAGCGACGCCCCACCACCCGTCGAGAGGTGCGTCACCTGATCCGCCAACCCGAACTGCTGCAGAGCCGCGGCGCTATCGCCGCCCCCTACTACCGTCGTGCCTGGCGCTTGCGCCACGGCCTCAGCGACCGCCCGCGTCCCAGCGGCGAACGGCTCCAGCTCGAAGGCCCCCATCGGCCCGTTCCAGAAGACCGTGCCGCCCTTCGCGATCTCCTCGGCGTAACGGGCCGCGGTCTTCGCGCCGACGTCGAGCCCCATCCAGCCGGCCGGGACGTCAACGCCGTCCGAGTTGCGTCGCTCCGCGTCCGCGCCGAATCTGTCACCGAGCACGAGATCGCTTGGCAGTTCCAAGCGGCAGCCACCCTTCGCAGCCTTCTCCAACGCCTGCCGCGCCGGCTCGACGCCCTCGGCCTCACACAGCGAGTCGCCGACGTCATGGCCCTGCGCCTTGAAGAACGGGAAGCACATCGCGCCACCGATCAGGATCGCGTCGGCCACCTCGAGGAAGCGGTCGATGACGGCGATCTTGTCAGTCACCTTCGCACCCCCCACGACCGCCACCAGCGGCTTTGCCGGATCCTCGAGGATCCCCGTGAGCGTCTTGACCTCGCGCTCCAGCAGCCGGCCGGCGCCGGATTGCGAGACGCGGTGCGCGACACCCTCGGTCGAGGCGTGCGCGCGGTGCGCGGCGCCGAACGCGTCGTTGACGTAGACCTCCGCGAGCGCGGCGAGGCCGGCCGCCAGCGTCGGGTCGTTCTTCGTCTCGCCCGCCTCGTAGCGGACGTTCTCCAGCAGCAGCACCTCGCCCGGGTCGAGCGCGTGTGCCCGCTGCGTCACTCCGTCGCCGACGACACCCGGCGCGAGCTTCACCTCGACGCCGAGCAGCTCGCTCAGCCGCTTCGCCACCGGCCGAAGTGACAGCTCGGGCTCACGGTCCTTCGGCCGTCCCAGGTGCGAGACGAGGATCAGCGCCGCCCCGCGCTCCCGCAGCTCGGTGAGGGTCGGGAGCGCCGCGCGGATGCGCGTGTCGTCGGCGACCGCGCCGTCCTTCAACGGCACGTTGAAGTCGACGCGGACGAGGACTCGGCGGCCGTCGACGTCGAGGTCGTCGAGCGTCCTCACAGAACCTTCTGGACGAGGTCGACCACGCGGTTCGAGTAGCCCCACTCGTTGTCGTACCAGGCGACGACCTTCACCATCGTGCCCTGCATCACCGAGGTGAGCTGAGCATCGACGATCGACGAGAACGGGGACTTGACGATGTCGGTCGAGACGATCGGGTCCTCGGTGTAGGCGAGGTAGCCCTTCAGCGAGCCGCTCTCGGCGGCCGCCTTCAGCGCGCCGTTGACCTCCTCGACGCTCGTCTCGCGCTTCGCGACGACGGTCAGGTCGACGACCGAGCCCGTCGGAACGGGCGCGCGGACCGCAAAGCCGTGGAGCTTGCCGTTCAGCTCCGGGATCACGAGGCCGATCGCCTTCGCTGCGCCAGTCGAGGCGGGGATCAGGTTGAGCGCGGCGGCGCGGGCGCGACGCAGGTCGCTGTGGGGCATGTCCTGGAGACGCTGATCAGCCGTGTAGGCGTGAATCGTGGTCATCAGGCCGTGGTCGATTCCAACGGTGTCGTTCAGCACCTTCGCCACCGGCGCCAGGCAGTTCGTCGTGCAGGACGCATTCGAGATCACGTCATGCGATGCCTTGTCATAGACCTCGTCGAAGTTGACGCCCAGCACGACCGTCGCGTCCGGGCCCGTCGCCGGCGCCGAGATGATGACCTTCTTGGCACCACCCGCGAGGTGCTTGGCGGCGTCGTCGCGCTTCGTGAAGAAGCCGGTCGACTCGATCACGACGTCGACGCCGAGTTCGCCCCACGGCAGCGCACCCGGATCGCGCTCGGCGAGCACCTTCAGCTCCTTGCCGTCGACGCGCAGGCCACCGTCGGTCTGCTCGACCGTGCCCGGATAAGGGCCGAGGATCGAGTCGTACTTGAGCAGGTGCGCGAGCGTCTTGGCGTCGGTCAGGTCGTTGACGGCGACCCATTCGATGTCCGCGCCCTGCTCCTGAGCGGCGCGGAAGACGTTCCGGCCGATCCGGCCGAAGCCGTTGATCCCAACCCGAAGCGGCATGCGTGCGGTCCTTCCTTCGTGACGAAGTGCTGTGCTGAGAAGAGGGATGCCGGGCGGAGGCTGACGGTACCCGGCGGGGCGCGAAGGCTATCAGCGCGCCCCGCGGCGACGGACCCCGGCACCCAGACGGACGGGGCGCAGCCGTGCGGTCAGGCTATGGCGCGCCGGCCGGCGATTGCGTCGCGGAACAGGCGCTCCCACACGCCGACCATGTTCCAGATCGTCTCGTCCTTGGCCCACGCCTTTGCCCGCTTCGCCAGCTTCGAGCGCTCGCGTCGCGCGCGGATCATCGCGTCGATCGCCTCAAACCACTTGTCGTCCTCGACGAGCCAGCCGCCCTCGTCTCTTCCCAAGTGCTCGTAGGAACCGACCGGCGAGGCGAGCCACGGCACGCCGGCCGCGGCGTACTCGCGCGCCTTCACGTTGGAGCGGCCCTGATTGAACGGGATGTTCGTGAGCGGCACGAGCCCGACGTCGAAGTCGGCCAGGCGCTGTGTCAAACGCTCGATTGGCAGCGACTCCTCGACGCGGTAGCGGGCGTGTCTCATACCCAGCTCGATGTTGATCGTCTCCACGCGCGCATCCGGGTGCGCGTCGAGCACTCGTTCGAGGGTGGTGGCGAGACCGAGCGCGTCGACGTCGAGGAGGTGCTCGCGACCGGCGTGCCAGCCGATCACGAAACCGTCATGCCCTTGCGGCGCGACGCGTGAGAACGCACCCGGAAGGTAGTTGTCGACGACGTGGACGTTGCGCGCACCGGCAGCCTCGAAGCGATCTGCGAGATGGTCGCTCGGCGTCGTGACGAGGTCCACACGCCCGACGTGCTCCAAAAACAGTTCGAAGTTGCGGCGAGCCCGCGGCGCCCAGGGCTGATCGGTGATCTCTTCGAGGCCGAGCGGCATGTCGACGACGTTGTCGTCCTCGTCGAAGCCGACCGAGATGCCAGCGTCGAGCAGCCTCGTCACGACCTCGCCGTCGTCATAGAGCAATGCCGGCCGGTGGATGTGGACGTGCTCGCAGCCGGCAAGCGGCGCGATGTCGATGACTCTCTTGTACTCCTGCACGACGTGGACGACCTCATGACCGCGTTCGCGCAAAGCCATCATCGGCAGCAGCAAGCGGTAGTAGCCGTTCGCGCCCTCCTGTGCGACAGCGCCGAGTCGCATTCCCCCGAACCCCCCGATCCGTTTCCGCGAGTATCGCAGCCGTCGTCAGACCGCGCTCGGGTTCAGGGAGCCAGGCGTTCGTGTGTCCACCCGCCGTCGGGCGTGCGGACATAAGCGAAGCGGTCATGCAGGCGATTCGCCCGCCCCTGCCATACCTCGACCTCGTCGGGTTCGACGCGAAAGCCGCCCCAATGCGGCGGCCGCGGGACGGTGGCGCCGCCGTAGCGCTCGTCGAGCGCGGCCCAGCGCTGCTCCAGCTCGGAGCGGTCCGGCAGCGGCCGGCTCTGCTCTGACGCCCACGCCCCCAGTTGGCTGCCGCGCGGGCGTGTCGCGAAGTAGGCGTCGGACTCCTCGCCGCTCAGCCGCTGCACACGGCCCATCGCGCGCAGCTGTCGCTGCAACGGGACCCACAGGAGGACGAGTGCCGCGTATGGGTTCGCGTCGAGCTCCCGTCCCTTGCGGCTCTCGTAGTTCGTGAAGAAGGCGAAGCCGCGTGCGTCGACGCCCTTCAGCAGCACGGCGCGAGCCGACGGGCGCCCGTCCCGCGTCGCCGTCGCGAGCGTCATCGCGTCGGCCTGCTCGATCCCAGCCACCTGCGCATCGGCGAACCAGCGCTGCGCGAGCGCGATCGGGTCCGGCGGCAGATCCTCCTCGCGGAGTTCCAGGGTCATGCCGTCCATCTTGCCGCGTCGCGAAGTGGCGCCGCTCAGCCGCGACCGACGCGGTCGATGTCGCGATGGGCGACTTCCACCAAGTACTCGCCGGCTTCGCGATAGCGCGCGGCGAGCTGCTCGGTGATCGCGACGGAGCGGTGCCGGCCGCCGGTGCAGCCGATCGCGATCGACAGATGCGCCTTGCCCTCGGCGACGTACTGCGGCAGCAGGTAGTCGAGCATCGGCAGCAGCCGCTCGTAGAACGCCTGCAGCGCGCCGTCGCGATCGATGTAGGCGACGACGTCCGGCTCCAGGCCGGTCTGCGGGCGCAGTTCCGGCTCGTAGTGCGGATTCGGCAGGAAGCGCACGTCGAACAGCAGATCGGCGTCACGTGCCGGCCCGTGCTTGAAGCCGAAGCTCTGGATCGTGACCGCGAGCCGGCCGGGCGCACGTGTCGGCAGCAACGCGTCGGCGAGCTTGCGGCGCAGCATCGCGCTCGTCAGGCCGGTCGTCTCCAGCACGAGGTCGGCGCGCTTGCGCACGGGCGCCAGCAGCAGCCGCTCGCGCGCGATCCCGTCGGCGACGCTGCCGGCGGGCGAGAGCGGGTGTCGGCGGCGCGTCTCCTTGTAGCGCGTCAGCAGCGACTGCTCGTCGGCCTCGAGGAACAGCACGCGGTGGTTGACGCCGAGGTGCTCCAGCTCGTCGAGCACCGCCACCAGCCCGGCGAAGTAGCTGCCGCCGCGCGCGTCGGAGACGACGGCGGCGCGCTCGACCTTCGACCCCTCGTGCATGAACAGCTCCGCCAGCGTCCTGATCATCTCCGGCGGCAGGTTGTCGACGCAGAAGTAGCCCTCGTCCTCGAAGGCGGCCATGGCCGTCGACTTCCCCGCACCGGAGAAGCCGGTGATGACGACCAGATCGGTCAGCGCGGAGCTGCGGATGTCCGCCTCTTCCGGCGTGAGCTCGAGCATGCGGCCTGCCGGACGTTGGCGGTCCCCGAGTCGCTTGGACCGGGAGAGGCTCATGCGGTCATTGTGCCGACCCGCACGGACACGCGCGTGAACAGACGGTCAATGGCCGGTCTTGTTGAGCTGGGCGTAGAGGTCTCGTGCGACCTTGCCGGGAAGTCCCGGTACCGCCTCGAGCTGCTCGCGGCTCGCCGCCAGAAACGCCTCGGGCGAGCCGAAATGCTGCAGCAGCGCGCGCTTGCGCGCCGGGCCGACGCCGCTGAGGTCGTCCAGCACGGAGGCCGTCATCGCCTTGTCGCGGCGGATGCGGTGGTGGCCGATCGCGAAGCGGTGCGCCTCGTCGCGCACGCGCTGGAGCAGCTGCAGCTCGGGCGTGTCGTGCGCGAGCACGATCGGCGCCGGACGGCCGGGGACGAACACCTCCTCGATCCGCTTCGCCAGCGAGACGATCGCGACGCCGCGGCGGCGAAAGCCCTCCAGCACCCGCAGCCCGGCGGACAGCTGGCCCTTGCCCCCGTCGATCACGACGACGTTCGGCAGCGCCGCGAACGAGGCGTCGTAGTCCTCGTCGTGCGGCGAGCGGTCGTGCTGACGCTCGTATTGCGCAAGCCGCCGGCTCAGTACCTCCTCCATCGAGGCGAAGTCGTCCGGCACGCCCTCAACGCCCGCGCGCAGCGTGAAGCGGCGGTAGTCGGCCTTCTTCGGCGCGCCGCCCTCGAACACCACCATCGAGGCGACCGTGTGTGTGCCGCCGAGGTTTGAGATGTCGAAGCACTCGATCCGCAGCGGGATCACGTCGAGTCCCAGCGCTCCCTGCAGGCGCTCCAGCGCCTCGACGCGCTGCTGACGTCTGCGCTCGCCGCGCAGTCTCTCCTGGTCGAGCGCGAGCCGGGCGTTGCGCTCGGCCAGCTCGAGGATGCGCCGCTTGTCGCCGCGCTCGGCGGCGCGCAGCTCGACGGATCCGCCCCGGCGCTGTGCGAGCGCCTCGGCAACGACCGGCAGCGCGCCCACGTCTCTTTGCACGACCAGCAGCGGCGGGATCGCGATCGCGTCGCCGTAGTACTGCAACAGGAACGCCTCGGCGACGGCGGGCAGGTCGTCGGCCGCTTGATTCTCCAGGTAGAAGCTCTGGCGGTCGGACAGGATCCCGTCGCGCACCTGGAACACCTGCGCGTTCGCCTCGGTGCCGTCGACCGCGAGCGCAACCGCGTCGAGCGTCCCGACCGACTCGTTCGAGACGCGCTGACGCTCCAGCAGCGAGCGGATCGCTCTCAAGCGGTTGCGCGCGAGCGCGGCATCCTCGAAGCGCTGCTCCGCCGCGGCCTTTCTCATCCCACCCTCGATCGCACGCTCGATCTGGCGATAGCGGCCAGAGAGGAAGTCGACGATGCCGTCGATCGAGTCGCGGTACTCCTCTTGGGAGATGTAACCGACGCAGGGGGCCGTGCAGCGCTTGATGTAGTAGTCCAGGCACGGAGAGCCGCTGTGGCGACCCGGCTCCGGGCCCTCGCAGGTGCGGTACATGAAGACTCTGCCGAGCAGCTCGAGCGTCTCGCGCACGCGCTTCGCGTTGGAGTACGGGCCGAAGTACGCGCGCTCCCTGCGGTGGCGCTCACGCGTGAAGTAGACGCGCGGATAGGCCTCGTCAAGGCTGATGCCGATGTACGGATACGACTTGTCGTCGCGCAGGCGGATGTTGAAGCGGGGCTTGTATTGCTTGATGAAGTTCTGCTCGGTCAGCAACGCCTCGGACTCGGTCGTCACCACGAGCGAGTCGATCCGCTCGATCATCGGCAGCAGGTCGCGCCCCATCTGCGTGCTCGGGTTCGAGAAGTGCGACGCGACGCGCTTTTTGATCGACTTCGCCTTGCCGACGTAGATGACGGTCCCCTTCGCATTGCGGAAGAGGTAGACGCCCGGTTGGTCAGGCAGCCCACGCCGTTGCTCGGCGAGCCGCTGCTCGCGGGTGAGCGCCGGCGCGGCGTCGTCAGCCTCGCCGCCGTTCCAGCTCGCGCCTGTGCGCCCTCTGTCGTTCCCGTTCGTCCCGGCCATCCTCGGCTGTCGAGGATAGGGGCCGGCGTGACGAAGTCAGCGCGCGCGTCTGTCGTCGTGCGCAGCGCGCCGAGCGGCCAGGACCACGACGAGCATCACTGCGAAAAGCGCGTATACGACTCCCACGGGCCATTGCAGCGTCCCGGCGACGATGACGACAACGGAAAGTGCCATCGCAAGCGGCCCGAGCAGACGACGTATCGAGAGATGGTTCGAGGTCATGACCCGATCGTAGGTCCGCTGTCTACAGCCGATCCATGGCAAGACTCATCAGCCAACACAGGAAGCCGATAGCAAAGCCCACGATCGTTCCGCCGGCCATATGCGGGCCGATCGGATGCCGTCGGCGCCATGCGATGAGGCCACCCACGAATCCGCCGTAGCCGGCGCAGATACCGGGGAACATCGGGGCGCCCGGGTCGGGCAGCTCAGCCGCGAACTGGACAAGGGCGTCGACGAGCGTCATCTGACGAGCCGGATGTCGAGGCCGGTGGCGAGACCGGCGCTGTCGCCGGCGCCACGGAGCAGGCCGAGGATGCGGGCGACGTACGCCTGCGTCTCGGGGTAGGGCGGGATGCAGCCGCAGCCGGAGACGGCGCCGGGACCCGCGTTATAGGCCGCGAGGGCGAGCGGGACGCTGCCGAACTGCCGCAGCAGGTCGCGCATCAGATGGCCTTGCGCGTCGATTGCCTGTCTCGCGTCGAACGGGTTGTCGAGGCCGAGCGAGCGTGCAGTGCCCGGCATGAACTGTGCGATCCCCTGAGCGCCGGCCGGCGAGACTGCATTCGGGTTGAAGCCCGACTCGGCATAGAGCTGGGCCGCCAGCAGCGCGGCAGAGACGTTCCAGCGCTGCGCCGCAGCCGCGATTGGCGCCGCGAAGCTTGCAGGCACGAAGGACGGCAGTCCTGCGCGCCCGTCGCCGCCGAAGCCGACGGAGGTGGAGCCGGCATTGAGCATGAAGCCGTAGTGCCAGGGCTCCCAATCCAT
The DNA here is from genome assembly GCA_035264605.1 of Conexibacter sp. GTDB lineage: Bacteria > Actinomycetota > Thermoleophilia > Solirubrobacterales > Solirubrobacteraceae > Conexibacter. The sequence goes on along the minus strand of DATFPW010000001.1, from coordinate 57,913 downwards.
GCGTCTGACGAAGTGGAAGGCGGATGCATGCGCGGCCAACCACCCGTAGGCGCTCGCCGGACCAAGGTCCAGCTCGGTGCCGAGGCGGTGGAGCGACTTGCCGGGCGGCGCGACCCATCTCGGATCGGGATGCGCAGCGAACAGGCGCGCCTGCTCGGCGTTGCTGCGAAAGCCGCTGACGACGAGGAGGGAGACACCGTCGCGCGCCGCGGCGGCCGCCATGTGGTCGAACGCGAGCGCGACGTCCGGCCGCATCGGCTTGCCTTGCCGGTAGGCGAGCGGCCCTTGGTACTCCCCCACCCCGGTCGTGAATGCGTCGACGGCGCCGGGCGCGAGTTGCGCCTCCGCGACGGCGACCACCGGTGTGCTGCGACGCCGACCGGCCACCTCGACGACGGCAGGATCGCGGACCGTCACACGAATGCGCGTCGGCGCGAAGGCGCCGCCGTCCGGGAAGGCCACCTCGACACGCTCGGCTCCGTTGAGCTGCGCCGTGGCCAGCGCGCGGTCGCGAGCAGCGGCGAGATAGGCGCTGCGCTCGAGGTGCTGAGGATTCGGCTGTCCGTCGATCGCGACCGGCGCAAACAGCCGGTCGTAGCTCGCGCGCATCGCCCGTGCGCCGCCGAGCGCCGCAAGGTCCGCCGCCTGTTGGTTGCGGCCCTTTTCTCCAAGGCCTCGTGCGACACCGCCGAGCATGAGCGCGGCGACGAGCGCCGCACACATTGCGGCCACCAGCAGAAGAAGCGCCTGACCGCGTTCATCCCCGGGTCGGGCATTGCGGTTCGCCCGTTCATGCATCGGGGGGACCTGGCCGCAGGCCAAGCTCGAGCTCGGCGACTGCCTGCATCGCCTCCGCCGGCGCGACCACGCCCCCGGCCGCAAGCGTGCCCGACAGCCGCAGCGGAGGCGCCATCGTGGCGACGGGCCGGCCGAGCTCCGCGAGGCTTGTCAGGGCGCGCTCGATCACCGCGGTTGGCGTGTCCGGTTCGCGAACAACGATGACCGCGTCGTGCCAGGCCAGCACACGGTCGAGCGCCGCGGTGCGGGCGAACGGCAGTGCGATCGCTGCCGGAACACCAGCAAACGCAGCCGCTCGGCCCAGCTCCGCGCTCATCACCGCCGCGCGTCCGGCGATGTCGTCCGCCACGACCGCACCGCGTCGGTCGGGGAGCCACACAAGCCGTCCACTCGCCGTAGCGGACAGGCCCCGGTCGCGCACGCCGCGCGCTGCCCGGCGCGCACTCGGCGTGCCTCCGATCGATCCGGAGAGGTCCTCGCCGACCGTGCCGGCAAGAGCGCACGCGCAGCGGGACACGCGCGCCAGCGCAAGCGCAATCGCCGAAGCGGCAACCCGCCCACGCGATGGGGTGCAGAGGATCGCGACGAGCGGCGCCGGCAACGGCGCGCCGGCCCCGCTCGCCGCCACGACCCGGTGTGCGACACCCGGCAGCCGCCGTGCGTGTGCGAGCGCCTCGCTCATCGATCCCGCCCCGCGTCGGCCGTTGCGCTCGCCGTGAGTCGCTCCCCGAGGCCGGGCAGCAGCGACGGAGGTGCGACATGCACGTGCACCCGAGTGTCATGCACCTCGACGCGGACGCGCGACCGGGCCCAACCGGGAAGCGACGCCCGCGCGGCAGCAACGCCGTCCCGTCCCTCGGCGAGTGCGACCGCTCCGCTCTGCGCTGCGTGGCCAGCCAGCTCGGACGCAACTCCGGCCGCCAGCGCCTGAAAGATCGCGAGTGCCACTGCGACGAGCAGCGGCAGCAGCGCGACCAGCTCAACCGCGGCCTGGCCTGTGGCGTCGAACCGTCGTGGCGCGCTCACCGCTGCGCCTCGAAATGCGCCCGCGCAGCCACCGGCGCGATCGTCCCAGCGCCGAGCGCCGCCGGGACGCGCAACACGAGCGTGACGGCGCCGTCGGACTCACGCTCGACGCGCATCCCACGCTCCAAGCGCTCTGGCAGGACGCCGCGCGCCGCGGCGGACGGATCAGCGCCGACGGCGACGGCGCGCGCGGCAGCACGTGCCGCCCCACCACTCAGCCAGACGGTCTCGCCGGCGAGCAGCGCCTGCCACAACAGCGCGACGAGCAGTCCCACGAGCGGCAGGAGGGCGACCAGCTCGACCGTCGCCTGGCCATCGTCGGTGCGAAGCGAGAGCATGCGCGCACGCTTGCGCAGCGCCTGTCACATGACTGTCGCGATTCGTGCCGAATACGCGCAGCTCCGCCCGCATGCGTGCGCGAGCGCGTCGGAAAGCTCGCCGCTCAGTACTCGCGCGAGACGCGGAAGACGTAGTAGACGCCGTAACAGGCGAGCGCGACGAGTGCCACCCACACGACGGTGCCCGGACCCGTCGCCCACAGACGATCTGTGGCGGTCACCGTGAGCGCGACAAGCCCGGCGGACGCATAGAGGATCCCGCGGTTGCGATCGCCCAGCGCGTAGATGTCGCTGCGGTGCTCGCGGTAGAGCCGCACGCCGAACCAGGCGATCGATGCGAGCATCGCGATGACGAGCGCCTGGATGATGCCGGCGCTGGCATTGCCGCCGCCTGGTACCAGCATGACCACCGCGGCGAGCGCGAGGATGATGACGACGTTGCGGAGCGTCTCGGGCACGCCGCTATTGCAGCAGATGCTCGGCGGTCAGCTCGCCGGCCGTGAGCTCGCCGGCCATCGACGGGGCTTCGCCCGCGTCCACGCGCTCGGGCGCGAAGCGATATCCGACGCCGAAGTGCGTATGGATGTAGCGCCACTGCGGCGAGGCGCGCTCGAGCTTCTGGCGCAGCTTGCGCACGAACACGTCGACGGAGCGGTCGCCGTGCGCCATCGCATACCCCCACACGCGCTGGTAGATCGTCTCGCGCTCCAGCACGTGGCCAGCGTTGCCCGCCAGCAGACGGATCAGCTCGAACTCGCGGCGCGTCAGGTCGAGGCTGCGGGTGCCCACGAAGGCCTGGAACTGGTCGGAGCGAATCGACAACTCGCCCGCTTCCAAGGCCGGTCGTTCGGCCGGCGGAGCGGCGACTCTGCCCCGCCGCACGATCGCCTCGATGCGCGCAATCAGCTCCTCCGGATGACATGGCTTCGCGAGCCAGTCGTCGGCTCCGAGTCGCAGCGCACGCACGCGCTGAGCGACGGTCGACGGTCCACTGCAGACGATCGTCGGCAGTGCCGGAAGCGCAGTGCCGACCTGCTCGAGATACGCCCAGCCAGACGCGCCGAGCACGAACAGGTCGATGACGAGCGCCCCGAGCCGCAGCGCGACGAGTTCCTCGACCGGCACGGCGCCGGGAAACACCCGCTGCTGCCAGCCACGCGCGCAAACGCGCTTGTCGAGGACATGAAGAAAGCCGCTGTCGCCGTCGATCACGGCCAGGCGGAGGGGAGCGGACCGCGCTCCTTGGGAGTTGGAGTCGCCGAGGGGGCGATCCGGAGTCACGGCAGCGATGCTGTGCATGGTGGCGGGGAGTCTAACGGGCGGTTGCGACGCCGCCACAGTCTCTCCTGCCTCGGTAACAGGGGGTTCACAACCCCCTCGCAAATTGCGACTTTTTGCGAGGACCGCGTCGACCAGCGAATCGCGCATCAGATGACCATCTCTCTCGTGCGGAATGTCGAGGCCGAGGCGACCGGCGAGCGGACGCCCCTCCGCCGGCGGCGCGGGATGCGCGCCTGCCCACCCGCGCGTGCGCTGGATCCCTGAGATCGGTCATGGGGCGACGGTACGGCCGCACACGCGAAGCGATGTGTCCTGCTTGTGACGAGGCGGTGACCGCTTGGTCACAGAATCTCGGCCTTTGCAGGGACGACGTGCGGGCGAGCCAGCCGCCGGGCGGCTTATTCGGCGACGCGCTCGTAGCGCGCGTACAGCTCCTCGACGGCCCGCTTCGCCGCCGTATGGCGCTCGGTCGAGTCGGCAGTACGCGCAGGATCGGCCCACGCGGTCGGATCGGCCAGCTCCTCCTCCAGCGTCTGCAGCACCGCCTCGGCCGCTTCGATCTCGCGCTCCAGCCGCTGTGCCTCGCGGACAGCGTTCTTGGAACGAGCCGGTTTGCCGTTGCCGGTGGGCTTCGCTCCGTTGGCCCGCGGCCTCGCCTTCGCTGCCGCCTTGTCGGCCGCCGTCCCGGCGGCCGCAGCCGCCTCCTCCAGCGCTCTGCGCTCCTCGCGCATGCGCAGGTAGTCGGCCCAGCCGCCGTCGTAGCTGTGCAGCGTGCCGTCCTCGACCGCGACCGTGCGGGAGCCGACCGCGTCGAGCAGCGCACGGTCGTGCGAGACGAGCAGCACGGAGCCGGGGAAGCCTTCGAGCGCTTCCTCCAATGCCTCGCGACTCTCAACGTCGAGGTGATTCGTCGGCTCGTCGAGGATCAGCACGTTCGCGCCCGAGTGAACGAGGATCGCGAGCGACAGCCGCTGGCGCTCGCCGCCGGACAGGCCGACGATCGGCTTCTGCGCCTCCTCCCCGGAGAAGAGGAACTGGCCGAGCAGCGCTCGTGCCTTGTTCGGCGTGAGTCTCGTCGCGCGTTGGGCGGCGTCAAGAACCGAACCGGTCTCGTCGAAGTGCTCGGAGTGCTGTGACAGATACCCGACCTGCACGTTGTGGCCCTTGCGGAGCTTGCCGCCAGCCAGCGGCTTGCGGCCCGCGAGCGTCTCGATCAGCGTCGTCTTGCCGGCGCCGTTCGCGCCGACGAGCGCGACGTGCTCGCCGCGCTCCAGCCACAGCTCGGCACCATCGAGCAGGGTGCGACCGGGCACCTCGACGCGGCCGTCCTCCAGCTCGAAGATCACGCGACCGGCGCGCTCGGGCGCCTTGAACGAGAACGACAGGGTCGTAATGTCGCGCGGGTCGCGTTCGATCCGCTCGATTCTGTCCAGCCGCTTCACGCGCGACTGGGCCTGTCTTGCCTTCGTCGCCTTCGCGCGGAAGCGCTCGACGAAGCGCTCCAGCCGCTCGATCTCGGCTCTCTGCTTGTCGATCGCGCGGCCCAGCATCAGTTCGCGCGCCGCCTTCTCCTGCCGCCACTTGTGCCATGGGCCGGCGAAGAAGCGCGAGCGACCGGCCTCCAGCTCCAGTACCGCAGTACCGACCGCCTCGAGAAACCAGCGGTCGTGCGCGACGAGCACGACCGCGGCGTCGAGGTCGACCAGATACCGCTCCAGCCACTCCAGCGACGCGATGTCGAGGTGGTTCGTCGGCTCGTCGAGCAGCAGCAGATCGGGCTCGCCGGTCAGGACGCGCGCCAGCGAGCCGCGCGTCAGCTCGCCGCCCGAGAAGGTCGACAGCTTGCGGTCGAGCTGCTCATCGCCGAAGCCGAGGCCGTGGAGCATCGCCTGTGCGCGGTCGCGCCAGCGGTAGCCGCCGTGCCGTTCGAGCTCCGCCTGGGCACGCGCGTAAGCGTTGAGCGTGCTCTCGTCGTGCGCGCCGTCCGCCATCGCCTGCTCCAGGCGGGCCAGGTCGGCCTCGACCGCAAGGATCTCCTGGGCACCCGAGAGGACGTAGTCGCGCAGCGTCACGTCGCGTTCACGCGGGGGGCGCTGGTCGTGCAGCGCGACTTTCGTGCCCTTCTGAAAGACCAGCTCGCCGCCGTCGACCGACGACTCGCCCGCGAGCATCCGCAGCAGCGTCGTCTTGCCTGCGCCGTTGCGACCGGAGAGCGTCATGCGGTCTCTGCGCTCGAGCTTGAACGAGACCCCGCGCATGAGCGGCTCGCCCGCCATGTCCTTGCCGATGTCAGATGCGATCACGACTGCCATGTCGTCGCCCATGGTACGAGCCGGCCGCGGTCGCGGCGGGACGGCACGCTCGCCGGATCCTCCGCTATCGTTCGCGCCCGCATGAAGCGTCTCCGTCACCTCTTCGCCACCTGCGTCACGAGCTCCCTGCTGCTGCTCGTGCTCGTCCCGGCTGCGCTCGCCAGCGCGCCGAACGGCGGCCAGGGCACCTACGGTGCGGCGGACGACAAGGTCGTCACGAACGCCGGCTTCATCGTGATCGCGTTCTTCCCGACGCTGATCCTCGTGTTGAGCCTCCTCCAGTGGCGGCTCGACAAGCGCAGAGATGCGCGCAAGGCCGCCGCGAAGCGCCGTCGCGCTTCAGCGGACTGGTCCGGCGGCTGGTAGAGCCGAGACTGCTCTCCCGGGGACGCTCCCGGGTATAGGGTCTCTGGAATGGCGTATTTCGTCACAGGGGCGACGGGATTCATCGGCCGGCACCTGGTCGAGCGGCTGCTGACGCGCGAGGGCACGATCTATGTGCTCGTGCGGCCGGAATCGATCGGACGGCTCGACGCACTGATACATCGCTGGGGTGGGGCCGGGCGCATCCGCCCCGTGCTCGGCGACCTCAGCAAGCCGCTGCTCGGCCTCGACCCCGAGCAGGTCGCGGAGCTGCGCGGCACGATCGACCATTTCTTCCACCTCGCGGCCGTCTACGACATGACGGCGAGCGAGGCGCAGGACCGGCTCGCCAACGTCGAGGGCACCCGCCACGCCGTCGCGCTCGCCGGCGTGCTCGATGCGGGTTGCTTCCACCACGCCTCCTCGATCGCGGTCGCCGGCGCCTACAGAGGCATCTTCCGCGAGGACATGTTCGACGAGGGTCAGCCGCTCGAGCACCCCTACCACCGCACGAAGTTCGAGGCCGAGCAGATCGTGCGCGAGGAGCGAGTCGTCCCGTGGCGCGTCTACCGCCCGGCCGTCGTCGTCGGCAATTCGGTCACCGGCGAGATGGACAAGATCGACGGGCCCTACTACTTCTTCAAGCTGATCCAGCGGCTCGGCGGTGCGGTGCCGTCGTGGCTGCCGCTCGTCGCACCGGAGCTGGGCGACACGAACATCGTGCCGGTCGACTACGTCGCCGCAGCAATGGACCACCTCGCCCACGAGCCCGGTCTCGACGGCCGAGCCTTCCACCTCGTCAACCCGCGGCCCCAGCGCTCGGCGGAGGTCGTCAACGCGTTCGCACGTGCGGCCGGCGCGCCGCGCATCGCCGTGCAGGTCGACGACGAGCTGACGCTCGGCGTCTCGAGCGCCGCCCGCTCGCTGCTGCTGCGCCTGCCCGGCGCCCGCGCGGTGCGGCGCGGGGTCCTCGCACAGGTCGGCGTCCCGGACGAGGTCGTCGACCACGTCGCGCTGATCCCGCAGTTTGCGACCGAGGAGACGGAGCGCGCGCTGGACGGCAGCGGCATCGAGGTGCCGGAGCTGGAGCTGTATGCGCGCGTCCTGTGGGACTACTGGGAGGCGAACCTCGACCCCGACCAGTTCAAGGCGGACAGCTCGCTCGCGAACGCGGTCAACGGCAAGACGATCCTCATCACCGGCGCATCGAGCGGGATCGGCCGTGCGGCCGCGATCAAGCTCGCGCGTGCCGGCGGCATCCCGCTGCTGGTCGCGCGCAGCGCCGACAAGCTCGAAGACGTGCGCGACGAGATCGTGCAGTTCGGCGGCAGCGCGTACGTCTACACGGCCGACGTCTCCGATCCCGAGTCGATCGAGCAGCTCGTCGCCAAGGTGCTGTCGGACCATCCGGCGGTCGACGTGCTCGTCAACAACGCCGGGCGCTCGATCCGCCGCTCGATCGCGCTCAGCTACGACCGCTTCCACGACTTCGAGCGCACGATCCAGCTCAACTACCTGGGTGCGGTTAAGCTGATCCTCGCGCTGCTGCCGCACATGCGCGCACGCAGACAAGGCCACGTCGTGAACATCTCCTCGATCGGCGTGCAGACGAGCCCGCCGCGCTTCTCCGCCTACGTCGCCTCGAAGTCCGCGCTCGACGCCTTCACGCGCGTCGTCGGCTCCGAGACGATCGCCGATCGCGTCACCTTCACGACGATCCACATGCCGCTCGTGCGCACGCCGATGATCGCGCCGACGAAGCTCTACAACTCCTTCCCGACGATCTCCCCCGAGGAGGCCGCCGACCTCATCTGCGACGCGATCCGCAAAAAGCCGAAGCAGATCAACACCCGCCTCGGCACATTCGGCGAGGTCGCCTACGCGCTGGCGCCGAAAGCGGTCGACCAGCTCTTGCACCTCGCCTATCGCGTGTTCCCGGACTCGGCAGCGGCACGCGGAGCGACGAGTGGCGACGAGGTCGTCTCCCGCGAGCAGCTGGCCCTCGCGCATCTCACTCGTGGGGTGCACTGGTGAGACCGACGCGCTTCTAGCGTCTGCGGTACGCCGGGCCGCGCAGCGCTCGCCGTCGAGACCCTCACGTGAACTGGGGTTGGCGCTGCGGAATGTTTGTGGACGCCGCAGGGGGGTCTCGCCAGCAACGCCGCGCGGCCGGCTACCCGCGCGCTCGCGCACCGCTCCATCAGTGACCCAGGCCGAAGCTGCGCTCACGCGAGGGAACACGACCGCGCGCCGGCGTACCACCGAGGAACCGGGCACAGCGAGCCGACAGAAGCGCCAAGTCAGATGCGAAAGACCGGCACGAGGCGTCTCTCGTGTTCGGCGTCGATCCGCGCGATCACCTCGATGTGCTGCTCCAGTCCCGACCCGCGGAGCTTGGTGGCGAGCAGCTCGTCGACCTGGAAGATGCCGGCGCTGTTGGACATCGCGATCTCGACGCGGACGGCGCGGTCCTTGCCGGAAACGATCTTGACCTCTTCGATCGCGTAGGCGGACAGCGAGTGGATGTTCTGGTGGCCGGCCTCGAACGGGACGCGCGAGCGGCCGCGGGCCATGTCGAGCGCGTCCGCGACGCGCACGATGCCGGCCTCGATCGTGAAGGGCTCGCCGCGGCGGCGGTGGCCGATGATCGCGTGCAGCGCCTCGGCGACGACGATCGAGCGCTCCGGCTCGTCATAGGCGTCGGTCAGCAGCGACCCGAGCTTGTCGGCCGTGAGGAAGAGGCTGTAGGCCTCGTGGTCGGCGCGGTGGATCGTCATGCCGGTGTCGTGGAACAGCGCGCCGGCGGCGATTACGACCTCGGCGTCGCGCTCGCTCATGCCGTAGTCGGCGACGACGTTCGGCACGACGCCCTTGCGGAACAGCAGTCGCGAGAGCCGCAGTGCGACGTTCAGCACGATCTGGATGTGGATCCACGAGTGGTCGGACATCCCGAGCCGGCGGGTCGCGTTGACGGCCGAGACGTGCCACCACGCCTTCACCTGCTCGTCGGCGTTGACCGCGTCGATCAGGCGCTCAAGCTTGCGATTGCCGCGCGTTGGGACGCGGATGCGGACATCGGCGATTGCGTCGCGGGGCAGACGATCGGACGGGTCGGTCTGCGCCCCGCCGCCCGCCGGCGGCACGGCGCCGGGCGGATCGGCGCTCACGGAGTGATTCGGGCAGCGACCGTCATCTCAGCGCCAGGCTAGCGCCAGCCTCGGCGTCGACTCAGAGGCGGCCGATGAAGATGCCGCGAGGACGACGGTGCGTCCGTTCCCAGCGCGCCCGCTCTTCCCGGATCCGCGCGGCACGCGCGAGGTGCTCTCTGGCGCGCGCGAGATGCAAATCGATCCGAGCCATTTGAGCAACGAACTCAGGGTCCGGCTCCATGGAATTACGGACGATGGTGGTTCGCGTTTGATCCATAGGGCTCATGCTAGGTCTCCCGGGTCGGAATGCAACACCACATGTCGTGCATGTTCGAGCGCGCGGAGCCGCGAATCGAGCTGTTCGATGGTCGTTCTGATCGCCGCGAGGGACGTTCCGAGATCGACCGCCGCGATCTCGGTCTCGTGCTCGGCCTCGGCGTCCGAGAGCACATCTGGGATCTCTATGCCTCTGGAGCCGAGGTGGGTGAAGGTCCGGCCGTGCAGCGCGAGACGGACCGTCACGATCGCCACATAGGCGACGGTGAAGGTCACCGCTGCGACCTCGACACGCCAGATGAGGACGGCCCCAAGGGCCACGGCGGGCAGCCGATGTGGCGTCGGAGCAGCGACGGCGCCGCCGAGCGAGAGGACAAGCGTCGCGAGGACGATGGCTGGGAAGAGCCGACGGCGCATCTCACGCGTCTCGGCAGTCGTCGCGAGGCAGGAACGGCAGGCCGGGCAGGCGGGTCTCGGCCGACACCAGGCGCATGCCCTCGCGCGTGCGCTCGAAGCCGCCGCCGAACTGCGCGCCGAGGGCGAACTTGCCGCCGAGCGAGAACGCCGACGACGACAGCGCGTAGGTGCGCCGGTCGATGATGCCGGTGCGGGCGATCCGCTCGCCCACTGCGGCGGCCTCACGACGCAGCGCGACCACCGCGAGCGGGTGGCGCAGCGCCGCCGCGAAGGCGGCTGCCGCGGCCCGGTTGGCCGCGTCGCGCAGATCGAGCGTTGCATCGAGCTCCGTCACACGGGCGCCGCCCGCGCCGAGCGACGCCGTCGTGTGCCCGCGTTCACCGCGGGCGACGGCGGCCCCGCCGGTCCTGACGACCGTGTGGATCGCCAGCTCGGCCGGACGGCTCCGTGCGTCGAGCGCGAAGGCGACGACGCTCTGGCGCAGCGACGTCGCGGCGAGCGATGCCGGGCCGAGTGCCAGCTCCGCGCCGGCGGATGCGTCGAACTGTGTGAACCACGTGCTGCCGCCGTCGCGGCGAAGGCGCACGCCGAGCACCGAGGCGTTCGCCGCATGGGCGCTGGCTGGACCGGCTGACGCCGTGAGCGTTCCCATGGCGCTGCGGCCGAGGTACGTCTCGTCGGGGGGCGGCAGCTCCGCGTGCGGGTGCCAGCCGATCGCGTCGCAGAGGACCGAGCAGCCGCTGCGCACGACGTCGACCGCCTTGCCGCCGATGGTCGCCTTCGCGCCGTAGCGGTCGACGAAGGCGCGCGCCGCCGCGGCGTTCGGCAGCGTCCACGAGCGGCTTGAGGAGACGCTCGTCTCGATGCCGGCCGTCGCCTTGGCGCCGCGCTGTGCGCCGAGCCCGAGCTCGAAGCCGAGGCCGACTTCGCCGCCCGCCGTCGTCGCGTCGGCGAGCGTCACGACGACGCGACCGTCAGACCTGCGCTCGGCCGTCAGCGTGCCGCCTCTGCCGAGCTTCACGACCTCGAACGTCCCTTCGAGCGACTCGCCGCTCGTCGTGCGCTCGACGGGACACGGTGCGAGATCCGCATCCGGCGGTTGGGATCGCGGGCATGCCGAGCCGGCGACGCGGCAGAGCCCTCGCTGGAGGCCGGCGAGCACACGGCCGCCGACGCCGCCCGACGTGAGGCCGGCGGCGAGTGCCAGCACCACCGCGACGAGCGCCACGAGTGCGACGTACTCGCTCGTCGCCTGCCCGCGTGCGTCGTTCCAGCCCGTCATCGGCCCAGCATCGCGCGCCCCGGCGGCCGATCGAGGCCCTTGCGCGACGATTGGCACGGTGTCTCCGCAGCGGGGTGCGCGCGCTGCGCGGACGCTCCGAGATCGCGCGAGCTGCGGCTACCCCGTCGCGAGCTCGTGCAGGACGCCCTCGCGCAAGCCGCCGCGAGCGACGTCGAGCGGACCGACCCGTGCGGCCATCGCGGCCAGCACGACGATCCCGGCCGGCAGCAGGCGTGCGCGCTCGGGCGCGATGCGCAGCTGCGCGGCGACGTCGACAGCCGGCGCGGCGACCAGCGTCGCGAGCGCACGCTCGAGGGTCGCCGGCTCGAGCCGCGCGCCGGCGAGGCGTCGCAGCGACGTCGCACTGCCGCCGACCGCGAGCGCGCGTTCCACCGGTGGGATCGCGATGCCGGCGAGCGTCTCGTCGACTGCCGCCTGCAGGACTGCCAGCTCCGTTGCGTCCGGGGGATCGCCACGCAGATGGGCCGCCGCAAGGTCCCCGGACCCGAGCGGCAGCGAGACGGACCAGGTCGCTCCGCCGGCGCACGTGCCGACCACGACCTGCGCGGAGCCGCCGCCGACGTCGACGACCGCCAGCGGGCCGCCCGACCCGTCCCTCAGCGCGCACGTGGCACCCCCGAATGCAAGGCGCGCCTCGTCGTGCTCGCTCAGCAGCTCCACCGGCGCCCCCGCCGCGGCCGCCAGCGCGTGGCACGTCGCCAGCCCGTCCGCGCTGCGCCGCAGCGCCGCGGTCGCGACGACGCGCAGCTTCTCGGAACCGAGCGCGCGCGCCTCCTGCGCCTGCGCGGCGACCACGGCCGCGAGCGCGGCGCGGGTCGTCTCGGGCACCGTGTCACCGGCGCGGCAGACACGTCCCAGCTGCGTGAACGCGCGACGCTCGACGACCGGCGCGAGCTCCCACTCGCCGCCCGCGGAGCTGACGACGTCCGCGACGAGCAGACGCGTCGTGTTCGAGCCGATGTCGATGCAAGCGCAGCGCACGAGGGGATGAGAGACGGTCGCTCCATCAGTTTGAGGCATCATGGCCCCCGTGAACGACGAGCTGGCGATCGAGGTCCGTGGCCTCCGCAAGCGCTACGGCGATCTGGAGGCAGTCCGCGGGATCGATTTCGTGGTCCGGCGCGGCGAGGTGTTCGGCTTGCTCGGGCCCAACGGCGCCGGGAAGACGACGACCATCGAGATCCTCGAGGGCTACCGCGACCGCAGTGAGGGCGACGTCACGGTGCTCGGCCACGACCCGCAGGTGCGGGCGCGAGCGCTGCGCGAGCGCGTCGGCATCGTGCTCCAGAGCACGGGCATCTACCGCCACCTGACGGTGCGGGAGGCGCTGCGCCACTTCGCCGGCCTCTACCCCGCTCCCCGCGGCGTCGAGGAGACGATCGAGCTGGCCGGGCTGCGCGGCAAGGAGGACGCCCGCACGCGCACGCTCTCCGGAGGCCAGCTGCGCCGCCTCGACCTGGCGCTCGCGCTCGTCGGCGATCCCGAGCTGATCTTCCTGGACGAGCCGACGACCGGGTTCGATCCGGCCGCCCGCCGCGGCGCGTGGGACACGATCCGCTCGCTGAAGGCGCTCGGCAAGACCGTCGTGCTGACCACGCATTACCTGGAGGAGGCGCACGTGCTCGCCGATCGCGTCGCGATCGTCAAGGACGGACGGATCCTCGCGGAGGGGGCGCCGGGCGATCTCGGGGCCGGCGACGGCGCGACGAGCTACCGCGTCGCGTGGCGCAACGGCAGCGGCCTGCTGAACCAGCAGGAGACCGACGACCCCACGCAGCTGCTGCACGAGCTGACGTCGGCTGCGCTCGAGCGCGGCGAGCGGCTCGAAGGGCTCAGCGTCACCCGCCCGACGCTCGAGGACGTCTACCTGGAGCTGACCTCCGATGGCTGAGTCGCACGGCATCGCCGAGTTGTCCTGGCGCCAGTTCCGGCTCGAGCGCAAGATGTTCTGGCGCAACCCCAGCGCGGCGTTCTTCAACTTCCTGCTGCCGTTGCTGTTCCTCGTGCTGCTGTGTGCGGTGCTCACCAAGCAGAGCGACCGCGACGTGATCGTGCCGGGGATCGCCGGGATGGCGGTGCTGGCGACGACCTTCAGCGCGCTTGCGTACAACGTCGTCTTCCTGCGCGAGCAGGGGATCCTCAAGCGCATGCACGGGACGCCGCTGCCGTCCAGCGCCTATCTGCTCGGGATCGCCGGCAACGCGGTCGCGAACACGGCGATCCAGATTGTGCTGATCACGGTCGCCGGCAAGCTGTTCTACGGCATCGACTGGCCGCCGCAGGTCGGCGAGCTCGTGCTGTTCGTCGTGATCGGCGTGGTCTGCTTCGCCTCGCTCGGCGTCGCGCTCGCGCACGCCATCCCGACGTTCGAGGCGGCGACCGTGTACGTGAACATGATCTTCCTGCCAGTCGTCTTCATCTCGATCGACGCGGCAAACGACCCCGCCTTCCTCAAGGGCATCGCAGAGGCGCTGCCGCTCGCGCATCTGATCGACGGCCTGTCTGCCGCGATGGTGACCGGCGAGGGGCTCGGGTCTCAGTGGTCAGCGCTTGGCGTGCTGATCGTCTGGACCGCGCTCGGCGTGACGCTGGCGATCCGCGGCTTCAGCTGGGAGCAACGCCGCAGCTGAGGCGCTACGCGAGCTGGTCGGCCTCGATCACGAACGACGCCGGCGGCTCCCCCTGCAGCTCTGCCGGGACCATCGCGAGCGGTGAGGTCTCCCACTCCTCCTCGCGCAGCAGGCCGTAGACGTACACGTCGTGTGCAGCGGAACCATGGCGGTGCCATCGCCGCAGCAGCCCCTCGCGCACGAAGCCGAGACGCTCAAGCGCCGCCTGCGAGCGGCCGTTCTCGATGTCCGCGTAAGCGCCAAGACGCTCCAGGCCCAGGTGCGCGAATGCGAGGTGGGCCACGAGCGCCTTCACCTCCAGGTTGGCCCCGCTCCCCCACCATCGACGGCCGAGCCACGTCCCGATCACGGCGCGGCGATCGCGGCGCGAGAGCTCGGCGAGCCCGACGACGCCGATCGGGCCGTCGTCGCGATGCACGATCAGCAGATCGAGCTGCTCGCCACGCTCGCGTCGGTCGGCGAGGCCGATGATGTAGGCGACCGGTTCCTCGATGCGGACGTAGGGGCCCCACGAGAAGAAGCGCGTGACCTCACGGTCCGAACCGAGCTCGAACAGTGCCGGCGCATCGTCCGGCGTGGCATAGCGAAGGGTGAGCGTCGGCCCGTGCAGCTCCATCCTGGGAGAATATGACGGCATGCTGACCGTCCACTCTGTCGCGGGGGAACGTCCAGACCCCCATCGCGACTCCAGGTTTGGCGAAACGCCCGACCGCACATACGGGTGGATGACGTGAGCGACGGCGTCGGCACCCAATCTTCAGGCGACATGCGCGGCCCCGCGGGTGAGCGCGACGACGCCTCCAAGCCGGAGGTGCGGCTCCTGATGCCGGCGCTGCCAGCGAACGTCGCGCTCGTGCGACAGGCGCTCGCCGGCCTGACCGATGAGCTGGGCGTCGAGCCGGCGCGCGCGGCCGACATGAAGATCGCGCTGACGGAGGCGTGCACGAACGTCGTCGTGCACGCGTACGGCGACGACCCGGGGCCGCTCGAGGTGACGATGGTCGTCGAGCATGGACGCCTCGTGTTGAGCGTGCGCGACCGCGGCAACGGGCTGCACCCGCTGCCAGGCCGCGACGAGGGGGCGCCGCTCGGCTTCGGTCTGGCACTGATCGCCTCGCTGTCCGACGAGCTTGGCCTCGTCGGCGGGCGGCACGGCACCGAGGTCCGGATCGCCTTCTCGCTCAACGGCGGCAGCGCGCCGCCACTCACGATCCAGCCGTCCGCGGAGCCCGCGCCCGACTGCGACGAAATCGTGCTGGAGCTGCATCCCTCGGACCGCACTTCCCCGGTGCTCGGGCGCGTCGTCTCGCTCATCGCGGCACGCGCGGACTTCTCGATCGACCGCCTCTCCGACGCCCAGATCGTCAGCGATGCGATCGCCGGTGCCGCCCCAGCCCACCTCACCAACGGCCGGCTCAACGTGGCGATCGACGAGCACGAAGGCGGTTTCGACCTGCTCATCGGCCCATTCGCGACCGGCGGCGCCCAGCGCCTCGTCGATGACACAGAACTGCCGGGGCTCGGCTCGCTGCTGGGGCGATTGACCGACACGATCTCGGTCGAGAGCGACATCGCGGAGAGCGAGCGTTTGCGCGTTCGCCTGCTTACGCGGGGCTGACCCGGCGCCGTACAGCGTACCCGTTCGGGCCCTGACACGATCGCCGCGGGCCCTAGACATAGGCCTTGAATTTGCGTTCGTATGCACCGCACCAATACGCTGTATCGCATGGCAGCGGGAAACGCCTTCGTACGCGTGCTCGAGGAGGACCCCGAGCTTGCGGCCGGGCTCGATCCGACGAGTGTCCAGCTTGCGACGCGGCACGCGATCGCGGCGGTCGAGATCGTCGCGCCGGGCACCTGGGAGCCGGCCTTCCCGGCCGACGGGGGTGGGGGCAACCTCGGCTTGCTCGTACTGGACGGTCTGCTGATGCGCGATGTCGCGATCGCACAGGCGACCTGCACCGAGCTGATCGGACGCGGCGACCTGCTGCGCCCGTGGGACTGGGAGCGCGACGTGCTGACGATCAAGCCGGTCGTCACATGGACGGCCCTCCAGCCCGTCCGCCTGGCCGTGCTGGACCGGCGCATCGCCGCCGTGATGGGACGCTGGCCGGAGCTCGTGAGTGCCATCGTCGCACGCGCAGTGCGGCGCTCGTTCGAGCTCGCGACGAATCAGGCGACGAGCCACCTGACGCGCGTCGACGCGCGTCTGGAGCTGATGTTCTGGGGCCTTGCCGACCGCTGGGGCCGCGTCGGACCCGACGGCGTCGTGCTGGAGCTTCCGCTGACGCACCAAGTGCTCGGCCGACTTGTCGGCGCACAGCGTCCCTCCGTCACGACGGCGCTGTCGGACCTCTCACGCCGCGGCGTGATCGAGCGCCGCGAAGACGGCGCCTGGATCCTGCGCGGTGATCCGCCGGGCGATCCGGCCGAGGCGACGGCCGCCGCCGCCCAGCAGGCGACGCCGACGTAGTCCGCTCAGCGGCTCAGGCGCCGCAGGCCGGCCACGGCGAGGTGCCGCGGTCGCGGTAGAGCGCGAGCGCCCGCCGGTCCTGCTCTGTCTCGGAGGCGCGCGCCGGGTCGCCGTGTCCGCCCATCGCCTGCCACGTCTGGCGGTCGAACTGATACTTGCCGCGATATGTGCCGTCGGACGAGGTTGCGCGCGGGTTGCCGCCCGACTCGCATTGCGCGATGCGCTCCAGCGTCGCTGGGACGCGGACGGAGCGATGACTGCCGCCGGCCGAGCGGCCCTCTGCAAGGTCGATGCCGAGCGCGTGCGCCGTCTGCGGGCCGACGATGCCATCGACGGTGAGCCCCTTGCGCGCCTGGAAGCTGCGCACCGCATGGCCCGTCTGCGGGCCGAAGACCCCGTCGGCGGGCACGCCGAGCTTCTGCTGCACCTGTGCGACGAGCGGACCGCGGCTGCCGCGCTTGAGCACCTCGGCATCGGCGCTGGCGGGCGCCGCGAGGACGCAGGCGAACGCAAGCGCAAGCACGAGCGCGGGAACGAGGGCGAGACGGCTGGACATGGGACCTCCGTGGGCTCTTTCGGGCGCCTACGGGGTGAGCTGTCGGGCTCGCGCGGAAAGATCGCGCTACGCCGCCAGAGCACTCCTTGGGATCGGAGTGCCGGCAGTGATTCGCCCCGTGGATCGCGACCGTCCGCGATCCGAGTGGGTCCCCCGCTCTCCGTCGTCAGGGACGGCGGAGACTCGGCAGTATGGGTCTGTCTTCCCTGCAAGGAAAGCAGATCCGCCTGTCGGATGCGCCGTCGGCGGGCGCCGGAAGCGGCCATGTGGCCGCTGAGGCGGGTCCCGTTCGTGGTGGTTGACTACTAAGCTCTCGGACCTCATGGCAAGCATCCGCGCCACCGCCCAGGAGCCCGACGATCCCGAGGTCGCGGGCGTCGCCTGGGACCTCGAGCCGCTCGCTCGGGGTGAGGGCGAGGCCGGCGTGCGCGCGCTGCTCGACGAGGCCTCGGCACGTGCCGAGGCGTTCGCGACGGCGCACGCGGGACGCGTCGCCGAACTCGACGCCGATGGCCTGCGTGCCGCGATGGAGGAGCTCGCCGCGCTGCATGAGCTGGTCGGCCGTGCCGGCTCCTACGCCTCGCTGCGCTTCGCCGTCGACACCGCCGATCCGGCCTTCGGTGCCTTGCTGCAGCTCGTGCAGGAGCGCGGCACCGCGATCCAGACGACACTGCTGTTCTTCGAGCTGGAGTGGGCCGCGCTCGACGATGACCGCGCCGAAGCCCTGCTCGCCGATCCGAGCCTGGCTTTCTGCGCCCACCACCTGCGCAGCGAGCGCCGCTACCGCCCCTACCTGCTGAGCGAGCCGGAGGAGCGGATCCTCAACGAGAAGGCGATCAGCGCCCGCAGCGCGTGGGCGCGGCTGTTCGCGGAGCTGATGTCATCGCTGGAGGTGACACTGCCGAAGGCCGAGGAGGCGGTCTCGCTGGAGCAAGCGCTCGCGCGCCTGTCGGGCCCCGATCGAGAGGAGCGCCGCACCGCCGCCGAGGCCGTTACCGAGGCGCTGCAGCCGGGGATCCGCACACGCGCCTCGATCTACAACACGCTGCTGCATGACAAGGCCGTCGACGACCGGCTGCGCGGCTACCCCCACTGGCTCGCCTCGCGCAGCCTCGCCAACGAGGCGAGCGACGCCTCGGTCGAGGCGCTCGTCGGCGCCGTGCGCGCGCGCTATGACATCCCGCAGCGCTGGTATCGGCTGAAGGCGAGACTGCTCGGCGTCGAGCGGCTTGCCGACTACGACCGCGCTGCGACCGTCGCGACGGCGGACGAGCGCTTCGCCTGGTCCGATGCGCGCTCGCTCGTGCTCGACGCGTACGGCAGCTTCTCCCCGGAGCTGGGTGCGCTCGCACAGCGCTTCTTCGATGAGCGCTGGATCGATGCGCCGGTGCGCCCGGGCAAGCGCGGCGGCGCCTTCTGCTCCTACACGGTCCCCTCCGCGCACCCGTACGTGCTGCTCAACTACACCGCGCGTCGCCGCGACGTGCTGACGCTCGCGCACGAGCTCGGCCACGGCGTGCACGCGGCGCTCGCGGCGCCACAGGGCGTCTTCCACCAGTCGACGCCGCTGACGCTCGCGGAGACGGCTTCGGTGTTCGGCGAGGCGCTGACGTTCGGGCGCCTGCTGGAGGCGGCCGAGACGCCGGAGTCACGGCTCGCGCTGCTCGCCGAGTCGATCGAGGGCGCGATCGCGACCGTCTTCCGTCAGACCGCGATGCATCAGTTCGAGCACCTCGTGCACACGGCGCGACGCGAGGAGGGCGAGCTCTCGGTCGAACGCTTCTCAGCACTGTGGAGCGAGACGCAGGAGGAGCTGTTCGGCGACGCCATCGAGGTGACCGACGGCTACCGCTCGTGGTGGTCCTACATCCCCCACTTCGTCAATACGCCCGGCTACGTCTACGCGTATGCCTACGGGCAGCTGCTCGCGCTGTCGGTCTACCAGCGCTACCAAGACGAGGGCGCCGGATTCGTGCCGGACTACCTGCGGCTGCTGTCGGCCGGCGGCTCGATGGCGCCCGAGCAGCTCGGACGCATCGTCGGGATCGACCTGGCTGACCCTGGCTTCTGGGACGCCGGCCTCGTGCTCGTCGAGCAGCAGCTCGCCGCCGCCGAGCAGGCGGCGCGCGACGCAGGCCGCATATAGCGGCCGACCTCGCCCGCCGCCCGCCGAGGCGACGCCGCGCGCGTCATGCGTCGCTGCGCGCGGCGCGCTCGGCGATCAGCTCCTCGCGGACGCTGTGGTGAAACAGCGCACGACGGACGAGCGCCTCGGCCAGGGCGTCTGCGTCGACCTGGTACTCGCCCGCGGCGACCTGCCGCGCCAGCAGGCGCACCCGTGACGAGCGCGTGATGCGGTCGCGACGAGCGGTGGTGATGCGATGGATTCGGTCGTTTGTGGCGACCATCTGATGCCTCCTAAGGTCGGTCCTGACGTCACTCGGAGCCCGCTCCGGCGGAACGGGCTCGTTGGGGTGCGTCAGGCGACGGGAGGTGCGCGGGCGGCGGCGCTTGCTGACGCCGGAGCGACGTGGTCGCAGCTGTCGGCCGCGACAGCGGTGCTGCCCTCGGCCAACTCGAGGACGGTCTCCTCGGCGTGGATCGCGGAATCGCGCTCGCTGTTTGCGCCACCGGGAGCGGCGCCTCCGGTGCCACCGGTCGCGAACGGCGACGGCTGGGTGTCCAGCGGTGCCGGCGGACCGCGCAGGTGCGTCGGCTCGTCGGTCGCACCATGCGGATGTGCGATCGGGTGCCCGGCAAGTGCGGCAGCCGTCTGCGGCGACGCGACGACGCCGACCGAGCCGACCGGCGTGCATGCCTGTGCAGGAGCGGTGGCCACGTCCGGTGTCGTGTCGACGACGGACGGCGCGGCGATCGTGCCGATGCCGAGTCTCGCGAGCGTCTCGCGCACGGCGACCGCCTTGAACGCCGTGCCCTGGTCGGCGGAGGCCGCCGGCTGCTGGGTCGCATCAGGGGCCGTGGCGGCAGGCGCTGGATCGGCCACCGGCGACGGCGCCAAGTCCGGCGACGGCGTCGGTTCATCCGCTGACGGATCCGTCTGCGTGTCGGGCTGTTTGGGCGCGGGCGATCTGCCGTCTCTCGGGGCGGGGTCCGCCGGAGCAGGGTCTGTGGGCGCGGGCTCTACGGGCGCCGGCTCGGCGGGCGCGGGTTCGGCCGGCGGCGCAGGGTCCGTTGGAGCCGGAGCCGGAGCCGGAGCCGGTTCGACGGGTGCCGGTTCGGCGGGCGGCGGTGCGGGGTCCGTGGGCGGAGGCGGTTCGATGGGCGCGGGCTCCGTGGGCGGAGGCGGTTCGGTGGGAGCGGGATCCGCCACCGGAGGAGCAGGGTCTGCGACCGGCGGCGCGGGCTCGGCGGGCGGGGCGGGATCCGCGACCGGGGGGATCGGGTCGACCGGCGTTTCGTCGTCCGCCGTGACGTCGTGCGCCAGCACCGCGGTGGTGAGATGGCGCGTGCTCCAAGCCGGTTCGCCGCCATCGTCGGCGAGCGCGATCGCCGGGAGCAGCACCAGCAGGGCCACGACCGTGAGCAGACCAAGGATCCCGCGACCACACATCAGATGGCGCGAGCGAGAAACGGCGAACTGGTCCTTGGCGTCCATATGCGTTCGGTGGCGGCCTCTGCGGCTTTCGTCGGCAGCCGCAGCAAGCCTCTCAAGCGAATCCGAGCTGAACCATCGGGTACAGACCTGATTTGGTCTGTCTGCTGACCACCTAGCGTAGCCTCCGCGCCCGACCGTGTCATCGCCGATGGTCCGGACTGGCACATTCGCGCTGCCGTTGCCGGCGCATCGACCAACCGCCACGATCAGACTGTACGCGCCGTGGACAGCGCTTTCAGCACCCTCGTCGACCTCTCCCCCTTGCACGATCGTGTCGCGCTGGTCACGGGCGGCGCGAGTGGACTCGGACGCGCAACGGCGCTTGCGCTCGCGGCTGCCGGCGCAGAGGTGGTCGTCGCCGACGTCGACGCCACGGGCGGCGAGCAGGTGGCCGCGCAGGTCGGCGGTCACTTTGTCGCGACCGACACGTCCGACCTGGAGGCGAACCGCGCGATGGTCGCGTTCGTGCGCGAGCGCTGCGGGCGGCTCGACCTCGTGCACCTCAACGCCGGCGTGACGACCGGCTGCGGCGTCGGCGCAGACTTCGAGCTCGCGAGATACCGGCGCGCCATGGGCGTGAACCTCGATGGCGTCGTCTTCGGCGCACACGCCGCGCTCGAGGCATTGCACGCGAACGACGGCCCCGACCGCGGCGCGATCGTCGCGACTGCGTCGCTCGCCGGTCTGACCGCGGTCCCGATCGACCCGCTCTATGCGACCAACAAGCATGCTGTGGTGGGGTTGGTGCGCTCGCTCGGCCCGGCGCTCGTGCACGAGGGGATCCGCGTCAACGCAGTCTGCCCCGGCTTCGCGAAGTCCGCGATGACGGACCCGTTCGCCGCCGACCTGGAGGCGGCCGGCGTCCCGCTGATCCCGGCGGAGGTCGTCGCCGAGACGGTCGTGCGGCTGTTCGCGCTCGACGTCGCGGGCGAGTGCTGGTTCGTCCAGCCCGGCCGCGAGCCCGGACCGTTCGCGTTCCGCAACATCCCTGGGCCGCGCGCGGCCGTGTCTACCGAGGAGGCCTGACCGCCATGGACTTCGAGCCGAGCGACCGCGCGAAGGACTATCGCGACAGACTGCAGGCGTTCCTCGACGAGAGCGTCCACCCCGCCGAGTCGGTCTATGTCGAGCAGGTGCGCGCGGCGGACACGCCGCACGTGCACCCGCCGGTCATGGAGGAGCTGAAGGAGGAGGCGCGGCGGCGCGGCTTGTGGAACATGTTCCTGCCCGACGAGGAGCACGGCTCCGGTCTCACGAACGTCGAGTACGCGCCGCTCGCGGAGCTGCTCGGACGGACCTTCATCGGCTCGGAGGCGTGCAACTGCTCGGCGCCGGACACCGGCAACATGGAGGTGCTGCACCAGTTCGGCGACGAGGAGCAGAAGGAGCGCTGGCTGCGCCCGCTGCTCGACGGCGAGATCCGCTCCGGCTTCGCGATGACCGAGCCGGACGTCGCCTCCTCCGACGCGACGAACATCTCGCTGAGAATGGAGCGCGACGGCGACGACTTCATCCTCAACGGGCGCAAGTGGTGGACGACCGGCGTCATGCACCCGAGATGCAGAATCCTGATCGTGATGGGCAAGACGGAGCTGGAAGCGCCCGTCTACGCACAGCAGTCGATGGTGCTCGTGCCGCTCGGCACCCCAGGGCTGGAGATCGTCCGGTCGCTGCCGGTGTTCGGCTACATGGACCCGGAGGGCCACGGCGAGCTGCGCTTCACCGACGTCCGGGTGCCGCAGTCGAACCTGATCGCCGGACCGGGCGCCGGCTTCCTGATCGCGCAGGCGCGGCTCGGGCCGGGGCGCATCCACCACTGCATGCGCGCGGTCGGCGCGGCCGAGCGGGCGTTGGAGCTGATGTGCAAGCGCGCCGACGAGCGCGAGACGTTCGGCAGACCGGTCTCGACGCGCTCGAACATCCGCGACTGGATCGCCGAGGCGCGCATCGAGCTGGAGATGCTGCGGCTGCTCGTGCTGAAGACGGCGTGGCTGGTGGACACCGTCGGCGGCAAGAACGCGCGCATCGAGGTCGCCGCGATAAAGGTGGCAGCACCGAACGTCGCGCTGAAGATCATCGACCGCGCGATCCAGGTTCACGGCGGCGCCGGCGTCTCGGACGACTTTCCGCTCGCCTTCATGTACGCGCACATGCGCACGCTGCGGCTCGCGGACGGCCCGGACGAGGTGCACAAGCTGTCGATCGCACGGCGCGAGCTGCGCCGCCAGCGCGGCGAGGCCGAGCCGCTGATGTAGGCGGGACCCGGCCTCGGGCACTGGACGGTTCGGTGCGGCGAGCCGCCTAGGAGTCGGCCTGCTGCGGAACGAGCAGCTTGACCTTCTCGAACACGGCGCCGTCCGAGGTGGTGCTTCCGGCGCCGCGCTCCGTGAGTGCCCGTTATGGCGCATTCGCCTACATCGACATGTCCGAACGGCGTCGTGCAGGTAGAACAGACGTCCAGCCCGAACGGCTACGCTGCGCCGCCGTGAGCCCGGACCCTCGCAGCCGCTGGGGCGTCGTCGTCGCCTACGCCGCGCTTGGCGCTGCCACGCAGGTGCTGTGGCTGACGTTCGCGCCGATCACGACCGCGACCGCCGAGCACTACGGCGTCGGCGAGGGAGCCGTCGGCTGGCTCGCGGAGATCTTCCCGCTGCTGTACGTCGTGCTGGCGATTCCGGCCGGGATGGCGCTCGACCGCTGGTTCGTGCCGGCGCTTCGGACCGGCGCTGCACTGACGGCCGCCGGTGCGCTGGTGCGCCTCGGCGGCGACAGCTTCGCCTGGGCGCTCGCCGGCCAGTTGCTGGTGGCGATCGCGCAGCCGTTCGTCCTCAACGCGGTGACGAAGCTCGCCAGCGAGTACGTCGCGGCGGATGCACGTCCGGCGGCGATCTCGCTCGGCGCGGGCGGCACGTTCGTCGGTCTGCTGCTCGGGCTCCTGCTGGGGCCGGCGCTGGGCAGCGCGACGGACCTGCAGCCGCTGCTGCTGACCGAGGCCGGCTTCGCCGTGGTCGCGGCGGCGGCGCTGTGGGTCGCGCTGCGCTCGCGCCCGGCCGGCGCGGCAACGCTCGAGCGGGCGATCGGCGTACACGAGCTGCGCGCGGTCTGGGACGACCGCTTCATGCGCACGCTGTGCGCGCTGGCGTTCGTGGGCTTCGGCGTCTTCATCGCGCTGACGACGTGGCTGCAGGGGCTGCTGGAGCCGTTCGGCGTCTCCGACGACACGGCGGGAGCGATGCTCGCCGTAGCGGTCGTCGCCGGCGTCGCGACGACGATCTGGCTGCCTGCGGCGGCAGCTCGCAACGGTGCGGAGCGGACGGTGCTGGCGCTCGCGCTGCTCGTCTGCGCGGTCTGCTGCGCGGCGCTCGCGGGCGTGCGCGCTGTCGGCCCCCAGTTCGTGCTCGTCGCGGCGATCGGCGCGGTCGTGCTGCCGGCCTTGCCGGTCCTGCTGGAGCTGGCCGAGCGGCGCGCCGGACCGGCGGGTGCCTCGGCCGCAGCCCTGCTGTGGCTGGCGGGCAACCTCGGTGGGATCGCGCTCGCGCTGCCGGTCGGCGCGCTCGTCCACCACGCCGCGCCGGCGTTCGGCCTGCTTGCGCTGGCGGCTCTCGCCGGCCTGCCGTTCGCGTGGCGACTGCGCCCTCCGAGCGGGGTGCTGGTGTTGGATGGCGCACGATGAGCGATGACCGCCCCGTGCGCGAGGAGGACGCCTTCGACGTCGGCGTGGTCGATGCGTGGTTGCGCGCGTCCGGCGTGGCCGGGCTCGACGGCATTCCGCAGGTGCGCCAATTCGCGGGCGGAGCCTCGAACCTGACGTATCTGCTGCGCTACCCCGCGCGGGACCTGATCCTGCGGCGCCCGCCGGCCGGTACGAAGGCCTCCTCCGCGCACGACATGGCGCGCGAGCACCGCATCCAGGCCGCGCTGCGGCCGGTCTTCCGGCAGGTCCCGGAGATGGTGGCCTTGTGCACCGACCACGCCGTGCTCGGCAGCGACTTCTACGTGATGGAGCGCGTCGAAGGCGTGATCCCGCGCGCGCAGATGCCGCCGGAGATCGGGACCGATCCGCAGCTGATGGGTCGCATCGGCGAGCGCTTCGTCGACCTGCTCGCCGAGCTGCACGCCGTCGATCCGAGCGCAGCCGGGCTGGCGGAGCTGAGCCGCGGTCCCGGTTACGTGGGCCGGCAGGTCGCCGGCTGGTCGGAGCGCTACCGCCGCGCGAAGACGTGGAACGTGCCGTCATTCGAGCGCGTCATGCGCTGGCTGGACGCGAACCGGCCGGACGACGTCGGCGCGTGCGTGATCCACAACGACTTCCGTCTCGACAACCTCGTGCTCGATGCCGAGGATCCGTTGCGGGTGCGCGCGGTGCTCGACTGGGAGCTGGCGACGATCGGCGATCCGCTGATGGACCTCGGCAGCTCGCTCGCCTATTGGACGCAGGCGGACGACGGGTTTGCCGGCCGCCTGTTTCGCAGACAGCCGTCACACCTGCCGGGGATGCCGACGCGTGCTCAGATCGTCGCGCGCTACGGCGAGCGCACCGGCATCGATACCAACGCGTGGGCCTTCTACGAGGTCTTCGGCCTGTTCCGGCTGGCCGTGATCGCGCAGCAGATCTACTACCGCTACCACCACGGACAGACGCGCAACCCGGCCTTCAAGCGCTTCTGGGTCGCCGCCCACGTGCTCGAGCGGCGCTGCCGGCGCACCCTCAGCAGCACGCCGTGATGAGGAGTCAGACCTCCTTGAAGGTCTCCTCGAACGACGGCGTCTCCCAGCCGAACGAGATCACGCCGCGCGACGTGGTGCACGGCTCTTCGCGCCAGCGCGAGAGCACCTCGGGGCGCAGCTTGTACGCGCGGTAGAAGCGGCCGCGCGCGTCGCGCTGGTTCGTGCGCTCGAGATCCTCGGAGCCGGGCCCGAAGCGCACGAGCGAGGCGAGCTTGTCCGGTCTGTTCGGTGGCCCCGCGGTGCCCTTCGGCGTGATCGCCACTCGCGCGTGGCCGTTCGACGGCAGCAGCGCCGTGAAGCGCTCGGCGTCGGCGACCTCGAACACGAACGCGTAGTCCCGGTACCAGCGGCCCTCCTCCGGACGCTGGCGACGCGTGTGGTAGGCGAGGTGGATCTTGTCGATCAGCGTGTCCATGTCAGTCGCAGTGCGGACGGTGACACCGCGCGCCGCGAGCACGAACGCGCTCGGCGAGTCGAACGTGATCTCGGCACGTGCCTTCGCGTGCGCCGGCGCGGGAACCAGCGGCGAGGTCTCGCCACGGTCATAGATACGGAAGGAGACGTCGTCGCCGGAGCTCAACTCCCACACGCGCCCGTCTGTCGCGCGGCGCACTCTTCCGGGAAAGCCGTTGAAGCGATGGCGCACCGTTGAGATCGGTCTCCACGCGCCGTCGCTGCCGATCGTGCCGATGTCGCCGATCTCGATCGGGAACTCGAGCGGAACGACCGGACGCATGCCGAAACGGCGGTGAACTTCTGAGACAAAGCCTGCGATGTCTGCCATGGGACCCTCCGCGCGCGCCGCCAGCGCCACACGCGCCGACTCAGCACTCCCATATTAAACATCATTTCTGTCTATTAGCGCACCGGTAGCTGGTCGAAATTCGCACTCCGCGGCGATCAAGCCACGGTTGCGGGCACCGGCTCAATGCTCGCGGCCGGCTGCGGCACGAGCCGCGGTGGGACGGACGGCAGCGCGGCGGGCTCGGCGACGGAGTGCTCGCCGGGACGCATGCCGGGACGCGTGCCGCGCACCTCCTGGTGGCTGCAGACGACGTAGCACCACTCCATCAGCGCCATCCGTGCTGCCGGCTCGAGCTCGACGATGCGCACGCCGAGCATGTGCCCGTCGTCGGCCGGCCGGCAGGAGCGGACCTCCGTGACGACGTGCACGTCGCGCGGTGTGCCCTCGCTGTCCTCCAGCTGCAGGCGGATCGGCAGCTGCGTGCCGACTTCGAGCGGGGCAGTCGCGATCAAGCCCAGACCGGTCGCGTTCGCATCCAGCAGGCGTCCCGGGATCGAGCCGCTCGGCGAGAGGCACAGCGCCGGCGCATCGCCCTCGAAGCGATAGATGAGGCGTCGCTGGCGGCGCCCGGAGACGAGCGCGAGCGTGCGCAGGATGCGCCGCAGCTCGACGAGCGCCAGCAGCGGGATGACCGCCTCGGCGATCGGGGGCAGGTCGGGCAGGGGGCCGATCCCGAAAAGATCGAGGACGCGCATCACGATCCCGACAGCCAGGACGACGGCGAGCCCGCAGGCGATCTTCAGTCGCGCCAACGCATGGGTCCCACCGAGGTCGATGCCCTCCTTCGGGGTCACCTTGAAGGCGGTCTTCGCCGGCACGATCGCGCAGCGCAGTGCGCGCACGTAGATGCCCATCGTCATCAGTTCGTAGTGCGTCGTCTCAGCCACGCGCATGTACCCGCGCGCGAGCGCCGAGCCTGCCGCGAGGTTGAGCGCGATGGCGGGGAGCCACAGGATCGCGAGGCTGAGCCAGTCGACGCGCATCGGCAACCAGCCTGCCCACAGCACGAGCGCGAGCGTCACGAGCAGCAGCAGGCGCATCGGCGGCGCGAGGTACGCAGCGAGGCTCGTGAAGTAGGAGAGACGCTGGAGCGGTCTGAGCTCTCTCGCCCGCAGCGGCGACTCGGGCAGCGTGAAGACGGCGAGGTTCCCGCGCGACCAGCGGTCGCGCTGCAGCAGGTAGCCGTCCAGGTCATGAGGCGCGAGGCCCTGAACGAGCACCTCGTCGTGATAGGCCGACGTCCAGCCGTTGCGCTGCATGCGGATCGTCGTGTGGAAGTCCTCCGCGATCGTCTCGGTCGCAACGCCGCCGATCCCGAGCAGCGCCTCGCGGCGGATGACGGCGGCCGAGCCGCACCAGAAGGCGGCGCCGTGGCGGTCCTTGCCGGGGCAGATGACATGGAAGAAGAGCGACTGCTCGTGACGCCCGACGGCGTAGTGCTGGACGGAGTCCTGGTTGGAGAAGTCGTGCGGGCTCTGCACGAGCCCGACGCGCTCGTCCTCGAAGTAGCCGACGAGCGCGTCGAGCGCGTCGGGCATCGGGACGTGGTCGGCATCGAGCATGAACACGAGGTCGCCCTCCGTGCGCGGCAGCGCGGCATTGATGTTGCCGGCCTTCGCATGGGAGTTGTCGGGACGCGTCATGTAGCGCGCGCCGGTCAGCTCGGCCAGCTCGCGCATGTTCTCGCGACGGCCGTCGTCGAGCAGGTAGGTCGTGTGCGGGTAGCGCAGCGCGCGACAGCCGGCAAGCGTCGCGAGCACCACCTCCTCCGGCTCGTCGTACGTGCAGATGTAGACGTCGACCGTCGGGTCGCTGACGATCGGTGGCCGTGTGACCGGGCGCCGCTTCCACGAGAACCAGGTCAGCGTGCCGAGCGCCCAGATGCCGTACAGCTCCGTGACCAGCAGCATCGTGAACGTGACCGGGTTCGCGCCGGAGCCGGTCCAGCCGATGCGCCACGTCAGATAGACCGCGCCCCAGCTCAGCGCGGCGAGCGCGAGCGTGCACGAGATTCGCTGGTGGCGCTCGAAGAAGCGTCCGTAGCGCGGGCGCGCGTCTGCGCCGCGCGCGGCGTCGCCGACACGGCCGGCGATCCACGAGGTGCCGAGCAGCACGCGCAGCGCGCCACTGGCGTGGGAGCGAAGGCTTCCGCGGAGACGTCTGCGACCGGCGACCATGCCGACTGGATCGGCCGCATGACATCCGTCCACGAGCTACTTGGACGCATGTCCGGGGTTTTGAGGCTGGCGCTCAAGCCGCGGGTTGAGCGGCGACGCGCCACGTGCTCGACGGACGTCGTAGTCCCGGCGGGAGCCGGTCCGGTCCGCTGTTGCGAGCCGCCGGGGCCTTGCTTAGGGTGGCGCCCGACCGGTAGACGCGGATCCGACGCCTGAGCGGCTCGGGGTCGCTCCAAGAAGAAGAGAGAGGACTCCCATGCATCGCATTCGGGCGCGCCTGAGCTTCGCAAACGTCGTGTCGCTGATCGCGCTGTTCGTAGCGCTCGGCGGCAGCAGCTACGCGGCCATCACGCTCCAGAGAAACAGCGTCGGGGCGAGACAGATCAAGACCGGAGGCGTCGGTTCTTCCGAGGTCAAGGACGGCTCGCTGCTGAGAAAGGACTTCAAGAGCGGCCAGCTGCCGGCTGGTGCGACGGGTCCTCAGGGACTGCAGGGTCCGGTCGGTCCCAGAGGCGCCGACGGAGCCAGAGGCGCCGATGGAGCCAGAGGCGCGACCGGCACGGTCGGAGCGGCGACCGTGCAGTTCGAGCAGGCCGCGGCTGACCTCGCCAACGCCACCAACGCGTCCTACGACGTCTACTGCCCCGCAGGTCAACAGGCGATCGCCGGCGGCGGGCGCGGCGACGACACCCTGTCCGAGGAGACCGTGCTGACGAACACGCGGCCCGCAATCAGCAGCGCGAACACCGAGCCGCCGAGAAACGGTCAGAGCTTCACCGGTTGGCGGATCACCGTGGTGAACCCAGCCGGCGGTGCCGTTTCGGGGATCAGACCGGAGGTCTGGGTCGTCTGCGTGCAGGCGCCGACGGCGTAGTCGCAGCCGCCTCGGCGCGGTCCTGCCGCCACGCCCGGCAGGACCGTCGCCGGGCGGATCAGTGGAGACGCCGGGAATTGAACCCGGGTCCGCGGTCGCGTGAAAGGCAGCTTCTACGAGCGTAGCCGGCGCTCTGGTCTCGTCCCTCGCTCGCCTCGCCGGCGGGGTTGCGGGGGACCAGCCTCCTGAAGATGTCCCCGGATCGGCGGAGGCGGGCCTCACCGGGTGAGCCTGCGTTCTGATTCCGGCGAAACCCCGCGGCAGGCTGGCGGGGGCCGAAACCTCACGGCTTAGCTAGGTGCTAAGCGGCGAGGGCGTACTCGTGAGAGTCCGCACGTATGGTTTTCCCGGTGGTTTTACGAGGCCAACCGGGACCTCGGCTCGCAACCACCCCCACGAAGACAACCACGTCGAAGCCTGTCGTCCCCTGGGGTTTTTTACTGCGCCCTCAAGTGTAGCTGCCAGACTCCATTCCATGGACCAGCGCGTTCAGTGGCTTCCCCCAGCGACACCGACGCCCGCGGCGCCCGAGGACGTCGGCCTCCCCCCGGCTGAGCCGCGCACCGGCTGGCGCCGCCTGCTCGGCCCGCTCGCGGTGGTCGGCGCGATCCTCGCGAAGTTCAAGGGCGTCCTGCTGCTGCTCCCGAAGCTCAAGGTGCTGACGACCTCGGGCTCGATGCTCGTCTCGGTCGCGGCCTACAGCCTCATCTGGGGCTGGACGTTCGCGGCCGGCTTCGTGCTGCTGCTGCTCGTCCATGAGATGGGCCACGTGATCCAGCTGCGGCGCGAGGGGATCGAGGCGAGCGCGCCGATGTTCATCCCGTTCCTCGGCGCCGTCGTCGCGGCGAAGTCGCTCGGCGACGACGCGGCCGCAGAGGCGCGCGTCGGGCTCGCCGGCCCAGTGCTGGGCTCGCTCGGCGCGGCGCTGCTGATCCCCGTGTGGCTCGCGACCGGCAACGACTTCTGGGCCGCGCTCGCGTTCACCGGCTTCTTCCTGAATCTCTTCAACCTGCTGCCGGTCGTGCCGCTCGACGGCGGCCGCGCGATGGCGGCGATGGCGCCGTGGATGTGGTTCGTCGGCCTCGCCGCGATGGCGGCGCTGGCGATCGCCTTCCCCAACCCGATCATCCTGCTGATCCTGCTGCTCGCCGCGTTCTCGACCTGGCAGCGCTGGAAGGCGCGTCGCGCCGGCGGCGAGGCATCCGAGACTTACTACCGCATCAGACCGGCGCACCGGGCGGCCGTCGCAGTCGTCTACATCGGCCTGATCGCCCTGCTCGTCGTGGGGATGGACGTGACGCACGTGGCGCGCACGCTCGCCGACGCCTGAACTACGACCAACACACCAAATAGAGGTGTGAAGGCGCTGACCCAGTTATGGTTGGCAGATGGCGACGCGAAGGGGGATCGCGCCGCACGGCGCCGGCCTGCGCCAGGGGGATGCGCTCGCCGAGACGCGTGCACTCAGCGCGGACGAGACGGCATGGTTGCTGATCCTTCCGGGTCTGGCGCTCGCGATCCTCGTCATCGCGCTGCTCGGCCCGCCGCTCGGCGAGCTCGCGTTCACGCGAACCCACTACACGTATTGGCAGAGCGCCGCGAGCGAACAGCTGCGCCCGAAGCCGACCGAGCTCGCGCGCTTCGTCCTGACGGTCGTGTGTGCCCTGGGGTTCGCAGCGGTGATCCCGCTCGCGGCGGCGCGGCCACTGCGGATGCGGCCGGATCGGGCCCGTGCCGTCGTCATGCTCGCCCAACTCCTGGTCGTGGGCGTGCTCGTCTGGTGCTTCGTCGCGCAGGGGGACGTCAACCCCTACGACAACGGCGATCCGACGTACTTCGCGCCGCTCGCGATCGTCGCCGCGCTGGGACTCGCGGCGGCCGGCAGCTGGGCGCTGACGCGGCCGGAGCTGCTCGAACGGTTCTCCCAGCTGCACCCCGGGCGGGCCATCAGCGCGGCATGTGGGGTGGCGGCCGTGCTGCTGACCGTCATCTGGCTGCTGCCGTCGATCATCACGGACGCGGGTGCCACCTACGCGAATCCGGTCATGACCGTGCATCTGCAGTTCAGCTTCGATGAAGCGCTGAGCGTGCTCAACGGCCGCTCGCCACTGGTCGACATGGCGACGTACGGAGCGCTGATCCCGTACCTCGTCGCGCTGCCGTTGGCCGCGCTCCACGGGTCGCTCGCCGCATTCACGTCGCTGATGACCTTGCTCACGGCGCTCGCTTTGCTTGCGGTCTTTGCGCTGCTGCGCCGCCTGACGCGCAACGCGGCGGCCGCGCTGGCGCTGTACGTGCCGTTCCTGGCCACGAGCCTCTTCATCGTGCGCGGCGACGCCGTGACGCGCTTCGACTACGGCAACTACTTCGGCGTCTTCCCGATCCGCTACGCCGGTCCCTATCTGCTCGCGTGGCTCACGACGCGTCACCTCGACGGCGACCGGCCGCGCACGGTCGCGCTGTTCGCCGTTGCCGGCCTCGTGCTGTTGAACAACACGGACTTCGGGCTGGCGGCACTCGGCGCGACCATCGCGGCGCTCGTCTGCGCCCGGCCACCGCGGGCCCGCGCACAGCTGCTGGCGCTCGGCGGCCGGGTGGCGGCCGGTCTCGGGATCGCGCTCGCGCTCGCGACGCTGCTGACGCTGCTGCGCGCAGACAGCCTGCCGCACTTCGGGCGACTGACGGCCTACGGGCGGATGTTCGGGATCGCCGGATTTGGCAACCTGCCGACGCCGCTGCTGGGTTTCCACCTCGTCGTCCTCGCGACGTTCGTCGCGGCCGTCGCGACGGCCGCCGTCCGCGCGGCGCGCGGCGCCGAGGACGTGTCGCTGACCGGCATGCTCGCCTGGTGCGGCGTCTTCGGCCTCGGCACCGGCGCCTACTTCGCCTACCGCTCGCACCCTGACACGTTGGTCGCGTTGTTCTCGATCTGGGCGCTGACGCTCGCCCTCCTGCTGATCGTCGCCGTCCGCGCGGCGCGAGCGCGGGGACCGGCAGTTCCGTCGCCGGCGACGCTCGCGCTGCTCGTCGGCTGCGGACTCGCGGTCTGCTCGATCGCCCAGTTCCCCCTGCCATGGCAGCAGGTCGAGCGGATCGCGCGGAGCTCCGACGAAGCCTTGCTGCGATGGCCCGACGCCGGCCGCTTCATCCGCACGTTCGCAAGACCGGGCACAGCCGTCGCGATCGTGACGGCGCTAGGGCACCGGATCGGCTACGAAGTCGACGTCCGCAACGTGGCCGCGTACACGGGCTTGCACCAGATGCCCACCGTCGAGCAGCTGCACGAGACGGTCGACACGCTCCGCGCCGAAGGCGGCACCATGCTGTTCCTCGGCGAAGAGTGGTGGCCCGAGGTGCCGTCGGCCCTCACGTCCGCCGGCTTCCGTCGGGTCGGCGTCGACAGAAGCAGCGGGTTCATAGCCTGGCGTGACGCGCGCGGCCCAGCCGGCGGCGGCTGACGATCGCTCAGCGGTTGACTTCGCGCAGCTCGCGCTGCACATCGCGCGCCATCTCGCGCTGCTTGATCGACTCGCGCTTGTCGAAGCGATCCTTGCCCTGTGCGAGCGCGATCTCGACCTTCGCGTGCGGGCCTCTGAAGTAGATGCGCGTCGGCACGAGCGTGAGGCCGCGCTCTCTCGTTCTCATCTGCAGCCGCTCGATCTCGCGCCGGTGCAGCAGCAGCTTGCGATCGCGCTCGGGCGCGTGGTTGTCGTGGTAGGCGGGCGGATACGGCGGGATGTGCACGTGGTGGAGCCACACTTCGCCGTCTCTGACGGTTGCGTAAGCGTCCTTCAGCGTCGCGCCGCCGGTGCGCAGCGACTTCACCTCCGTACCTCTCAGGAGGATCCCGCACTCGATCTTGTCGAGCAGGTTGAAGCGATGGCTCGCCGCGCGGTTGCTCGCGACGTCGCCGGCGCTGATCTTGCGCTTGCCTCTGCCCTTGGCCATGGCGGAGAGTCTGGCGGAAAGCGCCGCGCCGGCGCGGAGCGGGCTGCCGGCCGCCGGGACGGCAGGCAGCTCCGCCCCTCCACGTCAGGCGTCGGCCGGCTCGAGCGCGGCGTCCGGCGCGCTGCCGAGGAGGCCGGTCGCCGAGACGAGCAGCGCCAGCACCGCGACCCCGCTGACGACGGCGACCGCCGTGCGGTAGCCGTCGATCGTGTCCTCGACGCCCGCTCCCGTGTGGCTGCTGACGACCGCGCTGACGATCGCCAGCACGAGTGCGCCGCCGACCTGCAGCGAGGTGTTCACCAGCCCCGACGCGAGCCCCTGCTCGCGGTCGGCGACGCCGGCCGTCCCCTGGATGTTGAGCGCCGGGAAGCCGAGCGCGAAGCCGAGCCCCAGCAGCAGCACCGTCGGCAGCACGAGCGTGACGTAGTCCGACGAGGCATCCATCCGCAGGAACAGCGCGTAGGCGCCGACGAAGGCGATGAACGCCACCACGATCAGCAGCTGCGTGCCGACGCGGGTCGCGAGCCGGCCAACCTGGCTCGATCCGAAGGCGACCAGCAGCCCCGCCGGGAGCAGCGCGAGCGCCATCTCCAGTGCGCTCCAGCCGAGCACCGTCTGCAAGTAGAGCGTGACGACGAACTGAAAGGCGAAGTAGCAGCCGGCGAGCGCGAAGGCGCCGACGTTCGCCCGCACGAGCGGGCCCGAGCGCAGGATCCCGAGCCGCACCAGCGGCCGCTCGACGCGCCGCTCGATCGCGACGAACGCCGCCAGCAGGAGCGCCGCGACGGCGAAGCCGCCCAGCGTCTCAGCGACGCCCCAGCCGACATCGGGCGCGCGCACGACGGTGCGCACGAGCAGCAGCATCGCGAGCGTGACCGATACGGCGCCGCCGAGGTCGAAGTGGCTGCGCACGAACGGCGGGACGACGTCGCGGTGGATCAGCCGCGTCCCCGCGAACAGGATCGCAAGCGCGATCGGGGCGGGCACGAGGAAGGTCCAGCGCCAGCCGAGCGTCGTCAGCAGGCCGCCGAACACGAGCCCGAGCGAGAAGCCGCTCGCGCCGACAGCCGAGTAGATCGCGAGCGCGCGGTTGCGCGCCGGTCCCTCGGCGAACGTCGTGGTGATGATCGACAGTCCGGCCGGGACGGTGAACGCCGCCGAGATGCCCTTCACGAAGCGCGTCAGCACGAGCACGGTCGCGTCGCTCGCGAGCCCGCCGAGCAGCGAGGCGACGGCGAACACGCCGATCGCCACCAGGAACACGCGCCGGCGGCCGAGCAGGTCCGCCGCCCGGCCGCCGAGCAGCAGCAGCCCGCCGTAGCCCAGCACGTAGCCGGAGACGATCCATTGCAGCTGCGCGGTCGAGAGGCCGAGGTCCTCGCGGATGGACGGGAGTGCGACGCCGACCATCGAGATGTCGAGGCCGTCGAGGAACAGGGCGCCGCAGAGCACGATCAAGGTGCCCCACAGGCGGACGTCCCAGTGTGGTGGAGAGGTGGTGGAGGAAGTCATGCGGGCTATAGTACATGCATGTGCATCTATTGCTCGTGAAACTTTTGTTAGGGAAACTTTTGATGACGCCTGCTATAATCGCGCGCGTGAGAACAGCTCAGACCGACCTCGCCGGGACGTGGCAGGAGCTGCGCGAGCGCCACGCGCGCATCAGTGGTTCGCTCGAGCGCGCGCTGCAGGAGCAGCACCGCATCGGCCTCAGCGAGTTCGAGGTGCTCGAGCAGCTCGCCGTCGCGGAGGACGACCACTGCCGCATGCAGCGCCTGTGCAGCGCGACGCACCTCAGCCAGAGCGCCCTTTCGCGGCTGATCGGACGCCTCGAGCAGGACGGCCTCGTGGAGCGCAAGATGTGCAGCGAGGACCGTCGCGGCATCTTCGCCTCGCTCACGCCGGACGGACGGACGCGCTACGAGCAGGCGAAGCCGACGCAGCGCGCCGTGCTCGCCGAGCAGCTCGGCAGCTGACCTACAGCTCGACGGGCAGCAGGTCGACGCGCCCGCGCGCGGTATCGACGCGCTCGACCTGCACGCGCACGCGGTCGCCGATGCGGATCGCCGCGCCGCTGCGCGTGCCTTCCAGGATCGTGCCCTCCTCGTTGAGCTCCCACCATTCCCCGCGCAGCTTGCGCACGGGCAGCATCCCCTCGTGGCCCTGGCCGAAGGCGATGAAGGCGCCGGCGCCGATCACGCCCGTCACCTCCCCTTCGAAGTCCTGATCCCAACCGCCCTCGAACAGCTCGCGCTCGAGCAGGAACGCGCGCGCGACGTCGTCGGCGGCGCGCTCGATGCTCATCGCGTCGCGCTCGCGCGCCGAGCACCAGTCGCCCGCTCCAGGCAGCGTCGAAGCGCTCGGCGCCTCCTCCCCACCGCCGACGGCCGCCAGCAGCGCGCGGTGGCAGACGAGGTCGGGGTAGCGGCGGATCGGCGAGGTGAAGTGGCAGTAGTGCGTGAGGCCGAGACCCGTGTGGCCGAGGTTGGCGGGGTCGTAGCGGGCCTGCTTGAGCGAGCGCAGCACGAGGCTGTTCAGTCCGATCGTGCCCTGCCCCGTGCGCTGCACGTGCAGCTCGACGAGACGCGAGCACTCGGCGATCGTTTCGGCCGCCTGCTGCGGAGTGAGGTACTCGGGTGTCGGCGGGGTAGGGACGTCGAGCGATGCGAGCTGCGCAACCAGCCGCTCGGCCGCCTCGCCCGGGGGGCGCTCGTGCACGCGATAGAGCGTCGGCACACGCTGGTCGGAGAGGAGCTTCGCGACCTGCTCGTTGGCGAGGATCATTAGGTGCTCGATCAGGCGGTGCGCCTCTGTCTGCACGACGCGATGGGAGGCTGTCACGTGGCCCTGGGAGTCGAACGCGAAGTCCGGCTCGGAGGACTCGATCGCCAGCGCTCCGCCGCGCTCGCGCTCGGCCTGCAGCGCCGCGGAGGCCTCGCGAGCTGCCGCGAGCGGCTCCGCCCACGGCTCCGCGGGATGTTCGTGCAGGGCGAAGATGCGATCGACCTGGTCGTAGTCGAGCCGCGCGTTGGAGCGGATCAGCGAGCGGTAGAAGGAGGTGCGCTCGACGCTGGTCCCGCGCAGGTCGATCTCGACCGTCACCGCGTTACGGTCCTCATCCGGGCGCAACGAGCAGGCGCCGTTCGACAACGCCTCCGGAAGCATCGGCTCGACCCGGCCGGGAACGTAGACGCTCGTGCCGCGCTTGTATGCCTCCTTGTCGACGAGCGAGCCGGGACGCACGTAGGCCGAGACGTCGGCGATGTGGACCCAGATACGCCAGGCGTTGTCGGCGCGACGCTCGGCGGAGATCGCATCGTCGAAGTCCTTCGCCGTCGCCGGGTCGATCGTGAACGTCGTCAGGTCGCGCAGGTCGCGGCGTGGAACGTCGGCGACGCCCTCCCCCTCCGCGGCCGTGCGCGCGGCACGCTCGACGGCCGGGTCGAAGCGCCGTCTGAGGCCGCGATCGAGCATCAGCGCCTCGAGCACGTCGCGCGCGACGTCGGGACGGCCGATCCGCCGCTCGACCTTCGCATGCCCGCGCCCGCCTTGCCCACCACGGCCGTTCGTGGCGGTGCGCAGCAGGACGAGGTCTCCGGGGCCGGCTCTGCGGTCCTTGTCGACGATCAGCTGCGGCCCGCGGCCGAAGAACGACTCGCCGACCAGGAAGCGCCCGCGCTTGTCGAGCACCGCGACGACGGCGGTGCGCGGCGCGGGACGCTCGCGCTCGCGTTGCTCGTAGCGCGTCACCGCGACTCGGCGGCCAGCTGGGCGAGCGCGGCGTCGAGCGCCTCGTCGCGTCTCGTCGTGTCGGGGTCGTCGCTCGCACGCACGTCGGGCGCGATGCCTCTCCCCTCGGCGACCCCTCTGCCGCCGATGTTGCGCCCGCTCGGCAGGAAGTACTGGCCGACGGTGAGGTCGAGCGCGCCGCCGTTGGGCATCTCGCGGATCTCCTGGAAGACGCCCTTGCCGTACGTGTGGGTGCCGACGATCTCCGCGCGGTGGCGGTCCTGCAGCGCGCCGGTGACGATCTCCGCCGAGGAGGCCGTACCGCGATCGACCAGCACGACGACCGGCACGGAGCGCTTGATCGCTCCCCCCGTCGCCGTGTAGACGTGCCGCGCACGAGAGCGCCCGTCGGTCGAGACGATCGTCCCGTCGGGGATGAAGATCGAGGCGACGCCGACGGCCTCGTTCAGCAGGCCGCCGCCGTTGCCGCGCATGTCGAGCAGGATGCCATCGGCACCGCGTCTCAGCAGCCGCTCGACTGCTGCCTGGAGCTGTGCGGACGAGCCCTCGGTGAAGCTCGCGAAGACGACGACGCCATAGCGTCTGCCTCTCCATCTGACCATGTGCCCGGCGACGACCGGCGACGTGACGCGGGCGCGCTCGATCCGCTGCGTCGAGCGTCTGCCGTCGCGCGCGATCGTCAGGCCGACCTTCGTGCCCGGCTCGCCCTTGATCAGCGCGATCGAGGCGCTCGACGGTCTGCCCGCCAGAGATCTGCCGTTGACGGCGACGATGCGGTCGCCGCGGCGCAGGCCGGCCTGCGCGGCCGGCGTGTCCTGGATCACCGACTCGACGACGAGCGGGCCGGCGGGATCCGGCCGCACCGTCACGCCGATGCCGCTGAAGCTCGGATTCGTGACCTGCTCGAAGCGCTTGTACGTTCTCGGATCGAAGTAGTGCGAAAACGGGTCTCTGAGACTCGCGACGACGCCCTCGATCCCGCGGTCGACGAGCGCGGCGCGGTCCTGCTTGCGGTAGTAGATCTCGTCGATCGTGTCGAGCGCCTCGCGCATCAGCTGCGTGTCGTCGTTGCCGACGACAGCGTCTCGGATCGGGCCCGGCAGCCCGCTCGGATGGCCGCCCAAGTAGATCCCGAGCAGCAGCAGGACCATCGCGCCGACCGTGCCGGCGAGCACCAGCAGCAGGCGGGGGGAGCGGCGATTCACCGCGTCAGCGTAGCGACCGCGATTCAACAGGCGCTAAGGCAGCCGTTCCTGCACTACGCTCGACGGCAGGCGATCGCACCCCGACCTGCAGTGCCAGAGGAGGCCCCATGTCCGTCGAGCAGCAGTCACGTCCCACCGTGCGCGACCGGCTCTACGTCGGCGGATCCTGGGTCGAGCCCGACGGCAGCGGGACGCTGGAGGTCGTGGAGGCCTCGACCGAGCAGCCGCTCGGGACGATCCCGGAGGGCACCGCGGAGGACGCCCGCCGGGCCGTGGCGGCGGCGCGCGACGCGTTCGACGGCTGGGCCGCGACGCCGGTCGCTGAGCGCCAGCGGCTGCTGCGCGCGATCGCCGACGGACTGGAGGCGCGCGCCGACGAGATCGCCCGCACGGTGACGGCCGAGGTCGGCATGCCGCTCAAGCTCTCGCGCATCATCCAGGCGGGCCTGCCGATCGCCTCCTTCCGCATGGCGGCCGACCTGCTCGACGAGATCGCGCTGGAGGAGGAGGCCGGCACGGCGCTGATCGTGCGCGAGCCGGTCGGCGTCGTCGGCGCGATCACTCCGTGGAACTACCCGCTGCACCAGGTCGCCTGCAAGGTTGCCCCGGCGCTGGCGGCCGGCTGCACCGTCGTGCTGAAGCCGAGCGAGGTCGCGCCGCTGAGCGCGTTCATCCTCGCCGAGGTGGTGGATCAGGTGGGTCTCCCGGCCGGCGTCTTCAACCTCGTGACGGGCGTCGGCCCGGTCGTCGGCGAGGCGATCGCCTCGGATCCGGACGTCGACATGGTCTCGTTCACCGGTTCCACGCGCGCGGGCAAGCGCGTGAGCGAGCTGGCGAGCGCGTCCGTGAAGCGGGTGGCGCTGGAGCTCGGCGGCAAGTCGCCGTACGTGATCCTCGACGATGCGGACCTGTCGAAGGCGGTCCCGAACGGCGTCGCAAAGGCGTTCTTGAACTCCGGGCAGACGTGCAGCGCGCTGACGCGGATGCTCGTGCCGCGCGAGCGGCTCGCGGAGGCCGAGCAGATCGCCGCCGCCACCGCCGAGGCGTTCGCGCCGGCCGACCCGACCGGCGATAGATCCGGGATCGGCCCGTTGGTGTCCGACGTGCAGCGCGAGCGCGTGCGCGGCTACATCGCCAAGGGGCTCGACGAGGGCGCCCGACTGGTCACGGGCGGCGCCGAGGCGCCGGACGACCTGCCGCAGGGCTACTACGTCCGCCCCACCGTCTTCTCCGACGTCACGCCGGACATGACGATCGCCCAGGAGGAGATCTTCGGCCCCGTCCTCGTCCTGATCCCCTACGACGACGAGGAGCAGGCGATCGCGATCGCCAACGACACGATCTACGGCCTTGCCGCGGGCGTGTGGTCCGGCGACGCCGACCGCGCCAACCGCGTGGCGCGCCGCCTGCGTGCGGGCCAGATCGAGGTCAACGGCGGCGCCTTCGACCTGAAGGCCCCGTTCGGCGGGTTCAAGCAGTCCGGGAACGGCCGTGAGAACGGCCGCTTTGGGTTGGAGGAGTATCTGGAGGCGAAAGCGCTGCTGCGGTAGCTGCGAACGATGTTGGACGCTGACGGAGGGCGCCGAAGAGCGCACCGACCGTCGGTGCAACCGCCCGGATCGCACTTCGCGACCCGGGCCGCCGCACTCCCCTCGGCACGTCGTCGCCGGGCTGTTAGCGACCTCCGCCGCGATGATGGGCCTTCTTCGCGCATCCGCGCACCACGAGCCGCTGCTGCCTGTGGACCGCCTTGCCGTTCTGGCCGACGTAGTCGAGCTGCGCCCTCGCGCTGCGACCTCTCCGCGAGCACAGGTTGGTGGCGGCGCCCAGCGAGCCGGTTCGCGGCCCACCGAACAGGTTCAGCGTGAACGATCTCACCGGCACATCCGGCGCCGTCGCGAACGTCGTCCGCAGGAATCGGCTGTGCGGGATCGTGATGCGCCCGATCAGGTCGAAGTCCACCTGCCCGCGCAGCGCCACGAACAGATCCGGCAGCGGATGCCCGTTTCCGACGAAGTACACGTCGCCTCTCAGCGGGTCGCGCAGGAGCGGAGTGACCGCTACCGCCGTGCCCGCCCGGGCGTGAGCGCATTTGACGATGTCCGTCTCGAACTGCGCGCGCGTGCACGCGTCGTTGATCACCGTCAGGCGTGCATTGATCGTGTCAGGCAGCGTCACCCGCACGAATCTGAGGTTCGCGTGACGCTTCGGCATCCTGATCGTCGTAGAGAGCGGCGTCGTGCGGTTTCTGGTCGTGTGACCTCTGCCGCCGACGCGCAGCACCATCCTCGGCTGGAAGCCGAGGCGCGCGCACTCGCCGACCTGGAAGGGCGACGAGACGCGCGCCCGCGCTCCGGCGGTCGACTCGATGACGCCGCCGACCGCCTTTCTCGCGCAGCTCGTCGGGTTCACGATGAAGTCCGACTTGTTCACGGAGACGCGCACGTCGCGCACATCGAGCGGAATGCCCTCCAGAATCGTCGGCAGCGGATCGCTAACGACGCTCAGCTCGGACGTGTGCTTGTCCACGAACAGGGCAGAGCGAACGTTCACGTTGCCGAGATTGAACGGACCTGCTACCGCCGGCACCACGATCGAGAGCCCGAACGGCGCCCCCTTGTAGGGACCCGTGACGTAGGCGCGTCCCTGCGTGATGTAGAACGGATTTGTTCCCGCCCCGGCGCCAACCGTGACGTCACCGACCTTCGACGCGTCGCCGCAAGCCCCGTGCGCTGCATCGGACTCGCTGCACAGCGTCGCGTTGGCGATCTTGCCCGTCAGGCCCTCCGGCATATGCACCGTGAGCGCCCCGAGCTGCTCATCCTGGTCGTCACGCGACAAGGCGAGGCTGAACGTGCTCGTTCTGCCCGCGACCGGGTTCGCGGTGCCGGCGTGAAAATCCGGCGTGAAGTGCGGCGGGTCACATGCCGCGCCCTTGCCGTCCCCGCTGACCGCGAACGAGCTCTCAGAGGCGACGGATCTCCCGCTCCAGCCGGTCAGGACCGCATGCGTCGTGTAGGTCTTGCCGCATTGCGTCGGCATCGCCAGCGGCGCGCGCGGTCCGCCCTTGAACTCAAGGTGCAGGTTCGAGAACGGCAGCTGAGGGTTGTTATCGAACGTGGTCGTGAGCTGGCCGCTGACCGGATCGGCGTCGACCCGGCCCGCGAGCTTTACGACCACGCCGCTGCCCTTCGCCACGAGGTAGATCGACAGCAGCGAGCCGAACGGGTTGTCGTGCGGCTTCGCGAGGTAGATCGAGCCCTCAAGCGGATCTGGCAGGAGCGGCGTCGTGATCGTCGCCGTCCCCACCTTCGCCGACTGCGGGCAGCTCGGCGCGCTGGCGTCGTGCAGGTGGATCTCGGCCGGCGCGCATGCCCCGAGGCCCTGCGCCGACGACGGCGAGACATGCACGCCGGGCGGCAGGGTCACAACCGCCGTTTTCAGGTCCGACTGGCTGATCACGTTCGGATCGTCGGTCTGCGGGATCGACAAGTCGAACGTGAAGGCGGACGGGCTTCCCGCTCTCGGCGAGAGTGGCTTTCCGACCAGGCTGGGTGTAAACGGCACTCTGTCGCAGCCGTCGATCCCGATCTCGGCGCCCCGCAGCAACGGCGGGTACGGATAGCCGGGGTTCGCATGACTTCTGAAGCTGGCTTCCACGTACGCGTCCGGGTGCGCCCACGAGTCGATGCGCACGTTCGTCTGCAGGCCGACGCCCGCAGCGGTGCACGACGTCGGATTGCGCAGGAACGCCCGGGCCGGCGCTGTGTTCGGGCAGGTCGGCGCGCCGCCTGACGGCGAGCCGAATCCGGGGCACGCGCGCTCGGCGTCGTGGCTCGGGTCCGACGGCACGCCCCACAGCGTCACCGTCGTACCGGCGAGCGCGAGCGACTGTGGCACGTCGCGGGCGGCGACCGTGATGCCGTAGTCGCCGCCGCTGCGCACCTCGGCGTCAAGCGTCACGACCGAGCCGAGGATATTCATCCCGAACCGCGCCGGAATGCCGGGCGGCGGCACCATGTTGTAGAGAGGGATCGGGCCTTGCGGGCTCACAAGTCCGGTGCCGCCGTTGAAGCGCAGCAGCGACGTCCCGACCTGCGAGGTCGCCGGACACAGCGGCTGGGCCTCCGTGCTGAACCCATTGGCAAGCTCGCCGGCCGTGCAGGTGTCGACGCCGGTCGGGTTGCCGACAAATCCCGGCGGCAGCTCGGTGAACACGTCCTTGACGGACTCCACCGGCCAGAGATCGCCGACAAGAGGCATCGGGTTGCGAGTGGTGTTGAAGTCGATCGAGACGGACGCCGAGTATGGGCGGCCGCCGGCCTGCGTGAGCGGACTGCCGTCCGCGTCCGCGCTCACCTGGCCGTCGAGGGCGTCGATGCCGAACGACGGCGTGGCGGTCGTGACGATCGTGGGGTCGGCCGCGTCGGTCGCGATCGCTCCACCGCCGGAGAGATGGAGCACCGTCGTAAGCGTGCCCGACGCGCCGCCGTCGACCGCTGCGACCAGTTCCGGCATCGCAAAGATGCCGAAGCCGTTGACCGGCAGCGTGTTGCCGTGCGCCGGAATCGCGTCGGGAACGCTGCAGCTGAAGTTGGTGGCGCCTTGCAGGCTACCCCCGGGACCGTCTCCGCTGCAGCTCCATCCGATCGCTGCGACGTCGAAGCCGCCGAAGATCGTCATCGCCTGCGCAGTGATCCCAGTAGGCAGCGTGCCCGACAAGATGATCGGGTCGCCGCCGGTGCCGTCGGCCGCGACATTGCCGATGTTCGTCATCAGCAGGTGGTAGCTCAGCGTCACGCCAGGCGCAACCGTGGTGTTCGCCAGCGAGTCGAGACGGAAGCGGGCCTGCGCGCCGGCGGGGGCCGCGGTGAGCGCGGCCAGCAGCCCGGTCGCGACGAGCGCAATGAGCAGCCGGCCCAACCGCTCCCTCCGAGCGCCTTGGCGCGAATCGACGACCTGCATGCTCGTCCCTCTCCTCCTCCGCACCGGGTTCACTTCGCCCCCCTCGGCGTCGCGCGATGGCTTCTGTGGTTCCTGTGGTGCCCCCGCTTCTTGACGCATCTGACCCTGCCTCTCACGCGCTTGCGTACGAATCTGCGCTTGCAATGCTTCCTCGCGTGATGCGGTTTGACGTTCCCGGCGCCCTGGAAGACGGTGGTTGCAACCGGGCCGGCTGCAGGCGGACTGCTCTGATCGCCCTGGCACGCGTCGCCGGCGCAGTCCAGCGGCGCGACCGGCTCGGGGAACCCGCCTCCGACGCGCGCGTCGTAGAGGTCGAAGGCGGAGTCGCCGTCCCAGCCGACGAGCGGCTGGCGCGTCAGGATGAACGCATCGTCGCCGTTCGCACTCGCGTCCATGAAGTACGA
This sequence comes from Conexibacter sp., assembly GCA_035264605.1. Taxonomy (GTDB): domain Bacteria; phylum Actinomycetota; class Thermoleophilia; order Solirubrobacterales; family Solirubrobacteraceae; genus Conexibacter. The sequence continues at coordinate 14,519 of DATFPW010000001.1, read as the reverse complement.
GTCGGAGGTGTTCACCCCCGTCGAGAGGAGATGCACCGTTCTGCTCGCCACGTCGTACTCGTACGCGTCGCGTCTCCCGTTCACGTCCTCCGGGACGAGCGCGTCCCCGGTGGTGAAGAAGACACGGGAGCCGTCATCGGCGAGGGCGTGGTTCTGGTGCCAGCTGGTTGTCGCGGCTCCGGAATGCTCCCAGGTGGCGACGGTCGCCATCGTGGTCGCCCGGGCTCCTGACGGATTGCACGAGGCGCACGCGAGCGCGCCGGTCTCAGCGCTGTAGACGTAGAGCTCGCGACATCCGAGCCCAAACTCGGATTCGCAGGACCCATGGTCGTAACCGGTCAAGCCGGCTCCGTCGATCGTGCTGAACAGCAGATGGCGTCCGTCCGGCGTGACCCGCGCCTGGCGGGGTGACAAAACCCAGTTGACCCGTGCAGCGATGTTCTCACTCAAGGCCAGCCCCTCCGGCGATGGTCCGATGTACGAGAGCACTCCGTCGTGCCAGAGGTAGAGGCTTGCTCCCAGCGGCTTGCCGCTCACAAGCTGGCCGCCCGCGGCGAAGTACACGTAGTGCCCGTCGTCGCTGACGCCGATCGTCGCTCGGATGCCGCTGCTGCCGTCCGCGGGCTCGCTGTCGAGGCTGAGGAGCGTCAGGTTGTCCGGCGCGCTTGGCGGCTTGCGCGCGTCGTACATGTAGAGCTTGATGGACCCGTCTGCCGGCGCGTCGTCCGTGAGCGCCTGCGCCGTCATGAAGAACGCACGGCCCCCATCGGGGGACGCGTCGAGGAAGTGCGCCGGAGCGTAGGCGTCGGCTGGCAGCGTGCGCTCGGAGTCGTTGAGCTGCACGGTCGACGTAGCATCGACCCGCATGAAGATGCGCCCGGCAAAGGCCCGGTTTACACTGGTGGAGTTGCCAAGCTCGTCGGTCGTCTGCCCGCTGTCGTCGGTCGGCTGGGTGAAGAACACGCGGATGTGACCGTCGCGGCCGTCGGAGACCACGTGGGGGGTGCGGTTGTTGATCATGGAGCGGCTCACTCCGGTGCCCTGTCCCGCGAGCGAGACGTCGGCGGGAACGCAGGCCGGCCCGGCGGCGTCGTCGCACTCCACGGCAGGCGCGGCCGGCACCCGCCCGGCCAGCGTCAGGTTTCCGTCATCCCATTGATAGACGTGGGCATGACACGACGATGGGAACGAAAAATCCGGCGCCGAGATGTTGCACGCGTCCGGCTGGGCGGGGGCGTCTGCCGTCAGAGACTCGAGCGACTCGAAGGCCACGTGATCGAAGTCCGGCGACGCTTCGGCCAGCGTCGGTCGCAGGTTGACCGCCTGGGCACCACTCGGGTAGTCGGGCAGAGGCGTCGCGGTGCTCTCGCACAGCGGACACGCGGTCACGAGGTCGTACACGCCACCGCCAGGAGAACGCAGTGCGCCGTTGCGATAGAGGTTTCCTACGGCGTCGACGTTGGGATCGTCGTTAAGCGCCCCCCACACGAACAGCAGGCCCCGGTTCAGATCCGCAGAGAACTCGCCCACGTATGTCGGCTCCATCTGCGCAAGCAGCGCCGGCGCCGACAACGCGCGCATCGCCGGCATGACGCCGTGCGTCGTCCAGCCGTTCGAGCCGGGGTGCGGACTCGTTGACCGCACGCTCACGTAGTCGTTGGAGATTCCCGCCCCGCGGTTTCCCGCAAAACCCGCGAGCGAAGTGAAGCCGATGGCGTTCCCGTCGACCGCAGCGCGGGTGCGCTGCGTGTCCGGAATCACGTCTCCGCCGTTCTTCTGCGGTGGAGACACCATCTCGTACGCCCGCCCATCGGGCAGCCCGCCCGCCCTGGCGCTCGATGCGCTCCACCCAGCGAGAACGAGCACCCCGACAACCAAGGTAATCACAGCCCTCAGCGCATCCGGTCTGGTTTTCAGCACTGCATCTCTCCTCTTTCCAGCACGACAAGCGCGACGACCATAAATGCCGATGGCTCAAGGCGCAACCGTCATCGGCCTCGATACTCGTTATCTGACCTCTATCCGGCCTATTGAGGTCTGACGTCGAACTGGACCCTTTGACTTCCTTTCTTTTGGTGCATAGCTTCGTCTCGGGTCTTGTGTGGCAGCACGGCCGGTCAATGCAAGTGTGACCGGCGAACGTGCGAAGCCGCACGCGGCCCGCGAAGGGGATACGCCGGACGCACCGACAGAGACGCGTAGACGTCGCACGAAGTCTCCGCCACTCGTTCGCGGACGTCGCGGCCTGCAAGAAAGGAGGAAGCCGTTCGTCAACTTCATTGACCTGCCGGCCACCGTGCCGGAGTCACCTCAGCCACGCGACGGCGGCCATTGCTGGCTCGTACGTCGCGTGCTTAGTTCAACTCGGCTGTCGTTCGTGAACGGCAGTCGCTACGAAAAGGAAGTTTTGAGATGCATAAGCGCATCAAGCTTTTGATGGTCGGGCTCGGAGCCGCGCTCCTCCTCGCGCTGGCAACCGGCGGGGCTATGGCAAGGAGCTTCAGCCTCAGCGACAATACCTTCAGCGCGAAGTGGGCCGGCTTGAGATTCATAGCAGCCGGAAGGACCGTTGTGTGTCCGGTTACGCTCGAAGGCACGTTCCACAGCAGAACGCTCGCTAAGGTCGTCAACTCGCTATTGGGTTTCGTCACGAGAGCGATAGTCAACAACGCGGCCTGCACCGGGGGCGGCGCCACTGTCCTATCGGCGACGCTTCCCTGGCACATTACATACCGCAGCTTCACTGGAACGCTACCGAACATAGAAAGAATCTTCATCAATCTGATCAACGCTTCCTTCCAGGTTCAGCCCAGCGGAAGCGTCGCCTGCCTAGCGAGGACGTCAACGACCAACCCGGCGGTTGGTTTCATAACCCTCTCCAGAGGGACGGCAACCTCGCTTACCGCCGATGAAACCGCCGAAATACCACTCACCGGCGCCTTTGGCTTCTGCTCCTTCGGCGGCGAAGGTCACTTCGGCGGCACGACCACGTCTCTGAGGACGCTAAACGGCCTCGCCAACATAACGGTGACCCTAATATAGGTCGACCAGCGACACCGCAGCACCGCAGCCCCCTCAGATGTCTGAGGGGGCTGCGTCCTGCGAGGCCCGCGCGACGTCCTCGGGGACAGCTAGACCCGGAGGAAGCGGCGCAGCGAGAGCCCCGACCCGACGGCGCTGATCGCGATGCCGGCGGCCATCATGACCGCGATGAGCACGGTGAAGGGCATCGTGTCCGGTGCGCTGATGAGCGAGAAGTCGCTGGCGAGGGGGTCGATGATCGCGATCTTCCCCACGGCGAGCAGGAGGATCGCCAAAAGCGTTCCAAGCGCGCCGACGATGATGCCCTCGATCACGAACGGCCAGCGGATGAACCAGTCGGTTGCGCCGACGAGCTTCATGACCTCGACCTCGCGGCGTCGCGCGTACAAAGAAAGCCGGATCGTGTTGGCGATCAGGAAGACCGACGCGGCGATCAGCAGGGCGGCGAGCGTGCCGGCCATCAGCTTCACGAAGCGCGTGACCTGGAGGATCTTCGTCGTGTCGTCGCGGCGCGTGCGGACCTCGTCGATCGAGCGGTCGATCGGGGTGTTGCCGCCGCCGGCCGCCTCGGGCGCGAGCGCGGAGGCGATCTTGAGCACGTCGTCGGGGTCCTCCGGCGTGACGCGGAACGTGTCCGGCAGCGGGTTCGCGCCCAGCAGCGCGAACGCCTCGGGGTCCTTCTGGCGCTGCTGCTGGTAGGCCGTCTGCTTGGAGACGAACTCGACACGCTTGACGTTCGGCGTCTCGAGCAGCTGCGCGCGCACTCGCGCGACATCCGACTGCTTCGCGTCTCTCGTCAGGTAGACGTCGACGAGCACGCGCTTGCGCACGTCGTTGGCGGCGCCTGTCGTCGCCTGGACGATCGGGATGAAGACGCCGATCACGAGCATCGTCAGCAGGATCGTCGCGAGCGCCGCGAAGCTGGGTGCGGCGTTGCGGCGCAGGGCGCGCGTGGCCTCGCGGGTAAAGAAGCTCAGACGCATGCGGTTACGCGCCCAGAGAGCCGTCGGGCAGGTCGGACCGCAAGCGAGCCGCGAACTCCCGCGTCGACTCGTCGCGCACGTAGGAGCCGGTCGCCTCGTCGCGCACGATGCGGCCCTGCGAGAGCTCGATCACGCGGCGGCGCATCTTGTCGACCATCGAGTTGTCGTGGGTGGCGACGAGCACCGTGGTCCCCGCGCGGTTGATGCGGTAGAGCAGCTGCATGATCCCGATCGACGTCTCAGGGTCGAGGTTGCCGGTCGGCTCGTCGGCCAGCAGCAGCGGCGGGTGGTTCACGAACGCGCGCGCGATCGCGACGCGCTGCTGCTCGCCGCCCGACAGCTGGTCGGGGTAGTTGTGCAGCTTCGTCGAGAGGCCTGTGAGACGCAGGATGTCCGGCACTTTCGCGCGGATGTCCTTGCGCGTGCCGCCGGTGACCTGCAGCGCGTACGCGACGTTGTCGTGGACCGTGCGGTTCGGCAGCAGCTTGAAATCCTGGAAGACGACGCCGATGTTGCGGCGGTAGTACGGCACGCGCTTGCGCTCGATCTCGCCCAGGTCTCGCCCGGCCACGCGGATCGAGCCCGCGGTCGGCTCCAGTTCCTTGATCAGCAGGCGCATGATCGTCGACTTGCCGGAGCCGGTCGAGCCGACGAGGAAGGCCCACTCGCCACGGCCGATCGAGAAGGTCGCCTCGTCGAGACCGACGGCGCCAACGTCGTAGCGCTTCTCGACGCCGCGGAACTCGATCACGGACGGCGACGCCGGCGCCGCTCTGTGCGGCACGGCGACAGCACGCGCGGCGGCCACCGGGGAATGCTCGGCGGCGGCACGGCGGGAGAGGCGGGAGTTCCCGGTCTTCACGGCCATTCGGCTCCGGACAGTAGCGTGCGCACAGCGTTGGCGACCAGGCGCAGGCCTCTGCTGCAAGCAGTTTTGCAGGGATTTCCTCGGCGCGCGAGCTGCGACGGCGTATCCGGGGCGCGCGGCGCTATCGTCGGCGCATGACCGCGATCTCCACCTCCGTCGCCCCGAACGGGCTTCCGATCCACCGCCTGCAACTCGACGGCACCCGTGCCGTCACCGCGCTCGTCGCGTTCGACGCCGGAGCGCGCACCGAGCGCCCCGAGGAGAACGGGATGGCACATTTCCTCGAGCACCTCGTCTTCAAGGGCGGCGAGAAGTTCGCCGACTATAGAGCGGTCAACGAGACAGCCGAGCGAATCGGCGGGCAGCTGAACGCCTACACGAGCCATGACCTCGTCGCGTTCCACATCACGGTGCGCGCCGAGAAGGCGCTCGAGGCGATCGACCTGCTGACGGACTTCGTCGGCCGCCCGCGGCTCGACGCCGAGGAGCTGGATCGCGAGCGCGGCGTCGTGATCCAGGAGATCGCGCGCTCGAACGACCAGCCGGCGACCGTCGCCGAGCACCTGATCGACCACGCCGCGTTCGGAGAGCATCCGCTCGGGCGCACCGTGCTCGGGCCCGTCGAGCACCTGCGCGACACGTTCACGCGCGACGGGATCGTCGCCTTCCGCGAGCGCCGCTGGGTCGGGGCCCGGGGCGGCGCGTTCGTGGTGGGCAATCTGGAGCACCTGCCTGCCAATGGCGCACTGGATGAGTTGTTCGGCCGTTTCCCCACCCTGTCAGAGCCTGAGCCATACGAGGCGGCGCCGCCGCTGCACGCGCGCACGCTCGTGGAGGAGCGCGACTCGAACCAGTCACATCTGCGGATGTCTTACCGGCCACGGATCGACACGACCGACCGCGCCCAGCGCGCCGCACTGACGATCTACGCCACCCTGCTGGGGGGCTCGATGGGCTCACGCCTGTTCGACGAGATCCGCGAGCAGCGTGGCCTCGCCTACTCCGTCTACGCGCTCTCGCACAACAGCGCCGACGTGCCGATCCTGCAGCTCTCGGCCGGGCTCGACTCGACCAAGTGCGTCGAGGCCTACCGCCGCATGCGCGAGATCGTCACCGAGTTGCGCGACGAGGGCCCGCGCGAGGAGGAGGTCGAGCGCGCTCGTGCCTACGCCGCTGGCGCCCGCGTGCTCGCGTTCGAGAACACGAACGCGGTCGCCCGTCACGCCGCCCAGCAGACGATTCTGTTCGGCGAGGAGATCGATCCGGATCTCGCGATCGCCGCGCTCGACGCGGTCACCTACGAGGACGTCGCCGCCGTCGCGCGCGATGTCGCGGACGAGCTGGCAGTGGCTTGCGTCGGCCCGCACACGGCCGAGGACTTCGCGTAGGCCGGCCGACCGCATTGCGCTCGCGCCGCCCGAGCGGCGACAATCCCCCGCTGTGTCGCCTGAGGATCCGACCGAGCTGAACCTGCGAGAGCTGCGCCGCTACGTCGAGCGCGTCAGCGACCGCTGGCCGATCTCGCAGGCGCTCGTGGGCGGCGCGCGCGTCGACGACGCCAACGGGGCACCGCCGCAGCGCGAGCGCGGCCCGGAGTGGGTCGTCGTGCTCGTCTCCGACTACTTCGACGGCGTGCCGTGGCTCGAGCGCGTCTACCAGGCAGGCTCGCTGTGGGATCGCTCCGAGATGGGCGCCCCCGCCGACGTGCACTGCTACACCGAGCCCGAGTTCTCGCGCAAGCGCGAGCAGCTGAGAGTCGTCGGAGACGCAGCCGAGCGCGGCATCGACGTGCTGGCGGCCTAGGCGCCGCGGACGACAGGCAGACCGCCTCGTACTCCGCTTCGTAGACGGAGAGGGCTCGTCACGGCCGGCGGCGCGCGACACGATGCAGCCTATGTCCCTGCTGACGCTCGACCGGGTCTCCATGCGATGCGGAAGCGACCACTGCCGCGCGTGCATGCCGCTCCACGACGTCTCGCTGAACGTCGACCCCGGAGAGCTGGTCACCGTAGCGGCAAGGCAGTGCTCCGGGCGCACGGCGCTGCTGCGAGTCGCCGCGGGCGTCATGCGGCCAACTTCCGGTACCGCCCGCTTTGCCGGCGTGGACCTGACGCGGCGCCCCATGCTCGGCAGGCCCAACGGGATCGCCTACGCGATCGCGCACTTCGAGCCCGTCGTCGGCGGGTCGGTCCTGGAGCAGGTCGCCGCACCCCTGCTGGGCCGAGGCTTCTCGATCCTGCGCGCGCGGACGGTCGCCTACCGCTTCCTGCGACGGGCCGATGTCGCCGACTGCGCTCCGCTGAGCGCCGCAGAGCTCGATCGGATCGAGACGCTCCGCGTCTCGATCGCGCGCGCCCTCGTCACGGCGCCGTCGCTCCTGCTGGTGGACCAGCCGAGCAGCGGCGATCCCTGCGAGCAGACGGATCGCGAGCTCGCCAAGCTGCTCGGCTCGATCGCCCATCACGACGCGATCGCCGTCGTCCTGACGACCGGCGAGGACTGCCGCCTCGCCGACGCCGATCGTGTGCTCCGGCTCAGCCACGGAACGCTGTCGCGCATGCGGCTGGCGGGGAGCTGAGGCGCCGCGCGGTCACCGGTCGGGTTCGAGACCTGCGCGCGGCGGCGTACGCGACATCAGCACGCCGGGAACGGCTGTCACGATCAGCGTCACGGCGAAGACGAGGAGGCAGATCGTGACCGTCTGCCCGGCGGCGACGGAGAACGACGCCGGATAGTCGGTCGAGCGCCTCAGCCAACGATCGCCCGCGTAGTGACCATAGGCGCCCGCCACGGCGCCGACGATGCACCCGGTGCCGAGCACGAGCCCCGCCTCCCACAGCAGTGTGCACCACAACTTCACCGGCCGCCAGCCCATCAGGCGCAGATGCCCAAACGCGACACGTCGCTGCCACGTGCCCGCACCGATCGCAGCGGACATCGCGAACCCGGCCGCGATCAGCAGCAACGTCGCGCCCCGTCCGCTCCATGCAAGGCCGTCGCGCGCCGTCTCGCTCACACGCGCCACGCGCTCATGCGCCGTCTGAACCCACAGCCCACCGTCGTGGCTCTCGAGCGCGCGTCTGATGGAGCGAGCCACGGCGTCGACGTCCGCTCCCCGTGCGACGTCGACCTCGAGCGCAGACGGATCGTCGTCGACCCATGCCCGCCGGAAGTCGCGCGCGTTCATGACGACGGCTCCCGGCCCCCAGCCGAGGTTCGTCGTCGTCGCGGCGACGCGGTACGAGACGTCGCCCGCCGGAGTCGGCAGGCGGATCGTTCCGCCCACGGCGACATCCTCGGCGACGGCGATCTGCTGCGAGACCGTCACCCACCCTCCGGCGCGCACCCGGCGCTCCAGCACATGCACGTCCCCATCGACGACCTGGCTCGCCGGCACGATCGTGCGATCGCGGTTCGAGCGCGCCATCACCCATGCGCGGCGCACGCCGACGTCGAGCAGGCCTCCGTGGAAGACGCGGACGTCACGGACGCCCCCGACGGCAGCCACGCGACGTGCGACTCCCCGCGCGTCGAACGGCTCCAACGCCAGGTCGTCGCCGGGCTGGGCGACCCACACGTCGGCCGTGCCCAGGTAGCCGCGAAAGTCTGCGTACATGCCGTGCAGCAGGCTCGCATGCGTTCCGCGCAGCCCGACGGCGCCGAACACGGCAACGGCGCCGGTGGCGACCAGGCCGAGCGCGAGCGGCGACGTCGCGCGCAGCGCCCGCAGCGCGAGCGTGAGCGAGCTGAGCCGCCAGCGGCTGGCCGGCCCTTCGCTCAGCCGCAGGATCGCGGCGAACGCTGCCGGCACCGCCAGCACGATGGCGACTGCGGTAGCAACCGCGCCGACGATCATCATCGACGACTCGAGCAGCAACGCCGAGCCGGCCAGGACGATCAGCGCCAGTCCACAGGCCGTAAGCGTTCGTCGCAGCCTGGCCGTGACCGCGTGCATGGGCTCGCTCTGCCGCCGGAGGACCGCGATCGACGCGCTGCCCGAGCGCATGTCGAGCAGGGGCTGGGCCGCCGCCAGGCAGCTCGCGAGCACGCCGCCGACGATCGTCAGAACGATCGTCTCCCAGCCGATCGGTCGCTGGGTGCTGAGCGGGAACGCGAAGGTGAGGTACCCAGTCGGGTCGTGCCCGGCGCCGTTCGCCAGCAGCAGGCCGATCAGCAGGCCCACGGCCGACGCGCACACGCCGAGCACGATCGCCTGGAACGCGAGGATCTGGACGACCCGCGCACGTCTGTAGCCCATCATTCGCAGGGCCACCACGAGGCGTCGCCGGTCCGTGAGGGTCGGCAGCATTGCCGTGAACGCGAAGAGCAGGCCGACGAACACGCTGATCGCGGCGATCAGGGTCGTCCCCTGATCGATCGGGGCGGCCGCCAGCTCGATCGCCTCCAGCTCCTCGTCGACCGAGCTGACCGTCAGCCGCCCCGCCGCGAGACGCTCGAGCCCGGCCCGCGCGATCGCCTCGTAACCGGGTGCGACCACGACGAGGATGCGCGTCACGCGACCCCGCAGTCCGGTGAGCTCCTGCACGGAGGAAAGCGAGCTGACCGCGTGCAGGGAACCTGCCAGCGGACCGATCGTGTCCGTGCCGAGCACTGCCGAGACGGGGACCGGCATGGAGTGGCCGCGCACGGCGAGCGCGACGTGCGGGAGATTCGTCGGCTGGCGCTCGTCGCCGGCCAGGCCGAGCCTGCGCGCGACCGCCAGCGGAAGCACCAGACCCGGGTGCATGCGCCCGAGGTCGATCCGGCGGGTCGCGCTTCCGTGCAGCGCCGAGAGCCCGCCGTCGGCTCCGACCAGATCGATCTGCGCGCGCCGACCGCGGTACGTGACCGCCGCTCGCTGCTCGAGCAGCGACGCGGCATGCTCGACGCCCGTCAACGCCTCGACTCGCGCCCGCATGCGAGCGTCGAAGCCGCGTGCATCGCGGGCCGTCAGCGCCAACGTCGCATCGCCGGCGATCGCATGGAGGACCTGCCGCCCCGACTCGCCGATGTTGCCGTTGACGACCAGGACCGAGGACACCAGGGCGACGCCGACGGCGATGCCCAGCCCTGCAAGGAGCTCCTGGACCGCGTGGACGCGCAGGCGCTTGCGGTAGAAGTAGAGCAGCGTCGCGGGCCGGACCACGGCTAGCTTCGCGACCGGCGCAGCTCGACCACTTGTCCCATCGCCGGCTGCGTCAGCCCGCGCAGCTCCCCCTGATCGATCGTCAGCGCACGATCGGCTCCGGCGAGGTCCGCCGCCTCCGCGACCGTCATCAGCATCGCGATCCCATCGCGCCTGGCGAGCGACCGCAGCAGCTCGAGCGCCTGATCGCGATCGCGTGCGAGCCGGAGGTCCTGGGTCGGCTCGTCCAGCACGAGCAGTCTCGGCTGCGTCACGAGCGCACGTGCGATCGCCACGCGGATCAGCTCCGCCTGGTCGAGCCCGTCGACCCCGGCGTCGGCACAGTCGACGGCGCCGACGCCGCGCAACGCAGCGAAGGCGAGCGACTGAGCGCGCGACGTGGACGCGTTGCCGCCGAGCACCGGCGCGCCGACGTGCTCGAGGACCGTCTCGCCGATCACCCGCACGAAGTGGGTGCTGACGTACGCCAGTCCGCCCGGTCTGCCGAGCATCGACCGACGGGCGAGGTCCACCCCGCCGAAGCGCACGCTGCCGTCGCTCGGGCGCTCAACCCCGGCGGCGACCTGCAGCAGCGTCGTGCGCCCCGAGCGGCGGCGCCCCCACACCGCGACGAGCTCGCCCGCAGCGACCTGCAGCTGCACGTCGCGCAAGGCCGTCTGCTCGCGTCCACCGCGCCCGAAGCGCTTGGAGACCCCGTCGAGCCGCAGGAGCGTCATGGCGGGCTACGGCCCGTGCTCGACGGAGTCCGTGCGCAGCTCGTCGCGCGCCCGTGCGATCCAGCGCAGCTGCGCATCGGCGAGCGTGCGGCGCTCCTCGTCGATCAGGCGGTCGATGACGTTGTCCGACCGCACGGGGTGGTTGCGCGCGAGCGTCAGCACGGCGTGCTCGTAGGCGTCGAGCAGGAAGGCCGCCGTATGGCGGTCGTCGGGACGCGTCGAGGCGAGCCGGACCATCACCTCGTGCCGGGCGCGGCTGCCGACCTGGATCGGCGAGCGCAGCCAGCGGCGGTAGGCGCGAGCGCCCGCCCCTGTCGCGCGATAGCCGCGGACCGGCTGGCCGAGGCGCCCCCCGTCGTCGAGCTCGATCGGTTCGACCAGCCCCTGCCCTCTCAGCTCGTCGAGCGCCTTGTAGATGTGCTGGGGGCGCGAGGACAGCAGCCCGTCATAGCGCTCCTCGAAGCGCCGGCCGATCTCCCCGCCGTAGCTGGGCTGCTCGATCACGAGGCTGAGGACCCCGGCGTTGACCGCCGACCTCATCTCCCGCACGACCTCTTGGCTGACCGCATCCTCGTCCCCGACCGATCGCCGCTGGTAGACACCTGCGTTCACCAGAGTATTGGAGCAACGCCCCAGAGCGCAAGGGCTTCCGGCGCGCTCAGGCGGCGCGGGAAGCCCATCCGAAGGTGTCGAGCGGCCTGTGTTGCCCGAGCTACGAGATCGCGACCATGCGCTCGATCGGCACGCGTGCGCGCTCGGCGACCGCGGGGTCGACCTTGACCTCGAACTGGTCCGAGAGCAGCGCGTCGCGCAGCTTTGGCAGCGTGATCATCTTCATGTACTTGCAGCTCGCGCGCTCGTTGGCGGCGATGAAGTCGACGTCGGGCGCCGCCTCGCGCAGCGGATAGAGCATGCCGGTCTCCGTCGCGACGATCACCGCGCCATCGCGTCCCTTGCGCTCCTGCGCGAATCTCAGCATCCCACCGGTCGAGAGCATGTGCACGCCCTCGGCGTCGACGTCGCCGGCGGCGACGTACTCCATGACGCTCGTCGAGCAGCCGCACTCCGGATGGATCAGGAAGTCCGCCCCCGGATGCGCCGCGCGCACCGCCGTGATGTCGTCCGGGCGGATGCCGGCGTGCACGTGGCACTCGCCGTCCCACACGCGCATCTTGCGGCCCGTGCGCTTCTCGACGTAGGCGCCGAGGAACATGTCGGGGCCGAACAGGATCTCGGTGTCCTCGCCGTGTTCGCGGTAGATGTGTTCCACCACCGCGACCGCGTTCGAGGAGGTCACGCAGTAGTCGGTCTCCGCCTTCACCTCGGCGGTCGTGTTGACATACATCACGACGAGCGCGCCGGGATGCTTGGCCTTCCAGTCGCGCAGCTGCTCCGCGGTGATCGAGTCGGCCAGCGAGCAGCCGGCGTCGGCGTCGGGGATCAGCACGCGCTTCTCGGGACACAGGACCGAGGCGGTCTCGGCCATGAAGTGCACGCCGCAGAAGACGATCGTGTCCTCGTCAGCCTTCGCGGCCTGCTGGGAGAGCCCGAGCGAGGCGCCGACGTAGTCGGCCACGTCCTGGATCTCGGGCAGCTGGTAGTTGTGCGCGAGGATGACGGCGCCGCGCTGAGCGGCCAGCTCGCGCACCTCGGCCTGCAGGGCCGGGATGTTCTCGAGCATGAGGGGACCGACATTCGCACTTGGTGTTTGCACCATGGGGAGGCTCATGAGAGGGGCTCCAATATGAGGGACAGGTCGAGTGCGGGGGCCGAGTGCGTCAACGCCCCGATCGATATGAAGTCTACCCCGGTCTCAGCGATCTTCCGGAGCGATTCCAGCGTCACGCCGCCGCTCGCCTCGAGCGATGCGCGGCCAGCCGTGCGCTCCACCGCGGCCCGCATCGTGGCGAGATCCATGTTGTCGAGCATGATGCGCGAAGCGTCAGCTGCAAGCGCCTCGTCGAGCTCCTCGAGCGTTCGCACCTCGACCTCGATCGGCATGCCGGGGCGCGCGGCGCGCGCTCGGCGGACCGACTCCCCCACCCCACCGGCGGCGGCGGCGTGGTTCTCCTTGATCAGGATCTCGTCGAACAGGCCGATGCGATGGTTCGTGCCGCCGCCGAAATAGACGGCGGCCTTCTCGGCCATCCGCAGCCCGGGCGTCGTCTTGCGCGTGTCGAGGATGCGGGCACCCGTGCCCTCGACCTCTCTGACGCAGCGCGCGGTGAGCGTCGCGATGCCCGACAGGCGGCCGAGGAAGTTGAGCGCCGTGCGCTCGGCGGCGAGCAGCGCGCGCGCGTTGCCGCGGACGAACAGCACCGGGTTGCCGGCGGGCTGCCAGACGCCCTCCGGCGTCTCGGACCGGACGCGCGCTGTCGGGTCGAGCGCATGAAACGCTTGCTCGGCGTACCCGATCCCGTACACGACGCCGGGGGCCTTCTGGCGGATCAGCGCCTTCGCGGCGGCGCCTGCGGGGATCGTCGCCTCAGCGGTCACGTCACCGTCGCCGAGGTCCTCGGCGAGCGCGCGGGCGACAAGCTCAGGCGCGTCCTCGGGGAAGTCCGGCAGCACGCGGGGACGGTCGGATTCGGGCTTCAGGTCACGCATCGCGCAGCACCGTAACCGTCTCGAACGACGGGTCGCTCGCGCCGTGCAGGCGCGCACCGGCGGACGCGAGCTCGCGCAGGTAGGCGACGACCTCCTCGCGGATCCGCTCCCCCGGCAGCAGCGCCGGAATCCCGGGCGGGTAACCCGCGATCGCCTCGCACGAGACGCGGCCGAGCGCCGCGTCGACGGCGACCACCTCCGTTTCGCCGAGGAACGCCTCGCGCGGCGGCACGGCCAGCGCCTCGCTCAGCTCCGGCGGCCGCACGACCGGCCCCCGCTCAGGCGCGATCGGTCGCGCGATCTCGGCGATGGTCGCAGCGAGGTCGTGCACGAAGCGCTCCAGCGCCTCCGGCTGCTCGTGCACGCCGAGCACGAGCACGAGCGTCGCGTGCGTCGCCAGCTCGACGTGGATGTCAGACCCGGCGCGCAGCGCCGCCGCGACCTCGTAGCCCGTGCAGCCGGTGCCGCGCACCTCGATCGTGAGCCGCAGCGGATCCCAGGCATGGACGCCCGGCCGGCCGACGAGCCGGTCCCCGACGACCGCGCAGCCCGGCACCGCGTCGATCGCCGCGCGCGCATGCGCGGCCGCGGCGAGCGTGCCGGCGAGCAGCGCCTGCCCGTGGACCGCCATCTGCCGGCGCGCGGCGTCGAGCGAGGCGAGCAGCAGCGAGCTGGGGCTCGTCGAGCGCACGAGCCGCACCGTGCGCGCGACGGCGTCCGGGTCGACGCGGACGCCGTCCCGCCCGCCCGGCGCGACGTGCAGCATCGCCGCCTGCGTGAGCGCGCCGACGATCTTGTGCGTCGAGGTGATGACGGCGTCGGCGCCGAGCGCGAGCGCCGACTCCGGCACGCCCGGGTGGAAGCCGAAGTGCGGCCCCCACGCCTGGTCGACGACGAGCGCCGCGCCGGCGGCGTGCGCGATCTCCGCCAGACCGGCCACGTCGGCGGTTGTGCCGTAGTAGGTCGGCGAGACGATCCAGGCGGCGCGCGCGCCGAGGCAGGCGGCGAGCGCCGTCTCGAGCGCCTCCGGCGTCACGCCGTTGGCCATGCCGAGCTCGGCCTCGTACTCGGGGGCGACGTAGCTCGGCCGGCCGCCCGAGAGCACGAGCCCATCGATCACCGAGGCGTGCGAGTTGCGCTGCACGACCACGGGCGCG